>CALEVZ010000001.1 GCA_937924755.1 uncultured bacterium
CGCCGGCTGAAACGCTTGATCGGCACTGCCCTGTCACTCATCGGCGGCCTCATCCCCGCCTCCCACCTCGCAAAGCATGCTCTCCAACCAACCGGCTTCGAATCGTTTCGTACCTGAGGCAACGATTCCACGTCGAGTCGATCTCCGATGAAGCAACGCGGGCGCTTGATACGAAAGAGAGAGAATCCGCCCACCATCCGAGTCGCCCGATCGACTCACGAGGAGGATGGAATGAAGAGCTTCATCTCCCGCTCGACCCAGAAGATCCGCTTGACCGCGGAGGAGAGGTTGTCATAGACGATCCGCCACGGGACAGCACCGAAGTGGGCGAACGCTCGGACGTGGCCATCGGAAAACGCAAGCTGGTCGCAGCTCTCCTAGATCCACGCCTCATCCCGCCCCGAGTACATCAACCGCGGGACGAGCTTCCACGCCTTGCGCACCATCCCGGCGACCTCGACGGTGACCTCGAAAAAGTCGACCTGGGCCTCGTCCCCGGGACGATGGACGAGAGGAATCATGACCTCCGAGCGCTGCCGCCGTCGCTCGGCGAGCACCTGCCGCAGGGTCGTGATGCCGGTCCGCAAGCCCTCCTCAACCAGCTGCCGATGCACACGCGTCCCGGTGATCCGCTGCTTGGCCGTGGTCCCTGGACCCCATTCCTCCATCGGCTTCTCGATGCGCCTCGCAATCCGCGCCAGCACTGGCCTCGGCCGCGGGCCGCTCTCCCGCCGGACCGGCTGCGAGGTCCCGAGGCGGCTGCGCACCACCTGCCGGCTGACTCCCGGCTCCCGCGCCACTCTCCGGATCGAGAACCCCTCCACCAACACAATGACGTGTACCCGATCCATCCTCGGCATCGTTCCTCCGGTGGCTTGCCGCTGCGCGCCAAGCCACCGGACCCCTGCCGAGGGTGGTCAACTTTCCGAACGTTGGATGGTCCACTTTCTGACCGGTGAGCGCAAGTCGCGGAACCGGCCGCACGGCCGTCTGCCTTCACGCCGCGCGGGTTTCCACCGGCGCCGAGCCTCACCCCTGGGACGACGGGGTTGGCAGAGGAGCCTCCACGTCCAGGCCCAGGGCGCGGGCGCGGGCGGCCCAGCGCTGGCGGGCCAGGGCCTGCAGATCCTCGACCGTGTCCACCTCGTCCACGATTTCCATGCCCAGGAGGGTTTCCACCACGTCCTCGAGGGTGACGAGCCCCTTGACCTCCCCGTACTCCCCCACCACCAGGACGATGTGCACGCGCTCCTGGAGCAAGAACTCCAGCAGCGTGGACAGCGGCATGCCGCCGCTGACGCTCTTGATTTCCCGGGCCAGCCTCGATACCGGTAGATCACCTCGCCCCTGGGCCTGAGCCAGCAGAATTTCGTCCTTAATCACAAACCCCGTGACCTGGTCGATCTCACCCCGGTAGAGCAGCAGGCGGGTAAAAGGTGTCTGCCCGTGCCGGGCTACCGCCTCTGCCACGGTGAGGTGATCCGGTAAGGCCTGGATGACCGGCCGCGGGGTCATGATGTCCCTCGCTTTCAACGAGCCAAAGCGGAAAAGATTCTTGAGGATGCGCGACTCCTGCTCGTTCAACTGCCCCGCTCGCTCCCCCACGCCGGCCATGGCCAGGAACTCCTCCCGGCTGAAGGTCTGGGCCGGCGCATGGCGGGAGAGGGAGCGGGTCACCTGCTCGGCCACCAGAATCAAAGGAAAAAGGGCCACTACCAAGCCGCGCACGAGAACCGCCACGGGCACTGCCAGCGACTGCCAGTACAGCGCCCCCAGGGTCTTGGGGATGATCTCGGAGAGGAAGAGGATGGCCAGGGTGAGGGCAGCCGAGAACACCCCCACCCAGAAGGAGCCGAACACCACCGCCGCCTTGGCACCGGCGCCCACGGCCCCGGCGGTGTTGGCGATGGTGTTGAGGGTGAGGATGCCGGCCAGGGAGCGCCCCAGCTCGTCCTGGCGCACGCGCTTGAGGCGCGCCGCTTGACGGGGGTGGCGCTCGCCCAGGGCGGCGATGAAAGCCTGGGTGGTGCTCAGCAGGGTGGCCTCGGAAACCGAGCACAGAAAGGAAAACCCCAGCGCCAACAGCACCCACGCCAACAGTGCGGCCACATCCGCACCACTGGCCTGATGGAGCAAATCATCGGCGGCCATTGCCCCTGCCGGGCGGAGCAGGACAACCGCGGCTATCGACCCAAAGGCCAGAACTCGCGGCAGGCGTCCTGGGGGTTGAGGCGCGTCCTCCACGTGCTGGGGTGATCTTACCCTACCCACCCCCCGGTACCTGGTATCGCTATTTTTTTTGCCCAGGCCCCCGGCCAACTCCCCCCCCTCGCTCGGCTGCGCGACGGAACTCCCAAGGACCCCTCGGCCCGGCCCACGCGCTCACCCCGGCCCGCCGGCGAAGCGGCTGATGTCCAGGGACTGCCGGCGATGCACCAGCGCCTGGAGGAAGTCGCGCTGGTGGGAGACCAGGATCATGGCCTGGGGCAGGGCGGCCAGGATTTCACCCACGCGCTCGCAGGAGGCCTCGTCCAGCCCGTTGGTGGGTTCATCAAGCAGCAGCACCTCCGGCTCCATGGCCAGCACCGCTGCCAGGGCCACGAGGCGCTTCTCCCCATAGGAGAGGTGGTGAATCAGGCGCCCGCCCAGCTCACCGCACCCCACCCGGGCCAGCGCGCCCGTCGCCGCCGCCAGTGCCTTCTCCCGCGGCCACCCCAGGTTCAACGGCCCGAAGGCCACATCTTCCAGCACCGTCGGGCAGAAGAGCTGGTCGTCTGGGTTTTGAAACACCAAGCCGACCCGCGCCCGCACCTCGGCAAAATCGCGCTCCCGCCCCCTCTCCCGCCCGAAGGCCCAGACCACTCCAGCCTGGGGGTGAAGCAGCCCCACAATCAGGTGAAGGCAGGTGGTCTTGCCGCTGCCGTTGGGGCCCACCAGGCCCAGCCGTTCCCCGGGGTGCAGCTCCAGGTGGACATCGGCAAGCACCGGATGACCCGGCTTGTAGGCGAAACTCACCCCTTCCAAGCGAATCAGAGGCTCGCCCGCCACCCCAGCCACCCCACCACCAGCAGCGCCGCCGTCCAGCCCACCGCAAAGGCAACATTCCCCCGGCCGGGGACGGGGGCAGCCAGCAGGTGAAACCGCCCGTCGAAGCCGCGGCAACGCATGGCCGCCAGGATACGGTCGGCCCGCTCCAGGCTGCGCAGCAGCAGTTGCCCGATCAGGTAGCCGAAGGTTCTCAAGGTGTGTCGGTTAGCCCGGGGTCGAAAGCCCCGCAGCGCGAGGGCGTCGGCCAGCCGGTGGTATTCTTGGTGGATGACCTCAATGTAGCGCACCAGCAGGAAGAACAGCACCACTATCCGGCGGGGGGCTCCCAGACCTCGCAGAGCCAACCCCAGGCGCACCGGGTCCAGCGTCGCCAGCAGGGCGAAGGCGGCCAACATCACCGCGTTGGCCTGCAGGGCGATGCGCCCCGCCCGGACAACTCCCTCCCGGCTCCAGGCCAGACTTCCCAGGGCCCCCAGGGGCTCCCCGGGCACCCCCAGAGGGACCACCGCCACCACCATCACCATGAAGAGGTTGAGCGCCGCCAGCCGGCGCAGGGTACGGCCTGGCGGAACCCGCGCCAGCGTCGCTACCCCCGCGGCGAGTCCCAGCGCCGCCGCCGCCCCCACCGGGGAGGGCACGGCGTAAAGCAGCAAAGCCAAAAGCAGCACCGCCGCCAGTCGCAGGCGAGGGTCCACCCCTAACAGCGACCCTCCCCCCTCATGATCGAAGATGATCACCGGCGGCCTTCCCCCCGGTGCCGGGCCAAGAGGTAGGCCGCCAACCCGGCCAGCCCCAGCAGGTACCCCAGCCCGCCCAGCACGTCCCGGACGGCGATACGCCCCTCCAGGCGAGCCAACCGTTCCGAGATGGGTTCCAGTTGCCGGGCCAACTCGGCGCCCACCTGCTCGACCACCAGGCGGGTCAACTCCTCTTCACGGAGTTGGGGGGCAACCACCGGCTCACCCTCCAGCGCGGGGGGCAGCGCCTCCGCTGCCACCCGCGCCCTGGCAGCGTGACCGTCAGCGGTGAGCACCACCACTTCCAGGGCCTCCCGCCGGCTCACCGGCAGCGCGAAGCGACCCTCCCCATCAGTGACGGCGGTGGACTGCACGTCCCCACTGGCCCCGCGCAGCTCCACCACCGCCCCGGTTACCGGGCGGCCGCCGTGAAACCGGGCCGATCCCTCCACGGTGCGACCCACGACCCGCACCGCCACATTCACGCGGTGGGCTTCGGCGATACCCACGGTCAGCCAAAGCAGCGCCGCCAGCAGGCACGGTCCCACCCCCGGCGCCGCCCCGCTGGCGAGGACAGCCCGCCCACAGCTCTTCCGTCCCGAGCGCGTCTTCATGTCCCACCCTCCCTGCCGCGTCGGCGGCTGACCGGCAGTAGTTCTGGCCGCACCCGGGAGAGAAACGACAGGCCCGCCGCCGCCACCGCCGCTTCCACCGCTACCAGCGGTAAGTGAGTGGCCGCCACCACCGCCGCGGCGGGCAGGAACTCCCGGCCGCTGGCTGCCAGCGATGCCCCCAACAGAGCGACGCCCGCACCGACGCCCATCGCGCCGGCGAGCGCCCCCCGGACGGCGGCGGCCTTAGCCCCTTCTCGAGGGGACCGCCCCAGGGCGAACACCCCGCGGGCGGTCAGGGCCGACACCCCCAGGATGAGCACGTTGGCTCCCAAGGAGGTGATCCCGCCGAAGCCAAAGAAGACCGCTTGCAGCAGAAGCGCCGCGACCAGGGCCGGAAACACGCTCCACCCCAGGAGCACCCCCATAACTCCGTTGAGTACCAGGTGGGCGCTGGCGGGCCCCACCGGCACGCGAATCAGGGATGCCACGAAAAACGCCGCCGCCAGAAGGGCAACCCGCGGCACTTCTTCGGCTGCCATGCGGCGAGCCCCCACGCCAATGGCCGCAACCGCTCCCACCCAGCTGACCGCCACCACCGTCGGGGAGAGCACCCCTTCCGCCACGTGCATGCCTCACCTCTCCCCACCTGGACTGGCGCAACCCTCCAGCACCAGCACCGAGATATCATCGTGAGGGGCGCCCCCCGCCCACCGCACTCCCGCCTCCGCCAGCGCTTCCACCAGCTGCTCCACCCGCCGCCCCGCCGCCCCCGTCACCACCTGCACCACCCGTTCAAACCCCAGCTCCTCCCCGCCCGGGGAGAGGGCCTCGGTGAGGCCGTCGGTAAACACCACCAGCCGGTCACCGGCGCGCAGTTCCAGCGTGCCCTCGGTGTAGGAAGCGGCCTCACTTACCCCCACCGGTGGCCCTGTGGCCGCCAGCCGGCGGGCCACCCCCTCGGCCGGCGCCACCAACGCCAGAGGATGCCCGGCAGAGACGTACCGCACCCGCCCGCTGGAGGGGGTGAGAAGGCCGTAGAAAAGGGTGAAGAACTGCGGCGCCGCCGGATCCAGGGGAAAGCGCCGGTTCAGCTCCGCCGCCACCTGCGCGGGCGGGGCGGGAAACCAGTTTTCCCCGGCCGCGCGCAACAGGCAGGACTGCCCCGGAACCGCCGCCAGGGTGTGGGCCAGGGTGAAGGACAGCAGCGCCGCCCCCACCCCGTGGCCGCTCACGTCCAGGACGAAAAAAACCACCGTGTCGGTGTCCATGGCGAAGACGTTGAGCATGTCCCCGGCCAGCTCCTTGCAAGGGCGAAAAGTCCAGGCCACCCTCGCCCCCGGTAGGCGGGGTGGGACAGCCGGCAGCAGACTCATCTGAATCCGTGCCGCCGCCTCCAGGTCCCGCCGCATCTGCCGGTTGGCCGCCTCCAGCCGCTCCTGGGCCAGCCGCCGCTCGGTGACATCCGACTGCACGCCGATGAAATGCGTCACCTCTCCCGCCTCGTCGAACACCGGGGTGATGCTCAGGCGATTCCAAAAGGGCGTGCCGTCCTTCCGGTAGTTAAGGAGCTCCACCACCACTCCGCGGCGCTCGGCCAGGGCCGTGCGTATCGCCGCCAATGCCGCCGGGTCGCTTCCTGGCCCTTGGAGAAATCGGCAGTTGCGTCCCAGCGCCTCCGCCCGGGTGTAGCCCGTCACCCCTTCGAAGGCGGCATTCACGAAGATCAGCGGCATGTCCGGCAGACGGGCGTCGGCGATGACGATCCCCTCCCCTGCCGCCCCCAGGGCGCGCTCCAACAGCGCCGGCGGCAGGGCCGACCGGAGATCGCCCCGTTCCCGCTGATCGGTCATGCCCGGCAACGATAGCAGAGACGACGGACGAAGAACCGCCCCGCGGCCTGGCACGGACACGGACACCGGGCACGGTCACGGACACCGTCACCGACCCGGAAACGGGCACCGTTCCAGCCGGCAAAAAAGCATACCGACCGTGAGGGCGGGCCAGAGGCCCGCGCAGCAGCACGGTCACGGTCACTGGCCCCGGTCGCCGGTCCTCCCCGAGGCACTCCGGCGGACGAGGCGCTCCGCCCACCAGCAGTAGAGCACCGGCACGGTGAACATGGTGAGCAGCGCCCAGCTCATCCCCCCCACGGTGGGGATGGCCATGGGGATCATCACGTCGCTGCCCCGCCCGGTGGAGGCGAGGACCGGCAGCAGGGCCAGGATCGTGGTGGCCGAGGTCATGAGGGCCGGGCGCACCCGGCGGGAGCTGGCAAAGATCACCTCGCAGCGAATGCGTTCCACCGTGTCCGGGCGCACCTCCACGAAACGCTGCCGCAAGTAGGTGGCCATCAGCACCCCATCGTCCACGGCAATGCCAAACAGGGCCAGGAAGCCCACCCACACTGCCACCGATAGGTTGACCGG
Organism: uncultured bacterium; assembly: GCA_937924755.1. Taxonomy (GTDB): domain Bacteria; phylum Acidobacteriota; class Thermoanaerobaculia; order Thermoanaerobaculales; family Thermoanaerobaculaceae; genus CALEVZ01. Next base: position 6,826 of record CALEVZ010000001.1, read on the forward strand.
GTGGAACTGAAAGATTTCCCGCAGGTTGGCCCCCATGAGGGTGATATCGGCAAACCACGGCTGGGCAACAAGGTAAATCATCACGAAGCCCCCCGCCCAGGCCACGGCGATGCCGGCAAAGATGAACAGGGTAGTGGCCAGAGAGCGGAACTGAAAGTACAGGATCAACAATATGATGAAGAGTGCCAGAGGGAGTACCAGGCGCAAGGTAGCGGCGGCCCGCAGCTGGTTCTCGTACGCCCCGGAGAAGCGCCAGCTCACCCCCGGTGGTACCGGCAGTTCCCCCGACCGCACCTGGGCCTCCAACGCCGCCCGGGCAGCTTCCACCACCTCCACCTCCGCCAGCCCCGGCTGGCCGCCGAAGGTGATGTAGGCGGTGAGGAAGGTGTCCTCGCTGCGGATCATGTCCGGCCCCCGTACGTAGGCAATTTCGGCCAGTTGCCCCAGGCGCACCTGTGCGCCATCCCTGCCCGCCACCAGCACCCGCTCCAAGGTCTCCAGGTCCCCCCGCCGCTCCCGGGGGTAGCGCACCCGCACCGGGTAACGCTCCCGTCCCTCCACCGCGGTGGTAACCGCCAGCCCCCCCACGGCGGCGGCCACCGCCCGCTGCACCTCGGCGGCGTTGAGGCCGTGACGGGCGATGGCCCGGCGGTCCACGCGGACCTCCAGGTAGGGCTTGCCCATCACCCGCTCGGCGTTGACCGTCTCCGGCCGCACCACCGGCACCTTCTTGAGGGCCAGCTCCAGGTCCACCGCCATGCGATCCAGAGTCGCCAGATCGGCGGCGCGCAACTTGAGCCCCATGGGGGCCCGCATCCCGGTTTGCAGCATCACCTGCCGGGTCTCGATCGGCTGCAGTTTGGGGGCGGAGGTGGTGCCGGGCATGGCCGCCGCGGCGGAAATCTCCTCCCAGATGTCCTGGGGGGAACGGATGTGATCCCGCCACTGCCGGAAGGGGCGCCCGCGAGAATCGGGAATGAGGCGGCCCTCGGCGTCCCGCAGGAACTCCCCGCGGCGGCGGTCGTAGCGGAAGGTGAGCCGCCGCCCGGTCTCGTCGGTGAGGTATTCGCTCTTGTAGGTGATCAACGTTTCGATCATGTTGACGGGAGCCGGGTCCAGGGCGGTTTCGGCCCGCCCCAGCTTACCCACCACCATCTCCACCTCCGGGATGGCGGCAATGGCCCGATCCTGATGCTGCAGCACCTCCAGCACCTCCCCCAGGGAGGCGTGGGGCATGGTGGTGGGCATCCACAAAAACGACCCCTCGTCCAGGGGAGGCATGAACTCCCGCCCCAGCCCGGGGAGGTGGTGCACCGCCCATACCCACGGCACACTGGTGCGCAGCGCCTGGCCGGGCAGTCCCAGCCGCTCCAGTCCCGCTGGCACGAAGCCGAAGAGACGGCCGAACCCCAGCCAGATGGTGGAGCCCAGCACCACCAGCAGGGCGGGCACGGCCAGGAAGACCCCCTTGTGGGCCAGGCACCACCCCAGCAGGGCGGGGTAGGCCCGTTGCACCGCCAGGAACAGGCCCAAAAGCCCACCCACCAGCAGCACCACAAAGAGAGCGTTGCGCATCGCCCCCTGCTCCGGCCCCAGGGGCTCCCAAACCCGGGCCAAGACTACCGCCACGGCCAGCGCCGCCAGCAAGGAGACCGCGCGGGGCCCTCCCAACCATACCGGCAGGCGGGGGCGCACCAGGCCCAGCGCCGTCCCGACCAGGACCACCAGTGCCGCCGCCGTCACCCCCCTCCACCCCTGGAGGACGGCCACCCCCAGCAGCGCGGCGCCGCCCACCATGACCCCCAGGCGTCCCCACCGCCCAGCCCCCGGGGCGTCCAGCCGGGGCGCCACCACCGCCTGGAGCAGCGTCGGTACCACAGCGACGGCCAGAATCACCGCCGCCAGGAGTACGAAAGTCTTGGTGAAAGCCAGGGGAGTGAACATCTTTCCCTCCGCCCCGGTCATGGTGAAGACAGGCAAGAACCCCACCACCGTGGTGGCGATGGCGGCCAGCACCGCTGAAGCTACCTCCCCCACGGCTCGCCGCACCACCACCGCCCGGGGCTGCCCCGGCGGAGCTTCGCCCAGGTGTCTCAACACGTTTTCGGTGATGATGATCCCCATGTCCACCAGGGTGCCGACGGCAATGGCGATCCCCGCCAAGGCCACCACGTTGGCCTCCACCCCGGCGAGCTTCATGGCGATGAAGGCCCCCAGCACCGACAGAGGCAGGGTGGCGCTGATCAACGCCGCCGCCCGCAGGTGTGTCACCATCACCACCACCACCAGGACGGTGATGAGGATCTGCTGCACCAAAGCGTCGCTCAAGGTGGCCAGCGTCTCCCGGATCAGTCCGGTGCGGTCGTAGAAGGGGACCACGGTGAGTTGACTCGCGGTCATCCACTCGGGCCAGGCCGCGCGGGGGTTGGCGCGCAGCCAGCTCACCCACCCGTCGTGGTTGAGCCGACCGCCGCTGAAGGCGGCAAAGCCATGGGCGGCGGCAAAGGCCTCCACCCGCCCCCGGTCGGTGCGGGTCCAGTCCACCACCGCCCGGGCCGGCAGGCCCGGCGCCAGCTCGGCGAGGACGGCCTTGACACTCTGGATGGTGGTGAGCGGGTTGGCCCCTTCGCGCACGATCACCACCCCACCAACCGCCTCACTGCCCGCCACGGTGAGCGCCCCCCGGCGGGGGGCGGGGCCCAGCCGCACCGCCGCCACGTCGCTCACCCGGATGGGCACCCCCCGCGGGCCCAGCTTGACCACCGCGTGCTCCAGGTCCCCCGCCCCAGCTATGAGACCCCGGCCACGCACCACGTACTCCACCCGATTCTCCTCCAGCACCCCCGCTCCCACGTCCAGGTTGGAGTTCTCCACCGCTTCCAGCACCTCTTCCAGGGTGACCCCGTACACCGCCAAAGCGTCGGGATCCACCTCCACCTGGTACTCGCGCACGTAGCCGCCAATGGATGCCACCTCCGCCACGCCCTCGGCAGCCAGCAGTGCCGGGCGCAGGTAGAAGTCCTGCGTGCTCCGCAGCTCGTCCAGATCCCACCCCCCCACCGGACGCCCCTGGGGGTCCCGCCCTTCCAGGGTGTACCAGAACACCTGCCCTAGGGCGGTGGCGTCGGGCCCCAGGGTCGGCACGGCATCGGCGGGCAGCAGCCCCGGCGGCAGGGAGTTGAGCTTCTCCAGAATGCGCCCGCGAGCCCAGTAGAACTCCGTGTCCTCGTCGAAGACCAGGAACACCATGGAAAAGCCGAACATGGAGGTGGAGCGCACCTCCTTCACCCCAGCCACCCCCATGAGTGCAGCACTCAAGGGGTAGGTCACCTGCGCCTCCACGTCCTGAGGGGAACGGCCGGGCCACTCGGTGAGGACGATCTGCTGGTTCTCCCCCAGATTGGGGATGGCGTCCACCGGCACCGGCCGGCGCAAAAGCAGCTGAGTGTCCCAGTCGAAGGGGGCCACCGCCAACCCCCAACCCACCAGGGTGGCCAGCAGTAGCGCCACCACCAGGGGGTTGGCCAGGAAGAAACCTATCACCCTGTCCATGGGCGACGGGGGCGGCGACGGGGAGGGGGGCGGGGCGCTCATGGCCGCACCTCCCGGGCCCCGGCGGCGGTGTCCGTCGCGATGGTCTCGGAAATCTCGCCGCAGGAGTACATGCGGGCGCCGTGGTAGGGGTTGGTGATGGGCCTGTCCGCCTGCAGCCAATAGGCCCGGCGCCCCTGCACCATGGGGCAGACGGCGCGGTACACCGGCCCCTCGGTCCCCGGCCCGAAGCGCCGCACCGCGTCGGTCAGGGCGTCGGAAAAGACCTCGAAGTGCCGCCGCATGGCCTCCAGCTCCCGCTCCGCCGCGAGACCTGCGAGCCCCGCCCGCAGGCGGGCCGCCAGCGGCCGCCACAGGTCGGCGGTGACTCCCGCCGGCACCCTGCGGTCCACCCCTGCCAGCGCTTCCTGCAGCGCCAGGGCGGCAGCGCCGGCGGCGGCGGGGTCGTCGTCAGAGAGTGCTTTGACCAGGCGGAAGTTCCCCTCCACGAGGGAAGCCAGAGAGAGGCCCGCCACCGCCGCGGGCGGGGTTGTCTGGCCCACCGCCGGCGCACCCCCCTTTCGGCCGGCCATCATGCTGGGGCGACCTCGGATCTGCAGCTCACTGTCTAGCTTAAAGTTACCTCGCACCACCACGAGTTCACCGGCGGTAAGCCCCTCCCGTACTACCACCTCGTCCCCGGCGCGGGGGCCGAGAATTACTTCCCGGGCATCGAAGGTGGGTAACCGTGGGTCGGACTGCACGTACACCACCGCCCGGCGGCCGGTGATGAGCGCCGCCGAAAGGGGAATGACCAGCTCCTCCTCCGCCTCGGTAGGGGGAAGCAGCCGGGCGGTGACGAACATCCCGGGTTTGAGCCGCCGCCCGGAGTTGGCCGCCTCCACCCTCACCCCCACCGTCCGGCGGCTCTCCTCAACCACTGGCTCCAGCAGGGCCACCCGCCCGTCGAGGTGTTCTCCGGGCAGCCCGGCGGCGGCGATGCGCACCTCCACCCCCGGCCGCACCCACGCCAGGTCCCGCTCGTGCACCTCCAGCCGTACCCACACCCGCCCCAGGTCCGCCACGGTGAACAGCCGCTCTCCCCGCTCCACCACCATTCCTTCGGTGGCCTCCCGCTCCAGCACCACCCCCTCGGCGGGCGACATCAGGGTGACGCGGTCTTCCAACGTGCCCCGCGTCTCCAGTGCCTCCACCTGCTCGGCGGTCATCCCCAGCAGGCGCAGCTTGTCCCGGGCCGCCGCCAGCAGCGCCTCCGCCCCCGCTCGGTGCGAGGGCGCGGCAGACTCCGGCAGGCGGGTCATAGCCCCCTGGGCCTGCAGCAGCTCCTCCTGGGCCGCCACCAGGGCGGGGGAATAGATCTCTACCAGCGGCTGCCCCGCCTGCACCGCCACGCCAGTCTGGTTCACATGGAGTTTCTCCAACCGGCCGCCCACCCAGGCGGTGATGTGGTGCAGCCGCCGGGAGTCCACCTCCACGGTGCCGTATACCTCCAGAGCGGTACGCACCGCCCGGCGCTGCACCGGGGCCGTCTCCACCTGAGCCAGCGCCAGCGCTCGGGGGGAGAGCGTCAGGCGGGGCAGGCCCGCCTCCCCCTCCCCCTGGCCGTCCCCGGGGACCGGGATGAGATCCATCCCGCAAAGGGGACATTTCTCTTTGGGATCACGGCTGCGCACCTGCGGGTGCATGGAGCAGGTGTACAGCCGGTCGCTCCCCACCTCTGCGGCGGCGGCCATGGGGGGAGCGGGCTCCCGCCCACCCCCTGGCCGCGTGGCTCGCCCCAGCCAGAAACCGACCAGCAGCAGCGCCACCGCTGCCCCGATCGCTAATTTCCACCGCCGCCCCCCCGTCCCGCCCGCGGCTCGCTCACTCATGCCCCACCTGCCTTTCTCCTTCCGGCCCACCGGCCAGCCGTTCCAGCTCCGCCCAAGCGCCGACAGCGTCGGCCCGGGCCCGCGCCAGGGCCAGGCGCAGCTCCTGGCCCAGCCGGGCGGTTTCCAAAAGGTCGGCGAAGCTGACTTCGCCCGCGCGGTAGGCTGCGGTCATGGCTGTCACCGCCTGCTCCGCCTGGGGCAGCAGCCGGTCGGCGATGAGCCCCCCCTTGCGCCGGGCGTCGGCCAGGCGAAAGTCGGCCAGCCGCGCTCCTGCCGCCACCTCCAGCGCTTTGGCTCTCACCTCTGCGGCTGCCGCCTCGGCCTTGGCCGCCGCCTCCACCACCTCGTTGCGGCAGCAGTCCCGCCAGATGGGCAGGTTGATCCCCGCCATCACCCCCACTCCGCTACGCCGCATCTCCCTGTTGTGCGTCACCTCGAACCCCAGGGTGAGATCCGGCACGCGGATCAGGCGAGCCAGCTCCAGCCGCCGGGCCGCCGCCTCCTGCTGACGAGCCAGGGCTTCGAGCTCCGGGTTGGCCGCCTCGGCCTCCAGTTCCCCCTTAAAGACCGGATCAGGCAGCTCCGTCGGCGGCGGCAGGGGTTCCCTCACTTCCCGCCCGAGGGCGGCGTTGAGGCGAGCGGCGGCCGCCGGGAGCAGCTCCTCCAGGGTACGTACCTCATCCTCCGCCCGCCCCACCTCCACCTGAGCCCGCACGACATCGGCGAAGGGGGCCAGCGCGGTGCGGTAGCGGGCCCGGGCCACCCCCTCGAGTTGCTGCACCAGCTCAAGCTGCGCCATGGCCACGACGCGGGCCTGGTGCAGGTACCACCACTCGGCAAAGGCCGCCGTGGCCTCGGCCACTACCTCCCGGGCGGCGGCCGCCGCCACGGCCTGCGCGGCCGCTGCCTCGGCCGACGCCGCCGCCGCCCGCAACCCCCGCTTGCCCGCCAAGGGGAACGACTGCGACACCCCGACCCCCACCTCCCGCTCCATGGAGCGCAGGGACACCCCCAGCATGGGGTCGGGGGGGGTGCGGGCCGGCACTACGCGGGCCTCGGCGGCAGCCCAAGTGGCGCGAGCGGCGGTCAAGCGGGGGTGATGCGCCCGGGCATGAGCTCTCACCCCCTCCAGGGTGGCCAGAGCGTCGCGGGGCGCCGCCGTGGCGCTCGCCGCCGTCAGAGCGAGACACGTCACAAGCATGAGGTGCTTACCTCCTGCGGCGATTCGAACTGTCTTATGGGTCACCATGTTCTGCGACCTCCACGACCGACCTCCGGCCGGGACTACTCCCGGTCCTCAGGCCTTCAAGCTCTTCGCTGCAAGGAACGGGGCCGTCAGCCGCCTGGCCGGCGGCCGGGAACCGACGTCGGCTCGGGTCGCTTTAACAGAGGAAGGCGCAGGCCAGAAGGAAGGCTGGAGGTCGCTCTTCGGGAGCTCGTGTCACCGTGAGCGGGGCGGGGGCCATCATCCCCCCCGCCGGCTGCGGGGAGGCGCTCGCCGATTCGGCGACATGCTTCTCGAGGGCAGGAACGGCACCCACCGGGAGGGCCGGCGCCGCCGGTCGCGGTTCCGAGCCCTGGCAACAGCAGGCCGGCCGGCCGCCGCCGCAGCAGGCCGCCCGAGGGGCGCAGCCGCACCCCGAGGCACAGGAGGCCCCGCCGCCGCACCCCGGCCCCCCGGGCGCAGGCAGCCCCGCAGCCACTACCAGCGCCACCGCCAGGAACACTCCACCGAGCTTCATGTTGTTCAGTCTACCAGGGCGCGTTCGGAGACAACACACACTGTTGTCAGAACCGACCACGCCCCCTGCGCCATTCCAGCGGCGGGCCGGCGGCTCGGCGAGACGGTTACACCCCCCGGAGAGAAACACCCATGTGAGCCGTCAATGGGAATAGATTTGCTTCTCGGCCTCGAGCCCCCCCAGAGAGGCACAGTCATGCCCGAAAATGGTCGAACGAGGGAGCGCCCACCCCAGTGGCCTCCCTGGCCGGGGTTGCAAGACATCGTCAAACACCACTGGAAAACCTAACGAAAATCGAGAAGAAGGCCATGGCCGGTACCCTCAATGGGCGGCGAGAATGGTGCGCCCGATAGCGATGTTCTCGCGATGGCCGGTGAAGCGAGCGGTGACTTTGCCGCGCAGCGGATACCCCAGCAGGTAGAGGTCGCCGATGATGTCGAGGATCTTGTGACGCACGAACTCGTCCGGCCAACGCAGCTCGGTGTTGATGATGTTGTCCTCCCCCACCAGGATGAAGTTGTCGAGCCGCCCACCCGCCCCCAATCCAAGCTCGCTGAGCATCTTGAGGTCGCGCATGAAACCGAACGTGCGGGCTGGCGCGATCTCCTCGCGGTACGCCTCGGGGCCGGTGAGGACGAAGTGAAAGAACTGCTCACCGATGGGCGGCGGGTAGCGGAGGTGATAAGACACCTCCAGGCGCTCCGCCGGTTCGATAACCAGCAGCTTTTCCCCCACTCCCTCGAGGGCGTAGCGACGGTCGATCACCACCTCTCGCCGCGGGGCATCCTGGTCCACCAGGCCGATCTCCTCCAATTTGCGCACCAGCTCCACCGCCGACCCGTCCAGCGCCGGAATCTCCCCGTGCACCTTGACCAGCAGGTTGGTCACCCCGAGGGCATGCAGCGCCGACAGCAGGTGCTCCACCGTACGGATCTCCTCCCCTTCGCGGGTCAACGTCGTGGCGTACTCGGTCTCCCCGACGGCGCTCAAGTGGGCCGGGATGGCGGTGCCCGTGGGCAGGGTGAGAAAGTGCACGCCCCTGCCCGGCGGCAGGGGCCGCAGCGCCATGCCGGTGCGGGTCCCCGAGTGCAGGCCGTGCCCGTAGATAACCCCGGGGGCGGCGATGGTGCGCTGGGGCAGCTCGGTCTCTTTCACGATGGGCAACAGTGGTGGTGCGGCAAAGGGGCGCTCCAGCTCCTCCCGTTCCGCCCCAATCTCGAGAAACGCCGTGCTCAGCGGTCGCGGCGCGGAAAGGTCGGCGAGCGCCGCGCGCAGCGTCTCCACCGTGCGATCGTACGAGAGGGGCTTCTCCAGGTAATCGAAGGCGCCCATCTTGATGGCCTTGACCGCGGTACGGGTGGTGCCGTGCCCGGAAATCATGATGACCCTGGCCTCGGGGTCGAGCTCCCGGATGGCCGCCAGTGCCTCCAATCCATCGCGGTCGGGCAGCCACACGTCCAGAAAAACCGCCGCCGGCCGCCGGCGCCGGTACAGCTCCAGGGCCTCCTCGCCGCTGCCCGTGGCGATCGTCTCGAACCCCTCGTCCTCGAGGATGTGGGACAGGGTGGTGAGGATTCCCGGCTCGTCGTCGACGATGAGGATCAGCTCTCTCATGACCCCCGCAGTCTGAAGCCGCACCGGCGCAGAATCAAGACGCCGCCGATCGTGTATGCTTTCGTCGAGCGTCAGTCGGTCGCAGCGTTCGGCAACGGGAGGCAGGGAGAACACGATGAACGCCCGTACCATCATCGACCTGTACCGCGCCAGCATCGCCACGCCGCGGGAGGAGTACGCCACCCACTACCTGCCGGGGGTCTCCCGCCCCTTCTCCACCCAGGAGTTCCACCAGCGCACGGTGGCCCTTGCCGCCCGCCTGCCCGACCTGGGAGTGAAGCGGGGCGACCGGGTCCTGCTCCTCTGCGAGAACCGGCCCGAATGGCACATCATCGACGTCGCCACTCTCGCCGTCGGCGCCGTCAACGTCCCCGTCTACCCGACCCTGACCGCCGCCCAGCTCGCCTATCAGCTGCGCGACTCCGGCGCGATCGTGGCGATCGTGGAAAACGCCGAGCAAATGCAGAAGTTCCTCGCCATCCATGCCGACTGCCCCGATCTCAAGCACCTCATCCAGATCGAGGGGGCTTGTGCACCCGGGGTGCACAGCCTGGCGGAGATCATCGCCGCCGGGCAGGGGCCGCGGGCCGAGGACGCCTTCTGGGCCGCCGCCGCGGCCATCGACGAGGACGACCTGGCCACCATCGTCTACACCTCCGGCACCACCGGCGAGCCGAAGGGTGTGATGCTCACCCACCGCAACTTCGTCTCCAACGCCCTGCACATCCTGCCCCGCCTGCCGGTCACCGCCGACGACCTGGCGCTGGAGTTCTTGCCGCTGTGCCACGTCTTCGAACGGTGCGCCGGCTACCTGTACTTCGCGGTGGCCGCCCGCCGCGCCTACTGCACCGTGGCCACGGTGGGCGAGCTGCTGACGACGATTCGCCCCACCGCCTTCTGCTCCGTGCCCCGAGTGTTTGAGAAGGTGTACGACCGCGTGCACTCCCGCGTCGCCACGGCGCCAACGTTGCGCCGCAAGCTCTTTCACTGGGCGCTGGAGGTCGGCCAGCAGGCCTCCCGCCACCGCCTCGCCGGCACACCCATGCCGGCCGGGCTGCGGCTTCGCCACCGGCTCGCCGACGCCCTGGTGCTCAAGAAGATCCGCGCCGCCTTGGGCGGTCGCGTCAAGGGCATTATTTCCGGGGCCGCGCCGCTGCCCCTGTACGCCAACGAGTTCTTCCACGCCGCCGGCATCCCCGTGCAGGAGGGGTATGGCCTCACCGAAACTTCCCCGGCCATCGCCGTCAACGGCTATCTGCCGGGCACCAACCGCCTGGGTTCCGTCGGCCGGGCGCTGGATAATCTCGAGGTCAAGCTGGCCGCGGACGGAGAACTCCTGGTGCGCGGCCCCAGCGTGGCCAAGGGGTACTGGAATAAGCCCGAGGCCACCGTCGAGGTGTTTGATCCCGACGGCTTCTTCCACACCGGTGACATCGCCCGCATCGACGAGGACGGGTTCATCTACATCACCGACCGCAAGAAGGACATCATCGTCACGGCGGGGGGCAAGAACGTCGCCCCCCAGCCCATCGAGAACCGCCTCAAGCAATCGCCCTGGGTGGACAACGCCGTGCTCATCGGGGATCGTCGCCCCTTCATCGTCGCCCTCTTCTCGCCCAATCTTGAGGCACTGGCCGCCTTCGCCCGCGACGAGGGCCTGCCCGCGGCCGACGTCGGCACCCTGGTGACCTGCCCGGAGGTGATCGCCCTTTACGACGCGGTGGTCCAGGAGGTCAACCAGGACCTGGCGCGCTACGAACAGATCCGCAAATTCCGCGTGCTGCCGGTGCAGCTCTCCATCGAGAGCGGACACCTCACCCCCACCGTCAAGATTAAGCGCCGCGTGGTGGAAAAGGATTTCGCCAACCTCATCGAGGAGATGTACTCGTAGGTGCGCTCAGCCAGTTTGCTGTCCCACCCCGCCGGCACTGGCACGGACACGGACACGGTCACAGTCACGGAGATGGGGAGGGCAGGCTTTCTTGCCTGTGCGGGTGGGGGCGGCCGTGGCCAGACAGGAGTGTCCGGCTGCCCGCGGCACGGACCCCGACACGGGTATGTCCACCGACACCGGGTCGGCCGGGATACCCCGTTTCGACCGTGAGGGCGGGCCAGAGGCCCGCGCATCCAGAAGCACGGGCACGGTCACGGGTGCCGGCGGACCGAACGTTCAGAACGGGTTGCCCAGGGAGAAAAAGAGCTCGCCGGCACTCTCTCCGGCCTTGCGATCCAACTTCCACCCGTACTCCAGCCGGATGGGTCCCACCGGGGTCTCGAAGCGCAGCCCCACCCCAGCACCCCAGCGCATATCATCGAGGTCCACCTGATTACGCCCAGCCCAGACGTTGCCGCCATCCACGAAGAGGTTGAAACCCACCACTCCGGTCAGCCGCCGCCGCCACTCCAGATTGGCCAGCAGCAGGGCCGCCCCGCCCACCGGCTTGCCCTGAGCGTCCAGCGTCTGGCCCGGCACTCCCAGGCGGTCGAGGGCGAAGGCGCGGTGGGAGACCTGCCCGCCGGCGAAGAAACGCACGTTGATGGGCAGGAGCAGGTTGTCGGCGGTGCTGTCGGCGCCGTGCCGCGGCACGGCGACTCCGGCCCGCAGGGCGCCCGCCAACGTCCCGCGCGACACCGGACGATAGCCGGCCACCGACAGGTTGAGCTTGTCGAAGTTGGCGTCGGCCAGGAACACCTTGAAGGCGCTCTGCAGCTCTGCCCGCGCCAGCACCCCGCGGCGCGGGCTGAACAGGTCATCGCGGCTGTCCCACACCACGTAAGGAATCACCGATGCGATTTTCAGGCTCTGCTTCTCGCGCTCCAGACCGGAGAGGATTTCGGGCGGCGCCTCCGGGTCCACGATCTGGTAGTCGTAGCGCACCATCAACCGACCCGGGCGGCGCTCCCGGTCCCCCATCTCCAGCCACATCCCCCGTTCCAGCAGGCTAAACGTGTCGAAGTTGGCGTCATACCGATAGATGGACAGCCACAGGGGAACTCCGAAGAGGCCCAGGGGGCTGGGCTCCCGGTAGGTGAGCTGCAACCGCTTGCGGCGCCCAGAGTAGCTCCCCTCGGTAAACAGCGCCCCACCCGTGCCCAGCGGGTTCAGGTGCGACCACGACGCCGACGCTCGCAGCCCCGCCTCGGTGTCCCAGCCGAGGCCGAAGCCGTAGGCGCGCAGGGGGGCTTCCTTGAGGTCGATGACCATGCCCCGCCGCGGCCGCTGCTCCTGTCCCGGGATCGGGCGCACTGCCGCGCTCTGGAAGATGCCCGGGCTGAGCAAGCGCCGCTGGGTCTCCAGCTGCTGCGCCGCCCCCAGGGGCTCACCCACCTTCAAGGTGGAAAGGCGATGCACCACCCTTTCGGAGGTGTGCACCAGCCCGGCCACCACCACCCTGTCCAGTACCACCAACAGACCGGGGGTGACCACTATCCGCACGGCGCACGTGTCGGCCTCACACTCGCTGCTCACGGCCGCCCGAGCATCCAGGTACCCGGCATTGCGCAGGGCCCCCTCCAGCAACGCCCGCGACTCCTCCTCCCCGGTGCGGCTCCACGGACCGCCGCGAACCAGGGGCAAGGGGGGCAGCGCGACCCCCTCCAGCATGCCCTCGACGACCACCTCGGAGACCGTCCTGCGAGTCCCCATGGTGACGGGGAAGGTGACGATCACCCCGCCGTCAGCACGCTCCAGGCGCGGCGCCTCCACCCGAGCCTCGGCCCACCCCTCCCGTTGCAGCACGGTCAAGATAGAAAGCCGATCCCACTCCAGCGTCTCGGAGGTAACCGGCTCGCGCCCCCACACCCAGGGCCGGCCGCGACGGGCGCCGATCTTCTCGCGCAACGCCTCGGCGGCAACGCCGCTCAGACCCTCGAACTGTACCTCCCTGATGGGACGCTTCTCCGTCCCGGTCACAGCGATGCGTAGGACGCGCTCCTCTGGTTCCGCGATCACCTCCCCGCTCACCGTCGCCAGGAGCCGACCCTCCTCCTGGCAGTGCAGCGAAAGGCGGTTCAGAACCGACTCCAGGTCCGACTCCTCGAACGGCTCGCCGCCACGCACGAAGGGCAGCGCCGCCTCCAGCAACGCCTTGCCGGGTTTCAGGCCGGCCAGCTCCAGGCGATAACGGGGGCCGCGGTCCACCTCGAGAACGACCACCGTTCCATCATCGCCGGATGCAACACGGGGAAGACGCACGTCCGCCGACCACCACCCCTGCCGCCGCAGGTAGGCGGCCAGGCGCCGGCGGCCTCGCTCCAGGCGCTCGTCCGAGAGAATGACTCCCGTCCGCAAGCCGCTGATTTCCTGCAGCTTCTGGCCAGACAAAGCAGTCGATGGTGCCACCAGGCGAGCGAGAACGAGGGGAGCGCCCAGGTGGGCGACCACCCGAATCCCCACCGCCGTGCCCCCCGGGGCCGGCTCCTGCTGCACCTCCAGCCGGGCGTCGGGATACCCCGCGGCGCGCACCACCCGGCGGGCCTCGGCCAGCGCCCCCTCCAGCGCCCCCTGATCCAGCACCGCCCCCGCTCTCAGGTCCAGTAACCCCTCCACCCGCCGCCGGAGCGACCCGGGCAGCCCCTCGACGCGCACCTCGGCCACCCGCTGTGCGGGCGTCACCTCCACCTCCAGCACCACGCCCGCCGCAGTCATGTCGGCGCGCACCACCGCATCCACGAACTCGCCGGAGGCGAGCAGCGCCTGCACCCCCTCGCGCACGTCGGTGCGCGTGACCAGCTGACCAGGGGTGAGAGCCAGCAACTTCTCGGCCCGCCGGCTGAACTCGGCGGGAGCCACGACGCGCACATCATGCAAGGGGACCTGCCCCCACGGAATCGCCGCCCGCATCACGGCGAGGGCTAGTAGCGCCGTTGCCACTTCACCTCCGCCCAGAAGGAGCCGTCGCTTTCCCGATTCAACTCAAAGAACACTCCGGGCGCCACTCGCCAGCGGCTCTTGACGAGATCGTCGCGGTTGGACGCCAGGTTGGTGGAGTAGGTCACCGTCCAGGCCTGGGAGATGCGCTTGACCACGGTCACCCGCGCCGCAGGGGTGTTGGTCTCGGAGGACAGGTAGGGGTCGAGGCGGAGCTGGTCCACGTCCAGCAGAGTCCGCGCCCGCCGCGCCACCGTACCGGCGATCTGATCCGACAGGAAAGAGGTGGCGAGCGCCCCCGCCGATGTCTCCCCTCCCACTCCCGAGGGTGTCCCCAGGGCCAGGAGGGAGAGGATATCCATCTCGGTCAGGGGAGGGTTGGAGGAGAAGCTGGAGGCCAGATGATCCAGCGTTCCCTGCAAAGAGACGCTGATGTCGATGGAGCCCACCGTAGTACGGGCGTGCACATCGAGGAACGGATCGATTCGCTCGGGATTGGAGAAGCTCACCGTCCCCCGCTCCAGCTCGTAGCGGTTGACACCTAAAGTCAGCTCTCCCCCGGGCAAGACCTCGACCCGCCCGAGCACTCCCGGTTGCGCCGAGGTACCAACCACCCGCAGATCGCCGCGCAGGCCCAAACGGGCGAGCGCCGTCTCCACCTCCAGGGTGCCCGGGATCCGCACGCCCACGTTGAGTCGCACCGCCCCCTCGCTGGTGGGCGCCGCGCGTACCGGACTCAGGAACTGCTCCAACACCAGGCGTTGCAGATCCAGATCCCGCCGGTACACCGTCGGCTGTACCTCCAGCTCGCCGGTGGCGAAGAGCTCCTCCACCGGGCCAACGAGCCGCAATTCACCGCGCAGACTGGGAGCGAGCGCCGTGGCAAGGGCGAAGCGGACATCGCTGAACTCGAGGGCAAGATCCAGCTCCACTCTAGGGTCGAGGGCAATCCTGCCGCGCGCCGCACCCTGGCCGCCGCTGTAGGCGAAGACCACGTCGTGCAAGCGTAGCGCCTCGGGCACGAATTCGATGACGCCGTTGATCCGCGTCAGTGGTGCGGAAAGCCCCGGCACTCGCAGCGACCCATCGAACACCCGTGCTACCCCTTCAAACGAGGGGTTTCTGTCGGTCCCCAGGATGGCGCCGAGCAGCTCGAGGCGGCCGGAGGGCCGGGCTTCGGGCCACACCACCGCCATCAAGGCCGCCGGCAGTTCGCCGGCGACGTTGCCGTGTAACATGCCGTTCTCCTGCCTGCCACCGCGCACGAACAGACGTGCCGTACCCCCCTCGAAAAGCACCCCCGGGAGGTTGATCTCGCCCCCCACCACGGTGAACGGGGCCGGTTCCGACAGGCTGGCTGATTCCCCCTCCACTAGCACGTCGAATCGGGTGAGGGTCCCATCCAGCCGGGGCGGCTGCCGCGGAGCCAGGGTGATGCGCCCACTCCCCTCCACTCGCCCCTCCACCGGCACATCCTCCTCTGCCAGATCGACCATCAGTTGCCGTAGCGACTTCACCCCGAAGGAGAACTCTCCCGCAAACCCCTGTCTGGCGCGGGACAGGTGCGCCCCCAGCGACCACACCTCCGGCCTGGCTAGGGCGATGTTGAGGCGCTGCGGGTCGAGCTCCACGAACCCCGCGGCGCCGTCTCGACTGGTCACCGCCAGCCGGCCCACCGGCTGGTCGAAGGGAAACTCCCCGCGCAGCTCGCAGTCCAGCGCCCCGCCGGCCAGTCGCGCCAGGGGCGGCCACACCGCCTCCAGGCCGAGACTCTTGAGAGACGCTTCCAGCTTAGCGCGCCGACCGAGGACATCAATGCGGGTCGAGGCGCGCAGCCCGCCGACTTCGAAATCGGCCACCGTCACGACCCCCTGTCGCACCGTCACCGCGGCACGCCCGTCGCCGAGCTGCAGCCCCGCGACCGAAACCCCCCGCAATCGAAGGGACGCGTCGACTTCGGGGGAGGCCAGGGTGCCCGCCAGCGTCCCGCGCAGCGCCACCCGCCCGGCGAGGGGCGCATGCACCCCGGCCCAGGTCGCCACCCGGTCCACCGGGATGCCCTGACCCGAGAAGGTGAACGCCAGTCCCTCGTCGCTGCCATAGTGAAACACCCCCGACAGGGTGGCCACACCCTCCCCCACCCACACCGTGGCGTCGCTCACCTCCAGCTCGCCCTGCGCCAGGCGGAACGAACCGGCGATTCCGTCGGTGTCGATGGGACCCAGGGCCACCGGCGCCACCGCCACATCGCCCACCACCGTGGGGTTGTCGAAGGGACCGCGCAGGCGCACATCGAACACCGCCTCGCCCTGCAGATCCTGAGGCAGCACGTCCTCCCCCACCCAGCCGCGCAGCAGGGTGGCGATGACGACGAGCGGGACATGATCTCCGCGGATACTCCAGTTGGGGATCCAGCGTCCGAGCGTCAACCCTCCCTCCCACTGCACCTCAGCGCCCGCAACGGTCACCCCCGAGGTACTGATACGCAGCACCCCATCGCGGGCCAATCGCAGCAGCACCCTCCCCGCCGCCGGCGCCTCGCCCCCCCGCGGACGCAGATCCACCACCGCCGCGCCGCTGCCCTCGCCAACGCGCTCCCCGTCCCACGACAGGTTGGCCGTCAGGGCGCAGGCCGCCGCCAACCCGGCAGGTTCCACGTCGATGGTGCGCAAGAACCCGGCCAGGTCCAGCCCCGTGCCCCGTGCCGCCACCCGATGCCGCCAGGGCGGGCGAAAACCTTCCAGAACGTATGAGCCCTCCACCGCCCCCCCGGCGAAGGTGCCTCGAGCCAGCGACGCCTCCAGCCCGTCGTTGGTGATATGCGCCTCTGCCTCCACATCGTGGAAGGCGAAGCCAACCACCTCCACCAGCTCGCCGCTCGCCCGGGCATCAATGACAAACTGGTCGCCGGTCAGCGTGGCCTCCCCCGCAACCCGCACCGCTCCTGCCAGATCGGCCTCCACGTGCAAGAGTCGATCCAGCTCCGCGAGCGAAACCTCGGCCACGCCTTCGGCGCGCAGGGTGCGACCGCCGAGCGTCCCCTTCGCCTCCAGGCGGCCCCACGAACCCGAGGCGACCAGGCGCGCCACCTCGAAACCCCGGGGGGTTAGTTTCCCTCGCGCCTGTACGGCTGCCGCCACGGGCTCGATTCCCGGCGCCGTGAGGGAAACCGTGCCGGCGTGCAGGACCACCGCCTCCAGGGGGGTGCGGCGGGAGCCGGTCCAGCGCACCTCCAGATTGCGCGCCGCCAGACTCATCCCCTCCCCCAGCGTCAGAGTATCGATCCGAGCCTCGGTCAACTCCAGCTGACGCACCACTACCCGCACCCACCCCCCCTCACCCTGCCCAGTCCCGAAGCTGGGCAGCTTTTCCCCCCGCAGCCGCAAGCCCTTAAGGCGGAGCTGGTTGATGACCACCTCCCGCTCGGCCACCAGTACGCGGCCCAGACCAACCTCCACCAGGCCGACGTGCAACAGGGGCTCGGCCGGGGCGCCCAGGCGCACATCCCGCAGGGTCAGGCGAGGCGGGTACAACGTGATCTCGAGGTCGGCCACATCCACGGATTGACCCAGGGCGACGGCGAGCTGCGCCGACAGTCGCGCCGCCGCCCAACCCCGCACCCCCGGCTGCTGCACGAACCAGCCCATCGCCGTCAGCAGCAGCACCCAGGCCAGGCCGAGGGCGGCTAACGCGATGACCGTGCGCACTAGATGGGGACGCCTGCGGCCCACCTCAGCTCTCCCGCTCCCCCCACTTCAGCTTGTGGTGCAGGATCGAAAAGAACGTGCTTCCCGTGTTGCGAATCAAGGACAACGGTTCATCCGAGGCGGACACCTCCACCCGCATCGACCCGCTCATGGGCAAGCCCACCTGGCCGTCCAGCGTAAGGTGAACCTCGGCATCGGAGTTTTCGATCCACACCCGCAGGCGGCTCGAAGGGGGCAGCACCAACGGCCGAACCCCCAGGGAGTGGGAGCAAATGGGCGTGACCAGCATCGCCGGCAGCGCCGGGTGAACGATGGGACCGCCAGCCGACAGGTTATACGCCGTGGAACCCGAGGGGGTGGCCACGATGAGCCCGTCGCCACGGTAACGGGAGAGCAGCTCGCCGTCCACCTCGGCGACGGTGGTGACGATGCGGGCCAGCGACGACTTGTTCACCACCACGTCGTTGAGAACCAGTAGCTCCCGTGCGGCCTGGGGCTGCCGCACGACCACCTTCAGGCGCTGCCGCTGCTCGATCCGGCACCGCCCGGCAAAGATTTCATCCAGCAGGGAGAACGTCCCCTCCGGCGCGTGTTCGGTGAGAAAGCCCAAAGTGCCCAGGTTTACCCCGGCCACCGCAGTGCTGGCCGGGCAACCCCGGGTTACCGACAGGAAAGTCCCGTCACCGCCCAGCACCAGGATTACATCCGCATGGCGCCCCAGCTCCCCGCGCGGTGGCCCCGGCGGGACATCCAACGCCCCCGCCGAGTCACGGTCCACCACCGCCTCGGCCCCGCGCCGCTGCAACTCCTCGATCACCCGGCGGCCCAGCTCCACAGCCTGGGGGTTGGAAAATTTCACCGCCACCCCGACTCGGCGCGGCGGCAGTCGCAAATCGTTCCCGGCCATTCTTGTATTGTAGCCACGCACCCGATCAGAGAACGGCGGCATCGACACCGAGCCGGTCGCAGTCACGGACGCGGGCACGGACACGGTCACCGACACGGCCACGGATACCGTTCCGGCCGGGACAAACCGCACCGACCGTGGGGGCGGGCCGGAGGCTCGCGCACCCAGGAGCACGGTCACCGGGTACGGACTCGGTGACCGAGGCGACCGCATGGGCACGCCCCGCAAAACTGCCAGGAAGGTCGTACCTGGTTCGGGGCGTCAGGGGGTGGCGGCCAGGTCGGGACGGGGCGCCTTTGGCGCCGGCTCGACGCGCACCGGAATGGGGAGGGTGATGGGGCGGCTCTCGCGTCCGTAGTAGGGCCGGTAGCCCAGGTCAATCCTGTCAATGGGGCCCTTCTGCAGCAGCGTGTCGATGGTCGCCACCGCCTCCTCGCGGCCGGTGAAAGCCATTTCGTGGTGACGGGTCATGATGATGGCTTCCTTGGGACAGGCGTCCACGCACAGCCCGCAGAAGACGCAGCGCAGCAGATCGATGTTGAAGACTTTGGGGCGCTTCTCCCACTCCACGGTGGAGGTGGGGTCCTCCTCGGCTTCGATGTGGATGCAGTCGGCCGGGCAGGCGGTCTCGCACATGTAGCAGGCCACGCAGCGGGGGGAGCCGTCCTCCCGGGTGAGCAGCACGTGGCGGCCGCGCAGACGGTCGGAGTACTCCCGCTTGACTTCCGGCCACTCCACCGTGACCGTGTACTTGCGGCCAAAGAGGTTGCCCAGAAAGTGGCGCAAGGTCACTCCCAGCCCTTTCAGTACCTCCACGAGATAAAAGCGCTGCCAAAAGCGCAGCGGCTTGGGATCGCACACGACAACGTCGGTGTTCCTCATCGGTCGAGCTCCCCGGCAATGATGTTGAGGCTTCCGAGAATGGCGATGGAATCGGCGATCATGTGCCCCTCCAGCATGTGCGGGTAGGCCTGGAAGACGGCAAAGCAGGGCGGCCGGCAGTGCAGCCGGTAGGGGGAGCCGCCGCCGTCGGAGATGGTGTAAAAGCCCAACTCCCCGTTGGCCCCCTCGGTGAAGCCGTAGACCTCCCCCTTAGGTACCTTCATGCCCTCCATGATCAGCTTGAAGTGCCAGATGAGCGCCTCCATCTCGGTGTACACCTTTTCCTTGGGGGGAAGGGCGACGTGGTGGTTGTCGGTGATGATGGGCCCGGGCGCCAGACGCTTGAGCGCCTGCTCGACGATCTTCAGGGACTGGCGGATTTCCTCCACCCGCACCAGGTAGCGGGCGTAGGTGTCGCCGGTGGTGGCGATGGGCACCTTGAAGTCGTAGGTCTCGTACCCCAGGTAGGGGTTCGTCTTGCGCACGTCGTAGGGCACCCCCGAGGCGCGCAGGCAGGGCCCGGTCCATCCCCAGTCCACCGCCTCCGCGGCCGAGAGCTTGCCAATCCCTTCGGTGCGCTGTCTGAAGATACGGTTTTCGGTGATCAGCCGCTCCATGTCGTCCACCAGTGGCGGGATGCGGCGCAACAGGTAGCGCACCGCCTCCTCGAACCCCTCGGGCACGTCGTTGGCCAGACCGCCGACGCGCACGTAGGAAATCGTCAGGCGACCGCCGGCGCACGCCTCCAGCAGCGAGTAGATCTCCTCCCGCGCCTGGTAGACGTAGAGGAACGGCGTCATGGCGCCCACATCGTTGAGGTTGGCGCCGATGCAGACGATGTGGTCCATGATGCGGGACAGCTCCGAGAGGATCACCCGGATCACCTGGGCGCGGGGAGGTGCCTCGACGCCCAGGAGCTTCTCCACCGCCAGGGCGTACCCCACCCCGTTCATCATCGCCGAGCAGTAGTTGAGGCGGTCGGTGTAGGGAATGATTTGATTCCACGTGTGCCGCTCGGACATCTTTTCGAAGCAGCGGTGCAGATAGCCGATCTCGCACTCCGCCCGGGTGATCACCTCGCCGTCCAGGCGCACCACGGTGCGCAGAGTGCCGTGGGTGGCCGGATGGGAAGGCCCCAGGTTGAGCACCTGGGTCTCGAAGTGGTCCTCGTCCTCCTGCACCTCCCGCGCCCACGAGGGTTCGTCTTGCTCACCCTCGCGCAGCAGCCAGCGCTGCCCGGGGTCGTAGTCCTTGCGCAGGGCGTGCCCCTGAAAGGAAGGGTGGCAGAGGATGCGCTTTAGGTTGGGGTGGCCGGAGAAGCGCACCCCGAACATGTCGAACACCTCCCGCTCGAACCAGTCGGCGGCCCTCCACACCCCGTACACCGACGGAACCACCGCATCTTGCTCGCTCACCGGCACCTTGAGGCGCAGGCGGTGGTTGTGGGTCAACGAATAAAGGTGATAGACGACATCGAAGCGGGCCTGCCGCTCCGGCCAGTCCACACCGCACACGTCCGACAGCATCTTGAAGTCGAAGTCGGGGTCGTCCTTGAGCCGGCGGGCCAGCTCGGGCAGCAGCTCGCGCTCCACCTGGAAGGTGGGGATGTCCTGGCCCGGGATCTCCTCCACCCCCCGCGACGGCGGGAAGGCACGCCGAAAGGACTCCAGCTTCTCCTGGCTCATGCTCATGAAACCGCCCCCTTGGCTTTCGCCCGCGCCGCCGCGACCATGCGCTGATAGTGGGTTTCGCCCGCGGCGATCATCTCCTGCAAGCGCAGCAGGCCCTGCAGCAGTGCCTCCGGGGTGGGCGGGCAACCCGGCACGTAGACGTCCACCGGGATGAACTCGTCGATTCCCTGGACGACGTGGTAGGCCCGGTAGAAACCCCCGGTGCAGGCGCAGGCGCCCATGGAAATGACGTATTTGGGCTCGGCCATCTGCTCCCAGATGCGCACCATCACCGGTGCCATCTTGTCGGTGACCGTGCCCGCCACGATGAGCAAATCCGACTGGCGGGGCGAAAAGCGCACCACCTCGGCGCCAAAGCGGGACATGTCGTAGTGGGACATGATCGTCGACATGAACTCGATGGCGCAGCACGCCGTCCCGAAGGGAAATGGCCACAGGCTGTTCTTGCGTGCCTGATCGATGAGTCTGTCCAGCTTGGTGGTGAGAAAGATGTTGCTCCCATCGCTCACCCGTGGACCCGCCGGCGGTTTGCCCGCCACCGGCAACATCGGCTTGCCGACGCTTGCCTCACTCATGGTTTTTCCCTCCCCACCCTCAGGGAACCGTCCCGACGGCCGAGGCTCTTCCCTGCGCGGCCTCGAGCATTATACGGACTTTCACAAACCCTCGCCCTCCTGCCACGGGCAGAAGCGGGACAGGATGCGCTGCAGGTAAGTACGAGTCTCGCGGTACGGCGGTATCCCTCCGTAGCGCTCCACCGTCGTGGGGCCGGCGTTATACGCCGCCAGGGCCAGGGACAGCTCGCCAAAACGTTGGTGGAGCCGCTTGAGGTAGGCGCTGCCCACCCGCAGGTTCCCCTTCACGTCATGGGGGTTGGCGAGCCCCGCCGGGATCCACACCGAGGGCATGAGCTGCATCAGTCCCCGCGCCCCCACCCGCGACACCGCCCGGGGGTCGTAGCGGGATTCCGCCTCCACCACTGCCGCCACCAGCCAGGGGTGCAGCCCCGCCGCCCGCGCCGCGGCCTCGATTTCGGCGGCAAAGGGTGTGCCCTCGGGCAGGGGATGCTCCTCCCACTCCGCCGAGCACTTCGGTCTTGCCACCGGTTCCGGCTCGGGCTCGACGAGCGCCTCCACCACCGCCTCCAGCCGCCGGGCGGGCAGCTCCAGGCGCCCTCCCCCGGGCAACTCCAGGCGCACGGTGCGGTCATCCAGCAGGCTGGCCCCGGTCACCGACAGCACCCGGCCATCGGTGAATACCGCCAGGTACTGGGCGGCAGCCGGCGCGAGGAAAAAAAAGATATTGAAGACAAGCATTGTCAGAGAAATGAATACCCAGCGGGCCGCAGGCCCCCTGCCCGTCGCCGGTTCCCCGTTGCCGGCAGCGGGGAGGCCCTTGCGACCCGGCACGTGGGGTGTCTCGGGCATCACCTCATCACGCCCTCGGATGCGCCCGATCGTAGAGCTGGCGCAGCCGCTCCCGAGTGACGTGGGTGTAAATCTCGGTGGTCGAGATATCGGTGTGGCCCAGCATGGCCTGCACCGCCCGCAGGTCGGCGCCGTGCTCCAGCAGGTGGGTGGCGAAGGAGTGGCGCAGCACGTGGGGCGACAGCGGCGAGGCGATGCCCGCCCGCCGCCCGTACTTCTTGATCGTGTACCAGAACGCCTGCCGGGTCATGGGCTCGCCGCGAGAGGTGAGGAACAGTTCGGCGGCGCGCTGGCGGTCGTGCCGGGGGCGCACCTCCTCCAGATACCGGCCAACCCACTCCCGCGCCGAGGAGCCCAGCGGCACCACCCGCTCCTTGGAGCCCTTGCCCAGCACCCGCACGAAGCCGGGGTCCAGCCGCAGGTTGGCCAACTTCAGACTCACCAGCTCAGACACCCGCACCCCGGTGGCGTACAGGGTCTCCAGCATGGCCCGGTCGCGTAACCCGAGCGGTCGCTCCGTGGGTGGCGCCGCCAGCAACGCATCCACCTGTTGGAAGGAAAGAAAGCGGGGCAAGCTGCGCAGCAGGCGGGGGCTTTCCAGCTCCTCGGTGGGGTCCTCCCGGCGAGCCTCCACGTTGACCAGAAAGCGGAAAAACGAGCGCAGCGCCGCCAGGGCGCGCGCCGCCGAGCGCGACGACAGTCCCTTCCCCCGCAGCTCGGAGAGATAGCGGCGCAGGTCGGCCCGATCGCACTCCAGCACGTCGCCTTGCCGCTTATCCAGCCAACGGCCGAATTGCTGCAGGTCACCCCGGTACGAGGCGACCGTGTGAACCGACAGACCCCGCTCCACCACCAGGTGCGCCAGATACTCCGGCAGCCAGGTGCCGGCGAGTCCGCCCCCGCGCGTTGCTCTTGACTCCGTCACGCTACCGACTCAGCATCCGCAAGCCACCAGCGAACGAGCAGGCCGGCGCCAGCCGTTGGGCGCGGGCGAGGTGCTCCGCCGACCTGCGCTCGTCGCCGGCCCGCTTCTCCACCATCGCCAGCAACCGTTCCTCCGCCGCCTGCCAGAACCTGGCGGACAGCGACCACCGTGCCCGGCGCTCGAGCTCGCGCGTCAGCCGTTCGACACGCCCGCGGCTCACCGCCGTCTCCTCCCCCGCCACGCTCATGGCGGCGAAAACCAGGCCGGCAGGCAGCGGCGCGTCCAAGGACGCGGCCACCTCTTCCAACTGCTCGCGCAGGCCACCGCTCTCCTCCTGCCGGCGCCAGCGCGCCCACAGCTGGGCGATCTGCGCGCCGGTCACCATATTACCGGGGTCCGGGGTGAAAGCCGCCGCCACCACCCAGTCACCGCGGCGCGCGGCCTCGACGCAGCGCAGGTGAGCGCGGATAAAGCCGCCTCCATCGGCGGACTCGACCTCAGGACCGGCGAGTTCGGAGGCGGTCCCCCCACCGACAAGCATGCCGGTGAATCCAAGGTCCACCAACGCGTCCGCGGGGGACCGCCCGCTCAGTTTGGGGCGCATCGCCTTTTGCAATGCGATTCTACCGGCCTCCACCTCCCCGGCTAGCATCTTCTGTTCTCCGCACCGCACCCACACATCCCACACCTCCCCGTGGCGGGCGGCAGCCGAGCACAGAAACGTGGCCGCTTCCCGGTGATTTCCGGCTCGCGCCCACAAACCCCGATCACGAGCACTGCGGCCACCTGGCTGCCGGGCTCGGCGAGCACCTCGGGATACGCCCCGTCCAGCTCGGCCAACACCTTCTCGGGATCGACCCTGCCCGCCTGATCGACCCCCCGGCGGGCCAACTCCCGCCAGAACCTCCGGCGCATCTCACCCCCCCCGCCGAAACAGTGGTGAACCCACGGCATTGCCCTCGGCATCCAACCGGATCCGCCGCTGCCCCGCCCGGATCACGATCTCCCCCGGCGAGGCGGCCCCCACCACCGCCTCCTCCATCCACTCCCCGAGGGGCACGTAGACCCTCGGCTCGCTCGCCTGGGACGCCACCCGCTCCGAGAAAAGCGGCACGTGGTCCGGCGAAACCGCCCTCAAAGGCCCCCCGGTCCTGGGGGACCGTCGACGATCGCGGCGATGTTCTGGTAGCCCAGCCGATTGTTAAACCCCGCGGTGACCGCCTCGCGGCGGCCGTCGCCGTCCAGGTCCGCCCACGTCACTCCCGAGAGATGACCGGAGTTGATGAACAAAGTCTCCGCCTGTGACTCCGGCGTCTGCCACCAGACCTCGATGGCGCTGGGAAAGAAGTAGTGCTTGGCCAACCAGGACAGCTCCTCGCGGCCATCCCCGTTCACGTCGACCGCCGCCAACCTCTCGGCGCTCGCGTAGTCTCCGAAATCGGGGTAGAGGCCGGAGAGCTCCGGGGCGACGGCAAAGCGAAGCAGTTCCTTGCCTTCAGCGTCGAACTGGAGAAGCAGGCCGCGCTCCGGTGAGGCCAGCCGCGGCGCCGACGTGGCCACCTACACTCGCGTGCCGTGCCCCGGTGACCGGATCAGCGCGGCGTCTTTCACCCCCACCGGGTATACCTTCTCCCAGAGCAGCCGGTCCCGGCGGTCGACCGCCGTCACCCGCCGGCCGTCGCGCACGTGCACGGCGGTGGGGCCCGTGGCGAGCTGCCCGCTCCCCCCCCCACCCAAGGCATACCAGGATCGCGAGCCCCCCGGCCCTCGCCGCCAGCCGTCGGCGACGCGCGGAGAGCACCGGTGAGCGACGCTTTCGAACCACCTCGAGAACGTCGGCGGCACTCTTGAATCGATCGCCGGGACGCTTGGCAAAAAGGCGCATGACCAGGCGCGCCAGCCAGGGGGGACAATCGGGGCGCCAGCGGCGCGGGTCGGGAACCGGCGCGGTCAGGTGCAGACGGGCCAACTCGAAGGCGCTCTCGTGCTCGAAGGGGGGGCGCCCGGCGAGCAGGTGGAAGAGCGTTGCTCCCAGGGAGTAAAGGTCGCTGCGGGGCAGCGGCCTTTCCCCCCGCACCTGCTCGGGGCTCATGTAGCGCGGGGTGCCCAGGGTGGTGTGGCCTTCGGTAAGCGTCTCCCCGCCTTCCCAGTGGCGAGCCAGCCCCAGATCGGCCACCCGCACGTGGCCCTCGCCATCGATCAGGCTGCCCCCCGGCACGAACTCCATCACCACCACCAGGCGCTCTTCGAGCTCAAGCACCTCGAAAACCCGCACCAGACCGGGATGCTGCAGCGCGCGCCCGAGGCGGTCTTCCCTTCGCATCCGCTCGCGCTGCAGAGCCGATGGCGAATACCTTACACCGCCACCGGCGCCCCGAAGACCAGGTCCGTGGCCAACCACACCCCGCCCTGACCCCCTCGCCCCAGCTCATCGACGACCTGGGAGCGCGGCGGCAGTGGGGGCGGCGTTTTCTCCCACCTCGCCGCGGAGGATCCGGTCATGGTGACGGTGGGGTCGATCCTCGGCATCTTTTCAACTCGACCGTCTCACCCCGCCGGGCCCGGGCTCACTCGATCGTCAGCCCTGCCCCGCGGTAGCACTCGCTGACGTCGAGAGGCGGCATCGGGCCGTCCAGGGGCCTGGCGTCGCGCACGTAGTGGTCGTACCAGGCCAAGTGCCGGCAGAGCACATCCAGCCGCCCCGGTTGCCTGGCGTTGCCGTGCCCCTCGCCGGGGTAAAACACCAGCCGGGTGGCCGGGTGGTTGTTCATCTTCAGGCGCCGGTAGAAGGCCAGGCTCTGGGAGGGGTGGACGCGGGTGTCGCTGTCG
Source organism: uncultured bacterium (assembly GCA_937924755.1). Taxonomy (GTDB): domain Bacteria; phylum Acidobacteriota; class Thermoanaerobaculia; order Thermoanaerobaculales; family Thermoanaerobaculaceae; genus CALEVZ01. The sequence goes on from CALEVZ010000001.1 coordinate 32,843, forward strand.
CCGTGCATGATCAACACCGCGGTGCGGCTCTGCCTGGCCCAGAAGATGGGGCTGCGCTCCCGCATCAGCTCCCACACCTCCTCCAGGGGCTTGCCGATGTGCACCAGCTGGTCCTCCCAGGGGATGTCGGTGGTGCCCACCTTGGCCACCAGATCCGATATCCCCACGAGCATGGCCACCGCCCGCACCAGTTTGGTGTAATACGTGGCGAACCAGGCCGCCGCATAACCGCCGTAGGAGCCCCCGCCCAACCCCACCCGCTCCCCGTCGGCCAGCCCAAGTTTCACCAGGTGAGCGACGCCGTCGGCGATGTCGTCGAACTCCCGGCCGGCGGGATCGCCGAAGCCGGCCATGGCGAACTCCACCCCGTAGCCGGTGGAGGCGCGGTAGTTGGGGTAAAACGACAGGTAGCCGCGCGCCGCCAGCACCTGCGCCGGGTCGAGGTAGCGGGTGAGCCAGCCGTTGGAGAAGTGCGCCTCGGGGCCGCCGTGCACCGAGACGATCAGGGGGTAGCGCTTGCCCTTCTCATAGTTCACGGGGTACACCAGGATCCCCTCGATCTGCAGGCCGTCCCGGGCCGGGTAGCGAAGCACTTCCTGCCGCCCCAGCCGGCGCTCGGCCAACCATGGATTGCGCGTCGTCAGCTGGCGCAGCTTCCCCCGCGGCTGCCAGAGGAACACCTCCGAGGGCAGGCTGGCCGTGCTGCCGGTGAACGCAAACAGCGAGCCGTCGCGACTGCGCGAGGGGACTCCCAGCACCACCCCGGCGGCACGGCCGTCCAGCAGCGGGCGCCAGGCCCCGCCGACCAGGGGGAGAAGACGCAGGTGGTTCCACACCCCCTCCGAGGTATGCACCAGCAGCGTTGCGTCGTCCTGCCAGGCCACCTCGTTGACGTGGCCGGGGAAGTCAGCGGGGGTGAGGCTGCGGGCCGCCCCCCCCGCCAGTGGGATGACCCACGCCTGGCTGGCTGCGTGGTCGTGCACGTCTCGGGCGCCGGCGAAGGCGACGTGGCGGCCGTCGGGGGAAACGGCGAAGTTCCCCATCTTGCCCTCATGCAGGGTGAGCTGGCGCAGCTGCGCTTCGGCCAGGTCCAGCACGTACAGCTGCTGGAACATGTACTCGTGATCCACCAGGTTCCGGGGCGAGGCGGCCAGCACCACGGCGCGGCCGTCGGGGGTGGGTTCGAGGTCCCACACGGTGATGTCCCTGGTCAGCTGAGTGACCTCGCCGCCGCTCAGAGGCTGCGCGTAAAGGTTGCGGTGGCGCAGATTTTCCTCGTACACCACGAAGCCGTAGCCCTTCTTGGCCAGCTCCTGGGCGCGCTTGGGCTCGGGCTCCTGGGCGATGAACAAAAGCCGCTGGCCGTCGGGGTGCAACCGGAACGCCAGCACGTCGCTCTCCGCCCCGCTCACCCGCCGGGCTTCCCCGCCGTCCACCGGGATGCTCCAGACCTGAAAGAACTTGTCTTCCCCCCGCTTGGTGAGGAAGTAAACGGCCCGCCCGTCGGGGCTCCAGCGCGGGCTGCGCACGTTCACCTTGCCGGTCACGAAGGGCAGGCTGCGGCCCGAGCCGACCTCCGCCACGTGCAGCTCCGAGTACGCCGCCCCCGCCTCGTCATCCAGCCTCCGCGGAACGCTCACCAGGTAGGCCACCCGCGACCCGTCCGGGCTGGCCTGCACCGACCCACAGGTCTCGATGCGCATCACATCGGCGATGGTGAGCCCGCCCTCCACCTCCGCCCCGGCGGGCCACCCGCCCACGGCCAACACCAGCGCCAGTACTGCCCCCAGCGGGCGAATCCGACCCACCGACATGCTCGTGTCCTCCCAGCGGAAAACGGTAGCACGATTACCTCCCCCGGCTGCAGACGGGAGGCGGGAATTCCTTGCTATGCTCGCAGTCACCGCAGCGAGCGGCGGAGGCACCAGACGTGAAAACCTTCGATTTCAAGATCGACCCCCTCACCGGAGAGCAGTACTACGAGGTGTACCTGCGGGGGCAACAGCTGCTCACCGACCCGCTGCTCAACAAGGGTTCGCACTTCACCATCGAGGAGCGCGCCACCCTGGGCCTGACCGGCCTGCTCCCCCACGGCGTGTCCACCCTGGAGGAGGAGGTCGCCCGCTCCCTGGAGTCCTACCGCCGCAAACCCGACGATCTGGAGCGCTACCTCTTCCTGCTGGGGCTGCTCAACCGCAACGAAACGCTGTTTTATCGCCTGCTGATGGAAAACCTCAAGGAGATGCTGCCCATCGTCTACACCCCCACGGTGGGGCTGGCGTGTCAGCTGCTGTCCAAGATCATGCGGCGCGCCCGCGGCGTCTACGTGCACCCGGACAACATCGGCGCCATCGACCAAATCTTTCGCAACGTGCCGCTTCCCAAGGTGCGCCTGCTGGTGGTCACCGACGGCGAGCGCATCCTCGGGCTCGGCGACCTGGGCGCCGACGGCATGGGGATCCCGGTGGGGAAGGTGAGCCTTTATGTGGCGGCCGGCGGCCTGCACCCGGCGTGTTGCCTCCCCGTGTGTCTGGACGTGGGCACCAACAACCAGCGGCTGCTGGACGACCCCCTCTACCTGGGCTACCGCCATCCCCGCCTGGAGGGGGAGGCCTACTGGAACTTCATCGAGCGCTTTGTGTTGGGAGTCAAGCGCTCCTTCCCCGATGCGGTCATCCAGTGGGAAGATTTCGCCAAACACAAGGCCTTTACGCTGTTACAGCGCTACCGCGAGCGGGTGCTGTCCTTCAACGACGACATCCAGGGCACCGGGGCCACCGCCTGCGCCGCCCTGCTCACCGCCATGCGCATCAAGGGCAGCCGTTTTTCCGATCAGCGTTTCGTGGTGGCCGGCCTGGGTCAGGCAGGCTTCGGGACGGTCCAGCACATTCGCACGATTCTCGAGGAAGAGGGGTTGTCGCGCGACGAGATTCGCCGGCGGGTTTTCGCCCTCGACTACCAGGGTCTCCTGTTCGAGGACGACCCCGTTTTGGACGACTGGCAACGCCCCTGGGCGCAGCCCCGCTCGGTCGTGGCCGACTGGAAACTGGACGATCCCAACCGCATCACCCTCGCCGATGTGGTGCGCAACGCCCGCGCCACGGTCCTGATCGGCGTCACCGCCCAGACCGGCCTGTTCGACCGCACCATCCTGACCCAGATGGGCGAGAACGACCCCCGTCCGGTGATCATGCCCCTGTCCAACCCCACCGCCAACTCCGAGTGCACCCCCGAGGAGGCCCTGCGCTTCACCGGCGGCCGCGCCCTGGTGGCCACCGGCAGCCCCTTCCCGGTGGTGCACGTGCGGGGGCGGCAGGTGCGCACCTCCCAGTGCAACAACCTCTACATGTTCCCCGGCGTGGGTCTGGGCGCCCTGGTGTCCCGCGCCGCCCGCATCACCGACCGTATGTTCGTGGCGGCGGCCAAGCGCCTGTCCGCCATGGTGACGCCGGCGCAGGAGGCAGAGGGGTTGCTGCTACCTGAAATGCAGAATATCCGCGACGCTTCCCTGGAAGTGGCCAAGGCCGTGGCCCTGGAAGCACGTGACGCCGGCATAGGGCGACTGGCCGGCGACGAGGAGTACGACCGCCTGCTGCGCAACGCCCAGTGGCAACCGCACTTCGCACCCTACCGGCCGGGAGTTCTGGGATAGGCGGCGAGCTCCAGCCCCCCGACTCACGCCGAGGGCGGGTTACTTCCCGGCGGCCTCCTTCAAGACGTCCCCCAGCTCTTCCAGGAACGCCGGCGCCGGCAAAAAGCCCGGGATGCGCGCCACCTGTCTCCCCGTGGCATCGAGAAAGGCGATCACCGGGAAGGAGTTGACACGAAAGCGGGCCGCCTCGGCGCGACCGTTGCCCTCGGCGTTGAGCCGCACCGGGACGAGGCGGGTTAATTCTGCCTGCACACGGGCGTCGGCGAAGGTGTTCTGGTCCATACGCCGGCACCAGCCGCACCAGTCAGTATAAAAGAACACCATGACCAGCTTCTTCTCCTTGCCGGCGCGCTGCAGCGCAGCCTCCAAGGATTTTTCCCACTGCACCCCGGTCGCCGCCGGACTCGACTCTGGAGACGCGCAGGCCAACGAGGCAATCACCACGGTGGCCGCCACCAATGCTCGTGTTCCCATCCTCGTTACCCCCCCCCAGTTCACCTCTTGCCGACGCGTACTATGCCATGTCCTTTCGACCATCTCACCCCAGGCGTGGACCCCAACGCTCCAGGGGAGTGGTCAGGCAGATCTCGGTGGCCGAGCGCTTGAACCCGGTGACCTGATGCACCCTGGTCACCAGCAACTCCTGCAGGTGCGCCGTGTCGCGGGCACGCACCTTGACCACCAGGTCGTAGTCGCCGCTGACCACGTGGATCTCCTCCACCTCGGGGATAGCCTTGAGCTCCTCCAAAGTCCGCTCAAAATCGTTGGCCAGCTCGATGGTCAGGTGAATGAGGGCCGTCACTGAGTATCCCAGCTTGGCCGCATCCAGGCGCGCGGAAAACGACACCAAGACACCGCTGCGACGCAGTTTCGCCAGCCGCTCGTGAACAGTAGCTGGGGCGGCGTTGATTCTCTTGGCGATGGCGGTCAGGGACATCCTGCCGTTCTCCTGCAGCGCCGCGAGAATCCCCCGGTCCAGATCGTCGAGCTTCATTCTTGGAGTATACAGAGGTAGTTGCGGCCACCACCCAAACTCTCCCGCGACGGCCCTGGGGGGTGCGCCTGCTTGATCCCAAAAGCAGGAAGCATCGGGTGCTATGCTTTGCGGGCCGTGTCGACCGTCCGCATCACCTTCTCCGCCCTCGGTAAAAGATTCGGGGCCCACAGCGTCCTCAAGGGGGTGAGCGGAGAACTCCGGCCGGGGTGTGCGATGGTCATCACCGGCCCCAACGGCTCCGGGAAGTCGACGCTGCTCAATCTTCTGGCCGGCGTGATGCGGCCCTCATCGGGGGCGATCGACTACCGCCAAGGCGAAACCCCCCTCCCCCGCCACCTCTGGCACACCGTGGTGGGCATGGCAAGCTCGGACATGGCCGTGTACGAGGAGCTTTCGGCGCTGGAGAACCTGCACTTCTTCGCTCGCCTGCGCGGCCTTGGCCGCAGCCCGGGAGAGCTGGAGAGGCTGCTCTGCGAACTGGGGCTGGAGGCCCGCGACCTGCGTCGGCCGGTGAGCACCTATTCCTCGGGGATGAAGCAGCGGGTCAAGCTGGCCCAGGCGGTGGTGCACGAACCGCCGGTGCTGCTACTGGACGAACCCTCCTCCAACCTGGATGAACGCGGACACGAGACCGCCGCCTCTCTGGTGAAGAGGTTCCGCCCGCATGCCGCGCTGGCGGTGGCCACCAACGACCCGCGGGAAATGGCCTGGGGTGATGAGCGCATCCACCTGGGCCAGTGAGGCGCTTGCCGTGTTCGCCAAGGAGGTGCGCTCCGAGCTGCGCGCCCGCGTGGCAGTCAACGCCATCGGGTTGTTCGGCCTGACCACGCTGGTGGCGGTTGCCTACCAGATCGGCCCGTATCAGATTCATGAGCAGGACCGCCCCCACCTGCTCGCCGCCCTGCTGTGGATCATCCTCTTCTTCGCGGCGCTTTCGGGGCTGCAGCGGGTCTTCGTTAAGGAAGAGGACGCCCACACCGCCAAGACCTTGCGGCTGGCTGCTAGCCCGCTGGCGGTGTGGGGGGGGAAGCTCGCCTTCAACGTGGCCTTGTTGGCCGCCCTGGAGACGTTCCTGGTACCCCTGTACTGCATCCTCATGAGGATGATGGTACAAGGGATCCTGCCCCTCATCGCCCTGCTGGCGGTGGGATGCCTGGCCATGGCGGCCACTGCCACCATGGTGGCGGCAATCATCGCCCGCGCCGCGGGTTCCGGGACTTTGTTCGCCATCCTCGCGGTGCCACTGATGCTACCCTTGCTGGTGATGCTGATTCAGGGCACCCGCATGGCCATGACGAGCCCGGCCTGGGGCGACATCCTGCCGGCCCTGCAGGGGGTGGGAGCGCTGGCCGGGGTTACGGTGGTCACATCCATCTACCTCTTTCCGGTGGTCTGGCATGATTGAGAAAACAACCTGGAGCATCTGGCACTGGCTGTTGGGCGCGTGGATGCTGGTAGTGGTGTACGGCGCCTTCTTCTACGCGCCGACGGCGCAGGGGTTCGTGGGCGAGTCGGCGCGCATCGTCTTCTTCCACGTTCCCCAGGCGTGGGTGGCTGTGCTGGCTTTCTGCGTCAACCTGTGGGCCTCCCTGCGCTACCTGGCGCGCCGCGATCCGCTGGATGACGCCCGCGCCGCCGCCGCTGCTCGGCTGGGGCTGGTGTTCTGCGTCCTGGCCACCCTCACCGGCTCGCTTTTTGCCAAGGTCATGTGGGGGGAATTCTGGAACTGGGACCCGCGACAAATTTCCATCGTCATCCTACTGCTGGTATACGCGGCCTATTTCGCCCTGCGCGAGGCCGTGGCCGATGAGGAGCGCCGCGGTGGCTTGGCGGCCGCCTACGCCGCTTTGGCTTTCGTCACCATGCCCTTCCTGGTGTTCGTTGTACCACGGATTTACTTCTCACTGCACCCGGATACTCTGATCAACGTGCGCGGCGAGATCGACATGGACGGCCGCATGCTGCAGGTCTTGCTCGCCGCGTTAGTGGGCTTTACCGGGGTGTTCATCTGGCTTTATACTCTCGAGGTGAGGGTGGCGCGGGTGCTGATGGCCCGCCGCCGGCGAGAGGAGAACGTATAGCAATGCCCAAGGCCGAAAGCCTGGTATGGGTGGCAGCCGTAACGGCCATCATCTGGGTGGGTCTGTTTGCCTACTGCCTGGCCCTCACCCGCCGGGTGCGCCGCCTCGAGGAGCACGAAGAATGAACCGTCGCACGACGTGGACACTGGCCGGCATCGGCTTGATTGGCGGCTTCATCGCCTTCGGCGCCGGCGCCTTCAAGTCCTCCCTCACCCCCTATGTGAGCTTCGAGGTGGCGCGCAGCGCCCGGGGCGCCGTGCAGGTGGCCGGCAGCCTGGTGCCCCACAGCACCCGCTACGATCCCGAGCGCGGCGCTCTCCTCTTCACCCTCGCCAACGAGGGGGGCGATACCCTGGCGGTCACCTACAAGGGCGTGAAGCCTGGAAACTTCGAGGAGGCGACGCAAATCGTCGCCATCGGCCGCTTCAACGGCTCGGCATTGGAAGCCGAACGTTTGCTCGTCAAGTGCCCGTCCAAGTATCAGGGGGTCGAGGAGAAGGGGTACGACTCCAACTCCTCGTGAGGCGGCGCCTGACGCCGCACGCGACAGTAAGGGGGGGACATGTTCATTCCAGGGGTCGTTGCCCTGTGGGTGGCCGCCGGCGCGTTGGTGGGGTCCACTGTTTTCTACGGGCGGAGCTGGCGGGGCGACGAGGCGGCGCGGACGTGGGCGCGCCAGCTGTATGGCCTGATGGTCTTCGCCGTCGCCGTAGCCAGCGCCGTGCTCATGTATCTGATCATTACCCATGATTTTCGACTGCACTACGTGTTCTCCTACTCCGACCGGGAGCTGCCGCTACCTTATCTGGTGTCGAGCTTCTGGGCCGGCCAGGAGGGGTCGTTCCTCCTGTGGCTCCTGTGCGGTGCGCTGATCGGCCTGCCCCTGGCCAGATTCGCGCGGCACTACGAGGATCGTGCTTTTCTCATCTACAACCTCACCCTCTTCGGCCTGCTGCTGCTCCTGCTTATCTCTTCACCGTTCCGGTTTCTGGAGGGGCTGCCGCCCGGTCAGATGCCGTTCGACGGCCAAGGGCTGAACCCGTTGCTGCAGAACCCCTGGATGACCATCCACCCGCCGGTGATGTTCCTGGGCTATGCGGCAACCGCGGTGCCCTTCGCGCTGGCCATTGCCGCCCTGTGGGAGCGGCGCTACGACGAGTGGATCCGCGTCGCCCTGCCCTGGGCTCTCGTCTCGGTGGTGTCGCTGGGTGCCGGCATCTTCCTGGGCGGGTATTGGGCCTACGTCACCCTGGGGTGGGGGGGGTACTGGGGCTGGGATCCGGTGGAAAACGCCTCCCTGGTTCCCTGGCTGACCTCCGTCGCCTTGGTGCACGGCATGCTGCTGCAGAAGGCGCGCGGCCGCTTCCGCAAACTCAACTTCGCCCTCGCCTGCCTGTCCTACGTGCTGGTGGTGTACGCGACCTTCCTGACGCGTTCCGGCGTGCTGGCCAATTTTTCCGTCCATTCCTTCGTGGACCTGGGGATTACCGGCTGGCTGGTGGGGATACTCGGCGCCGCTCTGATGCTGGGTCTCGGCGCCCTGCTGTGGCGGTGGCGGGAGATACCGTCGCACCCCGGCGACGAGCCGTTTCTGTCGCGGACGGTGTTCTCCGTCATGGCCATCGCCGCCCTCCTGGGGGCGGCACTGGTGGTTGCCCTCGGAACCTCCTCGCCCCTGATCACCCGCCTGTGGGGTGAGCCGGCCCAGGTGGGGACGGATTTCTACAACCGCGTCACGCTCCCCGTCGGCATCGCCCTGGCCCTCCTGCTGGCGGTGGTGCCCTACCTCAACTGGCGGGGATCGGCGCCGCAGCTGCGGCGACGGCTCCTGGTGGCCTTCGCCGGCGCCACGGTGACCACCGTGGTGGCGGCAACACTTGGCGCCTCGGGCGCACTGTTCCTCGCCTTTCTCTTCGCTTCGACGCTGGCCCTCCTCGCCAACGTCATCAAGACCGCGGAAAAGACCCGGGAAAGCGGACTGGCAGCCGCCGGCGGCCATCTGGCCCATGTGGGTCTGGCGCTGATGCTGATGGGCATCATCGCGTCGTCGGCATGGGACCGCACAGTCAAGGTCACCTTGCCGATGGGTGAGACTCAAGAAGCCCTCGGGTACTCCCTGACTTTCAAGGGGGTCGAGCAGCCCACCCGCTCTGCCCGCCCGGCCATGCTGGTGGAGGTGAGCCGAGGCTCGGCGCGCTTCCTGTCGCGCCCGCGCATGTTCAGGAGCACCAAGTCGAACCAGCTGGTCGCCAACCCCGATGTGCACCCGCGTCTCACCCACGATGTCTATGTTGCACCGGTGGAGTACGATCCCGGGCGGCCAGGAGAACATGGGCAGACCGTCGAGCTGGGCAAGGGCGAGTCGGCCACCGTGGGGCCGCTTGAGCTCGCTTTCACTGGCTTCGATCGCAGCGCTGCCGACCACGGAGCGGGTGGGGAGATCGCCGTTGCTGCCATCGTGCAGGTCGCCGCCCCGGCGGGCCAGACCGAGGTGAGACCGACCCTGCGGTCCACCCCAGCGGGTTTCGAAGGACCGCCGGCGGAAGTACCGGGAGCCCCCGGGGTCACCGTGCAGCTTACCGGCGTCAACGCCGCCGCCGGCAGGGTGCGTCTAAAGATCAACGGCATAGGAGGGGGGGTGGCGGCGCGCGCCTCCCTCAAGGGGGGTGAGACGTTCACATACCAGGGGACCGGTCTGAAGTTCGTGGATCTCGAGCTGGCTGGACCCGACCACCAGGGTGGCCGCTTCGACGTGGGAGCCGTCTTCGAGGTGGTCAGGGAGGGCGCCGAGCCGCACCGCATCATGCCTGTACTCCGCGACCCCGTTGGCCATCCTCGCCCGGCGGACGTCGCCGTGCCCGGGCTCGATGGGGTCCTTCTGCGGCTGGCGCAGGTCAACCCCGAGGCGCGCACCGTGGAGGTGGCGATTCTCGATCCGCGGGCACCCGCCGACCCGGGTCAGCCCCCGCGGTTTTCCGCGGATGTGAGCGTCAAGCCGATGATCACCCTCGTCTGGATCGGCCTCATCGTGCTGCTGGCCGGAAGCGCCTTGGCCGTGGTGCGGCGTGGCCGCGAGTTCGCGGCTGTCGTGACGGGAAGAGCACCCGGCTCGGGGGAAGCCTCCCTTTCGGCTTGATTCCAGGCGGGGGTATACTCGTGCCGCAAATGTTGCCCTTTTCCGTGCTGCCTCTCTTCCCGCTCACCGAAGCAGTACTGCTGCCGGGCGAAGAGCGGCAACTCCCCCGGCCACCGGCGCCGTGCAGCGCCATCCAGCACGCCGAGCGGGGCGGCGGTTTGCTGGTGGCGTCGCTTTTAGACGGCGACAGTGTTCATGAGATCGGCGTCCGTGCCCAAATTCTGGAGAGCGACGAGCAGGCTCTCTCCCTGAGGGGAGTAGCCCGCTGCCGTCTGCTCGCCCTGGAGGACCCCTCGGTGCCTCTGGTGCGGGTCGAGGAGTACCCGGACGCCCAAGAGGACAATCACCGTGCCAACGAGCTAACCCGCCTGCTGATGCGACGCTACCTCCGCCTGTGCGCCAACCTGGGGCGACCCGCGCGGCTGCCCGGCAACCCCTCGCTGAGTAGCCTCACCTGGCGCATCCTCGCCGACAGTGGCCTCAGCGCGGAGCATCAGCAGGGGTTCTTGAACGTTCCCGGCCCGGTGACCCGCAGCCGACTTCTCCTGGTCGTCGTCCGCGATTTGGAGCGACGGGAGCGGTTCTTGCGCGGCTGGGCGCATTTGCGCCACGGCGCGGAATGGAACTGAGCGATGACCACCACCGACTACCGCTTGGAGGCCTATCGCATCATCAGCGACAACCTCACCCGCATCCGTGCCGTGCTGCGGGAGGGCCTGCAGCAGCTCCACGGGCCGGGGTGGGAGGCAGTGGTGGAGCCCGCCGATCGCCGCACCTACCTGGCGCAGCGCCGAGAACGGGAAATCAGCATCAACTGGCGGCGGGCCACCACGGATGACCTGCTCCAGTACGGGAACTTCTCAGATCTCTATGAGTTTGCCGCCGCCGATCAGCGGCTCCTCCAGCGCTTCGCCACCCTAGCCAGCAACGAGGAGGTGCTCCGCCTGCGCTTCTTGGAGGTGGATGCCGTCTTCAACCGCGTCGCCTACGCCCGCTCCATCTCCGACTCCGAAATGGAGCTACTGATCAACTTCGACGAGCGCCTGCGCCGCCTTTTCGACGGCGCGCCGGCAGGGGACACGGCGGTCGAGGTGCCCCTCACCCCGCCCCCACCAACCCCCGCAGCCAAGGTATCGCCACCGCCGCCTGAGCCGCCTACCGCCTCGAGGGCCGAGGTACGGCCCAAGGCGCAGGAGAATTCTCCGGTGGCCCCCCAGGCGCCCCAGCCGCCGGAACCCCGGGCCGCACAAGCCGCCCCGCGGCCCTCAGCCCCAACGGTGCCGCCACCGGGAACCACTCCCCCTCCGGCGATGATCTCGCCGTCCCGACTGCGCGACGCCCTCCAGACCGGGGACAACGCCACCGTGCTCGCCGGACTATACGGGGAGGTGACCGCCATCGCCGACGGCCTGTGGAGCGACAACTCCTGCCCCTCGCCGCGATTGTGGGAGCTGGTCCGCGAGTCCCCGTGGTACAGCGAGAATTTCACCACCCTGCGCCTGAAACCGCTGTCCGATTTCTACGACCTCGCCAACTCAGCGCGGCAGCGCCTGCTCGAGGGGATCTCCCGCAAGCAACTCCAGGACTTCCTGAAAGAGCATAACTTCGCGCAGGTCCTCCTGGCCCTGCGCGATCTTTTTCGCGCCCACCTGCCGGGACCCCCCACCAACTGATCCACGGCCAACAATCATACCCTCAGCATTTCAGGGCTTCGCTTTCCACCGAGGAAGGGGACGCCAAAGACGTCCACCAGCGGGCACAGGGATTCCCCCGATGGGGTTCCCTACCCCGAGGGGAGGAGCGGTTTGCGGCCTACGAGCACCCAGTCCCTGGGGGCCGAGAGGAGGGCATCCAGACGCGCCGCCACGGCCTGCAGGTCGGCCGACATGCCCGGGACCGCCAGCATCTGCTCCGGGGGGAAGGGGTGGAGCAGGGTGTTTTCCACCACCTCCAGCCCCAGCGCCCGCATGACGAAGGCCAGCGCCTGGCGATGCACCGGGGCGCGGTGGGTGGGGTCGATCCAGAACAGATCGGCGCCGACGCGCAGGGCCTCGGGGTTGGGGCACTCCACCAGCACCACCCCCCCGGCTTTGAGCGCCGCTGCAGCCGCCTGGAGAATACTGGCCCAGGTGCCGGCGGGGAGGTGCTCGAACAGGTGCAGCGCCGTCACCGCCCCCAATGAGCCCGGTGGCTGCGCCGCCAGGACCTCCAGGGCGTCTCCCTGCACCACCTCGAGGCCGCGCCGACGGCAGGCCGCCACCATGGCTGGATCCGCATCCACGCCGCGGGCCTCCACCCCCGCCCGCTGGAGCGCCTCCAACAACTCGCCCCTGCCGCACCCCAGATCCAGGACGGGTGCATGTCCCTCGAGGCGGCTCACGTGATCGCCCACGCGCTCCAGAATCTCCTCCCGCCCGCCGCGGAACTCGTCGACGAATGCCAAATGAGCACGACGCAGCGCCTCCGGGAGCGCCGCTTCCACCGCGGCAGGCGTCGCGATGCGCAGCGGCTCCCGCGCCAGCAGGCGGTCGAGAAGCCCGGCGGTGGCCTCACCCTGCTCGTGGAGGCGCGAAAGCAACGCGTCGTAACGCCCCGCCAGGGCTGGAAGGCGATGGTCGCGCAGCTCTTCACCCAGCTGCTGCAGCTCACTCACCCCGCGCTGGAGCAGAGCAAGGACCTCCTGCACCCGAGGCAGCTGCGCGTCGCGGACGGCCAGCACCTCGCCCTGCAGATCGTCAAAGGCCGCCTGCAGCGCCGCCAGATCGCGCATGGCCGCCGGTACCCGCTCATCCCGCAGCCTTTCCATCTCACCTTGCACGGCTTCAATGGCTGCCTGCACCTCCCGCAGGTTCGTCGCCAGCCGGGTGCCGTCCAGCTCCAGCCGCGCCACCCGCACCGCGCTCACCTCCTCCAGAGCCTGCTGAAGAGTCGTCAGCTCTCGTTGCCACTTGCCGGTGGTCGCCTCCAACACCGGCACCCGCTGGTCGCGGACCTCCTCGAACTCCCCCCGCGTCGCCAGGAAGGCGCCGCGCAGCTCCGCCACTTCGGCAGCGAGTTGAGCGGTCATCGTTTCCAGGTGGGCTTGCAGTTCGAGACGCGCGCGCTGGACCACCTCGAACCGCTGCGCGAGATCCCCGCTCAGTGCTCCCACAGCCGCAGACAGCTCCTGCTGCCCCCGTGTCAGCAGGGCCAGCACCGCCAGTTCCGACCGTTGCGAGGCGAGATCCGCCGTCAGGCCGTCGAGAGCCCCCTGATGCGCCGCAAGACCCCGGCGCATCTCGTCCACTTCCTCGCGCAGCAGCGCGAGCAGCACGCGCCGCAGCGCCCGCGCCACCACCCCGCGGCGCCTGCCGGCCGGCGGGGGCTCGAAGGTCACGCCGACGCCGTCCCTCCCCCGGTGAGGGCGGTCACGTGCAGGGTAATGGGGACCCGCACCTCGCGGTGCAGATGTAGTTCGATGTTGTACGTACCGATCCGCTTGATGTGCTGGGGCACGACGATCTTGCGCCGGTCGACCTCGAACCCCTGCTGCTTGATCGCCTCGGCGATATCCGCCGCGGTGACCGAGCCGTACAGGGTGTCACCCTCGCCGGCCCGCCGAGCAAAGGTCAGCTCGAGGCCGGCCAGCCGCTGCGCCAGGGCCTCGGCACTGCCCTTCTCCTTGGCCTGCTGGGTCAGCCAGCGCTTCTCCTCCTGCTGAAATCGAGCCATCATGGCAGGCGTTGCTTCGTATGCCAATCCTTTTGGTATCAAATAATTGCGCGCGTAGCCCGGCTTGACCTCACAAACCTTGCCGCGCTCCCCCAGGTGCTCTACCGCCTCGTTCAGAATGACCTTCATGTTCCTCTAACTCCCCTCTTCGTCTCGACTGCTGCGGCGCAGGGGCACGAAGGTATCGGTCAACCCTGCCGCCGCCACCACCAGCGCCAACGGCATCTGCACCGCAAGCACTCCCACCACCACCCTGACCAGCCGGTTGGCGGCCAGCCGCCGCCCCAGATAGTGGTGGATGATAGCCAGCCCATGTACGAAATACAACCCGACAACAACCACCAAGAGATTGACTGAAATCCACTTTGCCAACCCGGAGGCGAACACCCAACCGAGACCTCCGGCAACGAAGGCAACGGGCAGCCACTCCTCCGACGAAAACGCGGCGAACGGTTCCCGCCCGACGGGCAGTCCCAGGACGGGCAGTCGTGGCCGCAGCCACAGGGCGACCGCCGCCACGTACAGTGCCGCGATGGCGGGCGCCAGCGCGGACACCGCCGTCAGGGCCGACGCCATCATCGCTTCGCCAGCCCACCGGCTGACCCCCAGCATCCTGGCCAGGTCAGGCGAGGTGGCGGCCGAGGGAGCGAGCAGCCTCTCCACCGTGGCGGCGGGCGACTCCGGATGGGACAGGGCGATGAGCACTCCCACGAGAACCGCCAGCGCCCCACCGCTGACCACCGCCAGCCAGCGGCCCGTACCCCACCGGCGCCACACCCACAGCTCCACCGAGAACGCGGGCCAAGCTGCTACCACCAGGTAGCCGGCCGCCACCCCGAGTACCCACGGCCAGGTTGTAGCCAGCGCCAGGCCGACGAGGGCGATCATCACCCACCCCCAACCCAACACCGTTCCGCCGGACACCGCCAGCAGCTGAACCAGGGGGAGCGGAGAGAGGATCGCCGTCAACACCCCGAGCAGCGGCACCAGCGGCAGACTGAGGAAAACCAGCAGAGAGAGCGCCCCGGCTAGACCCGGCCCCAGCCGGCGAAACAGGGGCGGCAACCGCGCAGCACCCACGTCGCCGCCGTGCATGGGCGACGCCTTCAGTCCCCCACAAACGGCAGCAGCGCCATCAGCCTCGCCCGCTTGATGGCGCGCGTCAGCTTGCGCTGGTAAATGGGGTTAGTGCCGGAAACGCGACGGGGCAGGATCTTCCCGGCGACCGGGGTGTACTGGCGCAACAGGTCGATGTTCTTGTAGTCGATGTACTCGATCCCCTCCGCGGAGAACTTGCACACCTTCTTGCGCTTGACGTAGAATTTCTTTTTCCCCATGTCACTCCCCCTCGGAGACAGGCAGACCAGCGGCTCCGGTGGCCGCCTTTTTGGCCTTGCGGGCAGCGCGTACACGCTCCATCTTGTGGCTGCGCTGGAGCTCTCGATCCATGTTGAGGACCAGGTGTCGGAGAACCTGGTCGGAAATGCGCAGCTTATACTCGATGGGGGCGACCACCGCGCCCGGAGCGTGGAAGGTCCAGAAGGTATAAAACCCGTCCCGCTTGTGTTTGATCGGGTAGGCGAGGGAGCGTCTTCCCCACTCATCCTCCTTGACGATTTCTCCCCCAGCCCCGACAATCAGCTGGCGGACCTCACCCAGAAAAGCTTCTCGCTCCTCTCCCTCCAGCTCGGGGGTCAGAACAATACCGAGTTCGTACGTTGGCATCGCCTCTCCTTTCGGCCTGCGGCCCTCACGGCTCATGGTGAGAGCAAGGATGACCGCCTTGGGGGGCGGTCGCTGAAGTCTAGCGGCTTCTGCTGAAAACGCAAGGGGCGGGGAGGCTCACTCTGCCTTCGGGGTCTCTAGGCGCGCCGCTGCGTCGGCGTTGAAGGTGGTTGCTGCCCGGGCCAGGCCCTGATGGAGAACCGTCTCCACGCACTCGCAGGCCCGCGCCACCATGGTCTCGACTGTCTCCAGTTCGGCGGGCTCGAAGGGCGCCAGAACGTAACTGGCTAAATCCCGCCAGGAGGTCGAGCCCCGCACCCCCAGCCGCAGCCGTGGGAACCCTTCGCCGATGCTCTCCACCACCGAGCGCATCCCGTTGTGCGTCCCCGCGCCCCCCCGGGCCCGCAACCGCAGGCAGCCGAGGGGCAGGTCCACATCGTCGACCACCACCAGCAGTTCACCCGGCTCCACCCCCACCGCGCGGCAAAACGCCGCCACGGCGCTCCCCGACAGGTTCATGTAGGTCTGAGGCTTGACCAGCCACAGCGGGCGAGCACCGCCGCGCCGCCCGAGGAGAGAAGAGAATCGATGCTGCCATTCGCCAACGCGCCAGCGGCCGGCGAGTGCGTCAACCACGCGGAATCCAATGTTGTGTCTGCTACTGGCGTACTCGGCACCGGGGTTGCCCAACCCGATGATGGCGGCAAGGTCCATGGCTTCCCGGAGACCGGCAGGTGGGGCGGGTGCCGTCGCCTAGTCGCCGGGTTCCTCCGCGCCCTTGCCACGGCGAATCACCTCGGGCTCTGCGGGCTCCTCGGCAGCCGCCGCCGTCTCCTCGACCCCGCCCTCCGCCGCCTCGGCCACCTTCACGCCGTGCGCTTCGACGGCCACGACGACGGTGTGGGGATCCTCCAGCAACTTCGCATCCCCGGGCAAGGGCACATCTCCCGCCGCCAGGTGATCGCCCAGCTCCAGGTTCGACAAATCGATGGTGATCGCCGCCGGGATCTGATCGGCCGGACACTCCAGGGAGAGGGACCGGGTTGGCCAGTTCAAGAACCCCCCCACCTTGACCCCCGGCGCCTCACCATGGAGATGCACCGGGACTTCCACCTTGACCCGCTGTCCCTTCATGACGCGGACGAAGTCCAGATGCACGTACTGCCGCGTCCGGGGATCCACCTGAGCATCCCGCAGCATCGCCAGACGCTCCAGCTTCGTGCCCTTCATCTTGAGCAGGAACACGGTGTTACGACCGGTCTCCTGGCGCAGCAGTTCAGTGACCGCGTGTCGATCGACGACCACCGGCACCGTTTCTTTCCCGCCGCCGTACACCACAGCCGGGATGAGGCCCCGCTGCCGCAGCCTGCGGCTGGGACCCTTGCCGGCGCTCGTCCGACGCTCCACCTCGATGACCAAATCACTCATGACCCGACCTCCTGCTGCGCTCGCCGCGCTAGCTCACCCGGCGAGGGCGCGTACTCTACCACAGTGTGGACCTTAGACAAAGAGGCTGGACACCGACTTGGCTTCGTGAATGCGCCGAATCGCTTCCCCCAGCAGTTCCGCCACGGAGAGCTGGCGGATCTTGGGACACGCGACCGCCTCGGGGCGCAAGGGGATGGTGTCGGTGACGATCACCTCCTCGATCTCGGAGGCGGTGATCCTCTCAAGCGCCGGTCCCGACAGAACCGGGTGCACGCCCATGGCAAACACCCGCGCCGCCCCCCGGGCTCGCAGCGCCTCGGCGGTCTTCACCAGCGTACCGGCGGTATCGATGATGTCATCGACGATCACGCAGGTTCGCCCGGAAACATCGCCAATGACGTTCATCACGTCGGCCTGGTTGGGGCTGGTGCGGCGCTTGTCGACGATGGCCAGCCCCGCCTCCAGCCGCTTGGCGAAGGCCCGCGCCCGCTCGACTCCGCCGGCGTCGGGAGAGACCAGCACCAGATCGGGCAGAGCCATGCGTTTCAACTCATCGATCAGGACCGGCGCGGCGAACAAATGATCCACCGGGATATTGAAGAACCCTTGGATCTGCCCGGCGTGCAGATCCATGGTGAGAATGCGGCTGGCCCCCGCGGCGGTGAGTAGATCGGACACCAGCTTGGCGGTGATCGGCACCCGCGGGCGGTCCTTGCGGTCCTGGCGAGCGTAGCCGAAGTAGGGCAACACCGCGGTGACGCGCGAGGCCGAGGACCGCCGGCAGGCATCCAGCATGATCAGCAGCTCCATCACCGTGTCGTTCACCGGGGGGCAGGTGGACTGCACCACGAACACATCGCCGCCACGCACGTTCTCGTCGATCTGGCAGCCGGTCTCGCCGTCGGAGAAGGTGAACAGGCGAACCTCCCCTTGCGGAATCTGCAGGTAATCGCAGATGCGCTCGGTGAGCGCCGGGTTCCCGCGACCGGAGAAGATGACCAGTGGAAGTTGCTCGAGCATGGCGTTCCTGTCGCCCCCTCACTTCCCCTGCACCGGGGATCGCGGCCGGTGAGGCCTGGCTGGGGCGGCAGGACTCGAACCTGCACATGCGGGATCCAAAGTCCCGTGGCTTACCAGTTTGCCGACGCCCCAGTCGGGTCGCAAGTCTAGTACGCCCAGGCCGAGGTGTAAACCTAAAACCGGACGCTCTGCACACCTTCGCGCCACGGGGGACGAGCGCCCCGGTCCATCGGGCGCGGGTCGAACTCCTTCGTCCGTCTCCGTCTCACCCCCCCCGGCATCCGGCCGCTCGGCTCAACCTCCCCGCCCTCACTCGTCGGGCGTCGGCTCGTTGGTCCAGTACTCCTGCGCCAAAAACCGCGCCGAGAGCTGCTGCGAACGGGAGCGGCCATTGCCGTCCTCGCCCGGCTCGCCGTGCTCCGCCAGGATCCGCTCGTACTCCGCCAGGATCCTCGCCTCCAGCATGCGCCGCGTCTCGGTGTTGAGCGGGTGGGCCACATCCCGAAACGACCCGTTGCGCAGGCGCCGCGAGGGCATGTTCACCAGCAACGTGCCCTCCTTCCCCTCGGCCACTCGGATGTCCCCCACGAGAAAACAACCGTCGATGACGATCTGGGCGAACGCCCGCACCTTTCCCCCGCGATTCAAGGTGATCCGGACATCGGTAATTTCCACGTTTCCTCCCCCGGCAACGGGCGGAGCCGCGACGCTTCCCGAGTGAGCAGAGGGGCCACTAGCGCCCCCCGACCAGCGCATCGGCCGGCACACGCCCGCGCCCCTGTCTCGTCAGCGAAAAGGGCAAACACCGTGCCCCCGCTCCCAGAAAGCATGGCCAACCGTGAACGCTCGCTCGACAGCGCCTCGAGGCGCTCCCTCACGTCGGGAAACCGCGCCATGACCGCCGGCTCCAAGTCGTTTCGGCAGGACCCCAGCGGCAATTCGCCGCCCTGCCTGACCCAATCATATATCGGCGAGGGGAGTGCCGGACGCAAGGGGGGGGCGTTGAGAGAAGCGTAGACCTGGGCGGTGGACACCGGCCCCTGGGCGGGGAGGAGGACCACCCACCAGGGCGGCAAATCGGGCAGAGCTTGCAGCTCATCCCCCCTTCCCGTACCCCACGCAGTCCCGCCAACAAGGAAGAACGGGACGTCGGCGCCCAGGCCGCTCGCCATCGCATGCAGCTCCGCGGATCCAGCGCCGACGCCCCACAGGTGGTTGAGCGCCACCAGCGCCGCCGCGGCGTTGGAGGAGCCACCCCCCATCCCGCCCGCCACCGGGATGCGCTTGTGCAGGATCAACCGCGCGCCCAGACGCGTGCCACTGCGCCGCTGCAGTTCGCGGGCGGCCCGCACCACCAGGTTGTCCTCGCCCGCCGGTACTACTCCCGCCGGCTCCACCTCCAGGGTGACGCCCTCGTCGGCGGCCTCGCAGATCAGGGTGTCCCAGACCCCCACCGCGGCCAACAGCGTCCGCACCTCGTGGTAGCCGTCCCCCCGCCTGCCCAGCACCTCCAGATGGAGGTTAACCTTGGCCGGGCAGCGCACCAGAGACCGCTTCGCCCCCGCGGTCATGGGCCACACCGCGGCCAGCTCAGCCAATCCGGGGCGACCACAGCGGGGCCAGGCTGCCACTCTGCCAGCTCCAGCGTCAGCCACTGTGAGCCGGCTTTCGCCCGGATCCTCCCCGGCACCCGGCCGTGGTGTCGATCCAGGCGCATCACCACCCCCGCTGACCCCTCCTCCTCCAGGCGAATCTCCAGGCACCGCAGGGGCTGGCCGGCGCAACGCGCCAATAGCTGTCCCTCACCCAGGCGGCCCACCAGCCACCCCGGGCGACCCTGAAGAGGCACCACTCCGAGGGGCAACCGACCGGCCAGCAGGGTCGCCCACAGCGAGGCGTCGACGGGCAGGCTCACACCCCCGGGCAGCTGCAGGCGGTCGCTGGGCAAAGGGGAGACACAACGATCGCCGCGGTTGTGCGCCGCGCCCCCGTCAGCGTCGAACCAGGCCTCCCACGCGACCCCGGCGGGAGGCATGGACACCGCGACCGCCAGTCTTCCCGGCTCGAAGCGCACCACCATCGGCAGGTCCCGCTGCCCGCAGCAGGTGAGACGGTACAGGGCCGCGAAGGCTGCCGGCTGCCTCGCCAACTCTTCCCACTCCGGGGACAGCGGTTCGTCCACCGCGACCGTGCGGCAACCCGTCGCTGAAAGCAGCAGCAGAGCCGCGGAGCTGACGCACCGCAGCCAGCTAGCGCGGGGCATCCGCCTCCAGCTCCGCGAGTTTGGCTCTGATCCGTTCCTCCTGGCCGTCCTCCTCGAATCGCATGGTCAAGGCCTGCCGGTAGGCTGCGGCCGCCGCCTCGCGCTCCCCCCGCCGGGCATGCAGGTCCCCCAGGTGCTCATGCACCGTGGCGTCGTGGGGTTCCAGGCGTACCGCCTCGCGCAGATACTTTTCGGCGCGCTCCAGATCACCCAGGCGGAAGTACACCCACCCCAGGGAATCCAGGTACGCTCCCGAGGTGGGTTCCAGCTCCACGGCGCGCGAGATCATGGTGAGCGCCTCGTCGAGGTGGACGCTGCGGTCGGCGAACATGTAGCCCAGGTAGTTGAGCGCCGCGGCGTTGTTCGGCTGCCGCTGGAGCAAGGTACGGAACTCCTGCACCGCCTCGTCCCAGGAACCCGACCGTTCCAGGGCCGCCGCCAGGGCGAACTGGACCGAGTCGGCCTCGCCCAGGCGCGCGCGCGCCACCCGCGCCTGCTGCACCACCTCCAGGTAGCGGCGGCGACGCTGCAGCGCCCCCAGAGCCGAACTCACATCCTCCTCGCTCCCCGCCAGCAGGGGCGCCAACAGGGCCTCGGCCGCGGCTTCCTCGCCCAGCGCCAGGAGAAACTCGGCGCGCAACGACTGGGCCAGGCGGGCTTCCTCGCCGGCAACCTCGCTGCCCAGCGAATCGAGCCACGCCAGGCCCTGCCGCCACTCTTCCCGAAGCCGGAAGTACTCCCCCCACAGTGCCAGCACCCGCCGGGAAGGGGAGGACCCGGCGAGGCGGTCAAGCCACTCCCGCGCCGCCTCCGGCCGGCGATCCACCAGCTCGATGGTGGCCCGCTCCTGGGCGATTTCGAGGCCAATGGCGGCGGCCTGGACCCCGGCGTTGATCGCGCGCTGCCAGAGCCCGTTCAGCAGCTGCCGAGACTCATCCAGATGGCGGGTGTCCAGCAACAGCCTGGCCAGACCCATGGCAGCGTCGGCATCCTCGGGATCGGCGGCCAAAAGCGCGCGAAAGTACTGCTCGGCGACGTCGATCTTGCCCTTTCCGGCGTTGAGCAGGGCGCCCAGGAACAGCGCCTCGCGCTGCTGCGGATCCTTGGCGAGCACCTCCTCCACCACCGCCAGCGCCTTGTCGCGCTCACCGGCTCGGGCCCACAGCATCGCCAGCCGGCTGAGCCCGGCCAAGGTCGTGCCCTCCCTGGCCAGGAACTCTTCCATGAGCTGCGCCGCCTCTGCCACCTTGCCGTCGTTGGCGAGCGCCTCGATCAGCTCCGCCGTGGCGGGTTGGCGGGTTTCCCCCGCCTGACGCGCTCGATTCAGGTATTCCTCCGCCTCCTGCGGGCGCCCGGCCAGGCGCAGCGCCGACCCCGCCAGCAAATTGAAGCGGGGGTTGCGCGGCTGGTCGGAAAGCAGAGGCTGCAGCGCCTCCAGCGCCTCTTCTCCCCGGCCCAGTTGCAGCAGCGCCTGCGCCAGCATCAGGCGCGCCGCCTCCCCCTCGGGCACCGCCGTCAGCCCTTGGCGGAGCAGGGGGATTGCCTTCTCCATCTGCTGGGGCGAGGTGGCCGAACGCGCCAAGAGCATCCCCAGCACCGCGTTGGCCGAGCTGGAGCGCCGGCTCAAGGCGGACAGCTCGGCCACCGCCTGCTCCGTCAGACCCACCGAAGCCAGGGCGAGCCCCAGCTCCTCCCGCAGCTCCTCGTCGCCGGGCCGCAGCGCCACCGCTTCCCGCAAGAGCTGCAAACCCTCGCCGATTTCCCCGGCCTCCAGCCGCATCTGGGCGCGCGCCACCAGCGCCAGCTCGGCGCCCCTGACCGGTACCGCCGACGGCGGAACGGCGGTCGAGGCACACCCCAGCATGCCTACCGCGGCAATGACGATCCATGACCTCAGTCGCACCATCGCCTCCGCGGGCATTGTACCTTCGATGGCGCGCGCCGTCGTGCTTCCGACGGTCGCCCTCACGCCGATCGAGCCTTCTCATTCCTTTATACTTCCTCGGGTGAGCACTCATACCCTCTTTTCGCACCGCACCTTCAGCGACTTCAACCTGCCCGAGCCAGTCCTCCAAGGCATCCGCGACGCCGGCTTCGAGCGCTGCACCCTGGTGCAGGCGGAGGTGTTGCCCTTGACCCTGGCCGGCCGGGATGTCGCCGCCCAAGCCCAGACCGGTACCGGCAAGACGGCCGCCTACCTGTTGACGGTCTTCACCCGGCTGCTGTCCAGGCCAGCCGAACACCCGGGTGAACCCCGCGCCCTGATCGTTGGTCCCACCCGGGAGCTGATCGTGCAGATCGCCCACGACGCCCAGCTGCTGGGGCGCCACACCGGCCTCAGCACCCTGGCGGTGTTCGGCGGCATGGATTACCGCGGCCAGCGGGAGGAACTCTCCCACGGCGCCGACGTCCTCATCGGTACGCCGGGCCGCCTGCTGGACTACCTGCGCCAGGGGATCACCTCCCTGCGCAGCGTCGAGGTGTTCATCGTCGATGAGGCGGACCGCATGTTCGACATGGGGTTCGTGGACGACATCCGCGCCATCGCCCGGCGCCTGCCGCGACCCGGCAAGCGGCAGACGCTCTTCTTCACCGCCACCCTGTCGGCCCGCGTCCTGGGGCTGGGGTGGCGGGAGATGCGCAACCCCGCCGAGATCGTCGTCAACCCCGAAGAGCTCACCCCCGAACGACTGGAGCAGTGGCTTTATCACGTCGGCTCGCGGGAGAAGTTCTCCCTCCTGCTGGGACTCTTGCGGCGCGAGGCGAGCGAGCGCACCATGGTGTTCGTCAACACCCGCGAGGAAGCGCGCCGCCTGACCGAGCGCCTGTGCGCCAACGGCTTCGCCGCCCGTGCCCTCACCGGCTCGGTGATCCAGAAGCGCCGACTCAAAGTTCTCGACGACTTCAAGGCCGGCACCCTGCCGGTCCTGGTGGCCACCGACGTGGCTTCCCGGGGCCTGCACATCGAGGGGGTCAGCCACGTCATCAATTACGACCTGCCCTTCGACCCGGAGGACTACGTTCACCGCGTCGGTCGCACCGCCCGCGTAGGCGCCCGCGGCAAGGCCATTTCACTGGCCTGCGAAAACTTCGTGTACTCCTTGCCGGCCATCGAGCGGCTCCTGGGGACGCCCATCCCGGTGCGCTGGGCCGACGACGAGCTGCATGTGCGGCCGCTGGACTCCCCTCCCCGCCGCGCGCACCGTCGCGGCTCGCGCCGGGGGCGCCGCTAGCTTTGTCCCGGCTCTCTCCACGACTCCGACATGGGCCCGACCGCATGGCGCAGCAGGGCGAGGCCGATGGCCCCTGGCACTGCAACCTCCCCAGCCAGGCGCCGACCGCCGCGATCCCACACGCCAAGACCGCGCTCATCCAGCACCAGCACGGTCCCGCCACTGATGGCGAGGGCGCGGGGCGGGCGCGGTAGCGGCTGACGCCAGCGCTCCTTGAAAGGGGGAGAGGCACCGGGGCGGATACGCAGCCGCACCAGCCCTTCCCGACCGTCCCCCTGGGTGACGGCGGCCAGCAGCTCTCGGCCGGACTCGTCCACCGCCATGGCGGCGATCTTACTTCCCACGGCCACGACCTCCGTGCCGGCTCCTGCGATGCCCGCCAGCGCCAACCGCCCACCCGTGCACCCCACCGCCAGCCACTCGCCGCCGGGTGCCAGCGCCACGCGCTCGGCGAGGCAGGGGACGGCCACGGGGATGAGCCGCCCCTCGCCCCCGGCCACCACTATCCACGCGCCAGGCGACTCGGGAGCCGCGCCCACCAGCGCCACCGCCAGCCCGTTGGCGGTCACCGCCGCATGCCGGATCGCCACAACCCCGGGAAGGGGAATCTCGCGGATGGCCACCCGCTGCGGATAGGCTAGAAGTGCCAGCTGCTCCGGCATGACCACGAACATGCGATCGAACTCATCGAAAAACAGAGGAAACAGCCTACCCTGCTCCACCTTCACCCTGCCGTCAACGCCCACCACCGCGGTCGCATCGGTGTGGGCCAGGGGGACGATGACCGCCCCATCGGGGGCGGCGAACACCGCCGCACCCGGCTCGGGCAAGGGCACCCGTGCCCGCACCGACGGGGTGGCAAGCTCCACCAACACCACCTCGCCGGGCCCCAAAACCGCCGCCACCGCTGCCAGGAGGAGGGCCCCGCTCACAATTTAAGGATATCCCAAGCGTTCTCCTGCACGTCCGCCCGGCCCGCTACACTGCTCGGCGTGAAGAGGACGCTGGCGGAGGCACTCAAGAGCCACGCGCTAAGCGAACTGGGGATCGCCCTGGTGGGGATCGCCGATGCCTCCCCCCTGGAGGGCGGCGGCCGCCTCACCGCCTGGCTCGCCGAAGGCGCCCATGGCGAGATGGAGTACTTGGCCCGTACCGCGGCAGTCCGCCGCGATCCCCGGCTCTTCCTGCCCGGAGCGCGAAGCGTCATCGTGGTGGCGGTGTCGTACCGGGACGAGGCGACCTTCGACTCGACCCCTCTCGCCGGCGTCGTCACCGTGGCCCGCTACGCCCGGCGGCGCGACTACCACGGGGTGATTCGCCGGCGTCTGGTGCGCCTGGGACGATGGCTGGCCTCGCAGGTGCCGGGGTGCCGGTGGCGTGTGGGAGTGGACACGACACCGCTGGCCGAGCGGGAGCTCGCTCAGCGCGCGGGCCTGGGCTGGATCGGCAAGAACACCTGCCTGATCAATCGCCGCCTTGGCAGCGAGCTGCTCCTGGGAGCGCTGGTGACTGACACCGAACTTGCTTGCGATCCTCCCGCCACCCCCCACTGCGGCCGCTGCACCGCCTGTCTCGACGCCTGCCCCACCGCCGCCCTGGTGCGCCCGGGTTTCCTGGATGCCCGGCGCTGCATCTCCTACCTCACCATCGAACACCGCTCCCCATTCCAGTCCTGGGAGGCCCGGGCCATCGGCAATCACCTGGCTGGCTGCGACATCTGCCAGCAGGTGTGCCCCTTCAATCGGCGCGCCTCAGGCTCGTGCGACCCGGCCCTGCAACCTCGCGCTCACCTGCGCGCCCCCACGATCGATACGCTGTCCCAACTAGACGAGGTAAGCTGGCGGCAGTTTGCAGCCGGCACGCCCCTGCGGCGGCTGGACTTCGCCCGCTTTACCCGCAACCTGGGGGCGATTCGACTCAGCGGGGAAGTCCACCCTGCTCGAGCCCCCACTCGCCGCCAACAGGCTGGCGATCGGCTTCCTAGCTCGAGCGCTTGACACCGCGAGTCACGAGGACTATAACAACGCAGTCAGGGGGGGTGGTGCGGCTCCCCCGGGAGGAGTGGTCAAACCACGAAGCCTGAGATGGGCTGCTTCACCCGCTCGTACCAACGGCTCGTTTAACTAAAACGCCCAATGCTGCCGAGACCGGCAGCAGAGGGAAGGAATACGTCGAAGTTGTTCCCCTCTCTTGAGAAGGAGGAAAGGAGAAAACGATGTCGAGGAACACGGTTTTCGTCGGTGTTGCGTTGCTCGCGGTGGCGATGTTCACAGTGAGCTGCGCCAAACCCCCGCAGCAGGAGATCGACCAGGCCAAGGCCGCCCTCGCCGCCGCCGAGCAGTCGGAGGCCGCCAAGTACGCTGCCGACGCCTACGATCAAGCGCAGCGCGCGATGAATGCAGTCAACGCCGAGCTGGAGGCGCAGAACGCCAAGTTCGCCCTCTTCCGCTCCTACACCAAGACCAAGCAGCTGATCGTCGATGCCACCAACGCTGCCAACGCCGCCAAGGAGGCCGCGATCGCCGGCAAGGAACGCGCCAAGAACGCTGCTCAGGCCGCCATTGACGCCGCCAAGGCCGCCCTCACCGCCGCTGGTGAGGCGATGACGGCGCTGGAGAATTGCCGCCGTAAGCCCAAGGATCTCAAGAAGGACTTGGAGATGATGAAGGGCAATCTGGACGCTTTCACCGGACAGATGAGTGCCATCGAGGGGGCCTTCGCGCGCGAGGACTATTTCGGCGCCAAGGCCCAGGCCGAGTCGCTCCAGGGCCAGGTCGACGCCATGACCACCGAGTTGGCGGAGGTCAAGGCCAAGATCAAGTGCTGAGCACGACGATCGAGATGTCTGCCAGGCCGGCGACCCGGACAGGTCGCCGGCCTGTTGCTTCCTGGGCGGTCCTTTTTACCACGGTTCTGGCCGCCGGGTGCGGCCGCTCTGCACCTGCCCCGGAAGAGATGCAGGGCGCCCGCGACGCGGCGCAGCGGGCCATCCGGCTGGTGCGCCAGCGACATCCGGAACAGGCCCGCTACTTGCAGACGCTGCTGGCGCAGGCCGAGGTCGTGACGGCAGTGGAGGCCGCCGCACCGTTCTGGCGGCGCACTCCAGGCAGAACCGAAGCCGCCTGGCTGCGGGTAGCGACCGCCGCGGCTCAGTCGGCGCGCAGCTTCCGCCAGCAGAACGAGCGGGAGCAGGAAGCCTACAGGGCAGCCCTGGGTCCCGCGTTGCTGGCAGTGCAGCGAGCCCGGCAGCAGATCCGCGAAACCGGCCTGGGCCGGCGAGAAGCTGCTGCCTTCGCCCGCGCCACCGCCACCTACGAGGCCGCTCTACGGCTCGCCGAGCTGGGCGACTGGCAGGGAGCGACGCAGGCCCTCGGCGAGGCGCGACAGGCAGCGCTGGTGGTACATGGCTCGTGGTCCGACTTGCACAGCCGCTTCGCCGACCCCGACCTGCGTCGCCAGTGGCAGTCCTGGGCCAACGAGGCCATCGCCCATTCGCGGCTGCATGGAACCACCGTGATCCTGGTGGACAAGCTCAACCGCCGGCTCGATCTCTACACCGGCGGGGCGCGCGTGCGCTCCTTCCCAGCCGAACTGGGAGCCAACGGCCTGCGCCGCAAATCCCACTCCGGTGACCGAGCAACCCCCGAGGGGATCTATCGCGTTGTGGACCTGAAGAGTGGCCGCCGTACCAAGTATTACAAGGCATTGCTGATCGACTATCCCAATGAAGAGGACAAGGCGCGCTTCGAGGCGGCGCGCCGCCGCGGCACCATTCCCTGGCGGGTGGGCATCGGTAACCTCATCGAAATTCATGGCGGCGGCGGCGAGGGTACCGACTGGACCGACGGCTGCGTCGCCCTCACCAACCAGGACATGGACGAGGTGTTTGCCGCCTCCCGCCTTGGTACACTGGTGGCGATCGTGGGGACGTATGTCCGCTGAGCTTGAGCCCCTCGCAGCCGCTCCACCACCCCCAGTGCGCCGGCGCCGGCTGCGGGTCATCGCCATCCCTTGCCTCGCGGTTGCCGTCGTCGTGCTGGGTGTGTGCGCCGTGCTGGCGCGCTTCGGCCACGCCTACACGGCCTACCCGTTCCTGCACGTGGCAGCTGACCGCACCCCCACCGGTGATGCGCAAACCCTGGCGCAGCGGGCCGCGCGCGCCGCCACTGCGCTCCAACGGCTACGACCCACCGGGACTTACCTGGTCGTGGACACCTACCGCAACCGCCTGCACGTGTACCGCGACGGCGAACTGCTGCGTACCGCCATCTGCTCCACAGGTACTGGCATCGTCCTGCGCGACCCCAGAACCGGCCGGGAATGGGTGTTCGACACCCCTTTGGGCGAACGGATCATCGAAACCAAGCGGCGCAACCCGGTGTGGGCCAAGCCGGACTGGGCCTTCATCGAGGAGGGGATGCTGCCCCCCAAAGACCCCAACGAGCGCTTCGATGACGTGTCCCTGGGGAAGTACGGTCTCTACATGGGGGATGGCTACATCATTCACGGCACGCTTTTTAAGAGCTTGCTGGGCCGCCGGGTGACCCACGGCTGCATCCGACTCGGAGACGAGGACCTTGAATTCGTCTACAACACCACACCCATCGGCGCTCGTGTTTTTCTCTACTAGCCTGCTTCTGGCGGCGGCAGGTTCAGTGGGCGCTGGAGACGTCCCCGTGCGCGCCACCCAGGTGGCCGCACTGGAACTGGAGCTCTCCCTGGCGCGGCGGCCCGACGTTTATCTGGTGTTGAATACCACCGCTCGCCAGCTCGAGGTGAAGGTTCGCGGCGTGGCTGTCGATCGCATTCCCCTCAAGGGCGTCGAGAAACTCCTCCACGTGCCGCTCCTGTCGCCCAGCTCGCCACCCCCCTTCCCCCTGCCGGCGGTGTGGAGGGTGGTCGACGGTCCCGGCGACAGCGACCGCGAATACGTCGCGCCGGCAGAGCTCCGCCCTTACAAGGCGGAGGGCTACGACGATCCCCCGGCCGCGGCGACTCCCACTCGCCCGGCTGGCCCTCCCCCGACCGCCACGCCGATTCCCGAACCGCCCGCCTCCTACCGTGCGCAACTCGATTGCGGGTGGGATTTGTGGATCACCGAAACTCTCCCGCCGCAGGGCTTCCTCGCCCGTACCCGCGCCGCCGTACGTGACGGGTGGGAGCGGCTGCGCGGTCGCGGCACCCATCCTCGGCCGGCCATCACTCTCGCCATGGACCGAGAGGACGCCAAGAGACTGCACCACCTCATGCGCAGCAACATGCCCGTGCTAGTCCTTGCCGACCCCTAGAGGCTTTAGCAGCTCCCGCGGGCGCGTCTTCCGGCTCCGGCCTCGCGGCCGACCTCACACGCGGATGAAAACCAAACTGGTAACCGGCGAGAAGCAGCCAGACACCCTTTCCCTGCCATCCCTCTACCCTGCGCCTGCCAGGCTTCGAAGGCGCGGATCGCTTCCGCTTGACAGTTCGATCACCCCTGGCGCGGGCCCGTTGCGGCCGCCAGATCAGTTCATGCGCAGGCGCTCGACGCGGGCCACCACATCACGGAAGCCCGGGTTGCGAGCCAGCACCTCGGCATAGTGGCTGAGAGCCGACGCCGTGCTGCCGCCCGCCTCCAGGGCGCGGCCCAGCTCGTAGTGCAAGCCGACCTCCACCTCTGGCGGCAAATCTCGGGCCTGCAAACCCTTGGCGAACCACCCGGCAGCCTCCTCATAGAGACCCTTGTCCACGTAGCAGGCGCCGATCATGCTCACCGCCTCCAGGTAGAGAACAGGCGACTTGAGGGCCAACTGGAATTCGCCGATGGCCTCGTCCAGCAAACCCATCTCGCGGTAGGCCAGGCCCAGGTTGAAGTGGGTGTCGTAGTCCTCTTCCGAGAGCTGCTCCGCCACACCGCGCTGAAACTCCCGGAAAAGCTCCTCGATGGACTCCTCTTCCTCCCCGCGCGCCTCTCCCCGCGCCGCAGCGACCAGCTCATCCTCGGCCAGCTCCCGCTCCAGCTCGGCGGCCAGATCGAAAAACTGCTCCTCTTCGCTGAACAGCTCCGACGCCGATTTCTCCGTCGCGGCGGCCACCAGAGCCGTCTCGTCCCAGCCCCGGCTTTTGAGCAGCGCCTGCCTGGCCAGTACCGCCGGGTGATCGCCGAAGCTCTCCTGCAGGCGGGCAAGCTGTCGGGCGGCGTCTTCTCGCAACCCTTGTTCAATGAAAAAGTCCAGCTCCCGAAGCTGCTCATCGCTGGGGCCGGCCAACAGCCCGGAGACTTCCAGCAGCTCGACGCTCTGTTCCTCCGCTGTGCGCTCGGGAGGGGTGGCGTGAATCGCGGGCAGGGGTTCGCCCGCAAGCTCGACCACCAGCTCAGGGCTGTCGAGCCCACCGAACTGAGCCGACGCGCCGGCGAGGGGCACCTCGAAGGACACCTCCTCGACGGTCCCCCAGCCCAAGGTGGCCGGCGCCGACGCCTCTCCCTCCATGGGCGCTGGCTCGGGCGCTGCGGTCACCGTCGGGCGGCGCGACTGCTTGGCCGCCTGGAAACCGAGCAAGGCCTCCAGCTCCTCCAACTTCACTCGACCCACGCGGGAGGGTGCCGCGGCTGGAGGTGGCGACGCGGCGGCGCGCGAGGCTGGCGCAGCCAGCAGGGCATCGAGATCCAGGGTGGGTGCTGGTCGCTGGCGGGTGGGGGCCACAGGCGTTGGTGGGGGGGGAGCTTGCACCGGCGCGGGGGGCGGGGGCTCCACCTCCACCTCTTCGATCACGCCTCCCCCCAGCTCGGCCAGGAGCTTGCGTCCCGCCTGATGATCAGGGTCGAGGGAGAGCAACCGATGAAGGTGGGCGATCGCCTTGTCGGCCAGCCCGTACTTGGCGAACACCGAGGCCTCGGTGAACAGCTCATCGGAGCTGGTCTCCATCGACGGCGCGCGCGGCTCGAAATGCTCTTGAGCAGGGGGAATGGAGCCAGTGGTGTCCTCGGTCAGCGTCGATGTCAGCGTCGGCTCGGGGAAGTCAAACGACTGGTCTGATCGGGACAATGCCGGAGCCACCGGCTCTGACAGCGTGGTGAACTGGGCCGATGGAGCGGTCACGGCTACCTCTGCGTCCCCGAGGTCCACCTCGACGAACTCGAACTCGGTGGAGGGCTCGCTGGCCGCCGGAGGTTGAGGGGCGGGTATGTCCTCCACCGGCTTGGGCGGGGGGGTCAGGGGCACATCGACCGGCATGCCGAGTTCATTCAGGCGCCGCGCAAACAGCCGGTTGTCCGGTTCCCGCTTGTGCAGCCGCCGGTACAGCGCCAGGGCGTCGCTCCGCCTACCGGCGCGGAAATAGGCATCCGCCAGCGCCGCCTCCATGGTGTCCACCATGTCCGGGTCGCTGCGACGGTCCAGGATCTTGAGAGCGCGCTCCAGCACCTCGATGTCGCCCGGCGCTCCCCGCAGCAGGCGCTTGAGGAGGCCCTCGGCCCGCGTGCGGTCGCCCGCCGCCAGCAGGCGATCCACAGCGGGGAGGATCTTGTCCTTGGCCAGGGAAACCTCCCCGCCTCGCAGCATGACGTCCCCGTAAAGCTGGACGATGCGGGTGTTCTCTCCCACCTCGGAGAGGAGCTCCTCCAGCAGGGTGCGCGCCCGGGAGTGCTCGCCGACTTCCGCCAGGGCCCGCGCCAGCGCCTGGCGCAGCTCGGCCGCCTGGCCACCTTGACGCAAGGCCGACTCCGCTAGATTCGCAGCATCCTGAGGTCTACCAGCGGTGACCAGCGCGTCCACGCACGGAGCGATGGCGTCAGCCGCCGATGGCCCCAGCTCCAGTGCCCGATGGCAGAGCTTGACGGCCTCGTCGAGCATGCCGCGGCCCAGCAAGGCGCGACTCAGGGCCTCGATCTGCAGCCCCACCTCGCGCACGTCTCCCACCTGGATCAGGAGGTCCACCAGCTTGGCCCGGGCCTGGAAGTTGGTGGGCTCCAACTCCACCAGCTTGCGGTAGCTGCGGATGCCATCTTCCAGGCGCCGAGAACGCAGGAACCAGTCCGCCAGGGTAACCAGCTGCTGCCGCCCTTCGACGACCAGCCCTTGCTTGAAATACAGATCTGCCAGGCGCTCGTACACATCCGTGCGCTGCGGATCCAACCTGTTGATCTTCTTGTAGATGGCGATGCCCTTAAGGAAGAACCCGTCGCTCGCGAAGTGCTCGGCGATGCGCTGGTAAACGTCGATTGCCTCGTCGATGCGGTTGGCTCGCACCAGCAGATCACCCAGCTTGTTGAGGGTGGTGGTATCGGCGGGACCTTGCTCCAGAGCGCGGCGGTACTCGCGAACGGCGGCATCCAGCTTCCCCCGCGCCGCCAGCTTTTCCGCTTCTAGCAGGATCTGCTCGCGCTTCACCGACGCCATCACCTCTCTCCCGACCCGCGGATTTTTATGCTACCACACGGCAGCTTGGGATCCCGTCCAGGACTGCTGGGCGGGGCACTCAGCGGCGGGCGCATGGATTCCCAGTGCCGGCCCACCAGGGAGGCCCCCGATGGGATGCTCCCCGGTCCCCGGCAGCTTAGCCTCGGCGGCGGTCTTCCTCGAGCCTCGCCGCCTTCCCACTCAGGGAGCGCAGGAAGTAGAGCTTGGCGCGGCGGACGCGGCCGTGGCGCACCACGTCGATGCGGTCCAGACTCGGCGAATGGACCGGGAAGACGCGCTCGACTCCGACGCCGTAGGAGACCTTACGCACCGTGAAGGTCTCGCGAATTCCCCCCCCTCGGCGAGCAATCACCACTCCCTCGAACACCTGCACTCGCTCCTTCTCTCCTTCCCGCACCCTGACGTGAACGCGCACGGTGTCGCCCGGGCCAAAGTCAGGCACATCCTGGCGCATCTGCTCCTTTTCCAGCTCACTCATCTCCATGGCACGACTCCTTTTGACGGGCCTCCCCCCGGCGCTCGCCACGGCGAGGAACGGGAAGTATACACGCACTGCGCGGCGACGCCAACTGCCATCCGCCTGTAACGTCTCGCTCTGGGATGGAGAGCTTCGGGCAAGAGCCGCGGGGCTACTGCTCAGGTTCCCCCGTCCCGGTCCCGGGCGCCAGCAGATCTGGGCGCCAGCGCCTGGTGCGCGCCAGCGCCTGCTCTCGCCGCCAGCGTCGCACGGCGGCGTGATCTCCGGACAGTAGCACCTCGGGTACCGCCAGGCCCTCGAACTCCCGCGGCCGGGTGTAGACGGGGTAGTCGAGCAGACCCGAGGTAAACGAATCCTCAGCCACCGAGTCGGGGTCGCCCACCACCCCGGGAAGATGACGGGCAGTGGCCTCCAGAATCACCAAAGCGGCCAGTTCGCCGCCCGCCAAGATGTAGTCACCGATGGAGATCACCTCGGCCGGCAGCAGCTCGAACACCCTCTCGTCGAACCCCTCGTAGCGGCCGCACACCAGCACCAGCGCCGGGCTACCGGCCAGCTCCCGGGCCAGTCGGTCGTCGAAGCGACGGCCGCGGGGATCGGGAATCACAATCCGAGACGGCAGGCCCTGCGCCTGCACGACCTCGCGCACCGCCCGCACCACCACCGGGGCCATCAGCACCATACCCGCCCCGCCCCCGAAGGGAGCGTCGTCCACCTGCCCGTAACGATTGCCGGCCCAGCGCCGCAGATCCAGCACCCGCGGGACGAGCACTCCGCTGATCGCCGCCTTGCCCAGTACGCCGACCGCCAGATAGCTCTCGACGGCAGCAGGAAACAGCGTCAGGATGTCACAGCGCATCGCCCGAAAACAGCCCCGCCGGAGGGTCGAGGTGGATCACCGCCGAGGCGAGATCGACGCGCACGACGATGGGCGATCGAAAGGGAACCAGCACCTCTCGCCCCCCGTCCGTCGTCACCCGCAGCAGCGTGCCGCCCCCCAGATCAAGCAATTCGGCCACCTGGCCGAGATCGGCTCCGTCGGGGGCGCGGCAGCGGCAGCCGACCAGCTCGTGCTCGTAGTAGTAGTTCTCGGGCAGGGACGAACGCTCCTGCGCGGCGAGAAAAACCCAGGCCGGGACAAGCTGCTCGGCGGCCCTGCGATCGCGGACGCCGTCCAAGGACAACAACCAGCAACCCTTGTGGTGGCGCAGGGCGTGTACGGTGAGATAACGATCCGGCTGCGACTCTCCGAACCCCACCGTCACCCCCGGCGCCATGCGCTCGGGGAAATCAGTGACGATCTCCACCAGCACGTCGCCGTGAACCCCGTGGGCGCGTCGAGCGCGACCGACGGCGAGCCACTGCTCCTGGCGCCTCGCCACCCGCTATTCCAGGATCTCCAGCACCAGCCGCTTGCGCAGCTTCACCCCGGCACCGCCGAGGATGGTGCGAATGGCGCGCGCGGTCTTGCCCTGCTTGCCGATCACCTTGCCCAGATCCTCGCTGGCAACGCGGAGTTCGAGCACGGTGGTCTGCTCCCCTTCGATCTCGCGCACCTGCACCTTGTCGGGTCGGTCCACCAGAGCCTTGGCGATATCCTCGACGAGCTGCTTGATGATCACCTCGGACCTCCCGGTCACGTCGCCCGCTTGAGCAGACTCTTTACGGTGTCGGAGAGCTGCGCCCCCTGCGCCACCCAGTGGTCGATCCGGCCGCGGTCGAGGCGGACCTCGAACGGCTGCGTGCGGGGGTTGTAGTAGCCGACCTCCTCGATGACGGCTGCCGTGGGCGGCTTGCGCCCATCGGACACGACAACGCGATAGACCGGGCGACGGTTAGAGCCCATACGGCGCAGTCGAATCTTGAGCATTCTCGACGTTCTCCTTCACTGGCGCAGCCGACCTTAAAGAACAGGACCGACGTCGCGCGCTATCCCCTCGTTCCGCCGCGGCGAGTCTCCCGCCCGCGGTGGAGGCGATATTGTAGCAAACGTTACATGCCCAACGAGCGCAGCATCCGCCGCGGGTCGCCGCTGCCAGCGCGCTTGACCAGCTTGCGCATTTCAGCGTACTGACGCAACAGCCGATTCACCTCCTCCACCGTGGTCCCCGCGCCCCGGGCGATCCGCCGCCGGTGGGAGCCTTTGATGATTTCCGGGTGACGCCGCTCCCTGGGGGTCATGGAGCAGATGATCGCTTCGAACCGTTTCAATCGGCGGTCATCCACCTGCTGCCCCTTAAGCGCCTTGGCACCCGGGATCAGGTCCATGATCTGTCCCATCAACCCCCCCGAGCGCAGCTGCCTGAGCTGCTCCCGCAGGTCCTCCAGGTCGAACCCCTGCTTGCGCAGCTTGCGCTCCAGCTCCTCGGCCCGCTGCGCGTCCACGGTCGCCTGCGCCTTCTCGATAAGGGTCAGCATGTCCCCCATGCCGAGAATGCGGGAGGCCATGCGGTCGGGGTGAAACGGCTCCAGATCCCCCAGTCGCTCCCCCACGCCGGCAAACCGCAGCGGCGTGCCAGTCACGGTGACCACCGACAGCGCCGCTCCCCCGCGCGCGTCGCCGTCCAGCTTGGTGAGCAAAACCCCGGTGAGCGGCAGCCGCGCGGCAAAGGCCTCGGCGGAGCGCACCGCGTCCTGGCCGGTCATGGCGTCGGCCACGAACAGCACCTCGCTGGGTTTGAGGATGCCATGGAGGGTCTCCAGCTCCGCCATCAGCTCATCGTCCACGTGCAACCGCCCGGCGGTGTCAAACAGCAGCACCTCGAAACCCTTGCGGCGAGCTTCCAGGAGCGCTCCGCGAGCAATCTCCTCGGGAGTCGACCAGCCCCGGGTATCCAGCACCGGCAGCCCCGCCTGCGCTCCCAGCTGCTCCAATTGCTCCCGTGCCGCCAGGCGCTGGCAGTCGGCCGGCACCAGCAGCACGTGCTTGCGCAGGTTGTTCTTGATGAACACAGCGAGCTTGGCGCAGGTGGTGGTCTTGCCCGTGCCCTGCAGGCCGACGAGCAGCACCGGGGCAGGAAAGCCTCTGAGCCTGAGCGGCTTCTGCTCACCACCCAGGAGCCGCGTCAGCTCCTCGTGAACGATCTTCACCACCTGATGGGCAGGTCGCAGAGACGACAGCACCTCCTCGCCCACCGCCCGCTCCCGCACGCGGGCGGTGAACTCCTTGACCACCGGGAGCGCCACGTCGGCCGCTAGCAGCGCCCGCCGGATCTCTCCCAGCGCCTCGTCGACGTGCTTTTCGGTGAGATGCCCTTCCCCCCGCAACGCCTTGAAGACTTTTTGGAATCGCTCGGAAATCGCTTCCAGCATGAGATCTTCCCTTCTACCTCGACCACCGACTGCCGGCTACACCTCGCGGTAGCGCCGCAGCTGCTCGGCCATCTCCGCTAGGCGGGCGGCGCAGCGCCCCAGCACCGATTCCTTCGGAAAGCGCCCGTGCTCGTCGCGCTGCCCCGCCGGCACCCCGGTCAACAGCTCGATCCCCTCTCCAATGTCGCTCACCGAGTAGATGTGAAAGGCGCCACCGGCGACCGCCTCCACCACCTCCGGATCGAGTTGTAGATCGGCCTCGTTGGCCTCGGGGATCAGCACCCCCTGGGAACCGGTCAGTCCCCGCAGCCGGCACAGCCGGAAAAACCCCTCGATCTTCTCGTTGACCCCGCCAATCGCTTGGACGCGACCCAACTGATCCACGGACCCGGTGACCGCCAGGTCCTGGCGCAACGGCAACCCCGAAAGGGCGGAGAGAATGGCGTACACCTCGGCGGACGACGCGCTGTCCCCATCGACCCCGCCGTAGGTCTGCTCAAAGGCGATGGAGACGCTCATGGACAGCGGATGCTCGGTGGCGAACAGGGCCCGCAGGTAGCCAGTGAGGATGAGCACGCCCTTGTCGTGGGTACGCCCCGACAGGCGGGCTTCCCGCTCGATGTTGATCACGCCCTCCCGACCCAGGGCGACGCGGGCGGACAGCCGCCCCGGCAGGCCGAAGGCGTGATAGCCTAGGTCGTAAACGGCCAGTCCGTTCACCTCACCCACCACCGCGCCCGCGGTGGCCACGCGTAGTAACCCCTCCTGCATGGCACGGGTGATCTTTTCCTCCGGCAGCGAGTTGCGCTCCGCCCGGCTGATCACTGCGGCGCGCACCTCACGGTGAGAAATGGCGGTCGCACCCTCCCGCCGCGCCACGAAGGCTGCCTCCCGCAGGATGTCGGCCACGTCCGAAAAGCGCGCCGACAGCCGACGCTGACTGCGAGCCAGCCGCACCCCCTCCTCCACCAACGCCGCCATCCCCTGCCGATCCAGGTGGAGGAGCCCCTCCTCCCGAATGATCCGTGACATGAGGGCAAGAAAATCTGCCACCGTGGACTGGTCAAGTGGCATCTCGCTGTCGAAATCGGACAGCACCTTGAAGATCTTGCGAAAATCGTCGTCGAGGTCGTGGAGGAGGTCGTAGAGGCCCCGATCCCCCACCATCACTACTTTCACCTCGAGGTCCACCGGTTCTGGTTGCAACGCCTGCCCGGCCAGGGTGAAGATGGTCTCGGGGGCACGCACCGCCACCTTGCGGTGGCGCAACGCCCGCTTGAGCGCTCGCCAGGCCCCCGGCTCCGACAGCACGTCGAAGGCGTTGAGCACCAGAAAGCCGCCGTTAGCCCGCAGCACCGACCCGGCACGGATCTGGGTGTGATCGGCGGACGAGCGCAAATCCTGCCCCAAGCGCGCCTCGATGGTGCCAAACAACCGCGCCATGGTCGGCTCGGTTTCGATGACCACCGGCCGCCCCTCAGTGGCGCCGTTGTCCACCACCACGTTGACCCGATACCGGGTGAGGGGATCGGCGGGGCCCTCGTCACGCCGGGCGGTGAGTAGCTCCAGGTTTTTCATTAGATCGGCGGCCACCGCCTGCAAGAACGGCCTCACCCGCTCGTCTCCCACCGCCGCGGCAATGGCGTTCATTTCCTGCTCCAGTACCGGCGCAACCGTGTCCTGGCGCAGTTTCTCGGCGCGCGCCACCATCTCCGCGCGCACCGCCATGACCTGGGCAAAGGCGCGCTGCAGCTCCTCGGAAAGCCGCTGGTGCTCCCTTTCCAAAGCCGCGGCTCTCTCCTTTTCGATCTTCCCCTCCGCCGCCAGCGCCTGGACCTTGTCCATGGTCACCGGCCGCGCATCGACGAGGGGCAGGATTTCGGGCCGCGTCACCGACCCCACCTGGACCTGCACCAGGGTGAAGCCGTGTTCCCGCACCTCCTCCTCGAAGGTGCGAATGAGCTCCTGCTGGCGGGCTTTTAGGTCCTCGATGGCCAGCTCCAAGCGCCGCTGGTACTCCTCACTTTCGAACAGCCCCGGCAGGCTTTCCGCCAGTTGCGCCAACAACCGGTCCATCCCCTCGCGCAGCACCGCCCCGCCCCCGGCGCGCAGAACCAGCAGGCGGGGGCGCTCCGGGTGATCGAAGTTGAAAACGTAGATGAGGTCATCGGGCCGTGAGCCACGGCTGGCGTGGGGCTTGAGGTGCAACTCAATGGCGGTCATCTTGCCGGTGCCCGTGAGACCGGTGACGAACACGTTGAACCCCAACGAGTCCATGGCCAGGCCGAACTCCAGGGCGGTGACCGCCCGCTGCTGACCGATGATGCCCGTCGAGGGCGCCACCTCCGAGGTGCTTTCAGCCGTCAGCCAGTCCAGCGGACAGCGCCAGCGCAACTTTTCCACTGAGAGTCTTTTCACCACGGCGACCTCCGCCTCAGCGGTCACCCTCCACAGCTGTCTGGTGCACCAGAAGCGGCAGAACCGCCACCGCCACCAGACACGCCAGCACCACCCCCACCGAGGTCATCATGCCAATACTCCGCAACCCGGGAAAGTGCGTCGTCACCAGCGACCCAAACCCCACCACCGTGGTCAAGGAAGCGAACACCACGGCCCGGGCCGTCTCCGCCACCCGCTCCAGCCCACCACCCTCACGCAACCGGTGAATCATGTGGATGGCGTAGTCCACCCCAATGCCGATGATCATGGTGATGACAAAGACGTTGAGAAAATTGAGCGCCAGGCCCAACGCCGCCATCCCGGCCACCGTCCACAGCACCCCCAGCAGCACCGGCAGCAGCCCCAGCACGGCGTCCCGCACGCGCTCCATCTCCCACAAAAGCATGAGGAAGACGATCACCAACCCGAGCAGGCAGGCGAATCCCGCGTCCCGCCAGACGATTTGCCGCAGCCGCTGGGACACCATGTTGACGCCGGTGAGCGAGGCGCCGTCGACCCCGCTGACCAGCGCCACCAGGCCTGGCGGCGCCTCTCGCCTCCACTTGCCCGGAGGGACGAACACGTTGATCACCGTCACCACACGCCCATCCTTGTGCAGCAGTGACCGCTCCACCAGCTGCTCCACCGGGGTGCCCTTCCACACCTCTAGCCCCACCTCCTCGGCTGGCCGCAGCACGTCGTCGAGGAGCTCCAGACCGGCGGCGAAGGCCTCCGGCTGCAGGCCGACGCCGGTCATGGCGTCAGCGAGCTGCCTGCGCACCCGCACCGGGTCGGTGAGTTCGGCATGCGCTTCGAGCCAGGCGCGGGTCCCGGCCTGGGCGTCGGCAGGCGGGAAAAGGTTGGCCAGCGACTCAAAACCGGAGATCTCAGCCCGCTTGATCAGCTCCTCCAGGCCTCCGGTCAGCCGCTGCACGCGCGCCAGAGCCTCCGCCTCGCTCCCCGCCTCAACCCGGATCATCATGGCGTTAAATGAGATGCCAAAGGCTTCTGCGACCGCCTGCTGCACCTCGACGCCGCGGTTGGAGGGCGACCGCAAGTTGCGCACGTCGTCGTCGAACTTCACCCGACCGACCACCGCCAGGGATGCCACCGTCAGCACAGCCGCCAGGCCTAGCACCAGGCGGCGGTGGGCCGCGCACCACCGCAGGATGGGGGCCACGTGCAGCCAGCGGGACAGCTCGGGGGGGCGCCGACCGCGATCGAAGATGGTCACCAGCGCCGGCAACAGCATGAAGGCGCTGATCGCCATCAGGACGATGCCAGTACCGGTGAGCAATCCCAGCTCCTTCAAGCCGGCGAAGCGGGTCACCAGAAAGGCGTAGAACGTCCCCACGCTCGTGATGGCACCCAACAGCACGGCTGGCCCGGATCGTTGCCCCATTTCATCCAGCGCCTCAGCCAGCGGCAGCCCCCGGTGGCGGGCCTCCAGGTAACGCCCGTACAT
The DNA here is from genome assembly GCA_937924755.1 of uncultured bacterium. Lineage (GTDB taxonomy): Bacteria > Acidobacteriota > Thermoanaerobaculia > Thermoanaerobaculales > Thermoanaerobaculaceae > CALEVZ01. Next base: position 72,179 of record CALEVZ010000001.1, read on the forward strand.
GACGATGGTGAAATCGATACCGAGTCCCACTAGCAACGCCGAAAAGCTGGAGGTGGCGGAGTTGAGGCGGCCGAGTACCAGGGCGGTGAAGACGAAGGTCAGGGCCAACCCCACCGCCAGCGGCAGAAAGGCAAAATGGGCAGCGGCGAAGCGGCGGTAGGCGAAGAAAAACAGCAACATCACGCCAACAATGGAGGTCATGGAGTTGGTCATGATGTCCGAACGAATGAGGGAGGCGTCCTCGATGGCGATGCGGTGCCCGCCGCCGAGAAGCACGGGGGGGATCGCCTCGATTGCCACCTCTTCCTCTTCGGCCAGATGGGCGCGGGCGCGAGCAATACGCTGTTCGAGGTCGGCAAATAGCAGGGCATCGAAGGCGATGTCCTGGGCAGGTCGAATGGGTTTGGCGAGGACGAGCGCCATGGAGTGGTCGGCGGCAAGGTAGTAGCCGCTGGCAAAGTCCACCTTCAAGGCGGACGGCGTGCGCGATACCCGGCCCAGCAGCAGGGGAAGCAGCCCCAGCGGATCCCGGACCATGAACTCCTTGCCGGCCAGCGACAGGGGAGTTTCCACGGCGGCGCGAATGTCAGCAGCGCGGGCAGCCAAGCCCTCCGGAGTGAGCCGCTCGGCCAGCTGCGTCAGCCCGTCCTGGTCGAGAAATAGCACCGCGTGGTGGAGCACCGCCTCGGCCAGCCGGGTCGGGTCCTCCAGACGGGACTGCACACCGCCCAGATAGGGGCTGCGCTGGAACTCCTCGGCGACCAGGTCGACCAGCAGGAGCGCCCGTTCGAGCTCCTCCTCCCCCGCCACCGGCACCGCCGCCAGCAGGGTGTCGAGAGAGCCGAACTCCTCGAAGGTACGGGTGAACTCCTCTACCACCGGATCGTGGCGCGGCACCAGGCTCATGACGTCAGTTTCAAAGTTGATCTTGAGCCCCAGGGCAATCCCCAAGGCCACCACCGCCAGGCCCATCGCCACCGTCAAATAAGGACGACGGTATCCCACCCGCACCAGCGCCACCGCCAGGCCGGCACCGCGCAGGGATTTCACCGGCCGACCTCAGCAACCCGCCGCCAGAAGGCGCGAAAGTAGGTTACCAGGGAGGCCGCCGCCAGAGCGACCGCCACCCAAAGGGCAATCTTCCCCAACAACGCCCAGCGGCCAAGCTGAAAGCTGACGATCAACAGCGACACGCAGATGATCTGCGACAGCGTCTTGAGCTTGCCCCACCAGGTGGCGGCGATCACCACCCCGCGCTGGTGCGCCACCTGCCGCAAGCCAGTCACTGCGAACTCGCGGCCGAGAATGATCACCACCATCCAGGCCGGCGCAAGACCCAGTTCGACGAGGGAAATGAACGCCGCCGAGATAAGCAGCTTGTCAGCGATGGGATCCAGCAAAGTGCCAACCACCGTGACGGCGCCGGTCCGGCGGGCGATGATGCCATCGAAGAGGTCGGTCAGGGCAGCGAGCAGAAAGATGCCCAGGCCCCAGAACTCACTGCCGGAAAAGCGCGTCAGCAGCACCACTACGAGCAGCGGCACGAGCAAGATGCGAAAAACCGTCAGGGAGTTGGGGAGGTTCCACATGTGCGCGACCGAGGGGATTGTAGTTCATCCCCACGCCGCGACTCTGGAGCCTCGCGGCTCACCACCCGCGGGTGGGTTCTGCCAAAATAGTGATGTGCGTCACTCGCTCCTCCTCCTCGCCGCCTTCAGCGTCGCCCCTCCGGCGGGCGCGGCGGCCGCCGTCAACATCGCCTCGGTGAGCGGGACGGGCCCCTACTTCGCCCTCACCTTCGACGCCCACGCCGCCAGCGAGGGGGCACGGGAGCTTCTGGCGCTGCTGCGGGAGCGCCGCCTGCGCGCCACCCTTTTCGTGACCGGCGGGTTCGCCCGCGCCCACCCCGAGATCCTTCGCGAGGCTTACCGCGATGGACACGAGATCGGCAACCACACCGACACCCACCCCCACCTCACCACCTGGGAGGAGAACCGCCGTCACGACACGCGGCCGGAGATTTCGCGCGCCGTGCTGCAGCGCGAACTCCGCCTCGCCGACGAGGCCATCCGCGCGGCGCTCGGTGGCGCAGCGCCCACGCCGTTCTGGCGGGCCCCCTACGGCGAGCACAACGCCCAGATCCGCGCCTGGGCCGCCGAGTTGGGGCTCGTTCACATCGACTGGACGCGCGGCGGATCACTGTCGCTGGACGCCCTCGACTGGGTCGAGAACCCGCGCGCCAAAATCTTTCTCGGTCCCGAGGCGATGGCCCGGCGGCTGCTCTCCTTCGAGCAGGCGACCGGCGTGCCGCTGGCGGGAGGGATCGTGCTCATGCACCTGGGTACGGGGCGGGCGCATCACCCACTGCTGGAGGCCCTGCCCATCCTGCTGGACGAAACCGACCTGCGCGGGCTCAAGGCGGTGCCGGTGGGAGAACTGCTCGCCCGACGGGGAAACGCCCTCTCACGACGTGGCGACGGTGTCCCCGCGCAATGACGCCCTTTCGCCGGTTGGGGCGATTCCGCAAAGACGGCGCGGCGCACCCCCCGAAGCGCCCCGCGCTCAGCCCTTCTTGCCGCCCCCGTCGCTGTACATGGCCTCGATCAACCGCGCGTACCGCTTCTCCACCACCCGGCGCTTCACCTTCAAGGTGGGCGTCAGTTCCCCGCCGTCCATGGTGAACGGCTCGGGTAGGATCGTAAACTTCTTGACCGCCTCGAAGCGGGCGACCTTCTCGTTGACGGCGTCGACCACCCCCTGGTAGAGCGCCTGCACCTCGGGCCGCTGGATGAGCTCTTTCCTCGACGCCGTGACGATGCCGTTGAGCTTGGCCCAGCGCTCCAGCTCCTCGAAGTTGGGCACCAGGAGCGCCGTGATGAAGGGTTTACGGTCCCCGAACAGCACTGCATTCTCGACCAAGATCGACGCCTTGAGCTGGTTCTCGATGGGCTGCGGGGCGACGTTCTTGCCCCCCGCCGTGACCAGGATGTCCTTTTTGCGGTCGGTGATCCTGAGCAGGCCGTCGGGGGTGATTTCGCCGATGTCGCCGGTGGCGAACCACCCGTCCCTGTCGATGACCGCCGCGGTCTCCTTGGGCTTGTTCCAGTACCCCTTCATGATGTGCCGGCCGCGGGAAAGCACCTCGCCGTCCTCGGCGATCTTGACCTCGACCCCGGGGATGACCGGTCCGACCGTCCCCACCTTGCAGCGGTTGAGGGTGTTGACGGCGATCACCGGCGAGGTCTCGGTGAGTCCGTACCCCTCCAGGACCTTCACCCCGACGGCGTGGAAGAACTCGCCCACGAACACCGGCAGCGGCGCCCCGCCGGAAATCGAAAAACGCAGGCGCCCTCCAAAGGCGTTGCGAATCTTGCTGTACACCAGCTTGTCGTACACCGACCAGGCGATCCCCCGCGAGCCGGTACGGTAGGCCTCCAGGGCGGTGCGGATGGCCGCCTTGAAGATCGCCCGGCGTAGCCGGGAAGCCTTGCCCACCTCGTCGTGGATACGGTCGTAGACCTTCTCGTAGACGCGGGGAACGGCGGTGAACAGGTGTGGGCGCACCCGCTGGAACGCCTCGGCGATCTCCAGCACTCCGCAGTAGGCGATGGTCACCCCGCGCAAAAAATAGATGTAGTCCACCAGCCTCTCCAGCACGTGCGAGAGCGGCAGAAACGACAGCCCGACCTCGCCCCCTTCCGCCGGCCAGGGCATCTGCCCCGATGACGACACGGCGTTGAAGACGAAATTGTCGTGGGTCAGCATGGCGCCCTTGGGTTCGCCGGTCGTACCGGAAGTGTAGATCAGCGTTGCCAGGTCCTCCGGCGCCACGGCCGTGCGGCGCGAGGCGAGCCAGGCGTCGGCGGCCTCCTGGGACAGCTCCACGGTCACCTCGGACAGGCTCTTGACGCCGGCCGGCGGCTCCCCGTCGATGAGGATGACATGCTTGAGATCCTTGCAGCGGGCACCGATCTCCTGGGCCTTGGCAAGCTGCTCGGCGCCGTCCACCAGCAGAACCTTGGCGCCGGAGTCGCGCAGCAGTTGTTCCACCTGAGGCGCCGGCAGGGTGGTGTAGATGGGCACATTGGCGGCTCCCAAGTGATGCACGGCGACGTCGATGACGTGCCACTCCGGCCGGTTGGCCACCAGCATGGCCACGCGGTCGCCATGGGCCACCCCCAGCGCCGCCAGACCCTGGGCCAGGCCGGCTGCCCGGCGCGCCACTTCATCTGCGGGCGTCACCGCGTACGCACCACCTCGCGCATCCACCAGGGCGGGTTTGATCGCGAATCCACGCCACAGGGCAAACAGATCCAGGAGCGTTTTCGGTTCAGCCATGGTCGACCTCCTCATCGGCCGGCGGCGCCAAGCCCGCCAGCAGGATTTTTAGCAACGGCTCCACTTGCCCCCGCAGCTCTCCTGGCCGGCGCGCTAGGACCCACGCGGTCACCTGCTCGTCCAGGGCCCCGAAGATGGCCCGCGCGGCCAGCTCCGGTGGCACATCGCGGCGGAACACTCCGCCGTTGCGGCCTTCCCTCACCACCTCCTGGAGCAGGTTGAGGTACTCGGCGACCTTGCCGCGCGCCACCCGGCGCAGAAACCGGCGCGTGTGGCGCAGCTCGATCTGAAAGACATGGGCCAGCGCCCGATCGTTCTGCATGGACACCAGGTGGCGCTCGACGATGCGCCGCAGCTTGTCGCGGGGGTCCGCCAGGCTCTCGCAGTCTCGCCGGGCGCGCAGGAGGAACGCCTCGGCGTACTCCTCCAGGATAGAGACGAGGAGGTCTTCCTTCCCCTTGAAATAGAGGTACAGCGTGCCATCGGCCACGCCGGCGCGTTCGGCGACCTCGCGCATGCGGGCCGCGAAATACCCGCGCTCGGCGAAGACATCCACGGCGGCGCGAACGATTTCGCTCCGCCTGCGTTGCTTCGATTCCTCGTGCTGACCGCGCATAGCCCCCCGCCACTGACTGATCCATCATTCAGTTTCTTCGGGGAGGCATCGATTGTCAAGGCGATGACAGACAATGGGCCGCACGCGGCGCGCATTCTCCCACTCGGACCAGAACCTCCCCCCACCGAATGTTGCTACACTGTTTCAGTGACACGCACCCCACCCGAGCAGCCCAAGAGCGAGAAGGACCGCGACGAGAGCGCCGTCGAGGACCTGGTCAACCAGATCGCCCACGACGTGCGGAACTTCGCCTTTGCCGCCGGACTCCAGGCGGAGCTGGGGGCGCGCCGCGCCGCTGACCCGGTCGCCGTCAAGGAGCATTTCCACGCGGTCCTGCGGCAGGTCGACAAGCTCAAGGTCTACCTCGACAAGCTGCTACTCTACGGGCGGCCCTTCCGGCCGGCCGCCGGTCCGCTGGAACCCATGGACCTGCTCCAAGAAGTCGCTCAGCAGGTGCAGTCCGCCTGGCCACCCCACCAACCGCGACCAGTGATCCACCTCCAGGCCAGCCAGTCCGTGGGACCGGTGCGGTGGGACCGGCGAGGGATCCATGCCGCCTTGAGTGCCATCATCGACAACGCGGTGCAAAGCGCCCCGAGCCCGCCGCCGGTGCACGTCCGTGTGGAGGCAGACGGTGACCAGGTGTGTATCACCGTGCGCGACGAGGGTCCGGGGATCGCCGCCGAGATCCTGGCGCGGCTGGACCTCCCCATGGCTTGTCGCCGGGCCGGGGGCGCCGGTCTCGGCCTGGCGATTGCCCGCAAGATGGTCAGGGCGCACGGGGGGACCCTGACGATCACCACCGGGGACGGAGGAACATCGGTGAGCCTGGTGCTCCCGAGGGAGGTTCCGGCTGGGTGAGGCGCCGCGCCGCTACGTCGTTCCCCCCTGGCTGGCGGGGTTGAGGCTCGATCAGGTCCTCGCCCACCTCGCTGGCATTCCGCGGCGCCGCGCCCGCGCTCTGATCGACGCCGGGCAGCTCTGGCTCGACGGCAGGCCGACCCGCACGCTCTCCCGGGCGGTCGCCGCCGGCGTCGTGCTCGACCTCCTGCCTCCCCATGCAGGGGCAGCGTCACCCGGCGCGTTACCCCCCGTTGAGATCCTTTTCGAGGACCGCTGGCTAGTCGCCGTCCACAAGCCTTCCGGTATCGCCGCGGCCGCCCCCCGCAGCAGGCAAGGAGAGGAACTCACCGTGGGTGAAGCTCTCCTGCTGGCCCTTTCGGCTCGCGCCGGCCGGCGGCAGCAGGTCACCCTCATCCATCGCCTCGATCGCCCCACCAGTGGCGTCATGCTCTTCGCCCTCCACCCCCGCGCCGCCCGCGGCCTGGCCCGCCTCTGGCAGGCCGGCAACGTGGTCAAGCGGTACCTGGCGGCCATTCCCGGCGACCCGGGCGATGAGCCTGTGGTGCTGGATCAGCCCATTGAGCGAGATCCCCTCACGCCGGGCCGTTTCTCGCCGTCGCTGCGCGGGCGCCCCGCCCGCACCGCCGTCCGAACCCTAGCCCGAGGAACAACCCACAACCTGGTCGAAGTTCGACCGCTCACCGGTCGCTCCCATCAGATCAGGGTGCACTTGGCCGCGGCCGGCTGGCCCGTGGCCGGCGACATTCTCTACGGGGGAGCCCCGGCCCCACGCCTCATGCTGCACGCCTGGCGCCTGGAGCTTCCCCATCCCATCACCGCCGAGGGTCTCTCCCCCACCGCACCGCCACGGGAGGATTTCGCCCTACAGCTGCACCGCTGGGGGTTGACGCTCCCCGCCAGTTGACCCGCCGAGGATCCGCCCCATCCCAGCTACCCTGCTGGCGCCCCTGTCCGCGCCGCTGGGTGCGGGGGCCTCCGGCCCGCCCCCACAGTCGGTATGCCTTCCCCCGACCGGAACGTGATCCGTGAACGTGACCGTGGCCGTGACCGTGCCCATGTCGGGGAGCGCGCGCTTGACAGAGCGGGGGGAGGGGCTATGCTCACGGGTGGGGTTGCCGGAGCAGCCTCGGGGAGCGGCCGCATGGATCTCAAGGAAGCCCTGACCACCGCCATCCACTACGAGCATCAGGTGCGCGATCATTACCTCAAGGCGCGAGAGCAGGTCTTGAACCCGCAGGGGAAGAGGGTTTTCGATACCCTGGCGCGGGAGGAACAGGGGCACGTGGAGTACCTGGAGAGCCGACTGGCGGAGTGGAGCCGCGGGGGCAAGATCTCCTCCCCCGAGTTGGCGACCGAGTTGCCGCCCCTCGAGTGGGTGGCCGAGGCGCGCCGCAAGGTGAGCGGCGGCCCAGATCGCACCGTGGCGGTGCAGGAGGAGCTGGAGCTGCTGAAGGTGGCGCTGGAGCTGGAGCGGCAGACCAGCTCGTTCTACCGCAAGCTGGTGGACACCCTGCCCGAGGCGGACCGCGGCATGTTCGCGCGTTTTCTGGAGATCGAGGCCGGCCACCTGGCCATCGTGCAGGCGGAGATCGATTCCCTCAACGGCATGGGGACGTGGTTCGACTTCATGGAGTTTTCCCTGGAGGCAGGATAGGATCCTAGGCGACGTCCGCTCGCCCCGAGCCGCTGGGGGTGGCGAGGAGCAGCGCGGCGTCCGGCCTGGGCGCCGCCGTGAGCGCGGCTACCTTGGCCGCCACCGGTCCCAGATCGAAGGTCATCCCGTGGGACGCCAGTTCCCCCGCCAGTTTGTACTCCAGCACCTTAAGCCGCCGGTAGGTGGACGAGTACGCCTGACACACGATGGCGTGGAAGTTCCTCGCCACAAACGGGTTCTGATTGCTCATCAGGTGCCGCATGCGGTTGGATGGCACGAAGGTGTACACGCTGATCTTCGAGCTGCGCCGCAAGATCTCGTTGCGCGCCTGCTCGTAACGGGTGAAGGACATGGTCTTGTAGTCCTGCTCCATCACCCACATGTTGCCCATGCGGGCGTTGCTGCCCGGCCGGTCGGTGATCAGCGGCACAAAGGGATCGACGACGATGACCAGGTCGGCCCCTTTGTCGATGGCGGCACGCAGGTTCGATGTGCGGGTGACGATGCCGTCGGTGAAGTACCTGCCCTTGATCTCGACGCTGGGAAAGAAGGGGTGCATGGCGGTGCTGGCCTGAATCGCCTTGCTGATGGGCACGTCGTCCCAACCGACATCGCCGAAGAGCACGTGCTCGCGCCGATCCTGGTCGGTGGCGCCGATGTACAACGGCCGTGGCAGCTGCCGGAAGTCGTTACTGTGGCCGGGGCTCGACAGCAGCCGACGGACCCCCTCCTCCAGCGGGCGGTTGTCGAAGATGGGCCCCAGCACGTTGCCGTAGGTGCCCAGGATGGCCGCCACCGACAGCTCGTCCTCGTTGCGCGCCAGCCGACTTACGTACTCGAGCAAAGCCTTTTGCGCCAGCAGGAGACGACGCGGCACCTCGGCCAGGTTGAGGTGTCGCCACTCCAGGCGCAGCCGGTAGGGCCAGCCGCGGTCGAGCCCGCCGAACTTGGCGATCAGATCATCAATGGAGAACCCGGTGGCCAGCCCGGCGGTCACCAGGGCGCCGGCGGAGATGCCGAAGTACATGTCGAAGCTGCCCACATCCAGGTCGCTGGCGTCGTGCAGGCACTTGAGCACCCCCAGTTCGTAATAGAGACCGGAAAGCCCCCCGCCGGCGGCGCAGATGGCCCGCTTGCCGCGCCGCTTCTCGGTGAGGGTGCGGCGGCACAGCTCCCACAGTTCGGTCACGAAGCGGCGGCGAGCCTGCTCCTGCTGCTCCGGGGTGTGGGCGTGGATGAAGGAACGGTCGCGCACGCAGGCGCCCACGTGGCGCTCACCCATGGCGAAGATGAGCCGATCGGCACGGGAGGCGTCCGCGTCGCCGACCAGCACGACGATGCGTCGGAAGGGGTAGCGGCGCTCGCGATCGGGCTCCCGCCGCAAGGCTTCCAGAAATCCGTTGATCTCTCCCTCGCGGGCGAACGCCTGATGGTCGCCGCCGGGGTTGCGGCAGTCGACGATCAGCAGGTTGTAGTACTCCTGCCGCAGGAGGTCGAGGGCCTCGGCGGCGGAGCGCACCACCTCGATGCGCAGGGTCAAGCCCTTGCCGCGACAGATACAGCCGCGCCCATGGGGGGTAGTGCGGAGCTCCGGCTGCTGCCGCAGCGCGTCACAGAGGTGGTTTCCTTTGGGGTTGTGGGGAGCCAGAAGGAGAGCCGTTCTCATTCGAGTCGCCATGGTTCCTCCCAGCAGGCGGCGCCGCTCGGATAGCTTAGCGCGACATGACGCGCTGCGGCAAGCGGGGCTGAGTTTTGCAGTACTCTGGAGATGCACAGTCCACCAGCGGCGCACTCAATGCCCGCGGGGAGGAATTCATGGCAACGACCGAAAGATTTTTCGAGCGTTTGCGTATCGAGCGAGGGGCCTCGTTTTCGCTGGCCACCTTCGATCCGGGTGACACCTGCGGGGTGGAGATATCCAAAAAAGAGGCCCACACCCGGCTGGCGGAGGAGTGGCTGACTCGCCTGACGCAGCTGCAGGAGCGCCTCTGGGCCCAGGACCGCTGGGCAATTCTCGTCATCCTGCAGGGGATGGACGCCGCCGGCAAGGATGGGGTGATCAAGCACGTGATGTCCGGGGTGAACCCGCAGGGGTGTCAGGTGACCTCCTTCAAGGTGCCCTCGGCGGAAGAACTGGATCACGACTTCCTGTGGCGCACCACCCGCGCCCTACCGGAGCGGGGTCGCATCGGCATTTTCAACCGCTCGTACTACGAGGAGGTTCTGGTAGTGCGCGTCCACCCCACTGCGCTGGCGCGGCAGAAATTGCCGCCGAGGCTAGTGGGCCCGGACATCTGGCGTCAGCGCTTCGAGGACATCGCCGCCTTCGAGCGCTACCTCACCCGCAACGGCACGGTGGTGCTCAAGTTCTTCCTCCACTTGTCGCGCCAGGAGCAGCGCCGGCGTTTTCTCGAGCGATTGGAAACCCCCGAAAAGCGCTGGAAGTTCGCCCTTGGCGACGTGGTCGAGCGGCGCCACTGGAACGACTACATGAGCGCCTACGAGGACATGATCCGGCACACCGCCTCTGCCCATGCACCCTGGTTCGTCGTGCCCGCCGACCACAAGTGGTTCGCACGGCTGGTGGTGGCGGCCACCCTGGTAACGGCCCTGGAGAGTCTGGAGCTTGAGTTTCCGGTGGTGGACGAGGCGCAGGGAGCCGAGCTGGAGGAGGCTCGCCGCCAGCTTCTGGCCGAGTGAACGCCCGGGCAGTTCGCCGTCCCAGCGGGGGTGGCGGCCTGTGCCCGGGGTTCATGGCTGGTGACGATAGATCCTCCCCAGGGGAAAAAAATGGCTCCCGCCTGCGTGACGGCCCGGACATCGGCGATCATCGGCGCAGCAGCCGGCGCACCGGGCGAAAAGGTGGGGTGAGTTCGGCGTCCACGTTCACCGTGGTGACGGCGTTCCAGCCGTCGGGGGACGCGGCGCCGAAGGTCAACAACGCTTGCTGGGGTCCTTCCGGCAACAGTTCGGGAATGATCTCCACCTGCACCGTGGCGGGCAGGGTGCCGGCGGCCGGGACGACACGCAGCCACAGGGCGTCGGCGGAGGCGCTCCAAGGCGTTCCGCCTGGGCCGTCGAGGGCCAGCGGGCCGCGGGAGGTGGGGGGATTGAGGGCGTTGACCCGGAACGAGAGAGCTGCCGGTGCGGCGGCGATTCCTGCCGGCACTGCGATGGCCGCCTGCAGCTGATCGAAGGCCCCCTGCCCCGGTGGCCGCCATTCCACCAGGACGGTGGCGTGTACCTTGCTCCAGTTCACTTCGGTCAGCTCCCTGGTCAGCAGGGCCGGCAGGTCGGCCGTGGCGCCGGCCGCCAGCGCCGGGTTGATGTCGGCGTTCGGCGCGTCGCGGATGATGCGGTTGGTGGTGCCGACCCGCCTGTCCTCCCACACCAGGGCGTGGACGCTGGCCTGCTGGGCGGCGGAGAGGGGGACGGCAAGCCGGTTGGTCAGGCGGGTGTAGATGCGCATGCGATTGCCCTGGCGGGCCCACCAGGCGCGCAGGGAAGCCTGGGGCGGAACGGCCATTTCCCTCTCCACCATGCCGCGGAACACCCGCTCGAAGTCCATCAGCCCGTCGGCGATCTCCCGCCCCGAACCGACCATGACCAGCGGCAGGAAGGGAGTTCCGCCGGGATAGGCGAACCACCACCGGCTGACGCGGTTGCCCACCTGGCCGTCGTAGTTCATCTCCAAAAAGACCACCGGTCGATCGGCCATCTCCTCGGCAAGGCGATCGACCACCGGACCGGCGGCGAGGCAGTTGCCGCCGGTGAAGCGGGAAAAGTATTCGAACACCGCCAGGCGCGGCTCGCCGGTCTGCGCCGCCGCCGCCAGCGGCGCCAGGGCGAGAGCCAGGGTTGCGAACTGACGTGGCATGGTTGGAACCTCCTTTCACGGCGCCGCCGCCGAAGAATCCGAGCGCCGGGCGACTTCTTCGAGGACGTCCACGATTTCCTCCACGTCCAGCTCCCCGACGTAGCGCACGCCGTTGATGAACAGCGTCGGCGTCTCGGTGACGCCGTTGACGATGCCCTCTTTCTTGGCGGCCACCACCGCCTCGCGGGTGGCCTCGCTGGCGGCCTCGGCGGCCAGGCGCTGCGTCTCGAGGCCGGCTGCCCGCGCCCAGCGCTCGGCCGCCGCCGCTGAATCCTCTGGGAAATCCCGGTAGGCGGCCAGCATGTACGGCCACAGCCGTCCCTGAGCGGCGGCCGCCTGCCAGAGCAGCGCCGCCTCCGCCGCCCCGGGGTGACCGCGGATGGGGAAGATGCGCAGGGCAAGCCGCACCTGACCGCGCAGCGAGCCGGTGGTGACGGCGGTGTGCAGGGCGGGGACGAGGCGGGCGCAGTAGGGGCAGCGGGGGCAGGCGTAAATCACCACGGTCACCGGGGCGTCCGCCTCGCCGGCCGCCGGCGCGCCGGCCAGGTCGATGACCGCCGCTTCGCCGCCGCCGAGGACGCTGCGGGCGCGGCGGGAGAGGGCGCGGCGAATGCGCTCGTCGTCCTGCCCGGCGACGACGCGCCGGCACACGTTGGCGGCCAGTCGCCCGGCCAGCGGGCAGGGCTGCGGCGCGCGCAGGCAGGCGGCGATGGTGTCGTCGCAGCACTCGTAGGGGTAGAGGGAGTCGAGCAGGCGCAGGGCACGAGCCCGTTCGGAACCGGCAAGGCCGGCGCAGGGATCGGGCAACGGCGCGGCCGGGCCCACGGCGGCGGACAGCAGCACGGCGACCAGGAAAAGGGTCATGGCGGGACTCCCTTGCGGATCAGATGCGCCACGCTCAGGCGGGCGCGATCGAAGACGGCGACGTGGACGGCCATGGCGAGCCACACCAGGTCGCGCAGCACGGTGCGCCAGGAGATGGGGTCGGACTCGGCCGCCTGCGAGGCGAAGCAGCCGCAGGACATGTCCAGGCCGCGCACCAGGGCGAGGACGAGGGCGAGGAGAAAAACGGCCATGAGTGCGGCCACCACGATGGCCGCCGGACGCACGCGCAGCCCGGCGAGGAGGAGAGCGCCGGCGACGATTTCGATCCAGGGAAGGGTGATGGCGGTCAAGTTGACCAGCCCCAGGGGCAGGATCTCGTAGGTCGCCACGTCCAGCGCAAAGGCCGCGGGATCTGCGACCTTGTGCACCGCGGCGTAAAGGAACAGGACGCCCAGGTACAGACGCAGCGGCACCGCCAGCCAGGCGTGCCCGCGCCAGCCGCCCAGCGCTCTCATGGCCGCCCGCCGTGGGCGGCCGCCAGCGCCGGCGCCCCGCCGTGCACGAAGAAGACGTTGCGGATGCCGCGCCAGGCCAGCTCCCGGGCGAGCTGTTCGCCGGAGTCGGGCCGCTGCCCGTCGCCGACCACCACCACGCGGGCGGCGCGGGCGGCGGCGACTTGCCGCACATCGGCAGCGGCAACCTCTTGGAGGTAATCGTAGGGGATGATCAGGCGCGGCACGAGCGGCAGGGAGCGGCTTTCGGCGGCATTGAGGGCGCTCACCAGCACCGTGCGCGGGTCGTTGAGCGCGGGGTCGTGGGGGTCGAGGGGGGTCGCCTCGCCGATCGGCTCGGGGCACGGGACGAGGGTTTCGTAGGCAGCGGCGGCGCGCCACGGCAGGGGGTCCGACCGGACCAGGTTGGCGGCGAGGCCGAGAGCGCCGCCCGCCAGCACGAGGGCGGCCGCCTCGAGGCAGGCGCGTCGCCAGGGCATGGGCGGGGACTCCTGGCCGCGCGCCATCCCCTAGACTCCGCAGCTCGCCGCGCGGCGCAGCTCTTCGTCCTGGCGCAGCAGATCCAGCACGCGCCCGTCCAGATCGTCGTCACCCCCCAGCCCCCAGGGCAGCGGCACGTGCTCGGCGGGTCTGACCGTGCGTGCCGTGCCGGCGAACCCCTCCCCCTGCCAGCGCACCTTGACGGTGATGCGTCGCTCGCGGTAGTCGAAGTCGAAGCCGGGCAGACGATCGGCGGTGGAGTCCTGACGCGCCGCCTCGACGCCCAGGCCCACCCGGAGATTGCGGCGGGGGGGGCTCCAGGCGGTCAGGGTGAGCCGGCCGGTCACGTCCCGGCGCCGGTCGGTGGTGCCGTGCGCCAGCAGGCCGGCGAGTCCGCCGGAATGGTGGTAGGTCGTCAGGCCGGCGGAGGCGGTGGCCTGCAGGGTGGCGCCGCGTCCCAGCGGCAGCCGGGAAGCCGCCACCAGGAGAGCGCCGCGCAGGTCGTACGCCGGACTGTCCGCGTCATGGAAGCGCAGCGTCGCGCCCAAGGTGAAAGCGCCGGCCCGCGCCGCCCCGCCCAGCTCGGCCTCCCAGCGGGTGCGCGCCGGGTCGCGGAAGCGCCGCCGTCCCACCGCCGCCACCACCGCCGTATCGCCTTTCAGCTCCCTTTCCAGCTCGCCGCGGACGGCGGTGTAGTAGCGGCTGGCGGGTTGTTGCGGGAGGCTGAGCAGCTCTCCGGCGAGGAACGCCGACGTCCGCGCCCCCAGCAGACCCCCCAGGCGGGTGCGTCCCTCGAGGTAAGAGAGCTCCCGTGCCGCGGCATCGCGAAGCCCCAACCCCCGCACGGACACCTCGGCCACCGGCCTGGCTGTCATCCCGCGGCCCGTCCAGCGGGCGTCGCCGCTGATCCGGGCCAGTCCTCCGGGGGGAGCAGCGCGGCCGGGATCGGCCGGGGAGCCGGCCAGGGAGTTGGAGGTGTAGCCCGTCTGCGCCTCGGCGGTGAGTGTGAACGGCGCGCTCCGGCCGGGGTCCGCCCGGCGGGTGAGCGCACGCCACGCGGCCCGGTCCTCCGGGTACAGCCCGGCGCGGCCGTCCACGAGCTCGAGCTCCCGTGCGGCACCGGGGCGGTCCCCCGCGAGCATCGCCGTCCACGCCCTCAGCAGGCGGAATCGGTTGGCCAGCGCCGGCGGCGCGCGGGCGTCGAGGGAAGTGTCCAGCGTCCGTCGCGCCAGGGCCAGGTCGCCGTCCTGCAGGTACAGGAGCGCCCTCCAGGCGGCGGCGTCGGCGTCGCCGGGGTGGCGCGCCAAAGCCCGCTCGGCCCATGCGGTGTTGCCGGCCGCCAGGTAGCTGCGCGCCTCCCACAAAGCGCAGGTGAGCTCGTCGGCGCCGGCCTCGGCGGCGGCCCGCGCCGCCGCCGCCGCCTCGCGGAAACGGCCGGCGTCGTGCAGGCACGCGGCCAGGCAGAGGGAGGATGGGGCGGCGCCGGTGCACCTCGCCACGCAGCCGTCGCCGCCGGCCGGGGGTGCGGTGGCGGCCAGCACGAGCAGCACGGCTAGGGGGGTGGTCGCCATGGCTGTGGCGAGCGCCGCCGATCCACGGCGGCCTCTGTCAAATTATAGTATTTCACGAAAGAGATGGCAACCGTTTTAAGCGGCCTTCGACATGCCCTTCCACGCCGGACGCAGGCAGGGGCGAGAAGCGTTCGGGCCGATCAGCCGGTGCGACGGCGCGCAAACGCCGTCCCGCCCCGCTCGCCTTGCACCTTCGGTGCCCTGCGGCTCGCTAGGCGGGACGGGGGCTTGGTGAAGCGGTAGTGGCCGACGTGCCACTCCTCGCCGCCCCCGTAGGCGAAGCACTCGGCGCAGGCCATGAAAAACATGCGCCAGCGCTGCACCCATCGCTTGACGTGGGCGGCGCCGTAGGTCTCGGCGAGGGCGGCCTGAACGGCGGGGCGGTGGGCGTCCAGGCGCGCCAGCCACGCCTCGAGGGTGCGGGCGTAGTGGCGGCCGTTGACGACCCACCGCTCGGCCAGAGCCAGGTCGTCCTGGAAGCGGCCGAGCAGGTCGAAGGAGGGCATCAGGCCGCCCGAGAAGAAGTGCCGGGCCATCCAGTCGAAGCGATCACCTTGCTCGAACGGGTAGGCCAAAGTGCGGTGGCAGAAGATGTGCACGAAAAGCTCGCCGTCGGGGCGCAAGGCGGCGGCGAGGCGGCGCAGCAGCACGGCGTAGTTGCGCACGTGTTCGAACATCTCCACGGAGACGACGCGGTCGAAGGCTCCCGCCCGGGGTTCGAAACGATTGGCGTCGGCGGTTTCGACGCGAACGTTTCCGAGTCCCCTGGCCGCCGCGCGGGCGCAGATGAAGGCGCGCTGGGTGGAGGAGTTGGAGACGGCGAGGAAGCGCGAGCGGGGGTAACGGGCGGCCGCCCAGAGGGTGAAGGATCCCCAGCCGCAGCCGAGGTCGAGCACATCCTGGCCGTCCTGCAGGCGCGCCCGCGCGGCGGTGAGGGCAAGCATCGCCTCTTCGGCCTGCGCCAGGTCGGTGACGCCGTCCTCCCACAGGCAGCAGGAGTACTTCAGCCAGGGCCCCAAGACAGTGGCGAAAAACGACGCCGGCACCTCGTAGTGCTGGCGGTTGGCGGCTTCCGGCACGAGGGCCACGGGGCTGGCGCGCAGCGCCTCCACCAGGTGCTCCACGCCCCCCGGGCGGGCCGCCTCCTGCTGCAGGCGCCGGCGCAGCAGGCGCCGGATGCCCAGGCGGATCACCGTGTCGGGCAGCAGCCCCGACTCCGCCAGGGCGAGCAGCGGACTCATGGCGATACCGCCGTGCGGGGAGCCTCGCCGGCCCGCCGCAGGACGAGGATGTGGTCGTTGATGATGCGCTCCGCGAACCCGGCTTCGCAGTAGGCCAGGTAGTACTCCCAGCGGCGCAGGAACGCCTCGTCGAAGCCCAGCGCACGGGCCTGGGAGCGGCGCGCGAGAAAGGCCTCCCGCCAGTGTCGCAGGGTCGGCGCGTAGTGAGGCCCGATGTTCTCGATGGATTCGATGACCAGCCGGGTGCGCGCCGTCGCCTGGGCGATGGCCGCCAGAGACGGCAGGTGCCCACCCGGGAAAATGTACGTTTGAATGAAATCGGGGTTGGCGCGGTAGGAGTCGTAGCGATGGTCGGGGATGGTGATGGATTGCACGACGGCGGTGCCGCCGGCGGCGAGCAGGCGGTCGAGCGCGGCGAAAAAGTCGGGCAGGTGCGCGTGTCCCACCGCCTCGAGCATCTCGATGGAGACCACGGCGTCGAACGATCCCGTGCAGTCCCGGTAATCGCGCACCTCCACGCGCGCCGCCGGCGCAGAGGCGGCCAGGCGGGCACGCGCATACTCCGCCTGGGCCTGCGAGAGAGTGATTCCCACCGGGGTGCACCCCCTCTCGGCGGCGAGCTCGAGGAAGCTCCCCCAGCCGCAGCCGATTTCCAACACGCGCAGACCGGGGGCGAGACCGGCCAGGGCGGCGATGCGGCGCAGCTTGCGTTGCTGCGCCTCGTGCAAGGACTCGTCGGGGTGCGCGAAGATGGCGCACGAGTAGGTCATGCCGGCATCGAGCCACAACCGGTAGAAGTCGTTGGAGAGGTCGTAGTGGGCGGCGACGTTGCGCCGCGCGCCGGAGCGGGTGGGGCGCCGCGAGGCGTGCAGCAGGCGGCGGGCCAGGCGCAGCGCGGCGACGCCCCGCGCGGCGCCGGCCAGCCGTGCACCGGCGCGCACGAACAGGCGCAGGAGGGCCGTGAGATCGTCGCTGTCCCACTCCCCGGCGGCGAACCCCGCCCCGAACCCCACGTCCCCGGCCAGGGCGAGGCGGCGGAAAAGGTTCCAGTCGTTCACCCGAAGGGTCACGGCGGGAGTGCCGGGCGGGCCGCAGAGCTCGGCCCCGCCGTCGGGTAGGACGAGACGCAGGGGGCCTTCGGGCAGGTCGGCAAGAAGGGCCCGCACGCGTCGGTAAGAGAGCGCCACCAGGCCCCGGGGGAGCAGCGGTGAGACGGCGGAGCGTGTGGTGTCGCTCATGACGGCTCCTCGAGGAGCGACGGCGGCGGCGCCGGCTTGCGGTAGAAGGGGAGGCGCTTTCCCCACAGGCGCAGTGCCTGCCAGTGGATGGCGGCGATAATCTGGAGGGTGGAAAGCGGCACGGCGGCGAGGGCGGCGAGCAGGGTGCCGGAGGTGAGCGGTTCCCGCCGGGCGGTGAAGCCGGCCCACAAGGCGAGCTGCTCCTCCTGCCGCAGCTCGACGTGCACAGCGAGGCGCTCCCCGGGTGGGGTGAACGTGAAGTGGTAGCGGCCGGCCACGGGAAAGAAGGGCGACACGTGGAACACCTTGTCGGCTTCGGCGCGCAGGCCGTCACCTTCGCAGCGCAGCTCGGTGAGCAGGTAACAGTGCCGCTCGCCGAAGGTGTTGTTCACCTCGGCCACCACAGTGCGCAGGTGATGCTCCCCGTCGAGGCAGAAATAAAAGGATACGGGGTTGAACACGTACCCCGCCACCCGCAGGCTGGTCAGCAGCAGGGTCGGACCGCCGGGGGGCTCGATGCCGGCACGGTGCAGCAGGCGGGCGAGCTTTTCCTGCACCGGTGCATCCCCCTCGTGGAGGTGGTCGCGGTCGTACAACGTGGTCAACGCCGGATGGTTGTAGCCGAACGGCCAGACTCTTTCGTCGAGGGCGGTCAGCTCGTCGAGGTTGAGCAGCACCTGGTAGGTGCGGTAAGCGAAGGCGTGGGGCTGGACGGCGCGCCGCACGTGGCGCACCGTGCCCCGGTAGAGGGCCGAGGAGACGTCCTCGACTCTCACTGAAAGCCCACTCCCAGCTCGGCGGCGACGCGCACGGCGGCGGCCAGGCCGTCTTCGTGGAACCCCCAGCCGTGATAGGCGCCGCAAAACCAGGTGCGCCTGACGCCGTCCAGGCGCGGCAGATCGCCCTGGGTGGCCAGGCTTGCGGCGGTCAAGATGGGGTGGCGCATGGTCGTCTCGAGCACGATGGTCTCCCTCGCCGGAGGGTTGATGGGATTGAGGGTCACCAGATACTGCCGCCGGCTGCTGACCTCCTGTAGGCGGTTCAACAGGTAGGTGACACACACTTCTTCCCCCGGTCGGACGCACTGCCGCTGCAGCACGTTCCAGGCGGCGTGGGCGGCGGGACGGGAGGGCAGCAGTGACGCATCGGTGTGCAGGACCACGCGGTTGGAGGAGTAGGCCCAAGGTCCGAGCAGCTCCCGCTCCTCCGGGGTGGGGTCGACGAGCAGCTGCAGTGCCTGATCGGCGTGGGTGGCGATCACCACCCCGTCGAAACTCTCGCTGCCGCCGTCGGCGAAGTGGAGGCGGACTTCAGCTTCTCCTCGCTCGACGGCGGTCACCCTGACCCCGGTGCGAATTGCCTCCCCCAGCGGTTCAGCGAGGGCGCGCACGTAGGTGGCCGCGCCCCCCCGCACACTGTACCACTGGTGGTGGGTGGTGATTCCCAGAAGACCATGGTTGGACATGAACTGCAGGAGGGAGCGGGCGGGAAACTCGGTGACCGGTCCGGTGCCCGAGGACCAGATGGCCGCCGCCATCGGGTACAGGTAGTGCCGCGCTGCAGCCCCCGAAAGCCCGGCGCGTGCCAGAAAAGAAGCCAGTGATTCGTCGCCGGCCACACCGCCGTGCGCGAGCGCGCGACGGCCTTGCCGGTTGAAAGCCACGATGCCGGTGAGCAGCCGCCAGAAGTCGAGGTTGCCGAGGTTGCCGGGCTGGGCGAGCAAACCACGCAGTGAACCGCCGTTGTACTCCAGGTTGCAGGCGTGGCACGACACCGACAGCGACATGTCGGCGGGGTGCGTGGGAACGGCGAGGCGCGCGAACAGGCGGGAAAGGTTGGGGTAGGTGTGGTGGTTGAAAACCATGAAGCCGATGTCGAGGGGGTGGGTGAGGGCGCCGTCGGGGACCTCGACGGTCCAGGTGTGGCCGCCCAGGCGTGCGGCCCTCTCGACCAGCGTGACGCGGTGTCTTTGCTGCAACAGCCAGGCCGCGCCCAGGCCCGAGATACCGCTGCCGATGACCGCCAGGTTCATGAACGTGCTCCGGGAAGGTGTCGGCCCGGCGGAGATTGTACTCCGCCGGGCGGAACCACTCCTTGAGATTGGCGCTACCTGGCCGGCGGCAGCAGAACGGTGTCGATGACGTGGATGACGCCGTTGGCGGCCTTGACGTCGGCGCTGACCACCCGCGCCCCGTTGACGGTGACGCCGTCGCCCGTGACCGCAATCGCCACGTCGCCGCCTTGCAGCGTGGTGGCCTTGCGCAGCGCGGCGACCTGGCGGGCCGTGACGCTGCCGGGGACGACGTGGTAGAGCAGGACCTGCTTGAGTCGGGGGACGTCTTTGAGCAGCGCCTCGACGGTGCCGGCGGGCAGCTTGGCGAAGGCCTCGTCGGTGGGTGCGAACACCGTGAATGGACCCTCCCCCTTTAAGACATCCACCAACCCGGCGGCCTGGAGGGCGGTGGCCAGGGTGGTGAAGGTCCCGGCGCCCACGGCGACCTGCACGATGTCCTCGCCCCTGCCCTTGCCGTAGGTTTCGGCGACAGTGACGCCGGCGGTCAGCAACGTGATGAGGGTGACGGTTGCAAGAGTACGCATCGCTGAGCTCCTTTTCCCACGCTTGCCGTTTTGCTCCGGCGCGCGTGTACCGCAGACAAGGGGCGCGGACGCCGCATCATTTCCAGATTTCATCCAGACACGTCGGGCCTCCCGTCAAGCCGCGTTCATTTGTCGATAATATAAATACTTACGAGCTCTGGAAAGGGTCGTGGAACACCCCGGGTGTGGACGTTTTTTCGAATGTCTTGCGGCGATGGCCGGGCGACGGCGGGGGTGGGTCGGTCAAAAGCGCAACCGGAAGCCGTTCGTGATCCCCTTCCTCGAGTCATGACACGTCCCCGCTCCGCGCAGCCGGATGCGCTGCTCCACGTGAAGCGTGCAGCGCAGCGCGGTGCCCTGGTCCCCCAGCAGCTCGCCGGTGAGGTTCATGACGGTACCGCCGCGCAGGGGAACGCCGGCGCCGGCGGCGCCCATCCCCGCCGAGCCGGAGGGAAGCGGGGGTTCGGGGTGCACGCCGGGACGGCTGTGGCGGCCGCCGGGGTCGAGGGAAAGCCGCCCCTGCAGCACCTCCCCGGTGCGTGGATCGACCGCGCGCACGAAGGCGCTGTCCGATTCCACCGCCACCGTCACCGGCAGGACCGCCGCGCCGGCGAGCTCCTCCAAAGTTCCTTGCCGCGTGACCGTGCAGGCTGCGATGACAGTCGGCGTCAGCAGGGCGAGCAGGCGCCAGCCGGCGGAGCGTGAACGCCTCATGCCGCGATTCTACCGCTTGTGGGGGTTTTTCCGTGGGCCGACGACCCGTCCCGCCGCGCGGGGGACGCTGGCACGCCGACGGGGAAACGACTACCATCGCAGGGTCATGCAGGTTTCGAAGCCTCGCCTGATGCGCACGGCGCTTGTGGCGGCAAGCGTGTACGTGCTGGTGGCCGCGACGTACATCTGGCTGTCCGACACCGTCCTGCTCGGCCGGGCGGCCGCCTGGCCGCCGTCGCTGCTGCGCCTGTCGCTGCTCAAGGGAACTCTCTACGTGCTGGTCACCGGCGCGGCTTTGTTCCTGCTGGTGTGGCGCTTTTCGCTGCGCGTCGCGGCGGCGGCGCGCGAGGCGTCGGCGCGGGCGGCCGCGGCGGTGCTGGCCAGCGAGGAGCGCTACCGGGCGCTGGCGGAATCGGCCACGGACTTCATCTTGATCTTCGACCGCGAGCTGCACCTCACCTACCTCAACGGCGCCGCCGCGGCGGCGCTGGGAGCCCCGGCTCACACGTTCACGGGTAAGACGGTGGAGGAGTTGTTTCCGCCGGAGGCGGCGCGGCGCCAGCGGCACACCCTGCAGCGGGTGCTTGAGCGGGGCGAGGCGGAGGTCCATGAGGAACAGGTCCCGTTTCCCCAGGGCACTCTCTGGCTGTCCACGTCGCTGGTGCCGATGCGTGACCAGAACACCGGTGCGGTGACCGGCGTCCTCGGGGTGTCGAGAGACATCAGCGCCTTCAAGCGCCAGGAAGCTGTCCGCGAGGCGACCTTCGCCATCTCCCAGGCGGCCGCCGCCGCCTCCAGTCTCGGCGGGTTGCTGCCGCAGATCCACCGGGCGATCGGGGCGCTGTTGCCGGCCGAGAACTTTTACATCGCCTTGTACGACGAGGATCGGGGGCTGCTTTCTTTTCCCTATTTCGTCGACGAGGTCGATGCGCCGCCGCCGCCGCGGCCGCCGGGGCGTGGGCTGACCGAGTATGTGCTGCGCACCCGGCGCTCGCTGCTGGCCTCTCCGGAGGTGTTCGCGCAGCTGGTGGCGGCGGGCGAGGTGGAGTTGCTGGGAGCGCCGTCGGTGGACTGGCTGGGCGTGCCGTTAATCGTGCGCGACCGCCCCATCGGCGCGCTGGTGGTGCAGAGCTACCGCGAGGGCGTACGCTTCGACGAAGCGGCCCGGGAGCTGTTGGAGTTCGTGTCCTCCCAAGTGGCCATGGCCATCGAGCGGGCGCGCGCCGAGGAGGCGCTGCGGGAAAGCGAGGAGCGCTTCCGGGTGCTGGTGGAGACGACCCCGGTGGGCGTGCTGATCATCGTCGGCGACGCCATCGTCTACGCCAACCCGGGGGCGGC
>CALEVZ010000002.1 GCA_937924755.1 uncultured bacterium
CCTGGGGCAGCACTACGCCATCGACCCCGCCGATCCCGCCCACTGGGGTACCCTCATGCGGCGGTCGCCCCTCACCTGGGACCTGCTCTTCCTGTGGTCCAACTATCACCTGGAACACCACTACTTTCCGGGCGTGCCGGCGTACCGCCTACCGCAGCTGCGGCGGGCGCTGGAGCCGTTCTTCGAGCGCCGGGGGATCGCTCCCCGAGGCTACGCCAGCCTGGTGTGGGACTGGTTCGTGCGCAACCGCACCCCCCACACCGACTGGCGCAGCGAGGTTGTCGCGGGCTAACGGGCGACCGCCTCAGCCTCTCGCTGCAAGCCGCGCAGCATGCCGCGAAACACCACGGCGTGAAACGGCGATACCGCCGTCCAGTAGGCAAGTCCGGCGAGGCCTCGCGGCTTGAAGCGGGCCGTCTGGGTCACCCGGGTGGCGGCCTCGCCCTCGGCCTGCAGGGTAAAATCCAGCTCCGCCTCGCCGGGGAGACGCATTTCGGCGCGCAGGCGCAGCTCCCGCGGGCGCTCGATACCCACCACTCGCCAGAAATCCAGAGCGTCCCCGTATCGTAATTGGTCTCCATGGCGGCGGCCCCGACGCAGCCCCGGTCCGCCCAGCAGGCGATCGATGACGCCCCGCACCCACCACAGTGCCCTCGCCGCAAACCAGCCGTGCCGACCGCCGATCCGGCAGAGGGTGCCCCACACGGTGGCCAGGGGGGCAGCAACGATCACCGTGCGGGAGTCCTCGAACACCGTGCCCCCCGCCCAGTCGGGGTCGCCGGGGATGGATCCGGCGTCGCTCCACGAGGTTTCCACCTCCCCCCGGCTGTGGCTGCGCACTGCCTCGTGAATAGCCTCGGCGACGGTCAGCAGGCGCTGGGGCATCAGGCGCTGTGCCTCGTCGCTGCGACACACCACCGGATTGCGCAACCCCTCAGCGAGGGGTCGGGCGATGTCCTTGGAGATGGGGGTGACCAGGTGAATCCACAGCGACGACAGCCGCGGCGTGAGCACCGGCACCGGAATGATGACCCGGCGCCGCAGCCCGAGCTCGGCCGCCATGACCTGCATCACCTGGCGGTAGGTCTTTACGTCCGCGCCGCCGATGTCCAGGTCCCGGGCGGCGGTGGCTTCGTGCGTCAAGCAGGTCACCAGGTAATGCAGGACGTTTTTGACGGCAATAGGCTGGCAGGGGGTGGACACCCAGCGTGGCGTGACCATGACGGGCAGCCGCTCCACCAGGTAACGCAGGATTTCGAACGACGCCGAGCCAGCACCGATGATCATGGCGGCCCGTAGCACCGTCACCGGCACCCCGCCGGCCCGCAAGGCGGTTTCCACTTCGCGGCGGGAGGCCAGGTGCTGGGAGAGGTCGGGTCCGGTTTCCCCCAATCCGCCCAGGTACATGATTCGCTCCACCCCCGCCGCGGCCGCCGAGCGTCCGAAAACCTCGGCAAAGTGCCGGTCGCGCTCGGCGTAGGCAGAACCGGCCGCCAGCATGGAGTGCACCAGGTAGTACGCCGCCCGGCACCCGGCCATGGCGTCTTTGACCATCGCCTCGTCGCCCGCATCGCCCTCTCTGATCTCGACCCGGGGGTGTCCGGCCCAGGGCCGGCTGGCCAGCTTGCGGGCCGACCGTGCCAGACAGCGGACCGGGTACCCCGCCTCCAGGAGACGGGGCACCAGCCGGCCACCGATGTACCCGGTGGCACCGGTGACCAGCACCGGTCTTTCCTTTCTGTCCATCGCTGCTATCCCCTCTCCCTCGAGGACCTCGCTCGCCACCCCTCCACAGTTTGCCGGGCCAGTCGTGGCCCGATACCGCAACTTACAGGAACGCCTCCCGCAAGATTCCGCGAGGCGGACTGCCCCACGACGAGGGAATGAATAATCGTCTAAAACGTTCAAAGGGACGGAGGTGATTCGTATGCGTCTTTTGACCACCCGAGAACTGGCCCACGCCATCGGCGTCAGCGAGTCCTCCATCAAGCGGTGGGCGGACGAGGGCGTCATCCGCGCCAGCCGCACCGCCGGCGGGCACCGGCGCATCCCTCTCCCCGAGGCGCTGCGTTTCGTACACGAGCACCGCGCCGTGGTCCTCCACCCGCAGCTGCTCGGGCTGGAGCAACCGGCGTCCGCAGTCCTTCCCGCCGACCCCGCGGGTCACCTGTTCAGCGCTCTGTGCGACGGCGAGGAGTCGAAAGTCCACGAGTTGCTGAGTTCCCTGTTACAGGGGGGGACCACCGTGGCCGACGTCATCGACGGGCCCCTCCGCGCCGCGATGACTCGCATCGGCGAGCTGTGGCGCCACGACCCCGAGGGATTGCTCATCGAACACCGGGCGACCGACATCGTCCTCCGCGCCTTGAACGCCGTGCGCATGTCGTTGCCGCAAACAACCTCGGGTCCAGTCGCCGTCGGCGGTGCTCCCTCCGGGGATCCCTACACCGTGCCCTCTCTGGCGGTGGCCACCGTCCTCGCCGCCGACGGCTGGCGCCCGGTCAACTTCGGCCCCGACACGCCGCTTGAAAGCCTGGCGCGGGCGGCGGATTGGCTGGCGCCTCGGCTCATCTGGATCAGTTGCACCGTTGGCCCCCTCTCGCGTTCCCGCATCGAGCAGGTGGTCGACCTCGCCCGAACCGTGGCCACCTCCCGGATCGAGGTAGTGGTGGGGGGGCAGGCCGTGGCGCCGGGCACTTTTCCGAAGCTGGCGAATTTGCGGGTGTTGTCCTCGGTGAGCGACCTGGCGGTGTGGGCGCGCACCCTCGCCCCCCGCAAGGCTGCGCTTGCCCCTCGCCGCCGACAGCGAGCAAAGCGTCTGGCATCACCGGCACCCTGACCGCTCCTCGTGGCCACCAAGGCGGGACGTTGAGCGAGACAGGAGAGCGAATGACACGGAGATGGCGAAAAAGCGCAAAAAGGCTATACCAGGTACCCACTTAAAACGCCGCGCTGGAGAATCGTGCTACCAGACAGTAGCCAGGTGGGTCCTCCATCGTGCGGATGGCGGAGAGGGGGGGATTCGAACCCCCGGTACCGGTCAACCCGGTACAACTGCTTAGCAGGCAGCCCTGTTCGACCACTCCAGCACCTCTCCGCGCCGGGGAGGCGAGTGTAGAGGACTCTCCCCCGCCCCGCAAGCACCGTCGCCTCACGCCACCCACAGGCCCCGGGAGGCCGGTTGCGCCGCCTGCGGGAGGCCCTCCCGCACCAGCAGCTCAGCGTTGAGCAGGGCCGCCCCGGCGGCGCCCCGCACCGCGTTGTGGACCACCGCCACCAGGCGCACGTCCCACACCGGACAGGGACGCAAGCGGCCCACCGTCACCGTCATGCCGCCGCCGATGTCGCGATGGCGGAGGGGCTGGGGGACATCAGGTTCCTCCAGCACCTCCAGCGGCCGTGCCGGCGCCGAGGGCAAGCCCCGCGCCGGGGAAGCCCCGGGCCAGCCAGCGAGCACCCTACGCACCTCCTCCAGGGGGACCCGCCGTCCCAAGCGGAGGGCGATGGAGAGAGTGTGGCCGTGGCGCACCGGCACCCGCACCGCCTGGGCGGAGATGCGCACCGGCGTCGGTGCCACGCCGTCCGCGGTGAGGACCCCCAGGATCTTGGCTGGCTCCGACTGGATTTTCTCCTCTTCCCCGGCAATGTGGGGTATGAGGTTGTCCAGAATGTCCAGGGAGGGAACGCCGGGATAGCCGGCCCCGGACACCGCCTGGAAGGTGGTCACCATCACCTCCTCCACCCCAAAGGCGTCGTGCAGGGGTTTCAAGACCAGAGTCAACCCGGCCACGCAGCAGTTGGGGTTGGTGACGATGCCCCCGCCCCCGAACTCCTGTCTCCGGAGCAGGGCCAGGTGCTCCGGGTTAACCTCGGGGATGAGCAGCGGCACCCGGGGGTCCATGCGCCAAGCCGAGGCGTTAGAGACTACCGTACCGCCGGCCCGGGCCAGCTCCTCCTCGGCGCGTGCCGCCAGGGCCGCATCCAGGGCGGAGAACACAATGCTCGCCGGCAGACTGGACGCCAGCGGCTGAACGGCGAGGGCGGCGATGGCGGCGGGTAGCTCCCCCTCTCCCCACCCGCCCAGCTCTCCCAACGTCCGGCCCACCGAGCGCTCCGAGGCGGCCACCGCCACCAGCTCGAACCAGGGGTGGCGAGCCAGCCGCCGCACCAGCTCCTGCCCCACCACTCCGGTGGCCCCCACCACCCCCACGGGAATCCGCTCCCTAACCATGACCCACCTCCACCATTCCCGTGCCGACCGCCGCCGGCCGGGTCGCCGTCCAGGTCGCCTCCGGGGTACACCGATACTGGATCCCTTCCACGAGGGCCCGGTGCAGTACCGCCACCGCCTCGGCCAGGGCGGCGCGTTCCACCGCCAGGCGAAAGGCGGCGGCAAAGGCGGGGCTCGGAACGCCCCACTCCGCGATCCCCACCGCCGCCAGGGCGGTGCGGGCGCGGGTGGTCACCGCGGGGTTGGCGTCGACGCCCTCGCCCACCAACGCCAGCAACGCCAGGGCCGGGTCCGACTCCTCCCAGGGGCGACCGGTGACGCCCACCACGCCTCGGAGTGGTTGCCGCGGCGGTCCGATCACCGTGCCCGCCAGAGAAGGGCGAAAGGTGTTGCGTACCCTCACCTCCACCCCGGCTTGCCGACAGGGGGCGATAGACTTGTGGTGCAGCACCTTGCCGCCGTGAGCCGCAATCGCCAGCGCCTCGTCGAAGGTGAGGAAGGGAATCACGGCGGCCGCCGGGACCAGCCGCGGGGGGGCGGAAAACACCCCGTCCACGTCGGTGAAGATCTCCACTCGCTCCGCCTGCAGGACGGTGCCGAGAACCGTGGCGGTGGTGTCCGAGCCGCCCCGACCCAGGGTGGTCAACCTCCCCCGGCGGTCGCTGCCGTAAAAGCCGGGGATCACCGGCACCAACTTGCGGGGAAGCCGGCCCAACCGGCGGTGGACACACCGACCCGTGCGCTCCAGGTCCACGGTGGCGTCGCCGAAGCCGGAGTCGGTGGCGATCAGGCGCCGGGCGTCCAGGGCCACCGCCGCCACCCCGGCGGCCCGCAGCGCCGCCGCCAGCAGCGGCGCCGAAAGCTGCTCGCCGGCGGCCACCACGGCATCGCGGGTGGCCGGGGTACCGCCGGAGGCGGTCAGCACCTCCAGCCGGCGGGCGAGCCGACCGAGCCGGTAGCCCACCTGGCGACGGCCCACCTGATCGGCCGGCGCCAGCTCCCCTAGACAGTGGAGGTGGCGCAGGGCCAGTTGCCTCACCACCTCCCGACCACTCCCTTCACCCGCCCGCGCGGCCTCCGCCAGCAGGTCGGTCACCCCCGCCATAGCCGAGACCACCACCACCACGTCGCCCTTCCCTCGGGCCTCCCGCACCAGGGCCACCACCCGCCGAAGGGCCGCGGCGTCGGCCACAGAGGTTCCACCAAATTTTAAGATCTTCATCGTTGGCCTCCTAACTGGCGCGCCGCAAGGCGGTGCGGCGAAAGTCCCGAAGCAGCCGGTTGACGGCTAGTTGGTCCACGAGAAAACCATCGTGGCCACAGGGGGAGGACAGGGTGGCGAGGCGAGCACAGGGCAGCAGCCGCGCCAGCTCCCGCTGTTCCTCGGGCAGAAACAGGACGTCCGAGGGGATGGACACCACCAGGGTGGGCACAGCGAGGCGGCGCAGCACCCCCTCGTACTCCCCCCGTCCCCGTCCCAGGTCGTGGGTGTCCATGGCCCGCAGCAGCACTCGGTAGGCATGCACGTCGAAGCGGTCCACCAGCTTGGCCCCCTGGTGGCGGAGGTAGCTCTGCACCGCGAAACTTCCCTCCGACCTTGCCCGACCGAAGCGGGCTTCCAGCTCCGCCGGCGAGCGGTAGGTGCACATGGCGATCATGCGCGCCGCCGCCAGCCCCCGAGCCGGGTCGCCGGCCGCCTCAAGGGCAGCCCGCTGCGCCTCGGAAAGGGCGATGGACCAGGCGGAAGCTCGCCCGGCGCAGGCGATGGGAACCAGCGCCGCCACCCGCTCCGGGTAGCCCGCCCCCCACTCCAGCACCTGCATCCCCCCCAGGGAGCCCCCCACCACCAGGGCCAGGCGCCGTACCCCCAGGGCCTCCAGCAGCAACGCCTGGGCGCGCACCATGTCGCGCACCGTCACTTCCGGAAAGGTGTCCCCCCACGGCGCGCCGGTGCGGGGGTTGGTCGCCGTCGGACCGCTAGAGCCGTAGCAAGAACCCAGCACGTTGCTGCACACCACGAAATCCCTGCTCAAGTCCAGGGCCCGGCCGGGCCCCAACACCTCCGGCCACCACAGGTCCACGTCCGCTGAACCGGTGAGGGCGTGGCAGACCAGGACGCCGTTGTCCCGAGCGGCGTTGAGGTGTCCCCAGGTGCGATAGGCCAGCACCAGCTCGGGTAGGACCTCCCCCGACTCCAGGGAAAAGGGGTGGGGGCAGCGCCACAGCTGGGTGGGTCGCGCTCCCATCTCACACCTCCCCGGCAGCCCGCGCCAGGGCCCGGGAAAAGTCGGCCACGATGTCGTCGATGTGCTCCAGCCCCACCGAGACCCGCACCTGATCCAGGGTCACCCCCGCGGCCCGCTGCTCCGCCTCGGACAGCTGCGCATGGGTGGTGCTGGCCGGGTGGATCACCAGGGTGCGGACATCCCCCACGTTGGCCAGGTGCGAAGCCAGACGCACTCCGTCGATGAACCGCTGGGCCACCGCAAAGCCCCCCCGGACGCCGAAGCTCAGCACCCCGCCGAAGCCATGGCGCAGGTAGCGGCTCGCCCGTCGGTGGGCCGGGTCGGAGGGCAGCCCCGGGTAGCGCACCCAACTCACCGCCTCCTGCGCCGCCAGCCAGTGGGCCAGAGCCAGGGCGTTGTCGCAGTGGCGCTGCACCCGCAGGGAGAGGGTCTCGAGGCCCTGCAGCAACAAGAAGGAATTAAAGGGGGAGGGACAGGGGCCGAGATCGCGCATCCCCTCCGCCCGCGCCCGCACGATGAAGGCGACGTTGCCCAGGGGCGAGGCGGGTCCGAAGGTTTCGGCAAAGCGCAGGCCGTGATAGCCGGGAGAGGGCTCGGTAAATTCGGGAAAGCGCCCAAAGCTCCAGTCGAAGGTCGCGGAATCGACAATAACCCCACCCAGGGCGGTGCCGTGGCCGCCGATCCACTTGGTGGTGGAGGCGACCACGATGTGGGCGCCGTGCTCGATGGGGCGGCAGAGGTAGCCGGCGCAGCCGAAGGTGTTGTCCACCACCAGAGGCAGGCGGTGGCGGTGGGCCAGCTCCGCCAGCCCCTCGAAATCCGGAACAGAAAATGCAGGGTTTCCCATGGTTTCCACGTAAAGGGCGCGGGTGGTGGTGTCGATCAACGGGGCAAAGTCGCCCGCCCCGTCACCGGCGGCAAAGCGCACCGCAATCCCCAGCCGCGGCAGAGCCACCTTGAACTGGTTGACGGTGCCGCCGTAAAGGAAGGGGGAGGCGACGACGGAATCGCCGGCGCGACAGAGGGTGGTCAGAGTGAGAAACTGCGCCGCCTGTCCTGAGGAGGTGGCCAGCGCCGCCACCCCCCCCTCCAGGGCGGCCAGGCGCCGCTCCAGCACCTCGGTGGTGGGGTTACCGATGCGGGAATAAATGAAGCCCGCCTCCTCCAGGGCGAAGAGGCGGGCGCCGTGGGCAGTGTCGGCGAAGGTGTAGGAGGTGGTCTGAAAGATGGGCACGGCGCGGGCGCGGGTGCCCCCGTCCGGCTCATGGCCGGCGTGGATCTGTTGCGTTTCGTATCGTGTGCCTGCGTCGATCAGGGCGCTCATCACGTTCCTCCCGGCGGCGCGCACGCCGCCTCGTCGTTCGGGTCGGGTGGCTCGAAGTCAGGTTTGTTGCCACTTGCTCCCGCATTCGCATTCGCATGTCGCTACTCCTTTCGTTTTCCTCCGGAGGCGGAAGAACTCGTCCAAACGCAAAAAACCCGCAGCGCCGCTGCGGGTCGTCGAGGTGGCGTCCTGTCCTATCGGGTTACTGACTCATCGGCACGCACCCCCTCCTCGCCCGCAGCTGCGGGCTGCGCATGACCATGGCGAGGGAGGGGCAATTCCACATCGAGCGGTTTTTTACCCCCGAGGACGAGACCCTGTCAAGCGTCGCGGCATTTTTC
Source organism: uncultured bacterium (assembly GCA_937924755.1). GTDB lineage: Bacteria > Acidobacteriota > Thermoanaerobaculia > Thermoanaerobaculales > Thermoanaerobaculaceae > CALEVZ01. Next base: position 8,143 of record CALEVZ010000002.1, read on the forward strand.
CGGTGGGTTCCGAAGCGATCCGACGGGTTTTTTGGTTTCTCGGCGCCCGGCTGAAAATCTTTAGCCGCTCTCCCCCCGGCCGGCCACCTTGGCCCAGGCGTCCTTCAGCGTCACCGAGCGGTTGAACACCGGCCGGGCGGGGGTGGAGTCGGGGTCCACAACGAAGTACCCCAGCCGTTCGAACTGGAAAAAGGCCCCCGTCGGCGACCCCACCAGGCCCGGTTCGACCCGGCAACCGGTGAGCACCTCCTCGGAGTTGGGGTTCAACACCGCCCGCCAGCTCTGCCCCTCGGGGACGTCGTCGGGGTCGGGCTGGGTGAAGAGGTGGTCATACAGGCGCACCTCGGCGGGTACCGCGTCGGCGGCGGAAAGCCAGTGGATGGTCGACTTGACCCGCCGCCCGTCGGGAGCGCTGCCGCCCCGGCTGGCGGGGTCAAAGGTGGCGTGCACCTCCACGACGGCGCCGGAGGCGTCTTTCACCACGCCGGTGCAGGTGACGAGGTAGGCCGAGCGCAGGCGCACCTCGTTGCCGGGAAACAGCCGCCAGTACTTGGGGAGCGGGCTTGCCCGCACGTCCTCGGCCTCAATCCACAGCTCCCGGGAAAAGGCCAGCCGCCGGCTCCCCGCCGCCGGGTTCTCGGGGTTGTTGGGTACCTCGAAGTGCTCCACCTGCCCCGGCGGGTAGTTGTCCAGGATGAGCTTGACCGGGCGCAGCACCGCAAAACGCCGGGGGGCGCGAACGTTGAGGTCCTCCCGCAGGCAGTGCTCCAAGAGCTGAATGTCCACCACCGAGTCGCGCTTGGCCACGCCGATCCTCTCGGCAAAGGCGCGGATCGCCTCGGGGGTAAAGCCGCGGCGGCGCAGCCCCGAGATCGTTGGCATGCGAGGGTCGTCCCACCCTCGCACCATCCCCTCCTGCACCAGCTCCAGCAGGCGCCGCTTGGACATGACGGTGTAGGTCAAATTGAGGCGCGCAAATTCGATTTGCCGGGGGTGATAGATGCCCAGGGCATCCAGGAACCAGTCATAGAGGGGGCGGTGTGCCTCGAACTCCAGCGTGCAGATAGAGTGAGTGATCCCCTCGATGGAGTCCGATTGCCCGTGGGCCCAGTCGTAGGTGGGGTAGATGCACCAGGCGCTGCCGGCATGGGGGTGGGGGGCGTGCAGGATGCGATACATCACTGGGTCACGCATGTTGAGGTTGCCGTGAGCCATGTCGATGCGAGCCCGCAACACCCGGGCGCCGTTGGGAAACTCGCCGGCGCGCATACGGCGGAAGAGGTCCAGGTTTTCCTCCACCGGCCGGTTCCGGTGGAGGCAGGGAGAGCCCGGCTCGGTGAGGGTTCCGCGCCTGGCCCGCACCTCCTCGGGGGTGCAGTCGCACACGTAGGCGAGCCCCTTCTGGATGAGCTCCTCGGCCCAGCGGTACAGCTGTTCGAAGTAGTCGGAGGCGTAGTACTCGTGCTCCCCCCAGTCGAACCCCAGCCAGCGCACGTCCCGCTTGATGGCGTCGATGTACTCCTGCTCCTCTTTGAGGGGGTTGGTGTCGTCGAAGCGGAGGTGGCAGCGGCCGCCGAACTCCTCAGCCAGCCCGAAGTTCAGGCAGATGGACTTGGCGTGGCCGATGTGCAGATAGCCGTTGGGCTCGGGGGGAAAACGGGTGATCACGGTGCGGTGCTTGCCACCTGCCAGGTCAGCGGCAATGAGGTCGCGGATGAAGTGGCTGCGCTCGCCGGCCCCTTCGGCCGGCGGCGTGGATTGACGTTCGCTCATGATGCCTTGTCCCTCTATGGGGCCCCCTCGGCGGCCCCGCTAAACCCGAAATCCTAGCATCGGCGGCGGGCGAGGCGGCCCCGTCAGGCCTCGTGCAACACCTGCACTGCCCGGCGCAGCCGCCGGCGGCACAGCTCCTTACCCAGCACCTCCATGGTCTCGAACAGCGGCGGTGTCGCTGCCCGGCCGGTCAGAGCCACCCGCACGCTCATGAATAAGTCGCCGGTCTTCCACCCCAGCCGCTGCGCCGCCCCCCGCAGCAGCGGCTCGAGCCGGGCCGCCTCCCACTCCAACAGGGGGTCGAGCTCCTCCTCTAACAGGCTCGTGAGCGCCGCCGCCGTCTCCGCCGGGGTGCCCCTCTTGGGCACCAGGCGGGCGCGGGCCTCCTGGTCGTAGCTCACCTCCCCCACAAAAAAGAACTGCCCGTAGGCCATGAAGTCTTCCAGGCGGTCGAGGCGCTCCTGCACCAGGGGGACGATGCGGGCCAAGTACTCCTCGGCCAGAGGGCCCTGCCGCAGGCGCTCTAGGTATTCGGCGGGGCTCAGACGCCGTAGGTACCGGCCGTTGAGCCAGGTAAGCTTTTCGAGGTCGAACACCGGCCCACCCAGGGTGATGCGCTCCAGGGTGAAGTTCGCCACGAACTCCTCCAGGGTGAACTCCTCGGTCACCCCGTCGGGCATGATCCAACCCATGAGGGCCAGGTAGTTGCGCATGGCCTCGGGCAGGAAACCGGCGCGCCGGTAGTACTCCAGCGACACCGGATTCTTGCGTTTAGAGATCTTCGACCGGTCGGCGTTGCGCAGCAGCGGCAGGTGGCAAAAAACGGGCTCCTCCCAGCCGAAGCCGCGGTAGAGGAGCGCGTGCTTAGGAAGAGATGAAATCCACTCCTCGGCGCGGATAACGTGGGTGATCCCCATGAGGTGGTCGTCCACCACGTTGGCCAGGTGGTAGGTGGGGTAGCCGTCGGACTTGAGGAGGATCTGGTCGTCGATGAGGCGGTTGTCGAAGCGCAGTTGGCCCCGCAACAGGTCCTGGGCCACCGTCTCCCCCTCTTCGGGCACCGCCAGGCGGATCACGTGGGGCTCCCCCGCCGCCCGCCGCGCCGCCGCCTCCCCCGCGGGGATGCCCCGACACAGGCCGTCGTACCCCATCACCGGATCCTTGCGGGCGCGCTGCTCCTCCCGCAGGGCGTCCAGGCGCTCCCTCGTGCAGAAGCAGGGATAGGCGGCTCCCCGCGCCACCAGCAGCTCGGCATGCTCCCGGTAGATGGGGAACCGCTCACTTTGCCGGTAGGGGGCGTGCGGCCCGCCCACGTCGGGTCCCTCATCCCAGGTGATCCCCAGCCAGCGCAGCGCCTCGAAGATCATCCGCTCCGAGGCCGGGCTGGAGCGCTCCCGGTCAGTGTCCTCAATGCGCAGGATGAACTGTCCCCCGTGCTGGCGGGCCAGGGCGTAGTTGAACAGGGCCACGTAGGCGGTGCCCACGTGGGGGTCGCCGGTCGGTGACGGGGCGATGCGGGTGCGAACCATGGCGGCGTTATCTCACCTCTCCGCCTCGGGCGCCGAGGCGAGGCGAAAGTCTACCCGCGTTGACAGCCCCGGGCGAGGGGGTACAATACCCTTCCGCCGTTGCTGGGGAGTCGTCCAACGGCTAGGACACGTGGCTCTGGACCACGGTATCGGGGTTCGAATCCCTGCTCCCCAGCCAGCCGTTTTCCCCCCGCGGTCATCCCCACGCTCACCGACACGGCCACGGATACCGTTCCGGCCGGGGCAAAGCGGGCCGACCGTGAGGGCGGGCCGGAGGCCCGCGCACCCAGGGACACGGCTATCGACAGGGGTCGGCGGTTAGTCTCTACCCCCGGTGGAGGCGCCGAGATTTGCGAAAAAGGCGATACCAGGTACCTAGGTTTGAAGCACACCCCAGCGATAGGGGACGTGCTCCCCCTCGTGGGCGGCGGACTCGATGCAGGCGGACACCACGGCGCGGGTGTCGCGGGGGTCCAGCAACCCATCCACCCACAGGCGGGCGGCGGCGTAGCGGGGGTCGGTAGTGGCCTCGTACCGGGCCTTGATGTCGGCCAGAAGGGCCGCCCGCTCCTCCGCCGAAACCTGCTCTCCCCGGTTTTTGAGCTGGATCGAGAGCAGGGTTTGCGCCGCCTGGTCCCCTCCCATGACGGCAATGGAGGCGGAGGGCCAGGCAAAGAGGAAGCGGGCCCCGTAGGCCTTGCCACACATGGCGTAGTTGCCCGCACCGTAGGAGTTGCCCACGAAGATGGTAATCTTGGGCACGGTGGAATTGGCCACGACGTGGACCATCTTGGCGCCGTCCTTGATGATCCCCTCCCGCTCTGATTTGGAACCCACCATGAACCCGGTGACGTCCTGCAGGAACAAGATGGGGGTCCCTTTTTGGTTGCACAGCTCCACGAAACGGGTGCCCTTGTCGGCGGCATCGGCGTAAATCACGCCGCCGATCTGCATCTCTTTCTCCTTGGCCTCCAGGCCCCGTCGGCGGGTCACCACCGCCCGCTGGTTGGCCACGATTCCCACCGCCCACCCATCGATGCGCCCCCACCCGCACACCAGGGTGCGGCCGGAGGTGGCCTTGTACTCCTCCAACTCGGAGTCGTCCAGAAGGTGCGCCAATAGGGCGTAGGTGTCGTAGGGGCGGGTCCGGTCCACGGGGAGCACCCCCAGTATCCCTTCGGTGGGCACAGCGGGAGGTCGGGGCTCGGCCCGGTCGAAGGGGGCCAGGCGCGGCCGAGCCAGGGAGGCGATGCGAGTGCGGATGGCCTTCAGGCACGACAGGTCGTCGGGGTAGCGGTCGTCCACCACCATGGAGATGTCGCACTGCACCTCGGCGCCGCCCAGGGCGTCCTCGTCGATGAACTCGCCGATGGCCGCCTTGACGAGGTGCGGCCCGGCCAGGAAGATGGACCCGGTCTTTTCGACGATCAGGGCCTCGTCGGACATGATGGGCAAGTACGCCCCCCCCGCCACGCAGGGGCCCATGATGGCGGCGATTTGGTACACCCCCGCCGCCGAAAGACGAGCGTTGTTGTAGAAAACCCGCCCGAAGTGCTCCTTGTCGGGGAAGATCTCGTCCTGCATGGGCAGGAACACCCCCGCCGAGTCCACCAGGTAAATGATGGGCAAGCGGTTCTCCATGGCGATCTCCTGCGCCCGCAGAATTTTCTTGCAGGTCATGGGGAACCACGCCCCTGCCTTGACCGTGGCGTCGTTGGCCACGATCACGCACACCCGGCCGGAGACCATCCCCAGCCCGGTGACGACCCCGGCCGCCGGCGCCCCTCCCCACTCCCGGTACATTCCCCAGGCGGCCCACAGCCCCAGCTCCAGGAACGGCTTGCCCGGATCCAGCAGAGCCGCCAGGCGGTCGCGCACCAGCAACTTGCCCTTTTCCTTGTGTTTGGCGGCCGCTTTGGACCCTCCTCCTGTTCGCAGCTTGGCCTCCTCCGCCGCCAGTCGATCCCAAGTGGTTCGCCAGTGGTCGAAGTTGGCCTCGAAGGCCCGATCCCGCCGCATCGTCCTGGCCAGATCCGCCATTTCACCCTCCCCGTGCCCGCAGGGAGGGTAGCGCAGTCCCGCGAGAAAGAATCACGGAAATAAATTTCCTCTTTTTTCCTTTCTGGACCCAGTGAGGGTGGCATCCCGCCCTCGGGAGGTTCCCCAGTGAAGATCACCGCCACCGAAGAGTACGGTTTGCGCCTGCTGCTGCAGCTCGCGGGTCGCCGGGGGGAAACCGTGTCCCTCGGCGAGTTGGCCGAGGCCGAAGGCATGCCCGCTCCGGTGGCGGCCAAGGTGCTGCTGCGCCTGCGGCGGGCCGGGCTGGTGGCGGCGGCGCGCGGGCGCAACGGCGGCTACGTCCTGGCGGCGGCGCCGGAAGGGATCAGCGTGGCGCGAGCCCTGCGCGCCCTGGGCACGCCCCTGTTTCACTCCACCTTTTGCCGACCAAAGGGGAGGAGCAGCAGGGAGGCCTGCCTGCGCCTGGCCAACTGCTCGCTCCGTCCGGTGTGGTCGCACCTCGATACCCTGCTGGAGACGGTCTTCAGTCAACTCACCCTCGCCCACCTGCTGGCGGGCGAGGACACCACGCGCTCAAGCCTGGCGGCCCTGCGGCTGCCAGGAATGATCACGGCGGCGCCCGGCGGCGCCCGAGAAAGGCACCTGCAATGAGTCAGCAACCCGTCTTTTCCTGTTCCGACGTGCACGTCTACGTGGCCGACCGGGAAGTGGTCAAGGGGGTGGACCTGACCGTCCCGGCCGGGGAAATCCACGCCATCATGGGCCCCAACGGCTCCGGCAAGTCCAGCCTGGTGTCGGCCATCGCCGGCCACCCGGCCTTTACCCTCACCGGCCAACTGTTTCTGGACGGGGAGGAGATCAGCGAGCTGGAGCCGGACGAGAAGGCCCGCCGCGGACTGTTTCTCGCCTTCCAGTACCCGGTGGCTATCCCGGGGGTGACGGTGGGCTCCTTCCTGCGCGCCGCCGTCTCCGCCCGCCGGGGCCAGGATGTGCCGGTGCGGGAGTTCCGCCGGGAGTTGCAGGCGGCCATGGAGGCGCTGGAGATGGACCGCTCCTTCGCCGGCCGCTACCTCAACGACGGCTTCTCGGGCGGCGAGAAGAAACGCCTGGAGATCCTCCAGCTGCTCCTGCTGCAGCCACGCTTCGCCATGCTGGACGAGACCGATTCGGGGCTCGATATCGACGCCCTGCGCATTGTCGCCGGAGGGATCAACCAGGCCGCCCGCGGCGGTGAGATGGGCACCCTCATCGTCACCCACTATCAGCGCCTGTTGAACTACGTGGAGCCCCACGTGGTGCACGTCTTCATCAACGGCCGCATCGTTCGCTCCGGGGGGCCGGAGCTGGCCCTGGAGCTGGAGGCCCGCGGCTACGACTGGCTGCAGCCCGAGGCGGCGGCCGCTGGAGGTGTGTCATGAGCACCCAGGCTGCCCTGGCGGGGATCAACGCCGACTACGCCGAGCGCTACGGCTTCCGCGACCCCGAGGAGTACTTCTTGAAAGCTCCCAAGGGGTTGAATCACGAAGTGGTGGAGATGATCTCGCGCCTCAAGCAAGAACCCGAGTGGATGCGTGCCTTTCGCCACCGCGCCCTGGACATCTTCTACGCCAAGCCCATGCCCCAGTGGGGGAACACCGAGATGCTCTCCCGCATCGACTTCGACGACATCCACTACTACTTGCGCTCCACCGAAAAGTCTGGCCGCACCTGGGAGGAAGTGCCGGAAAACATCAAGCGCACCTTCGACCGCCTGGGCATCCCCGAGGCGGAGCGCAAGTTCCTGGCCGGGGTGACCGCCCAGTACGAGTCGGAGGTGGTCTACCACTCGGTGCGGGAGGAGCTTACCGCCCAAGGGGTGATCTTCACCGACATGGACTCGGGGCTTCGCGAACACGAGGAGCTGGTGCGGCAGTACTTCGCCACCGTCATTCCGCCGGACGACAACAAGTTCGCCGCCCTGAACTCGGCCGTCTGGTCCGGAGGGTCGTTCATTTACGTGCCCCCCGGCGTGGAGGTGGCCATCCCCCTGCAGGCCTACTTCCGCATCAACGCCGAAAACATGGGCCAGTTCGAGCGCACCCTGATCATCGCCGACCGCGGCGCCAAGGTGCACTACATTGAGGGGTGCACCGCCCCGGTGTACTCCACCAACTCCCTGCACTCGGCGGTGGTGGAGCTCGTCGCCCTGCCCGGGGCGCGCCTGCGCTACACCACCATACAAAACTGGGCCAACAACATATACAACCTGGTCACGAAGCGGGCGGTGGCCTACGAGGACGCCCAGGTGGAGTGGGTGGACGGCAACATCGGCTCCAAGCTCACCATGAAGTACCCGGCCATCCTCCTGAAGGGCGAGCGGGCGCACGGGGAGGTGTTGTCCATCGCTTTCGCCGGCCCCGGCCAGCACCAGGACGCCGGTGCCAAGGCCATCCACCTGGCCCCCCACACCACTTCCAAGATCACCTCCAAGTCCATCTCCAAGGACGGCGGCCGCGCCTCCTACCGCGGCCTGGTGAAGGTGCGGCGGGGGGCGCACGGCTGCAAGACCACGGTGGAGTGCGACGCCCTGCTCATCGGCGCCGGGGCCCGCTCCGACACCTACCCCACCATGGAGATCGCCGAGGACGACGTGCGCATCGAGCACGAGGCCCGCGTCTCCAAGCTCGGGGACGAGCAGATGTTCTACCTCATGCAGCGGGGGCTCACCGAGGACCAGGCCCGCCTGATGATCGTCAACGGCTTCATCGAGCCCTTCGTCAAGGAGCTGCCCATGGAGTACGCGGTGGAGCTGAATCGCCTCATCGAGCTGGAAATGGAGGGCTCCGTTGGCTAGCGCAACCAAAGCCGATGCCACCCTGGCCGGGGTGGTGAGCGTCGAAGCGGTGGCAGCCCTTTCCGCCGCCGCCCGGGAGTCCGAGGCGCTGCGCGCCCGCCGCCTGGAGGCGGTGCGGCTGCTGGAGGGGATGACCCTGCCCCACCGCGCCCGCCACCTGTGGCGCTACACCGACCCGGCCCGCTTTCTCCCCTCAGCCGACCTCACCGCGCCGGCCCCCACCGAGGTGACCAGCCAGTGGCGCCGCGACGACGAGGTGGTCGGCGTGGCCCTGGTGGCGGGGGGGGTGGTGCAGCGGGTGGAGCTGGCGGAGGAGGCCCGGGAAAAGGGCGTGACCCTTGCCAACCTGCACGCTTCCCCGGCTGAGGCCCTGGCCCACCTGGGGACCGCCGTGCCGGCCGACCACGGCTTCATCGAGACCCTCAACACTGCCGCCTGGCGGGGAGGCCTGCTCCTCCACGTGCCCGCCGGGGTGCGCCTGGACCGGCCTTTGCGGCTGCGCTTTGCCGCCCCCCCGGCGGGTTCTTTGGCCCTGCCTCGGGTGCTGGTGCTGGCTGGCCGCCACGCCTCCTGCGAGGTCATCGAGGGGCACGGCGGCGGCGGCGCCGGCGCCCAGGTGCTGGGGGTCACGGAGGTGCTACTGGAGGAGGGGGCCGAGGTGCGCTACAGCCTGGTGCAGAAGTGGGAGCCCGGCGTGCTGGGCCACCTCACCGCCTACGCCCACCTCGGTCCCCGCAGCCGCTTCACCATGGCCACCGCGGTCTTCGGCGGCGCCCTGGCCAAGACCGACGTGGGCGCCACCCTGGCCGGGGAGGGGGCGGAGTCGGAGATCTACGGGGTGACCTTCGGAGGGGAGACCCAGCACTTCGATCACCACACCGAGCACCGCCACCTGGCCGGCCGCACCCGCTCCAACCTGGACACCCGGGTGGTGGTCACCGACGCCGCCCACTCCGCCTACACCGGCCTGATCCGCATCGCCCCGGAGGCCGCCGGGTGCGAGGCGTACCAGGAGAACCGCAACCTGCTGCTGTCACCCCACGCCCGGGCGGAGTCCATCCCGGAGCTGGAAATCTCCAACGAGGATGTGCGCTGCACCCACGGCGCCACCGTGGCCCCCCTCGACCCCGAACAGCTCTTCTACCTGGGTAGCCGCGGCCTCCCCCGCAACCAGGCGCACCGCCTCATCGTCTTCGGCTTCCTGGGCCAGACCCTAGCGCGTCTGCCCGAGGCCACCCGGGAGCGCCTGGAGGCGATGGTGGCGGCCCGCCTGCACGGAGACTGAAAAAGCCCATGGCCACGGTCCCCTCCCGCCGCCCTGCCCTGGACCCCCGCGCCCTGGCGGCGCGCTTCCCCATCCTCGCGCGGCAGGTGCACGGCCGTCGCTTAATTTACCTGGACAACGCCGCCACTACTCAAAAGCCGGCGGCGGTGCTGGCCGCTCTGGAGCACTACTACACCCATTCCAACGCCAACGTTCACCGCGGCGTCCACACCCTGGGGGAGGAGGCCACCGAGGCCTACGAGGCCTGCCGTGCCCGGGTGGCCGCCTTTCTCCACGCCCCCTCCCACCGCGGAGTGGTGATCCTGCGCTCCACCACGGAAGCTCTAAATCTGATTGCCCGGGGGTGGGAGCACCACCTCCAGGAGGGGGACGAGATCCTCCTCACCGAGATGGAGCACCACTCCAACCTGGTCCCCTGGATCATGCTGGCGCGCCGGCGGGGGGTGACCCTCAGGCACCTGCCCCTGCGGGAGGACGGCGAGCTGGACCTCGAGGCCCTGCCGCGGCTGCTCTCCCGCCGCACCCGCCTGGTGGCCCTCACCCACGCCTCCAACGTGCTGGGCACCGTCAACCCGGTGGCGGAGATCGCCGCCGCCGCCCACGCCGTGGGGGCCCGGGTCGCCGTGGACGCCGCCCAGTCCGTCCCCCACATGCCGGTGGACCTGCGCACCCTGGGGGCGGACTTCGTGGCCTTCTCCGCCCACAAGGCCTACGGCCCCACCGGGGTGGGGTTCCTGGTGGCCGCCCCGGAGCTTTTGGAAGAGCTGGAGCCGGTCGAGGGGGGCGGGGAGATGATCCGCGAGGTGCACTTGGACCGCGCCACCTGGAACGAGGTGCCCCACCGCTTCGAGGCCGGCACCCCCAACATCGCCGACGCCGCCGCCTTCCCTGCCGCCCTCGATCTGCTGGAGGAGCTGGGCATGGAGGCGGTGCGGGCGCACGAGGTGGCGCTCACCGGCTACGCCTGGGAGCGCCTGGCCTCCTTGAGGTGGCTGCAGCTCCACGGGCCCGCCGACCCCCACCGACGCACCGGGCTCATCTCCTTCTACGACCCCCAGCTGCACCCCCACGACCTGGCGCAAATCCTGGACTCCGAGGGTATTGCCGTGCGGGCGGGGCACCACTGCGCGCAGCCGCTGATGCGTCGACTGGGGGTCCCCGCCACCACCCGCGCCTCCTTCGGGTTGTACAACACCACCGAGGACGTGGACGCCCTGGTGGAGGGCCTGCTGGCGGCCCGCCGCTACTTCGGCCTGCCCACGGGAGGTGCGGCGTGAGCCAGGACAAGGGCTTCCTCCCCCTGGACGAGCTCTACCGCGAGGTCATCCTCGACCACTACCGCCGCCCCCGCGGCCGCACCCCCCTGCCCCGCGTCGACGTCACCGCCCACGGCCGCAATCCGGTGTGCGGCGACGAGATCGACGTCGCCCTGGCGCTGGCCGACGGACACATCGAGGCGGCCCGGGTGACCGGCCACGGCTGCGCCATCTGCACCGCCTCCGGCTCCATCATGGCCGAGCTGCTGCCCGGGCGCACCACCGGCCAGGCCGAGGAGGCCGCCGAGGCCTTCCGCCGCATGATGCACGGCGAGCCTCCCCCGGCGGCGGTCGACCTCGGGGATGCGGAGCTGCTGGAGGGGGTGCAGCGTTTTCCGGTGCGGGTCAAGTGCGCCTTGCTGCCGTGGATGACCCTGCGCGACGCCCTCGCCGCGCACCGCGCCGGTGCCGCCCCCACCGTCACCACCACCGAGGAGAGCGACCCATGAGCGAGCTGACCCCGGAGGCCGTCCGCGAGCGGCTGCGGCCCATCACCGACCCCGAGATCGGCATCTCCATCGTCGACCTGGGGCTCATTCGCGAGGTCACCGTCACCCCCGGCGAGTCCGGCGCCACCGTGGAGGTCACCATGACCCTTACCTCCCCCTTCTGCCCCGAGGGACCGGAGATCGTCGCCGCCGTGGAGCAGACCGCCCGCTTCCTGCCCGGAGTGGCCGAGGCCGCCGTCAAACTCGTCTGGACCCCCCCCTGGGACCCCCGCAAGGACGCCTCCGAGGAGGTCAAGGCCGAGCT
>CALEVZ010000003.1 GCA_937924755.1 uncultured bacterium
GGTCAGCGCTTGCGGAGTTCCACGTTGCCGGAAAAGCTCTGCAGGGCGACGCGGGCGCCGCCGCTGCCGGTGGAGAACGTGAGCTCCTTCTCGGAGGTATACCGGCTGACCCGCCGGGCCTCGTGCCCGAAGCCGTTGCGAATGCCCCCGGAGAATGTGGTTACTTCGAAGTCCGCCATGGTATCGCCGGGCAACGCCACGATAAGGTCTCCGCTCACCGACCTGGCTTCCACTTTTCCCCCAGCCACCAGGCTCCCATCCAGCTGGATGGAACCCGAGGTGGTGGAAAGCTCGGCGCGAGTGAGGGCGTTCCCTTTCACCTCGATGCTTCCGCTGACACTGGAAGCTTCCACGCTGCCCTCGGCCACGTCGATGACGACGTTGCCACTCACCGACCGGGCGCGGACGCAGCCGCCCGTGACGCGCAGGCGCACCTCACCGCTGACCGAGCGCGCCTCCACGCGGCGCGCGTCCCCGCTTACCTGCACGTCGCCGCTGATCGATTTCAGGGTGCAGACACCCTGGACGTCCTGCACAGCGACGGTGGCCGAGACGGCATCCACCCCAAGGGAGCTTCTCCTGGGCACCCTGACAGTGAGGTCCGACCCCTCGCAGGAGCGGCAGTTGCGCGGCAGGACCACGCGCACGGTGGTTCGCTGCGGACCCGCTTCAAAGAGAAGCCGCTCCGTCCCCTTCCCCAGCTCTCCCTGGACCTCGACCTCCTCTCGATCCCAGCCGATGACGGTGACCGAACCGGAGACATTGACCACCGCCACTGTGCCGGTGGCGGAAGCGGGCCTGGACTCCAAAACCGGCGTACCGGCCACGACCGGGCCTGCCAGAAGGGAAGCTGCCAGCACACTGCCGATGAGCAAATACACCATGACCTCCTCACGCCTCGGGCGGCGCATCCCCGAACCCGGGACAGCGCCCCGACCCGCCCCCTCCCGGGTGGACCACGCCCGGCTTGCAACGCTCTTCACGGTTCCCCCCTTTCCGGCCGCCGCCCCCATACCATCATTCAACGCATTCCGGGGGCAAAAGGTTTGAGGTTTGCGGATCCTGAGAACCTCTACACGGTGGTCTGTGGATCCACGTCCACCACCCGGCGAACTCCGCGGGGCACCGGCACGCCGGCCAGGCGGCTCAGTGCCTCTCGCAGCGCCGCTCGGCCGGCACTGACGAAGAGGAGCTGCACGCGGAAGCGACCGCGCAGCCGCTGCAGCGGCGCCGGCACCGGTCCCAGCATCCGCACCCCCTCGAGCTGCGGCGCCAGGGCCGCGGCCACCGCCGCGGCGGCATCGTGGGCCGCCCCCTCGGCCGCCGCTTCAAAGCGCACGACCGCCAGGCGAGTGATCGGCGGATACCGAAACGCCTGGCGGTATCGCAATTCGGCGGCCAGAAACCCCTCGGTGTCGTGGCTCGCCGCGGCGCGCACGGCGTGGTGGTCAGGCTGGTAGCTCTGGATCACAACCCGCCCGCGCCGTTCCCCGCGGCCGGCCCGTCCGGCCGCCTGAGTGAGCAGCTGGAAGCACCTTTCCGCCCCACGAAAGTCGGCGAAACCCAGGAGGTTGTCGGCGTTGATGACGGCCGTCAGGGTGACCCGGGGGAAATGGTGCCCTTTGGAGACCATCTGGGTGCCCACCAGCACCTGGGTACTGCCGGCAGCGAAGCGCTCCAGAGTGGCGAGCAGTTGGGCCGGGGAGCGCGCCGTGTCACGGTCGAGGATATCCACCGTCACCTCGGGATGCAGCGAGCGCAGGATCGCCGCCACCTTCTCGGTCCCCGCGCCCATGTCCTGCAACACCGCGCCGCCGCAACGAGGGCAGCTGGACGGGGGTGGAATGCTGTAGCCGCAGTAGTGGCACAACAGCGCTGGCGATCGGCGGTGCACAGTCAAGGGGATGGAGCAGTCGCGGCAGGTCACCTGGTGGCCGCACTGGCGGCACAACAGCACCGGCGCCCAACCTCGCCGATTGACCAGGATGATCGCCTGCTCGCCCCGCGCCAGCGTCTCCTGGAGCAGGGTGCGCAACCGAGCCGACACCCACACCCTCCCGTGCTCGCCCGGTTCTCCCTCCTGACCCCGCAGGTCGACGATTTCCACCTCGGGCAGCTCCCCCCCACCCACCCGCTCCTGCAGGATCTCCAGGGCCACGCGCCCCCGACGGGTCAGCCAGTAGCTTTCCAGGGAGGGGGTGGCGGACGCCAGCAGCACCGGCAGCTGCAGGCGCTGCCCGAGCAGCAGCGCCAGATCGCGGGCGTTGTAGCGCGGCTCTTCATCCTGCTTGTAGGAGCTGTCCTGCTCCTCGTCCACGACGATGAGGCCGAGGTTGCCGATGGGCGCCCAGATGGCCGAGCGGGGGCCGGCCACCACGTCCACCTGGCCGCGGCGCACCCTCTCCCAGGCGGCGAAGCGCTCCCCGTCGGCCAAAGAGGAGTGCAGCACCGCCACCCGCTCGCCGAAGCGCGTCGCCAGCTGTCCGGCCAACGCCGGGGTGAGGCCGATTTCGGGAACTAGGATGAGGCTCGCCAGTCCTCGAGCCATGGCGGCCTCGGCCACGCGCAGGTACACCTCGGTCTTGCCCGACCCGGTGATGCCCAGCAGCAGGGTGGGCGAAAACCGCCCCGCCCCCAGCTCGCCCAGGACCCTTTCCACGACGCGCTGTTGATCGGCGGACAACCGCTGGGGGATGGGCGGCGGCGCCAGCTCCCAGCGCCGCGGGGCCCCGGCGCGGGCCTGCTGAAAGCGGCGCAGGATGCCCTTGCGCACCAGCGCCGCGATCACCCCCCCGGTGCACTGACAGGCCCGCGCCAGCTCCCCCTCCAGCGCCGGCCGTCCTAGCTCAGCCAGCCACGCCACCACCCGCTGCTGCGCCGGGGCCTCCCCCACCAACGCGGCGCGCCGCTCGGGCGCCATATCCACCAGCGCCACCGCCGTCACCGCGCCGCCCGCATGGGCCACCGGAGCTCGTTCCACCAGCTTGAGGACCCGTCGGGCGGCCAGGCCCCTTAGCAGGGTACGAAGTCGCCCCGATGCGTACCCCTCCTGGGCCAGCCGCGCCACGGTGATACGGCGCGCCGCCAGCACTCGCTGCACCAGGGTGCGCTCCTCTTCGGCCAGGCTCGGCAGCAGCTCGTGGGCCCGTTGGTCGGCAATCACCAGGGCCGGCGGCAGGCGCAGCAGCGGCGCTGGCAGGGCGGCGCGCACCACCGTGCCCAGCGGGGTGATGTAGTACTCGGAGGTGAAGTGAATCAGATCCAGAACGTGAGGCGGAACGACGGGAGCATCATCGAGGAGTTCGGTGATGCCGACGATGCGCTCCATTGCCACACCGGGCTGCACGTCCACCCCGACGATCAGTCCCACCCGTCCGCGACCCCGCAGGGGGGCGCGGACCCGCACTCCTGGTCTCGCCAGGGAGACGAGGGCGTCCGGTACGGAGTAGGTGAGCGGCCCGGGGAGGGCGGTGGGAAAGGCCACGCTGACCAACACGACGGCCGATGATACACTCGCGCCATGCTCGTAATGGGGGATGTGGAGCAATTCCGCCAGCTCGCCCGGCGCCTGGCCGGCGGCTCCCGCCCCCCTGGCGAACCCTTCGACGCCTGTCGCCGGCTGCTGGCGGGGAGCGCGCGGGGGGTCGAGGCCGAGCAAGCCCTGCGCGTTCTCTTAGAAGGAGCCATGGCGGACGCCGCCACCTCGATTGCCGACGCCCAGCTGATCATGGTCCTGCTGAAAGCGGTGGACCGCAACCAAATAACTCTGGAAGAACTACTTCCGTCATGATCCTGGCGATGCTCCTCACCCTTGTCATCCCCACCGCGGCGCTGCTGGCGGGCAGGAGCGCGGCCACCCGCCTGCCGCGGCCGTCACTGGCTGCGGCCGTCACGGCGGGTGCGCTGGCGCCACCGGCGGTGGTCGCGTTCTACGAGCGCTCCTTCGTGGAACAGACGGCGGCCTGGGTGGTGGCGCTGGTGGGGTGGGGGGGGCTCCTTTTGGGTCACGACCCCTACATCCTGGCCGCCGCGATGCTGGCCGGGGGAACCTGGGGGGGCATCCTGGCCCTTCCCACTGGCAGCACCCAGGCCAGCTCGGCGGCACCCGACGGTGCCGCCGATTCACGGCCCGGTCCCTCTCCTCGGCCCGAGGAGTCGCTGGAAGAAGATGTCCGCATCGCCCTTCCCTGTCCATCGTGCGGCGCGCCGGTGACCTTTCCCATTTACCACGGCATGGCTCAGTGCCGCTTCTGCGCTTCGCGCCACCTGGTCCAACGGGATGACGCCACGTTGTTCACCGTCATCCCCAACGCCGTCACCGACGAGGCCGGCGTCGCCTCCGCCGTCACCGCCCACCTGCGACACCGCAAGTACCTGGAGCTGTACGATCGCCGGGTGCGTCCGCTGGTGCAGCGGCGCGCCGCGCAGCAGACCGACGCCGCTGGTCAGGACGTGTTGGCTGGCCTCGACGGCGTCACCCTGGCGGCCATCAACGCCGCCGAAGCACGAATCCACCGCGCCGCCGACGACTACGCCGCGCGCTTGGCGCCGCACATCCAGGTGCTCTCCTGGCAACCCCTCCTGGCCCCCTACTGGCACCGCAGCGGCACCCTGTACCAGGTGGCGTTCGGGCGCCAGGAGAACGGCGAGAAGAAGATGGAGCTGGCCATCACCCACCTGGAGGGGTCGCAACCGGCCAGCTCGCTGCCCCTGCCCGAGATGGGCAAGCTCTCGTACCTGCGCTGTCTGCGCCCCTTGTTCGGCGCCCCCGAGGCCAACATCCCCGCCCTGCCGGTGGAAGGGGGCCAGGCCGAGCTGGCCAGGCGACTGGAGACCCAGGAGGATCGCCGCGCTTCCTTCCCAGTCCGGGTCATCAGCGTGCGCGGCGCCTTCTTCCCCGAGGTCGACGCCCTGGTTTGGCGGCCCTTCCACGCCGCCCAGGTGAGCGTCCGCGGGCATGTCCAGGAATTTTTAATCGACGGGGCAGTGGGCCGGGTCACCGCCGAGTCTTTGCCACCCCTCACCACCCTGGGGAAGCCTCCCGCTCCCCCGGCGGAGGAGCAAATTCGCCTGCTCCCCTCCCGCTGCCCGGTGTGCGGCGCCGAGCTGGCGTTCATCCCCGACGCCGTGGCGCACCTGTGCAGGAACTGCTTCCGCCTGCTGGAAGCCACACCGCGGCGCCTGCGCCCCCGTCCATACCTGCGCGAGGGCCCTGGCAACGGGCTGGTTTCCGTGCCCTTCTGGCGCTTCCCCCTCGCCCTACGCACCGCCGAGGGGGAAATCATTCGCGACCTCGACCACCTGGGCGACCGGCTGGACGGCATCCTGGACCAGGTGGGAGACCGCCCCGAGCGGCAGTCGTACCTCTTCGTGCCTGCCTTCCGCCTGCGCCTGAGCCGCGGCGCGGTGCGCCTTTACCGACGCCTGTGGCCGCTCCTGCATGCCACAACGCGCTCGCCCGAGGCCGTGCCCTTCGACACCACGGCCGTGCCGGCCGCAACCTGGCCGCTCACCCTGCCGGCCAGTGAGGCGCGTACCTTCGGGGCGATGTACCTGGGGCTGTCGTTCTCCCCCCGCGACCTGGCCCGGGCGGAGATCCGCGGGGTGCGGACCCGCTTCCTCGACGCCACCCTGGAGGGCGAGCCGGAACCCGCCTACCTGAGTTTGCCGGCGGAGCTACTGTTACCCTTCGAGGCCCTGCTGCGAGCCTCCCACGCCACTGCCGTGGCCCGGCTCGCCGGCCGCTGAGGGTCCCGCCGGCGCAGGGCGCGGGGTTCGGCAGTTTTGCCTACCTTATTTTTCTTTACCATCAAATGATCCCTTGTCAGATTTTTCCCTCTGAAGTAAAATCTTGTCATGCCCTCTTCCCGCGCTCAGCAAATCCTCGAAGCGGCCATGGATTTGGCGGAAACGCAAGGAGTGGGTGGGGTCACCACCGCCGCCCTGGCACGCCGCCTGGAGTTTACCGAGGCGGCGCTGTACCGCTACTATTCCGGCAAGGGTGGCATCTTGGTGGCGGCCCTCGAACATCTGGGGGAGCGACTGCTGGCCACCATGCTGCTGGAGATCGACGTAACTGCCGTCAGCCACGGAGAGCACGTGGTCACCCAGCTCACCCATCACGTCAACCGCTTCGCCCACCGTCAGGGGCTGCTCGTCGAGCTGCTCCTCTTCGCCGCCGCCAACCGGGCCGAGGAGCTGCGGCAAGCGGCCAACGCCTTCATGCAGGAGTACCGGCAGCGAATGACCGTTCACTTCGCCCAGTTGCAGGAGCGCAACCTGGCGACTCCCGCCGTCACCGCGGAGGAGCTGGGGCGCATGTGGATCTGTCAGCTGCTGGGCGGCTTCCTGCACTGCCGCCTCACCGGCGAGCCCTGGCAGCCGGCGGACCAGGCTGGTTTCAAGGCCTTCTGTCAGGCCGTAAAACCCGCTCCGGTCACTGCCTAGCCCCGCTCCGCCGAGCGCTCCACCCACACCTGCAGCAGGTGCAGCACCGCTTCGCTGGCCTTGGCCATCCACTCCAGCGACACCCACTCCCGCACCGAATGGAAGTTCTGCCCACCTGCCCAGATGTTGGGGGTGGGCAGCCCCATGTAGGAGAGCCGGGCGCCGTCGGTGCCGCCGCGTATGGCCCGCCGCACCGGTTCGATCCCCAGCCGCCGCACCGCCTCCAACGCCGCCTCCAGTACCTCGGGCCGCTCCCGCAGCTTGTAGGCCATGTTGCGGTAGGACTGCTTGACAGTGACTTCCAGGTTGGCCTTAGGGAAGAGCTGGCGCACCCCTTCAACCACCTGCCAAAGGTGCTCCTCCCGCTCCGCCAGCTCCTCCTCGCTAAACGCCCGCACCAGCACCTTCAGTTCAGCCCGGCTGACGTCGCCGCGCAGATCGTAGGGGTGAAGGTAGGGCTGCCGCCCCTCGGTGGTCTCGGGAAGAAAGGCCGGATCGAGCCGCTCCACCACCGCGGCGGCGGCGCGCACGGCGTTGACCAGCTTGTCCTTGGCGTACCCCGGGTGGACGTCGTGGCCGCCCACCGTGACGATGGCGGTGTCGGCGCAAAAGGTCTCGTCCTCGATTTCGCCCAGATCGGAGCCGTCCAGGGTGTACGCCACGTCGGCCCCGAAGGCCGCCACATCGAAGTGCTCCGTGCCTCTGCCCACCTCCTCGTCGGTGGTGAAGGCGATGCGGATTGGCGGATGGAGAAACTCCGGATGCCGGCGCAGCCACGCCACCACGGTCATGATCTCGGCGATGCCGGCCTTGTCGTCGGCCCCCAGCAGGGTGGTGCCGTCGGAGGTGACGAGGGTGTGACCGACGCAGCGCTCCAGGTTGGGGTTGTCGGCCACCCGCAGGACCTGGGCGGGGTCGCCGGGCAAAACGATGTCACCACCTTCATACCTTTCGATCACCTGGGGCTTGACCCCCGCCCCGGGGGTACCGAAGTAGGTGTCCACGTGGGCAATGAGACCCACGGTGGGCACCCGCCCGGCGGCCGGATGGGAGGCGGGCAGGTTACCGGGCACACTCGCCCACACGTACCCCCATTCGTCCATGCGCGCGCCCTCGCACCCCAGCTCCTCCAGCTCCTCCGCCAGGAGGCGTGAAAGCTCCTTTTGCGCCGCAGTGGAGGGACTGCTCGACGAGTTCTCGTCCGAGCGAGTATCCACTTGCACGTAACGGAGAAAGCGCGCCAGTAAGCCCCTGCGGTCCTCACTTTGCAGCACGATGCCAGCCATGGCCATCCCCTCCCTGCTCGCAAACCGCCAAACGCGCTGGCAGTGTACTCCACCACGACGCCTCCCTTTCCCCCGACTTGCCTCACCCTGCGCAGGTGTGGTACCTCACCGCCCGTGCCGACCATCGTTCACCTGGCCTCGGAAATGGTGCCCTTCTCCAAGACCGGAGGCCTCGCCGACGTGGTGGGGGCGCTGCCGGTGGCTCTGGCAAAGCAGGGTCACACGGTCGCGGTGATGGTACCGGCGCACCGCACCCACCTGCACGACGGCGTACCCGGCACCCCCGTTGCCAGCGTTGAAGAGCTGGGCATCCGCGGCCAGGTGTTTGCCGGCGAGCACCAAGGGGTGGAGGTGCTGCTGCTGGACGCCCCCCAGGTTTTCGTGCGCCCCTCGCCCTACGCCGTGGCCGACGGCGACTACCCTGACAACCCCATCCGCTTCGCCTTTTTCGTGCGCGCCGCCCTGCGGCTGCTCGCCCAGCGCTCCCCCATCGACGTCCTGCACGTGCACGACTGGCAGGCGGCGCTGGCACCATTGCTCCTCCACCATCCCGCCACGTCCCTGCCGTGGCGACAGCGACCGCGCACCGTGTTGACCGTTCACAATCTGGCCTACCAGGGGTTATTCCCACCCTGGACCCTCGACGCCGCCGCGTTGCCGCGCGAGCTCTTCTCGATGCAACACCTGGAGTACTTCGGCCAGGTGTCGTTTTTGAAAGGCGGGATCGTGGCGGCGGATGCAGTCACCACCGTGTCCCCCACCTACGCCCGAGAAGTCCTCACTCCGGCCTTCGGGTGCGGGCTCGAAGGCGTGCTGGCCCAGCGCGCCGACAGTCTCGTGGGCATTCTCAACGGACTCGACACCACCGTCTGGGATCCCGCCACCGACCCTCACCTGCCGACCCCGTACCGTGTCCGCAACGTGTTGTCGGGCAAGCGGGCGGCGCGCGAGGCAGTGGCGCGGGAGCTGGGCCTGGCGCCGGGCGTGCGGCCGCTGGCGGGAATGGTCTCGCGCCTAGTGGAGCAAAAGGGCGTGGACCTGCTGACCGCCGCCATCGACGACATCGTGGCCCTGGGGTTCGACATCGTTATCCTCGGCAGCGGCCCACGTCGCTGGGAGGAACTCCTGGCCACCGCCGAGCGCGCCCACCCCGGCCGGGTGCGGGTGGTCCTCGGCTTCCACGACCCCCTCGCCCACCGCATCTATGCCGCCAGCGACGTCTTCTTGATGCCCTCGCGCTTCGAGCCGTGCGGATTGGGGCAGCTCATTGCCATGCGCTACGGCGCGTTGCCGGTGGTTCCCCCCACCGGGGGCCTGGCCGACACCGTCGTCGATGCCGACTCCCCCCATGGCTGCGGCATCGTCTTTTCCCCCACCACCTCGCGGGCGCTGCTGGCCGCCCTGGCCCGGGCGCGCCACCTCCTGGGCACCCCCGAGGAGCTCGCCCGCCTGCGGCGCAACGCCATGCGTCGGGACTTCTCCTGGTCCACCTCGGCGCGGCAGTACGAGGCGCTGTACCAACGTCTGCTGGAGAGCTAGTCGGGGGTTGACGACGGAGAGGGGCGCTTGCCAAACAGCCACGCCACCCCCACCCCCAGCAGATAGAGGACGATCATCGGCACCGCAAACACGCTCTGGGTGGCGATGTCGGGGGTCGGGGTGATCACGGCCGCGACGATGAAAATTCCCAGCACGGCAAAGCGAAACTGCTTGAGCAGAAAGGTGTGGGTTACCACCCCCAGGCGGGCGAGGAAGAGGATAAGCACCGGCAGCTCAAACACTAGCCCCATCCCCAGGATCACCTTGGAGGCCATGGAGAAGTACTCGCGCACCGTGATCACCTGCCGGAACTCCGAGCCCACCTCCAGGAGGAACCGGCACACCATGGGAAACGCCACCTCGTAGCCGAAGTAACCCCCGGCCACAAAAAAAAACGTGGTGGCGAGGAGGAAGGGGATGGCGATGCGACGCTCGTGCCGGTACAGCCCCGGGGCAATGAACAGCCACACCTGCCACAGCACCACCGGCGACGCCACGAAAATGCCCGCCAGCAAGGCCACCTTGATGTACAGCATGAAGGGGTCAATGAGGCCGGTGAAGGCCAGCCTCTCCCCCTCGGGCAGGAACTGGATGAGGGGGATCGACAGCCAGTTGAAGATGGGCTTGGCGAAGTACCAGCAGGCGAGAAAGCCGACGAACACCGCCGCCGCCGACACGGCGAGCCGGCGCCGCAGCTCGTCCAGATGCTCCAGCAGCGACATGCGCGGCAGCTCGTCGTCGCTCACCCGCGGCTGGCGCTGCTCCTCCTTCATCGGGGCGCGGCGCTCCCCTCCTCGGGTGCGGTCGCACCCGGCGAGGTTTCTGAGGCGGCCGGCGAGGGGGAGTCGGGTACCGGGACCGGGCCACCCGCCCCATCGCTCGTCGCGCCTTTCAACTCCTCGGCCGCCTCTCTCACCTCGCGCCCCGCCGCCTTGAGCTCCTCCGCCGCCACCTCCTCTTCCAGTGAGCGCTTGAGGTCGTTGGAGGCGCGGCGAAACTCGCCCATGGCACGGCCCAGGCTCTTGCCGATGTCGGGCAACTTGCGCGGCCCGAACAGCAGCAAGGCCAAAATGAAGATGAGAATGAGCTCGGGCACGCCGATGGAGCCGAACATGGATCCTCCCCCAGCCACGGGGTCGGTCGCGAGTATAGCTCCAATCCGCTCGAAGCCTCCACTGCTGTGCTAGAGTCGTTTTTTAGAGGGGGAGTGCATGAGTCGGTTCAAGACCTATGTCCTGGCCTTCGGCGTGGTGGTCCTGGGGGCTTTAGCCGGCGCCTTGGCCGGCGACGCCAACCGGCAACAGACCAACGCCGCCGACCAGTTCCTGACCCGCTTCGGCAGCCTGCTGAACGCCGTCATGGCTCACGCCCCCAGGCCGGTGGAGGCCAGCGAGCTGGTCTACTCGGCCATCGACGGCACCCTGGACATGCTGGATCCCCACTCCAACTTCCTGCGGCCCGAGATGTTCTCCTCCATGCGCGAACGCCAGCAGGGTTCCTTCCACGGCATCGGGGTGATCATTTCCATGCGCGGCGGACGAGTCACCATTGTCACCCCCATCGAGGGCACCCCCGCGGCCCGCCTGGGACTGCGCGCCGGCGACGTCATCGACAAGGTGGACGACCAGTCCACCGAGGGCATGAACCTGGATGACGTGGCGCGGCGGCTGCGGGGGCTCGAGGGTACCACCGTGCGGGTGACCATCATCCGGCCGGGTCTGCAGGAGCCCCTCGAACTGGCCATCCAGCGCGGCCGCGTGCCCACCGACTCGGTGCGCTACGCCTTTATGATCGGGAACGACATCGCCTACATCCGGGTCAACGACTTCACCCGCACCACCGGGCGCGAGTTCCGCACCGCCCTGGAGAAGCTCCTCGCCCAAGGAGCCACCCGTCTCGTCCTGGATCTGCGCCAGAACCCGGGCGGCATCGTCGACTCCGCGGTGGAGGTGGCCGGCGTGCTGCTCGCCCCCGGGCAGCGGGTATTCTCCACCCGCGGCCGCACCGCCGACTCTTTCCAGGACTACCGCGCCTCCCGCGATGGCTTGCACTTCGACGGTCCGCTGGTGGTGCTCATCAACACCGGATCCGCCTCGGCGGCGGAGATCGTCGCCGGAGCGGTGCAGGACCACGACCGCGGCCTGGTGGTGGGGGAAACCTCCTTCGGCAAGGGGGTGGTGCAGACCATCTACCCGGTCCGCGACGCCGGCCTGGCCCTCACCACCGCCAAGTACTACACCCCCTCCGGCCGCTGCATCCAGCGAGATTTCGACTCCTACTTCGCCTACACCCATCCCGAGCGCGACGGCGACGAGGGAGAAACCGCGCGGCCGCGGTCCGACGAAGACCAGGCCAGAGGAGAGACGTTTTTCACCGACTCCGGGCGCAAGGTCTACGGCAGCGGCGGAATCGTGCCCGACTACCAGGTGGCGCAGGGGGAGTACTCGGCCCGGATCGTCCGGCTGCTCGCCAACTCGGCGTTCTTCCACTTCGCCGTGGAGGTGCTAGCCAGCGCCAGCGACAAGGAGGCGGCCGCCAGGGCCTTCGTCGTGGATGACACGACCATCGCCCGCTTCCGCGCCATGGCCCTGGCCAAGGAGTGGAGCACCGCCGAAGAGCTGGACGCCGCCCTCGCCGACCCCACTGACCGGCGCGACATCGCCGTGCAGCTGCGCACCGAGGTCTTGAACGCCGGGGTGTCCCTCAACGAGGGGTACCGCGCCGCCATCGAGACCGACGCCCAGCTGCAGGATGCCCTGGGCCGCTTCGACGAGGCGGCGCGACTGCACGCCCGGGCGACCGCCGCCACGCGGCCGGCCCAGCAGGCAAAATTGCCGCCTCGCCCCTGAACCCGGTCCGCTGCCCCCTGCCCTAGCGATTGATCAGGCGCCGCGCCAGGGGCTTGATGGGAATCACCCGGTCCAGGCGGTGGCCCAGCTGGATGAGCTGGTCATAAAACGGCGGCCGACCCTCGGCGTGCTTGTAGCACTCGCCGCAGCGCGGCAGGGTCTGCCAGTCCTGCGCCTTGAAGGCTTGCATGTAGCGCTGCACCACCTCGGAGTTGACGATCTCCTCGACCGTCTGCGTCTTCATGTCGCCGATGATCTGCTGACCGTGGGCGTCGTAGCAGCAGTGGGTGACGCTGCCGTCGGCCAGCACGATGAACCACTTGAACGGGTAGCCCTGGAAGCACCCGTAAAAGCTCTGGTGAAACGGCGTTTCGTCGGAGGTGTCCAAGGGCTCGCAGGTCTTCTCGATCACCTTGGCGTTGGGGAAGCGATGGAGCTCGAAGAACTCCTCGAAGTCCCGCACCCGCTCGTGGGCGGTCTCGGTGGTGATGAGCCGCTGGATCTCCACCGTGTGCGGTTTCCCCTTGGCGATTTCCAGATACCGCTTGATGTTCCCCACCACCTGCTCGAACACCCCGCCGCGCCGGATGGTGGGGTAAATGCGTGGGTTCAGAGTATCCAGACAGAGGCGGATACGCCGCATGGGGGTGTCCGCCAGCTCCCTCGCCAGCGCCTCGTCCAGACGCATGGCGTTGGTGGACACCGAGCAGCCGGGGAACAGGCGAATGGCGTCGGCCAGCCGGTCGTACAGCAAGGGGTCGCCCATCTCGTGCATCCAGTTGACCACAATGCCGTTCTCCTTAAAGTCGGCGGCCACCTTCTCCACCAGCCAGAACGGCATATCCGCGTCAGGCCGCCCCAGGTTGTTCATGGGGCACATGCCGCAACGCATGTTGCAGCGGTTGGTGAGCTCCACGGCCACCTTGGCCGTTCGCAGGTCCAGAATCGGTCGCGCCATGCGATCTTCCTTCGCCCGGCCCGTCACGCGGAACGCGGGCAGGTGATGATAGCAACCAACGCATTCCTTCGGTCGCGTATTCGCCGCGGCTCTCCAGGAAGGCTGCGTGCCACCTCGGCGCCACGAGCGGGACGCGTACAATGGCGAGCAGTTGGGGAGGAGTGCGGCCGTGAAGACGATCATCGAGCCGTTCCGTATCAAATCGGTGGAACCCATCCGCATGACCACCCCCGAGGAGCGGCGGCACCTGATCCGCGAAGCCGGGTACAACCCCTTTCGCCTGCGGGCCGAGCACGTCCTCATCGACCTGCTCACCGACTCCGGCACCGGCGCCATGAGCACCCACCAGTGGGCGGGCATCATGGAGGGGGACGAGTCATACGCCGGGGCCCGCTCGTTCTTCCGCTTCGAGGAAACCGTTCGCTTGATCTTCGGCCACCGCCACGTCATCCCCACCCACCAAGGGCGAGCCTCGGAGCGTTTGCTGTGCCACGCGGTGGTCAAGCCCGGGCACGTGGTGCCGGGCAACACCCACTTCGACACCACCCGGGCCAACCTGGAGGCCTCCGGGGCCGAGGCGGTGGACTTGGTCATCGCCGAGGGGCGGGACATCGACTGCCTGCACCCCTTCAAGGGCAACATCGATCTCGAAGCTCTGGAAACCTGTCTGACCCAGGTGGGGCGCGAGCGGGTGCCCTTCGTGCTCATCACCGTCACCAACAACTCCGGCGGCGGCCAGCCGGTGAGCATGGAAAACCTGCGCGGGGCGCGCGCCATCTGCGACCGCTTCGCGGTGCCGCTGCTGCTCGACGCTGCCCGCTTCGCCGAGAACGCCTACTTCATCAAGCTGCGCGAGCCAGGTTGGGAAGATGCATCCCCCCGGGAGATCGCCCGGGCCATGTTCGCCCTCACCGATGGCGCCCTCATGTCCATGAAAAAAGACGCTTTCGGCAACATCGGCGGGCTCATTTCGCTCAACTCCGACGAGTGGGCGGAGCAGATTCGCACCGCCTTGATCCTCACCGAGGGCTTCCCCACCTATGGCGGGCTGGCCGGGCGCGACTTGGAGGCCCTGGCCATCGGCCTTGAAGAGATCCTCGAAGAGGACTACCTGCGCTACCGCATCGCCTCCACCGCCTACGTGGGTCGACACCTGGACGCCGCCGGTGTGCCCGTCCTCAAGCCTTTCGGCGGTCATGCTATCTATCTCGACGGTCGACGCTTCTGCGACCACCTCGGCAATGAGCAGCTGCCCGGCTGGTCGCTGTCCGTGGCCCTGTATGAACACACCGGCGTGCGCGCCTGCGAGATCGGCAACGTCATGTTCGGCCGGCCCGACGCCTCCGGCGCCTGGCACTGGCCCCCCCTGGACCTGGTGCGCCTGGCCATCCCCCGCCGCGTCTACACCCAGAGCCACATGGACTACGTCATCGAGGGGATCGACGAACTGCACCGCGCGCGGCGCAAGATCGGCGGCCTGCGATTCGTCCATCGGCCCACCACCCTGCCCCACTTCACCGCCACCTTCGCGCCCCACGACGCCCGCTGAGGGCACCGAAATTCGCTGCGGCGAGCGGCCGGCCCGACTCGACTAGGACCAACATAGGCTCGCGGACGCTGTCATCGTCGCCGGCACGGGCCCCGGCACAGACATGGACACGGGCACGGACACGGGCACCGTACCGGCCAGGGCAAGGCGTACCGACCGTGAGGGCGGGCCGGAGGCCTGCGCCCCCAGCGGCATGGACACGGACAGGGACGGTCCGCTCCCGCCTGTGGTGGAACCATAACAAGAGCAATAATTTACCCTGCTGGGCGCAGGGCGGCATAGCCCGGGCAGGGTACGCCGGCGGCTCGCAGTGTTGCCAGTGGTTTCTCCGGCACGGGAAGTGGCTGTTCCCCGATGCGCCGCACGGGCCGCAGGCCGGCCAGCGACGACGACACCCACGCGCCCTGGCTGTTCAGGAGTTCATCGAGGGTGAGATCGCGTTCGACGGTGGGGATGCCGGCAGCCGTGAGGGCAGCCAGACACCACTGCCGCAGCACGCCGGGGAGGCAGCGGCGGGGAGCCGGCGGCGTGATCACTTCTCCATCGAGGACGGCAAAGATGTTGGCATGGTCAACTTCGCGCACTGTACCGTCGCTGTCGATGAGCAGGGCGGCATCGCAGCCGTGCTGGGTGGCGATGGCGCGAGCCCAGGTGTTGGAAAGGTAGGAGGAGGTCTTCAGGCCGGTCAGCAGGCCGGAGGCGACGCGCACGGCGTAAAGGGCGATCCCTTCGCGACGGGCGCGGTGGGGTGGCCGGTACTTGTAACCCCAAGTGAAAAGCAGAGTTCGCCGCCCATAGCCAAAGGCGGCGCAGTGCAGGGCGCCAGGGCCGCTGATTCCCTCTCGGGCCAGCAGTCGGCGCAGGTGGGCCCGGTCAGGGAAGGTAGGCATCGTCAGTGACAGGGCAGCGAGCGCCTCCTGCATGCGCCGCGCGTGCTCCTCCCACAGGAAGACTTCGCCTCGTTCGCAGCCGATGGTCTCGAAGGTGCCCTCGCCACGGAACACCGAGGGCCACCACACCGGCACCGTGGCGGTTACTGCCGGCCGCAACCGGCTCCCGACCAACACCCAACGGGGGTTTGGGGTCATGGCGTCTCACCTCCCAGGACCTCTAGCCAGCGAGCCACCTTGGCGCGGCTTTCCGCTTCTTCGGCGGCTGGCTGGGAGTCCCACACGACGCCACAACCAGAGTGAAAGTGCAGCATTCCGTTGACTGCATAGCCGGTGCGAATGGGCAGGGCGAGAACGCCCCGATCGGGCTGGATGACGCCGATGGCACCGCAGTAGATAGCCCGTGGCACTGGCTCCAAACGGGCGATGAATTGGCACGCGGCGAGCTTGGGGGCGCCGGTGACGCTGCCACCGGGCAGCAGGGCGCTCAGCAGCGACCGCCAGGAGGTTTTAGGCGCCAGCTGGCCGGTGACCACCGCGTATTGGTGCATGACTCCCAGGGTGGTGAAGGTGCGCCGGGGGGTGAGGACGCGGACGGAGTGGGGTGTGCACACGCGGTTGAGGTCATTGCGCTCGAGGTCGACGATCATAGCCAGCTCGGCGGCATCTTTGGCGCTACTTCGCAGGCGGGCGCGGGTCTGCGCCCGCAGGCGCCGGTCCGTGGGCAGGGGGAGGGTGCCCTTGATGGGTCGGGTCTCCACGCGGCTGCCCCTGCGCGCCAGCAGCAGCTCCGGCGACAGGCACAGCACCGCCCAACCCTGATCCCGGTCGGCGAGGTAGGTGGCAAACCCCGGCCACTGGTGTTGTCCCAGCGCCGTGAAAAGGGAAAGGGGATCCCCTCGAAAGGGCAAGGAAAAGCGCCGGGTGAGGTTCACCTGGTAGACGTCGCCGGCGCCGATGCCCTCGCGAATCGTCTCCACCCCCCGGCGAAAGGCTTCGTCGTCCAGGCTGAGCTCACACGACCCGGGGTCGGCCAGCCAGCTGCCGCCGGCAGTGGCGGCGGCAGACCCCATGGCTGCAGGGGTGAGCACAGCCCACCACGCCTCGGGCAGAGGGGAGGATCTGGGGGAAACGGCGATGAGAGGGTCGAGGGTGGCGGTGAATTCGTACCCCACGAACCCCACCGCCCGTGCGCCCCTGCCCGCCCGCTCGAGCTCCTCCCCGAGGGTAGCAAGGAGATCGTCGGCCCTTCGCAGGCCGCCCGACCCCTCCAGGTAAGTCCGGCCGTCCTGCTGCCAGAGGATGGAGGGGGGGTGTAGGCACCGTGCCCGGAGGTCGCTCCCCATGGCCGGAGGCAGGGCGAAGACCACGCGCGGTGCTTTTGCCATCGCTAGGGGAGGTACGGGGCGATGGCCCGCTGGACACGGCGGGCCAGCACCCGGTAGCCGCGGCCGTTGGGGTGGATGCGGTCGCTCATGAGCTCGGGACGCCCCATGATTCCCTGGTAGACGTCAGGGATGAGGATCGCGCCGGTGCGCCTGGCCAGGTCCCGGTACGCGTCGGCCCAGCTTCGACCGAGCAGCGGCGGATCGATGCCGATGAGCACCACCAGGGCGCCGGCGGCATGAAGACGTTGGACGATGGTCTGCAGATTGCCGAATGCCTCGACACGGCTCACCCCGTTTTTGAGGTCGTTTCCTCCCAGGGTAATGCAGACGATGCCGGGGGAGTGGGCGAGGACATCCCGCTCCAGGCGTGCCAGCGCCGACGCCGTGGTGTCGCCGGGAACGCCGGCGTTGATCACCTGCCGCCCGAGCAGGCGGGCCAGATGGGCAGGGTAGCTTTGATCATCCCCGGCCCCCGTGCCGGCGGTGAGGCTGTCGCCAAAACAGATCACTAGACCGCTCGGCGGCCGCCGGTTGGTGATTTCGCTCCGCGGGGCGAGCGCGCGAAAGGCGATCCACCCCGCGGCGACCACGCTGACGACAACGAAAAGGCGGCGAGCGGTGAGCATTCACTGGCCCGTCGGGGCGACGCCGGCGTCGCCGCCCCCGGCGAGAACCCGCACCGTCTGGCGTACCTGGTACAGGCGCCGGAAGCTCTCGGCGGCGGCCAGGCCGGCTGGGGCGCCGGCTTCCCGCGCCAAGCGGGTAAAGGCGGCGCGTGTTGGCTCGGGGGGAAACTGGGAGGCGTGTTCGCAGATCAGCTCGATCTTGTCCTCGAGGTGACGGGAGATATCCACCCAGTGGTTGGGGTGGTCGGTGGGTCCCACCCAGATTTCCCGCACCACGTGGGGGGTCAGACCCTCCCGCTCCAACAACTCGGGAAAGGTGCGCGGTTTCTTGACCGCCGGATAAACCGCCTCGAGCACGGCCTGGCCCACGGCGCGGTGGTCGGGGTGGTTGATGTAGACGTCGTGGCGGAACCACACCGTGGGATCGTGGGTGAGAATGACGTCGGGCCGGAGCTGGCGGATCACCCGCACCAGCGCCTTACGTAGCTCCAGGGTCGGCTGCACGAGCCCATCCTCGAATCCCAGGTACACCACCTCAGCGCCGAGGCGGGCGGCGGACCGCGCTTGCTCCTGGCGGCGCCGGGCGATCACGGCAGCGGCAGAATCGGTTTCGTCGTCGGTTCCCTTGTCACCGTCGGTGACGATACAGAGGGTGAGCCGCGCTCCCGCCGACGCCAGGTGCAGCAGGGAGCCCCCGGCCATGGTTTCGGCATCATCCGGGTGAGCAAAGATGGTCAACACGTGGTCTGGCATGGCGCTATACTAGCCGGGCCGTTGCCGTTTCCACCACGTGGCACCGCGGTGCGCGGCGGCGTAGCTGTCCTAGGAGGAGGGAGAGATGGCGAGGCCCACAGTCCTCGTAGTCGACACCGCCGATGCCCGGCGGAAGGAGGTGACCCGTGGTCTTGCCGAACTGGGCTACGAGGTGGTGTCCGCCGAGAACTCCGCCACCGGCATGCGCTTTGCCACCGGGCTGTCCCCGCGAGTGATCTTCGCCGCTAGCGAGGTGGAGGGGTTCGGGGACGCCGCGGTGCTGCGGTTCCTCACCCCCGACCCCGAAACCGGCGCCGTGAGCCAGCTGGTGCTCCTGCGCGACGGCGACGGCGACGGCGACGAGGATGAATCCCTGCCCGAGGACGTGCTGACTGTGGATGTGGCTGGCCTCACCCACGCCGGGGTGGTTCGCAAGCTGCGCACGTACCTCACGGCCATGGAGCTGAATCTGGCCACCGACGCTCGCCTGGATTCCGTACTGGGCGACCTCAACAGCCTGCCCCTGCTGGACTTGCTCCCCAGCTTGCAGAAATTGGTGGTAACCGGCCGGGTGGTGCTGCAGGATGGCGAGCTGGCCTTGCACGAAGGCGGAGTGATTGCCGCCCGTTGCGGGGCGATCTCGGGGCGCAAGGCGTTTGCCCGCCTGGCCCGGACGTCGAGCGGCACCTTCCGGATCCTGCTCGGGCCCCACGGCAGCACGCGGGAGTTGGATGAGGATCTCCTCACCCTCATGGCCCAGGCGATGGAGGACCAGCACCGCTATGCCGAGTGTCTAAGCCGGCTGCCGGATCTGCGGAGTCGGCTGAAGATCGAGATGGGGCCGGGCTTTTTTGAAACACCGTTTACCGCCGGCCAGCAGCACATCCTGCAGGCGGCGCAGGCCGGCAAGACCATACGGACTGTGGTGGAGGCCGCGACGGCGTTGGATGGTGAGGTGCTGGAGGATGTGCTGACCCTCATCGAAAAGGGGTTCATCACCCTGTTGGAGCCCGAGATTCGGGTGCGCATCGTCACCGATTCAACCGCCGATCTGTCTCCCG
Organism: uncultured bacterium; assembly: GCA_937924755.1. Lineage (GTDB taxonomy): Bacteria > Acidobacteriota > Thermoanaerobaculia > Thermoanaerobaculales > Thermoanaerobaculaceae > CALEVZ01. The sequence goes on from CALEVZ010000003.1 coordinate 19,347, forward strand.
AGGTGGCGCGGGAAGCGGGCATCCACCCGGTGCCCCTGACGGTGATTTTCGGCCAGGACATTTACAAGGATGGCGTCGACCTCACCCCGGCGAACTTCTACAAGTTGCTGCAGGAGCGCAAGGACGTTCACCCGCGTACGGCTCCCCCCAGCAAGGGCGAGTTTCTCAACGAATACCGTCAGTTGTTGGGCCAGGGCCAGGATATCGTGTCCATCCATATTTCTGGCAAGATGTCGCTCACCGTCACCCACGCCCGGGAAGCGGCGGCGGAGCTGGCCGAAGAGCTGGCAGTGGTGAGAGAGGACGGCTCCCGGCAGCATCTGGAGGTCATCGACAGTCTGCAGACGTCGGCGCCGCTGGGAATGCTGTGCCTGTTCGCCGCCCGCATGGCGCAGCGGGGCTTGATGGCGCAGGAAATCCGGGAGCGGGTGGAAACCTTCATCCCCAGATTTCACTTCCTGTTCGTGGTCGACACCCTGGAGTACCTGGCCCGCGGCGGTCGCATAGGTAAGGCGCGCGCGTTGCTGGGCGGCATCCTGGGCATCAAGCCGATCCTGGGGGTAGTGCAGGGGGAAGTCACCCCCATCGATCGGGCGCGGGGCGGCAAAGCGGCTCACCCCAAGGTGGTGGAGCTGCTCAAGCAGCGGGTGGAGGTGGACAAGCCGGTGTTCCTCACCATCGGCCACGCGGTGGCGCCGGTGTGGGCGGACCGCCTGCGCACCCTCCTGCAGGAGACCTTTCAGGTGCAGGAGTTCTTCCCCGGGGAAATCGGTCCGGTGGTGGGTACCCACGTGGGACCCGGCTGTGTGGGCTGCGTGATTTTCCAGCCCACCGAGGAGGAGCTGGCCCTCATCTCCGCGTCGTGACGTCAGCGGTCGAAGCTCCCTCTCCCAAGTCCTGCCGTGCGAGGGCCCCCCTGAAGGAGCGATGGACGTGAATGGCCTGGGTTGGCTGCGCGAGGAGTGATGGCTGCAAGAGCCTCCATGGCTGGGCCACCGCCCTGACTGCCGGGAGTTCGGAGCGGGGAAGGATCTCCAGGGTCCTTCTGCCATCCTGCGCCGCAAAGAGCAGGCGGGTGAGCGTGCTGATAACGTTTCGTGGATCTGAGCTTTCTAATTCCAAAGAGGACACCATCGCAAAGCGCCGTTCCCGCGGCGGTGCCGTCGCTGCGCCAGAGCTCGCGGCCGTCCACCCCGTCGTCGGCAGCGAAGTCCATGGCGGGTGCCCCCGCGCAGAGGATGAGGCCGAGTACCCGGTGGGGGTGGGTGCGGGCGTATTCCACGGCGAGGTAGGCGCCGATGCTATGTCCCAAGAGAACCAACTCTTCCAGGCCAACGGTGCGGTGGACCGTGTCCACGTCGGCCACGGTCTGCGCCGGGCCGAGGTGGGTCCATTGTTTTGGACGGGCGGAGCGGCCATTGCCCCGGCAGTGGTGGTGGACGAGCTCAACCTCCCCGGCCAGGGGGTCGAGCCAGGTGTGGAAGATCTCGTGGTTCCACCCCGGTCCAGGGTGATACGTGACAAGCGGTAGGCCGCTGCCCTCCGAGCAGCAAAAAAGCCCGTCCACCGAAGACATTTTCCCCATGTCCACCGCCCTTTGTGGAGGTCTGCACCCCCGGCGTGTGCACGACGCGTACCGATGTGTCGCCTTGATACTCGCTGGCCCCCATGTACGACGATGTAAGCGCGTGACAAAAATATGTCAAAACCTCCATTCCCTGCCGCGTCGCCGACCCTACACAACGGGCGCCCGGGAGGCTCGCCCGCCATGCCACGGGCCAACGGCTCCCTCCGCCGCCTACATCTCTAAAATCTCAGTCCCCTTGGGCTGCGGACCGGCCCGCCACGAGGTAAGGCGGTCCTAGTGGCGCTGGGGCGGTAGGGGTCGGGGGCGGGTCATGGCCTCCACCGAAAGCAGCTCGTCCAGCAGCTGGGTGGGCAGGTAACCCTTTTCGGCGATGATCTCGCGCACGCTGCGGCCGGAGGCGAGCGCCTCCTTGGCCACCTCCGAGGCGCGCTCGTACCCCAGCGCCGGCACCACGGCGGTGACGATGCCGATGGAGCGCTCCACCATGGCCCGGCAGTGGGCGACGTTGGCGGTGATCCCCTGGATGCAGCGGGTCGTCAGCACGTCCACCGCCGCTGTGAGCATGTCAATGGAGGAAAACAGGCTGTACGCAATGATGGGCTCCATGACGTTGAGCTGCAGCTGCCCCGCCTCGGCGGCCATGGTAATGGTGAGGTCATTGCCGATGACCTCGAAGGCCACCTGGTTGACCACCTCAGGGATGACCGGGTTGACCTTGCCGGGCATGATGGAAGAGCCCGGCTGCATGGGCGGCAGGTTGATCTCGGCCAGGCCGCAGCGTGGGCCCGAAGCCAGCAGGCGCAAATCATTGCACATCTTGGAGAGCTTCACCGCCACCCGCTTGAGCACCCCGGAAAAGAGCACGAAGACGCCGGTGTCAGGGGTAGCCTCCACCAGGTTCTCCGCCAGCACCACATCCAGGCCGGTAATGCGGCGCAGCTCCTCCACCACCGTCTGGGGGTAGCTAGGGTCGGCGTTGATGCCGGTGCCGATGGCGGTCCCCCCCAGGTTGACCTCCAGGAAGAAGCGGGCGGTCTCCCGCAGGCGAGCGATGTCCTCGGCGGTGGTGACGGCGAAGGCGGTGAACTCCTGGCCAAGGGTCATGGGCACGGCGTCCTGTAGCTGCGTGCGTCCCATTTTGAGCACGTCCCGGAACTCCTCCCCCTTGGCGGCCAGGGCGGCGCGCAGCCGCTCCAGGGCGGCGATGAGGCTGCGCAGGGTGGTCACTGCGGCGATGCGAACGGCGGTGGGGTAAACGTCGTTGGTGGACTGGGAGAGGTTGACGTGGTTGTTGGGGTGGCAGTACTGGTACTCCCCCCGGGCGTGCCCGAGCAGCTCCAGGGCGCGGTTGGCGATCACCTCGTTGGCGTTCATATTGGTGGAGGTGCCGGCTCCGCCCTGCACCATGTCGACGACGAAATGCCCGTGCCAGTGACCATCCAGGATTTCCTGGCAGGCCTGATCGATGGCGTTGGCGAGGGCGGGGTCCAACAGGCCCAGCTTGGCGTTGGCCCGCGCTGCCGCTTGCTTGACCGCGGCCAGGGCATTCACCAGCTCGGGGAAGTGGGAGAGCCGGATGCCGGTGATGGGGAAGTTCTCCACGCCACGCAGCGTCTGGATACCGAACATGGCGTCGGCGGGCACGGCACGCTCCCCCAGCAGGTCGTGCTCTCTGCGGGTGGCTGCCGAGCGGTAGGTGGGGGCCCGCCCCACCTCGCGCTGGCTGGCGTACTGGAGGCGCCGACTGACCACCAGCGCCACTTGGGTGAGCAGGGAAATGGCCGCAGGGGCGTTGCCGGTCAGACGCTCCAGCACCGCCTCGCGGGGCAGCTCCAAGACAGTGACCCGACCCACCGCCCGGGCGGTGGTGGAATGTTCCCCGGGGTGGAGCAACGCGCTCTCCCCCAACGTCTCGCGAGGGCCCAGGACGATCAGCTTGTCGCTGCGGCCGTCGCGCTCTCGCAGGATTTCCACCGCCCCCTCGACGATGACGTAGACGGCGGTGCGCGGGGTACCCTGGCGGAAGAGGATCTGCCCCGGACCCAGCTCGCGGCGGCCGGCCACGGAGGCGAGGAGCTCGAGGGTGGTCCCGTCCAGTTGATCGAACACTTCACTGACGCGCAGCACGTCCATGGCAGAGCTCATGACGGTGTCCCCCGCGGGGCATTGTACGGCGAGCGAGGGCGTCGGCTTCCAGAGCGGCTCAGCGTGTGGACCGGAAACGACGGAGGCCCAAGGAGTTGGTGACGACGAGGAGGGACGAGAGCGCCATCGCCGCCGCCGCCAGCTCGGGGCTCAAGAGGGTGCCGGTGGCGGGGTAGAGCACGCCGGCCGCCACGGGGATCCCCAGCACGTTGTAGCCGAACGCCCACAGCAGGTTCCACCGAATGGTGCGGGTGGTGGCGCGGGCCAGCTCGAAGGCGGCCGGGAGGAGACTGAGGTCGGGCCGCGCCAGCACCACCTGGGAGGCTTCCGCCGCCACGTCGGTTCCACTGGCGAGGGTGATGCCCACGTCGGCCGCCGCCAGCGCCGGGGCGTCGTTGAGACCATCGCCCACGAACGCCACCGCCCCCCGACCGGCCAGCTGGCGCACCGTCGCCACCTTGTCAGCCGGCAGAGCGTTGGCCCGGACGTTCTCCGGCGGGATGCCCACGGCGCGCGCCACCGCCCCGGCGGTGGCGGGTCCGTCGCCGGTGACCAGCCACGGCTCCTGACCCAGCGCCCGCAGCCGCTCCAGGGCGGCAGCGGCCGAGGGGCGCAGCGGGTCAGCGACGGCCAGGAGGGCCACGACCCGCCCGTCCAGCGCCACCGCCACCGGCGTCGCCGGCCGGGCTGCCACCTCCTCGATGTGGGCACGGTACTCCTCGTCCCCGGCCACGCCTGCGGCGCTCAGGAATGCCGGACTGCCGACCAGCACGGTGTGGTCGGCCACGCGAGCGCGCACGCCGCGCCCGGGTACGGCGTGGACCTCGGTCACCGGGACGGGGGAGATGCCGCGGGCAACCAGTCCCTCCACCACCGCACGGGCGAGGGGGTGTTCCGAGTGCGCCTCGATGCCGGCGACCATCGGCAAGACCCCATCGTCGCCGTCGAGAAAGGCGATGTCCACCAGCTCGGGTCGCCCCTCGGTCAAGGTGCCGGTCTTGTCCAACACCACCGTGCGCACCGCCGCCGCCCGTTCGAGCGCCACCGCGGAAGTGATGAGGATGCCCAGCTCGGCCCCCCGGCCGGTGGCCACCGCCAGCGCCGTCGGGGTGGCGAGACCCAGGGCGCAGGGGCAAGCGATGACCAGCACCGACACGGCGGTGGTGAAGGCGTACAACGCCTTTGGGTGGGGGCCGAGGAGCAGCCAGGCGGTGGCGGTCACCGCCGCCACCACCAGGACCGCCGGCACGAAGCGCCCCGCGATCCGGTCGGCCAGACGCTGCACCGGCGCCTTACTGGTCTGGGCCTGCCGCACCAGGCGCACGATCCGCGCGAGCACGGTGTCGGACCCCACATGTTCCACCAGGACCAGGAGAGAACCCTCGCCATTGACCGTGCCGCCCACCACCCGTTCGCCGGGGCTTTTGGCCACCGGTGTCGGTTCCCCGGTGAGCATCGCCTCATTGACCGCCGAGGAGCCCTGCAAGACCACGCCGTCGCAAGGAACACGCTCACCGGGGAGCACCCGCACGCGGTCGCCGGGTCTCAGTGCGGCGACGGGCACCTCCTCTTCGGTTCCGCCGGGCCCGAGCCGGCGAGCGGTGGTCGGGGTCAGGCCGAGGAGCCGACGCACCGCTTGGGAGGTCCGTCCCTTGGCCCGGGATTCCAGCAGCCGACCTACCAGGATCAGGGTGACGATCATCAGGGCCGCCTCGAAGTAGAGGTGCGCCGGCAGATCGGCGGCGCGGAACACCCCCGGGGCTATGGTGCCAGCGAGGGAGGCGAGCACGGCGGCGGCGGTGCCCACGGCAATCAGCGTGTCCATGTCGGGGTTGCGATACCGCAGCAGCTTTCCGGTTCCCTGTCGCAAAATGGGCCATGCCGTCCACAGCCAGGTGGGCACCGCGACGGCCGCCAGGCCCCAGCGCAGCCCAGCCAGGGGCATTGACCAAAGCCAGGGGGCCAAGATGCGCGCCAGGGTTTCCATGGGCGTGTTGAGCCAGGCCAACAGCGACCACCCCAGGTGGTGGGCGTCCGGCGGTTCGCGGGCCATGATGGCGGCCGAGGCGATCATCACGGCAAGGGTGACGGTGGCCGCCACCGCCAGGCGCCGCAGGAGGTCGTGGTGCTCCTCCCGGCGCAGCCTCTCCTCCACCGCGGCCTCGTCTTCTCCTAAACCTGGCGTGACCACCCTGTAGCCCGCGCGTGTCACCGCCTCCACCAGGAGAGCCTGGTCCAGGCCGGCCACGTGCTCCACCCGCGCCTCGCCGGTGGCGGGCTGCACGGTGGCGGCCAGCACCCCGGGTACGGCCGCCAGGGCATGTTCGACGCGCTGCACGCACGAGGCGCAGTGCAAGCCGGTGAGAACCAGCTCGGTGGTGGTGCACGGCACGGTGAATCCGCTGCGCGCCACCGCCTCCAGCAGTCGGGGGGTCGGCGGTGTCGCCGCCGCAGCCAGGGCCACGGCTGCCGAGCAGGTGGCCAGGTTGACGTGCACCTCCTCCACGCCGGCGACGTTACTCAGCGCCTTCTCGACGCCAGCCACACAGCCGGCGCAGCGCATGCCGACGATGGGGAGGTGAAGGGCCGCCCTCGCCTGCTCCCGGGGAGCGGCGGGCCTCGGCAGGATCCGGTGCGGGATCGTCATCGTATGGGCGCGGGTGAGTCCCGTGGCACCGCGGCCAGGGTGCCGCTTCCCGGTAAATTCTAAAGTCTCTCGCCGGGAAGCTTGTCCAGGTACTTCTCCGGGTCCCGGGCGAAGGGTTTTTCGCATGCCGAGCAGCAGAGCTTGACGGTGCGCCCCTTGTAGGACACCGAGGTGGCTTCGCCGTGGCCTCCCAGTGCCTCGCCGCTGACCGGACAGGAGGTTTGGATGTTCTCGAGCTCCACGCCATCCCTGGCGAACTGGGCGTAGTATTTCTCCGGCTCGGAGCGGAAGGCGGCCGGGCAGCCCCGGCAGCAGAAGAAGACTCGCTGGCCCTGGTGGTCAACGAAGACGCTCTTGTCGATGGCCTTGCCGGAAACCGGGCAGGCGATCTGCGCCTTGCCGGCCTGGGCCAGGGCGAGGCCACCGACCAGGGCGAGGAAGACGCCGACGGTGATCAACTTCCAGTGATTCTTCATGTGGTCCCTCCAGAGGGCATGCCCGCTGATCGCACCCTGCTGTCCTCTGGCACAGGAAAAGGGCACGCTCCCGCAAACACCAACGACCCGCCCGGCCGACACATTCCCTCTCCCCCCGCAGAGTGGAAGGCTTGCGGACAACGGTGCTTCTCGGCCTTTCGCCGGCGATGGGGCGGTTCCTGTGGCCCTAGCTCTTCCGGCTCGTCTTGGCGAAGAACGCTGTGAGAACCCGCTCGACCTTGTCGCTGCCACACGCCGGGCAGACGATGACAGCGCGCTCGCGCTCGGCCACGCTCATGGCCTGCTCGAAGGTGTGGGAGCACGCGTTGCACTTGAAAGAATAGATCGGCATTGCATCACCTCCTGCGGACTGCGAGGGCTCGCTGCGGGCCCTGCCGACCATGCCGGTCTCGTATAGATTGTATCGCGCACTTGGTGTCCAGCTGCTGCCGGGCGGGACATCCAGGTGGCGACACCCGGGCTCTGAAGTGCTGATCCCTTCGACTTCCCTAATGAATACGTACTTGAAATCACAAGTATTTGACAGCAGTCATGTTGGCGACTAGATTGAAGCTCAGGGCAAGTGCAGGCTGAAAGGCAGACGGCTGGCTGGATGGACAGTTAGGCCAGGGCTGGCTGATGGGGGCCGGACTTGCCCGGGAGGGAGGACGTGGGTATGGACTGTCGCGACTGCCTGGCGATCTTCGAGGACATCGGGAGCGCCTTCAACTCCCCCATCGAAACCGAGCAGCTGCTCACCCTCATCGCCCGCACGGTGGCGGAGCGCTTTCGGGTGGGCGGCTGCGTCATCCGGCTCTTGAGCCGCGACCGGCGCCAGCTGGAGCGGGTGGCCTCTGCTGGCCTGAGTCAGCAGTTCCTGCAGAAGGGTCCGGTGGATGCGGAGCGCAGCGTGGTGGAAGCGCTGGCCGGAGAGGTGGTGTACATCGCCGACTGCCGAGTCGACCCCCGCATCCAGTACCCGGAGGCCCACGTGGAGGAGGGGATCGTCTCGGCGCTGACCATCCCCTTGAGCACGCGTGGCCAGGTGATCGGGGTGATCCGCCTGTACTCCCGCGCGCCGCGCGAGTTCTCCCCCCTGGAGCTGGAGGTGCTGCGGGTGGTGGCCTCCTTTTGCGCCTCCGCCGCCGTCCGCGCCATGTTCAACCAGATCCTCCAGCACGTCACCGACACCATTCGTTCCTCGCTGGATCTGCGGGCGGTGCTGAAGGGCATCGTTACGGTCATTACCGAGGACTTGCGCGCCCGCGGAGCCATGGTGCGGCTTCTGGACGGCAGCGGCCGGCGCTTCGATGCCTTGGAGGCGTACGGGCTGTCCGAGCAGTTTCTGGCCGAGCTGGGACCCGAGCCGGACGAGGCCGCCCGCGCCGCCCTCGGCGGAGGGTGCATCGAGGTGCTGGATGCCACCGCCGATCCTCGCGTTGGATATCGAGAAGCGCTGGAAGCCGAGGGAGTCGCGTCCTTGCTCCACGTGCCGCTGGTCTTGCGAGAGCGGCCGCTGGGGGTGCTCACGGTGATGACCCACCGTCCATACGATTTTTCCGAGGACGAGATGTACCTCATGCGGGGGATAGGTGACCAGTGCGCCCTGGCGGTGCACAGCGCGCAGATGTACGCCGCCGTCAAGAGCCGCTACGAGGCCCTGGCGGACGACTTCCAGCTGTGGTTTGAGCGCTACCGAACCTATCCCAGCGTCTGAGCGCGAGCTATCCCCCCAGAGTCGGGGAGTAGTCGGCCACCATCGCCGCCATCGCCTCCCAGATGTGGGAGACGTCGTTGGCCATTATCACCAGGTCGCGCTTGTGGCCCCGGATGTCCTTGACGTGGCCCTTGAGCACCGCTTCGCGATGGAAGCCACGCTTTTCGAAGGCGCGAATGGCGCCCACCTGGTTGTCCACCACGCTGGCGACAATCTTTTCCACCCCGTGGGAGGTGGCCACGCGCACCAGCTCGCGCAGCATGGCGGTGCCGAGGCCGCGCCGCTGATAGGGGCGGGCGACGGCCAGCCGCACTTCGGCGACGTGCCGCGTCCAGCCGTGGAGGGTGCGGTAGAGGGTGCCGTTGGCGACGATCTCCTGGTCGGCGGTCACGGCGAGGAGGGGGATCACCGTCTCGTAGTCGATGGACGCCATGAAGCGGTCGGCCCACAGCTGGGAGGTCACGTCGTCGCGCAAAAAGAGGCGATCTTCCTCGGGCAGCTCGCGGTAAAACGCCAGCAGGGCGTCCTTGTCGCGTGCCTCGACGGGGCGGACGGTGAGGGTGGTTCCATCTTTGCAAGTCAGGTCGCGGGGGTAGCCCTCAAGCGTCATGGCGAGGGCCTCCGTTTCCCTGGCCGGTGAGGTTTAGGCCAAACTCCAGACCCTTGCGGAAGGCGCGCTGATTGAGCTGCTCGGTGCCCTTGGGGACCGAGTGGACCACCGCCCGCTCGGCGGCTTCGGCCGAAACCAGCGCTGTCGTTCCCACGAAGAAGCCGACCATGACGATATTGAGAACCAGCCGGCGCCCCAGCTCCTCCGCCAGTCGGGTGGCCGGGATGCCGTAGGCAGTTACGCCCTCCGGCAGCTTTTCGTCCAGGGAGACGAGTTCGCTCTCGTACAGCAGGATGCCGCCGGGCTTGAGAGTGGGGGCGAACTGAGAGTAGGCGTCGGGAGACATGACGATCAGCACATCCGGCCGCTTGACGTAGGGATAGCCGATGGGTTCGTCGGCGAGGCTGACCTGAGCGGAACAGGCGCTGCCGCGCGCCTCGGGACCGAAGGATTGAATCAGGGTGGCGTGCTTGTTGTCGTAGATGGCCGCCGCCTTGCCGATGATGTGGCCGCACAGGATGACCCCCTGGCCGCCCAACCCACCCACGCGGATCTCAGTCTTCGGCATGTGTCACTCCCCAGGGTTGGTAGCGCGTGCCCAGCACGCGGGAGAAATGCTCGTTCATGGACTCAAGCCAAGTGGGCCGCTCGCGGTCCACGAACTTGCCGACGATGATCTCCTCTTGAAAGCCCAGCGCCAGCTCCTTGGTGTCCACGCCGTTCTTCTGGACACTCTTCTCCTTGTAGTACTTCAGCTGGTCCACCCCGTCCCCCAGGCGGTTGCGGCGGGAGTACAGGGTGGGGCAGGGGGAGAGCGCCTCGATGAAGACGAACCCCTTCTTCTTCAGCCCCTCTTGCATCGCCTTGGCCAGCTGCTTGACGTGGTACACCGTCCAGCGGGCGACGTACACCGCCCCGCAGGCGTCGGCCAGGAAAGGTAAGTTGAAGGAGGGTTCAAAGTTCCCGTAGGGCATGGTGGTCTGGGAGGGCCCCAGCGGAGTCGTGGGGGCCACCTGCCCACCCGTCATGCCGTAGGTGAAGTTGTTGACGCACACCACCATGATGTCCATGTTGCGGCGTGCGGCGTGGATGAAGTGGTTGCCACCGATGGCAAACAGGTCGCCGTCCCCGGAGTACACCACCACCTTGAGGTCGGGGTTGGCCAGCTTCAGGCCCGTGGCAAAGGGGATGGCGCGGCCGTGGGTGGTGTGGAACGAATCCAGGTTCATGTACCCGGCCACCCGCCCGGTACATCCGATCCCCGAGACGATGGCCACCTTGTCCAGGTCGAGGCCGCTCTCGGTGAGGGCACGGGCGAAACAGTTGACCGTGGTGCCAATGCCGCAACCGGGGCACCAGATGTGAGGGATGCGGTCCTGCCGCAGGAACGGCATGACCGGATTGTCGATGTCAGTGCCGAGCTGCAACTGATCGGCCCAGCGGTAAAGGTCGGTGCTCATCGGGCCGCCTCCAGGATCTTTTCGAGGATCACCTCGGGTTCGTGCACGGTACCACCGGCGTGGGGTACGGAGTGGACCGGCACGCGCCCGGCCACCGCGCGCTCCACCTCCAGGACCACCTGGCCCATGTTGAGCTCGGGGACGACAATGCCCTTGACGTGGCGGGCAACCTCGGCGATGCGGCGGCCGGGAAACGGCCAGGTGATGATCAGCCGCAGGTGGCCCACCTTAAGCCCCCGTTGGCGGGCCAGCTCGACCGCCGCCGCGGCCACGCGCGAGGTGATGCCGAAGGAAACCACCGCCACCTCGGCTCCTTCGATGCCGTCCTCACGGATGTCCACCAGGGCGTCGGCGTGACGTCGGATTTTCTCGTGGATGCGCCGCACCAGCCTGTCGTGGGCGGTGGGGTTCATGGCCGGGTAGCCACGCTCGTCGTGGGTCAAGCCGGTGATGTGGATGCGGTAGCCATCACCGGCTTTGACCATGTCGGGGACCAGATCCTCTCCAACCTCGTAGGGGCGGTATTGACCGGGGGGTTTGGAGCTCCAGCGCCGCTCGACAACCTGGATCTCCTCCGCCGGGGGGATCTGCACCCGCTCGGTCATGTGCCCGACCACCTCGTCCATCATGAAGAACACCGGCACGCGGTAGATCTCGGCGAGGTTGAACGCCTTGATCATCAAGTCGAAGCACTCCTGGGGGGAATTGGGCGCCAGGGCGATGGGCTCGTAGTCGCCGTGCGACCCCCACTTCACCTGCATCATGTCGGCCTGCCCCGGCAGCGTGGGCAGGCCGGTGGAGGGCCCACCCCGCTGCACATCCACGAACACGCATGGCGTCTCGGTGAAGGCCGCCAGACCCACGTGCTCCATCATCAGGGACAGCCCCGGTCCGGAGGTCACGGTCATGACCTTCTTTCCGGCCCAGGCGGCGCCTTGAATGGCGATGGACGAGGCGATCTCGTCCTCCATCTGGATGAAGGCTCCTCCCCGCTTGGGCAGCTCCTCCGACATGTGCTCCGCCACCTCGGTCGAAGGGGTGATGGGATAGCCGGCAAAGAAGGAACACCCCGCGTAGAGCGCACCCTCGGCGCAGGCGATATTGCCTTGAACGAACACCTCTTTCTTTTCCACCATAGCGCGCCTCACTTTTTCTCTTTTTTGCCTTTCTTTTCGACGAAGATGGCGAAATCGGGGCATCGGAGCTCACAGAGCCCGCAGGCGATGCATTTCTCCATCGCGCTCGCCGTCGCCACCAACCGCTTCTTGTCGAGCGTCAGCACCTTCGCGGGGCAGAACTCTATGCAGATGCGACACCCCTTGCACAGATGCGGAATAATGCGGATGACACCTTT
>CALEVZ010000004.1 GCA_937924755.1 uncultured bacterium
AGGGTGACGTCGCCGGAGGTGCCGCCGCCGGCCAGGCCGGTGCCGGCGAAGACGGCGGTGATGTCGCCGCCGCCCCCGCCGGTGGCGGCGATGGTGAGGGTGTTCCCGGAGGGAGTGATGGAGATGTTGCTGCCGGCCGACAGGGTGACGGCGTTGGCCAGGCCGTTGAGGGCCGTGACGGCAGTGCCGGGGGCGAGCTGAGCGGCGCCCACGCTGGCGGGGGCCAGTTTGGCCGCCGTCACCGCGCCGTCTGCCAGCTTGGTGGCTCCCACACTGCCATCGGCCAGCTTGGGGAAGGTCACGGCGCCGTCCGCCAGCTTGGCGGTGGTCACCCCGGCGTTAGCCACGGCCACAGCGTCGGCGCTCACGGCGATGCCCTCGCCCGCTCCTACCCCCAGGGTCACCTCCCCCTGGCTGCCGCCTCCCATCAGGCCGGCACCGGCGACCACGGCGGTGATGGCACCGCCCCCGTGCTCCGCCAGGAGGCGGTCGGCGAACTGCATTTCGAAGGTCGAGGGGTCGTTGGAGCGGTTGGCGATCCCTGACCCGAAGACAACCACCCGCCCTTGGCCTGAGAGCAGCGTCACCTCCAGCCGCAGGTTGGTGGCGTCCACGGCGGGGAGCAGATCGGTGATGGGGAACTGCCGGGCCTCGAAGGGGCGCATCGGATAGAGCTTGGAGGCCAGGGGCAGGCCGTCGGGGGCACGGGCAATCACCCGCACCTCGGCACTCTCGCCGCTCACCTCCACGAAGCCAAAGTTGTAGCGGTATTCGGAGGTGTCCCGGGGGGTCGTCTGGTGGACGCCCAACAGCTGGGTGGATTCCCCCTCGCGCAGGGCGAAGGAGGCGGGTATGCCGGCGAAAAACTGCCCCACGCTGTCCCCCTCGCCCTGACTTGGAACCGCGGAATAGACCCGGCCGTTGACCATCACCCGGCTGCTGGAGAGCACCCGGATCGCCCCGAACACCCGCCCAGTGATGCCGAACAAGGTGGCCAGGGCGTTGGTGTGGCGAACTGTGGCGCCGGGCGGGAGGGTTTCCCGATAGATGAGCGGTGCGAGGTTGGCCTTGTCACGCTCCAGCAGCTGGTATTCCACCGCGGCGAAAGCCTCCCCCGGGTTGTGTACCCACAGGGTGGTGAACCAGAAGGACGTGCCCACCCCTTGCCCCACCCCCACCGATGGCACCACCACGTCGGTACCGGCAAAGGATGCCAGCCCCACCCGGGGTAGCAGAGCCAGCAGAAGATGACAGACGACGACGCGAAGAGTTGAACCCACGGACCACCTCCCCCGCCCATGCGGTGTGTTTAGTCGCCATGATAGCCTCCTCCTCGGCGCTACACTTGCTGGTGCAGCTAGTCTCTGCAGGGAGGTCCTCGTGCACTTTGTGGTCCGCTGGTTCATCGGGGTGCTGGCGCTGGTGGCCGCCGCCTGGGTGGTGCCCGGGATCAGGGTGGAAGGGCAAGCCTGGGTGGCGTACGCCGTCATGGCGGTGGTGCTGGGGCTGGTCAACACGGTCATCCGGCCGTTGCTCAAGCTCCTCACCTGCCCGCTGATCATCCTCACCCTGGGGTTGTTCGTCCTGGTCATCAACGCCGTGACGCTTCTGCTGGCCGCCCGCCTGACCCAGGCGCTGGGGGTCCCCTTCCTAGTGGACGGCTTCGGAGCTGCCTTCTGGGGGGCGTTCATCGTCAGTCTGGTGACCGTCGTGCTGACCGCGGTGGCCAGGGAAGATTAGCGGGCAGCCAGACAATTCTCCGCCGGGAGAACGGCTCATCGGCCGGCCCCTCATCTCCTCCCCTTGACAACCCTGCTAGAGTGCGGCGCCATGTCGGGAGCGCTGGTCATCGTCGAGTCGCCGGCCAAGGCGCGCACGCTGGGCAAATACCTGGGCAAGGGGTACAGCGTCGTCGCCTCGGTGGGCCACGTGCGCGACTTGCCCAAGAACGAGCTGGGCATCGACGTGGAGAAAGAGTTTACCCCAGCTTACCAGGTTATTCCGGGCAAGCGCAAAATCATCAGCGAGATCCGCGCCGCCGCCCAGCGCGCCGAGCGCATCCTCCTGGCCACCGACCCCGATCGCGAGGGGGAGGCCATTGGCTGGCACGTGGCGGCCTTGCTGGCCGACCTCGCGGTGCCGGTCGAACGGGTGCTCTTCCACGAAATCACCCGCCGGGCGGTGCAGGAGGCGATAACCCACGCTCGCCCCATCGATCAGCGCCTGGTGGATGCCCAGCAAGCGCGGCGGGTGCTGGACCGCCTGGTCGGCTACACCCTGTCGCCCCTGCTGTGGGACAAGGTCAAACGGGGCCTGTCCGCCGGTCGCGTGCAGTCGGTGGCGCTGAAGATGATCTGCGACCGGGAGGCGGAGATCGCCACCTTCGTGCCCGAGGAGTACTGGCACCTGGACGCCCGCCTGGCGGCCGACGAACCGCCAACCTTTGCCGCTCGCCTGGCCCTGCGGGACGGCAAGAAGTTCTCTGTCCACGACGGCGACACCGCCGCCGCGGTGAAGGCCGAGCTCGAGACGGCCAGTTTCGTGGTGGCGGCGGTGAAAAAACGGCGGCGCGCCCAGCGCCCGGGCCCCCCCTTCGTCACCGCCAAGCTGCAGCAGGCGGCCTATCAGCGCTTCCGTTTGCCGGTGCGCAGGACCATGCAGCTGGCCCAGCGCCTGTACGAGGGAGTGGATCTGGGGGGGGAAGAGCGGGTGGGGTTGATCACTTATATGCGCACCGACTCGGTGCGCGTCTCCCAAGACGCTATCGCCGCCGCCCGGGAGGTGATTGCCGCCCAGTTTGGCGCCTCCTTCCTGCCCCCCACCCCCAACCTGTTCAAGAACCGCTCCCAGGCCCAGGACGCCCACGAGGCCATCCGCCCCACCGATCCCGCCCGCACCCCCGAGGAGCTGGCCCGTTTCCTGGCGCCCGACGAACTCAAGCTATACACCCTCATCTGGCAGCGCTTCATCGCCTCCCAGATGGTGCCCGCCCAGTTCGACGTCACCGACGTGGTGGTGCAGGCCGGGCGCTACGGCCTGAAGACCCGCGGCGAAGTGGAGGTGGCGGCCGGTTTCCTGCGCGTCTACCGGGAGGAGGAGACCGACGCGGCGGTCCCCCAAACGGGTGCCCAGCAGGAGGAGGAAGAACTCACCTCCAGGCGCCTGCCGCCCTTGGTGGAGGGGCAGGTTCTCCGCCTGCAGGAGATCGATGCCCAGCAGAAGTTCACCCAGCCACCTCCGCGCTTTACCGAGTCGACGCTGGTGAAGGCTCTGGAAGACAACGGCATTGGCCGTCCCTCCACCTACGCCCAGATCCTCGCCACCATCGCCGACCGCAACTACGTGGTGCGGGAGAAAGGAACCTTCTACCCCACCGAGCTGGGTCAGCTGGTCAATCAGTTGTTGGTGGGGTCCTTTGGCGAGTTCATCAACGAGCGCTACACCGCCCGCATGGAGGAGCAGCTGGACGCGGTGGCGGAGGGCAAGCTCACGCTGCAGAAGGCGGTGGGGACGTTCTGGAAACAGTTCAGCGGTGAGCTGGAGCGCGCTAAGAGCGAGATGAAGTCGGTCAAGCGGGCGGGGGTGGCCACCAAGGAAAGCTGCCCCAGCTGCGGCAAGCCCATGCTCCTGCGTTTCGGGCGCTTCGGGGAGTTCCTCGCCTGCTCCGACTACCCCCGCTGCACCACCACGCGAGAACCCGGGGCACCGGCGGCGGCGGCCGAGGAAGCGCCAGCCTGTCCCGACTGCGGCGCCCCCATGCTGCTCAAGCGCTCGCGCTTCGGTCCCTTCTGGGCGTGCTCGCGCTACCCGCAGTGCAAGGGGAGGCGGCGCGTCGCGCGGGGGAAAGCCAGCCCCAACACCCCCACCGGAGTGCGCTGCCCCGCCTGTGGTGAAGGGGAACTGGTGGAGAAGCGCGCGCGCCAGGGCCGCCGCTTTTGGGGGTGTAACCGCTACCCCAAGTGTGACTTCACGGTGCCCACCAAGCCCCTGCCCATTCCGTGCCCAGCCTGTGGGGCTCCTTTCGTGGTGGAAAAGAAGAGCGCCCGGCGAGGGCTAGAGCACGTCTGCATCGCCGAGGGATGCGAGTGGCGTGGGCCAGCGGAGGCTGCCGGGGGCAACGCCGACCCCGCTGGCTGAGTTCGCGGGGCCAAACGTGGGTAGCTGGTGAAGTCGAAAGTGGTCACGGTGGTGGGGGGAGGGTTGGCCGGCTGCGAGGCCGCCTGGCAGCTGGCCGCCGCCGGTGTCGAGGTGGTGCTGGTGGAAATGCGCCCCCAGGTGACCACACCGGCCCATCGCAGCGCCAATCTGGCCGAGCTGGTGTGCTCCAACTCCCTGCGCTCCGACAACCCCAGCAACGCCGTGGGTCTGCTCAAGCGGGAGATGGAGCTGCTGGGCTCGCTGGTCATGGCCGCCGCCCGCCGCACCGCCCTGCCAGCGGGGGACGCCTTGGCGGTGGATCGGGCGCTGTTTTCGGCCCACATTAGCAACGCGATCGAGAGCCATCCCCGCATCACCGTGGAGCGCCGCGAAGTCCGGGAGCTGCCCGCCGGAGAGGTGATTCTCGCCACCGGCCCGCTCACCTCGCCGTCTTTGGTGGCCCAACTGGAAGGGCTGCTGGGGGAAGGTTCGCTGTCGTTTTTCGATGCCATTGCGCCGGTGGTGGCCGCCGAGTCCCTGCGCATGGAGGCGCTATTCTGGGGCTCGCGCTACGGCAAAGGGGGCGCCGATGACTACCTCAATGCCCCCTTCTCGCGCGCCGAATACGAACGATTCATCGATGCTTTGCTGGCCGCACCGCGGGTGGCGGTGAAGGAGGCCGACCGCGAGGTGCCGTTTTTTGAGGGTTGTCTGCCCATTGAGGTGATGGCCGAGCGCGGCCGGGAGACCCTGCGCTGGGGGCCGATGAAGCCGGTGGGGCTGCCCGATCCCCGCACCGGTCGGACTGCCCACGCGGTGGTGCAACTGCGGCGCGATGATCTGGCCGCGCAGCACTTCAACCTGGTGGGTTTCCAGACCCGCATGACGCACGCCGCTCAGCAGGACGTCTTGCGTCTGATTCCCGGCCTGGAGGCGGCTCGCTTTGTGCGCCTGGGTGCGGTGCACCGCAATACTTTCCTGTGCGCCCCCCGCCACCTGGACGGCGAGCTTCGCCTGCGCGCCCGGCCGCAGGTGCGGGTGGCGGGCCAGCTCACCGGGGTGGAGGGGTACGTGGAGTCGGCGGCCACCGGGCTTTTGGCAGGGGTCTTCACCGCCGCCGAACTGCTGGGCGTGTCGCTGCCGGTGCTGCCCCGCTGGACGGCGCACGGGGGGCTGCTGCGCCACCTCACCGAGCGCTCCCCGGAGAACTTCCAGCCGGCCAACGCCGCCTGGGGGTTGATGCTCGATCCGCCGTTCGAGCTGCCCCGGGACAAGGCCCGGCGCCGTCTCCTGGCCGCCCAGGCAGCTCTGGAGGCGGTGACGACGTGGCGATCGGCGCTGCCGTGGCCTGCTCCGGCGTAGGGTGATGCCATTCAGCCCGGCCGGGAAGGGATGGTGCAGACTGCGGTTGAGCGTTGCCTGTCCGGTCGAGGGCGTTACACTGATGGTCGATGTCCTGGAACCTGGAAGATTTCAGCGCCTACCTGCGGGACGAGCGGCGGGTCTCCCCCCACACCCTGCGCGCCTACGAGCGGGAGGTGGCGGCCTTCGTGGAGTTCTGTCAACGGGAACTGACGGTGGGGCGGCCTGGCGACGTCACCCGGGCTGCCCTGCGCGCCTTTCTCGCTCACCTTCACCTCCGGCGCCTGGGGCGCGCATCCGTTCAACGCGCCCTCGCCGCGGTACGAACCTACTTTCGCTTTCTGCTGCGGGAAAACCTGGTGAGCTCGAACCCCGCCCGCTCTCTCACCGGGCCCCGGGCCGCCCGCACCCTGCCCGACGTCCCTACCGCTTCCGAGGTGGCCAGCCTGGTGGAGGCCCTGCCCGATAACCCCGTCGGACGCCGGGACCGAGCCGTTCTGGAGTTGCTTTACGGCGCCGGGCTGCGCGCTGCCGAGCTGGTGGGGCTGGAGCTGGACGACGTGGATCAGCAGCACCGGCTGGTGCGGGTGCGTGGCAAGGGCGGTAAGGAGCGAATGGTGCCCTTCGGCCGGGCGGCGGCGGCGGCGCTGACCGCGTACTTGCCAGAGCGGGCGCGATGGCGGCAGATGGCGCCCCGATTGGGAGGCGGAGAGCCCTTGTTTGTCAATCAGCGGGGGGGACGTCTGTCCGACCGCTCCCTGCGCCGCCTGGTGGAGCAGGCGGTGCACCGCGCCGCGACGTTGCGCCGGCTTCACCCCCACACCCTGCGCCATGCCTTCGCCACTCACCTTTTGGAGGCGGGGATGGATCTGCGCGCCATCCAGGAGCTGCTGGGTCACAGCTCGCTGGCCACCACCCAGAAGTACACCCACCTGGATCTGGCTCACCTCATGGAGACCTACCGCAAAGCCCACCCCAAGGCGTGATCACCGTGAGAAGAGCCACGCCCGCTGCTCACCCGCGGGTGAACAGCAGACCCACGCCGATGACCGCCAACACCGTCCCGGCAACCGCCCGCCAGCTGGGCCGGTACCCCTCCAGCGCCATGACCAGGGGAATGACGAGCACCGGGGTGGTGGCCATAAGGGTGGCCGCCACGCCCACATCGGTGATGGACGCCGCGATGAGGGACAGCCAAACTCCCAGGAAGGGACCGAAGAAGGCGCCACTCACCACCTGTCGCCAGGCGCGACGGGCGGCCAGGAAGACCTCCTTCCGGCGCAGGCGCCCGCTGGCGGCGGTGAGCAGCCAGAGCAGGGCGGTGGCCACGCCGATGCGCACCCAGGTGGCAGCGAGGGGAGCCACCTCTCCCGCCATCCCCAGCTTGGCCAGGACCAGTCCGACCCCCTGGCAGGCCGCCCCTGCGGTTCCCAGTGCGACGCCGCGGAGGCGGCGGGACGACTGGCCGGCAGCGCCGCGCTCGGCGGCCACCCAGGTCACCCCGGCCAGGGTCACGGCGATCCCCGAAAGCGCCCGCCACCCCAGCAGCTCGCCCAGCAGGAGTCGACCGGCGAAGGCGGCAAACACCGGAGCCAGCGCCATGAGGAGGGAAGCCAGGCGGGCCCCCAGGTGGCGGAGGGCGGCGAAGAAAGCCAGGTCGCCGGCCAGCAAGCCCAGCGCCGCCGAGGCAGTCAGGTAGGCCCAGCGCGGCGGCGTCAGGGACGCCAACGGGCGGTCGACGGTGAGCAGGGCCAGCGACAGGAGCAGGAGGGCTACCGGCAAACGCAGCAGGTTGACGCGCAGGGCGCCGATGCGCCGGGCGGCCTCGGCGAACACGATGCTCGTGACCGCCCAGCAGGTGGCGGTGGCCAGGGCGGCGAGCTCCCCTGTCGGCATGGCAAGCTAGGATACGCCCGTATCCTGGCGGCGGCGGGGCGCTCCCGGTGAGCCCTGCGGCGTTGTGCGGGATACTCGGGAGGGCTCATGCAGCGGCAGTGGTACCACACCACGATCTGCGCGGTCCGCCGCGACGGCGTCACGGCGATGGCCTGCGATGGGCAGGTGACCTTGGGCACCTCGGTGCTTAAGCAGCGCGCCAGCAAGCTGCGGCGACTGGGCGGCGGCGCTGTGCTCGTCGGCTTCGCCGGCTCGGTGGCCGACGCCCTGGCGCTGTTCACTCGTTTCGAGGCGCGCATCGAGGAGTGGCCGGGCAACCTGGAGCGGGCCGCCGTGGAACTGGCCAAAGAGTGGCGCACCGACCGCGCCCTGCGCCACCTGGAGGCGATGATGCTGGCCGCCGACCGGGAGAAACTGTTGCTGCTGTCTGGCTCGGGGGAGGTGCTGGCCCCCGACGACGGCGTGCTGGCCATCGGCTCCGGCGGACCCGTGGCGCTGGCAGCGGCGCGGGCGCTGCTCGCCCACACCACCCTTCCCGCTCCCGAGGTGGCCCGCGAGGCACTCCGCATCGCCGCCGACATTGACCTTTACACTAACCAGCAGATCACCCTGGAGGCCCTCCCGTGACCGCCCCGTTCCTCACACCCGCGGCGATCGTCGCCGAGCTGGACCGCTTCATCGTCGGCCAGGCCGAGGCCAAGCGCGCAGTCGCCTTGGCCCTGCGCAACCGCTGGCGCCGGCAACAGTTGCCCGAGGAAGAGCGGCGCGAGATCATGCCTGCCAACATCATCCTCATCGGCCCGACAGGGGTGGGCAAGACGGAAATTGCCCGGCGGCTGGCTCGCCTGGCGCGAGCCCCCTTCGTCAAGGTGGAGGCTTCCAAGTTCACCGAGGTGGGGTACGTGGGGCGGGATGTGGAGTCCATCGTCCGCGATCTGGTGGATGCCGCCATCGCCATGGTGCGGCAGGAGCGCAGCGAGGGGGTGCGGGTCGCTGCCCAGCGGGCCGCCGAGGAGCGGCTGTTGGATTTACTGCTGCCCCGTGCCCCGGATGCCGACCGGGAGGGGTCGCGGCGCGCCCTCAAGCGGCTGCTCCGCGAGGGTCAGCTGGAGGATCGCGAGGTGGAGCTGGAGGTGACCGAGAACCGTTCCCCCGCGTTCAACATATTCGGTGGGCAGGGAATGGAAACCCTGGAGATGAACCTGCGTGACGCCCTGGGCGGCATGTTCAACAGACGGGTGCGGCGCACCACCACGGTGGCCCGGGCCCGGCAGCTGCTGGAGGCGGAGGAGCTGGAGCGATTGCTGGACCGCGCCGAGATCGAGCGGGAGGCAGTGGAGCGGGCGCAGGAGAGCGGCATCGTCTTTCTGGACGAGATCGACAAGATCGCCAATAACGCCCGCGGAGGGAGCGGCCCTGATGTTTCTCGGGAGGGGGTGCAGCGGGACCTGCTGCCGCTGGTGGAAGGCACGACCGTCACCACCCGTTACGGGCCGGTGAACACCGACCACGTGTTGTTCCTGGCCGCCGGGGCGTTCCACGTCGCCAAACCCTCCGACCTGATTCCGGAACTGCAGGGCCGCTTCCCCCTGCGGGTGCAGCTGGAGCCCCTGAGCGAGGCGGACCTGCTGCGCATCCTGCTGGAACCGGAGCATTCGCTGCTTAAGCAACACCAGGCGCTGCTGCGCGCCGAGGAGGTGGAGTTGGTGTTTGCCCCGGATGCAGCCAAGGAGATGGCGCGCATCGCCTTCGAGCTCAACCGCAGCACCCAGAACATTGGCGCCCGCCGGCTGGTGACGGTGCTGGAGCGGGTGGTGGAGGAGGTCTCCTTCGCCGCCACCGAGTACGCCCACCGACAGGTGGTCATCGACGGGGAGCAGGTGCGGCGGGCTCTGGCGCCGCTGGTGGTGAAGGAAGACATCGCCCGCTACATCCTGTAGAGTGCGCGCCGATGAGAGCGGTGGCTGCAGCGGTGGCGGTGGCGGTGCTCCTGGCGGGGTGCGGGCGCAAGCTGCCGCCCCTTCCCCCCATCATCGATGTGCCGGAGACGACGCAGGATCTCGCCATTTACCAGGACGGCTTGAGGGCTGTGCTGACGTGGTCGTATCCGTCCATGACCCGCGCCGGCCGACCGCTGGTGGACCTGGAGAGGGTCGAGGTGCTGCGGCTGGACCTCGCCCCCGGGCAGGAGCTCCCACCCGCACCCGAGCTGCAGCGGCAGCTCATGGTGGCGCGTGGCCGCATCGTGGCCCGCCTGGAGGGCAGTGGTCTGGCGGCGGCAACGGTGGGCCGGCAACTGCGCATCGAGGATCCCCTGCAGCTGCCGGCGGAGGGGATGACGCCGAGCACCTCCTGGTACGCGGTGCGCTCTCGGCGCCGGGACGGCACCACCTCGGCCCTGTCCAACCTGGTGAGCTGGCAGGCCAGAACGGTGCCGCCGCCGGTGGAAAAGTTGCAGGCGCTACCCAGCGCCGAGGGCATCGTCTTGTCGTGGAGCCCGGTGGCAGGAGCCGCCTACCTGCTGGAACGTCAGGATGCCAACGGCGGGGGGTGGCAGCCGGTGGAAGGGGAGGAGCTGAAGACCAACGAGTTCCTCGA
This sequence comes from uncultured bacterium, assembly GCA_937924755.1. Classification (GTDB taxonomy): domain Bacteria; phylum Acidobacteriota; class Thermoanaerobaculia; order Thermoanaerobaculales; family Thermoanaerobaculaceae; genus CALEVZ01. The sequence continues at coordinate 9,994 of CALEVZ010000004.1, forward strand.
CCGCGGTGCCCGCCAGGGGACCATTTGGCGCTACCGCGTGCGTGCGGTGGTGGCGGGGGTGCGGGGGCCCCACAGCGAGGTGAGGGAGGTTCCCTACCCGGATATCTATCCTCCTCCTCCGCCGGCGGTCCTGGTCTGCCTGCCGGAGGTCTCGCAGGTGCGCCTTTCCTGGGAAGGATCGCCGGAGATCGGCGTGAGCTACCGGGTCGAACGGCGGCACCCGGCGGAGGGGTGGCAGCCGATTGGCGAGGCGAGTCAGCGCCAGTGGTTTGATGACCCCAGCCCGCCCGCGGGCGAGCTGGAATACCAGGTGATGGCGGTGGATGCAGCGGGAAATCTCTCTCCGCCCGTCACCTGCTCGGTACGGGTGGAACCATGAACTTCTCGAAACTCCACGGAGCTGGAAACGATTTTCTTCTCTTCGATGGCAAGGAGGGGGTCACGGTGGAGCAGCTGGCGCCCCTGGTGTCCGCGCTCTGTCACCGTCGCCTGGGGATAGGGGCGGATGGGGTGCTGGTGCTCCTGCCCACGGGAGAGCGCCGGGCGCGAGTGGTGTACTGGAACTCGGACGGGTCGCCGGCCGCCTTCTGCGGCAATGGTACCCGCTGCGCGGCCCGCTTTGCCGCGGAACGCTGGGGGTGGCGGGAGATGGTTTTGGAGACAGGTTTTGCCTCCATTCCGGCGGTGGTAGAGGGTACCTCGGTGACGCTCCAGTTGCCCGCGCCCGCCGAGGTGAGGGAGGAGCAGACCTTCGTCGTTCACGGTTCGACCATTCCGGCCCGCTATCTAATGCTGGGGGTACCCCACCTGGTGCTCCGGGTGGCCTGGTCGGACTTCTGGAACCACCCCCTCGATCCGCTGGCGCCTCTGCTGCGGCGCCACCCCCAGCTCCCGGCCGACGGCGCCAATGTCAACTTTGCCAAGGCGATGCCGGACGGAACTCTGGCCTCCCGGTTTTTTGAGCGCGGGGTGGAAGGCGAGACCCTCGCCTCCGGTTCGGGGGTGGTGGCGGTCGCCCTGGTGGCGGCGGCGGAGGGGTGGGCGTCTGCCCCGGTGCGCGTGGTGACCGCCTCGGGCCGGGAGCTGGTGGTGGCGTTCGATGGAGTTCCTCCCGCCGCCCCGACCCGTCTCACCGGTCCCGCCGAGTGGGTGGCGGACGGTGTGATAGCCGCCGACCTGCTCAGCGGCTGCGGTTCGGGTTCGGGTAGGAGGGGATGAGGCGGAGCGGCCGAGAAGCGGCCAGCTCCTCGGGGATGGCCTCCAGCAGCACCTTACCGCTCATGTCCTGAGCCAGCGGCAGGTCGACCATATAAAGCAGGGTGGGGGTGACGTCGGCAACCCGCGCCCCGCTGGTCCGCGCGCCCCTGGTGACCGCGGGTCCGGCGAAGAAGACGAATCCGTCCGCCCGGGCCGATGGAGTCACCTGCCAGCGGCGACTGCCCCGCAAGGCATGCCGCAGGCGGGTCCAGGACCCCGGCGCCGTCATGCCATAGGGAGAAGCTACCACCAGCATGACGTTCTCGCCGCCAAGGGCCTGCCACAGGGTGGCCAGCTGATCATCCAGCAGGCCGAGGGCCTGCCGGAGGACCTCGGCGGCGGCCGGATCCCCCGCCGGCGCTGTCCAGAGGGGCCGCAGCCGACCCAAGAGGTCGCTCACCACCAGCAGGGCGTCCACGGGCTCGTCGCGCAAGCGAACCCTCGTCCGCGCGAACTCCTCGGTGGCCACGGCGAACGCCTCCCGGGTCAGGCCGGCGAACTCCCGCGAACCCTCCAGCGCCGGGGCAATCGCCGTCCGCAGGGAGCTGTCCAGCGTTTCATAGGGAGAAGCCTCGGCGGCCAGCACGCGGGGCACCACCCAGGTGGCGCGAGCGGGGGCATACCACCCCACTAGGCCCACTCGCAGCCCCGCACTCTGCAGTATCTGCCACAGAGTGGCGCGCCGCGGAGGTGGTGCTGCGGCCCGCTCCCACAGGCGCCAGGGGAGCTGGTGTGGGGTCGGCCAGGGACCCTCCAGCAGCAGCGAGAGGGGCTCGGGTTGCAGCCAGGTGAGCCGGTACACGCGCCTTCCCGCCGTGCCATGCTCGGAGGGCAGGCAGCCGGTGACCAGGGTGGTGAGGGCCGCAGCTCGGGCGTACGGTCGGAGGGTACGCAGCTGCCCCCAGCTTCCCCTGCCCCAGCGTTCCTTGAGGAACGGCATGTCACCCCTCTCCAGGGCGGGCAGCAGCACGCCTAGGTCGGCCGCTTCCCACACCACCATGAGGATCGGCGGGGGGTGGGAGACCGGGGCCACATTGCCAGTCATGGCCGCTGGTGGGTGTTCGACGGGGCTGCGCAGCCAGGGCGCCCACAGCCAGGCGAGCAGCAGGACGCAAGCGGCCATCGACAGCGGCAGGGCGCGCCGGCGAGGGCGCCTGGCCAGGGCGAGGGCGAGAACCACGAGGGTGAACAGCGCACCCGCCGCCACCGCCTGCTCCAGCGCGCCGCGTCGGGTGACTGCAAGCAAATCCTTGGTGTTTCTGTAGTTCAGCCATGCAACTGCGGTCAACAAGAAGCCCACGCTCACCAGCAACCAGCACCACACGCCCACGGAAATGCCTGGCTGGGTGGCCAGGAAGGGAGCGCCCAGCGCCACCAGCTCCAGGAGCAGGAAGAAGGCGAAGCCAAGCCACACCGTGGCCCAGGAGACCCAGGCGGCGGCGAAGAGCAGAAGCCTCCCCGCTGGAGCGTTGAGCTCCGGCCACAGGAGCAGTTGCAATGGCAACAGGGCTGCCCCCGCCAGGGCTCCGGCGGCCAGGCAGTGGCCAAGCCTGCGTAGGTGCCGCATAATGCTGGCCGCATGATAGCGCGTCGCGATGTGCCCGCCCGTCTCGTCGAGCGCCGCGAGCTGTCCCCCACCTGTTTCTCCCTGCTGCTGGCGACCATGGAAAGGCTCCCCGCCGAACCTGGCCAGTTCGGCATGCTCAGCTGCGGCCAGGGGCTCGACCCGCTGCTGCGCAGGCCGTTCTCCGTCGCCGGGGTTCGTCCGTTGGGCAGCGGGTGGGGGGTAGAACTCCTCGTCAAGGAGGTGGGGAGGGGCACCGCCTGGCTGCGGCGGGCGCCGCTGGGAACGATCCTGGAGCTGCTGGCGCCGCTGGGACACGGCTTCAACCTGGAGGCGGCGGCGAGCACGCGGGCCGCGTTGGTGGCGGGCGGGATCGGCCTGCCGCCAGTCCTCTTTGCCGCCGAGCGCCTGGCCGAGACGGGGGCACCCTTCGACCTCTTTTTGGGTGCCGCGACAGGAGATGAACTGCTGGAGATAAAACGCTGTCGAGCCGCAGCGGGCGCGGTGGGGGGGAAGCTGGTGCTGTGCACGGACGACGGGAGCGTGGGCGAGCCGGGCTTCGTCACCACGGCGCTGGCCCGCCGCTTCGCCGCCGGGCAACGATGGGAGCGGGTGCTGGCCTGTGGTCCCGACCCCATGTTGCAGGCCCTGGCCCGCTGGTCGGTGACCGAGGGGGTGGTGGCTGAGCTGTCGCTGGAAGAACCCATGGCGTGCGGCGTCGGGGTGTGCCTCGGCTGCGTGGTGGAGCTGGCCGACGGGCGGCGGGTGGCCTCCTGCAAGGAGGGGCCGGTGTTTGAGGCCGCGCGTCTGGCAGCGCGGTGGCGGCCATGAGGGTGGACCTCTCCACTGCGGTGGGGGCGCTGACGCTGGCCAACCCGGTGATGGCCGCCTCCGGCACGTTCGGCTATGGCCTCGACCTGCTGGACCTCTGCCCCCCGGAGTGCCTGGGTGCGGTGGTGACCAAGGGGCTCTCCCCCGCCCCCCGGGCCGGCAACCCCACCCCCCGCATCGTCGAGACCGCGGCCGGCATGATCAACGCCATCGGTCTGCAGAATATCGGCGTGGAGGCGTTCTGCCAGGAGGCGGCCGGGGAGCTGGCGCGGCGGGGTGCTACGGTGATCGTCAACGTCTTCGGCGAGCGCCCTGAGCAATACCGGGCGGTCATCGAGCGCTGCGAGCGGGCAGAGGGCATCGCCGGGTACGAGCTCAACGTCTCCTGCCCCAACGTCGACCACGGCGGCATGGAGTTCGGCCACGACCCTCACCAGCTGGAGGCGCTCACCGCCCTGTGCCGCGCCGCCACCTCGAAATCCCTGTGGGTGAAGCTCTCCCCCAACGCCCCCGATCTGGTGGGCACTGCCCACGCGGCGGTGGCCGGTGGGGCGGACGCCTTGACCCTCATCAACACCCTGCGCGCCATGGCCATCGACCCCTACCGCCGGCGCCCGGTGCTGGCCACGGCGTTTGGTGGCTTGTCTGGACCGGCCATAAAACCGATCGCCCTCAGGATGCTCTACGAGGTGCACTGTGCCCTGCCGACGGTGCCCCTGGTGGGGATCGGCGGCATCGAGACCGGTAGCGACGTGGTGGAGTTCCTCCTGGCCGGCGCCTCGGCGGTGCAGGTGGGGACGGCTATCTTTCGCCACCCGGCGGCGCCGCTGCGTATCTTGAGCGAGCTGGAGGACTTCTGTGTAGCCCAAAAGGTGGGGGAACTGCGCGCCTTGATCGGAGGTTTGCGGTGGCCTTGACCATGGAGGAGGCCGCCGCCCGACTGGTGGTGGCGTTGGATACGGCCGAGCGAGAGCGAGCGCTGCAGCTGGCCCGCCAGCTGCGCGGGGCCGCCGGCATGATGAAGGTGGGGCTGGAGGCCTTCACGGCGCTGGGTCCTGGCCTGGTGGAGGAGTTGCTGGCGGCGGGAATGCGGGTGTTTTTGGACCTCAAGCTGCACGACATCCCCCACACCGTGGAGCGCGCCGCCGCCGCCTGCGCCCGTCTTGGGGTGAGCGTCTTCAACGTACACGCCGCGGGGGGTCCGGCGATGCTGGGGGCGGCGGTGGCGGGGGCGGAGGCCGGCACCCCGGCGGGGGGGCGGCGACCTCTGGTCCTCGCGGTCACGGTGCTGACCAGCCTGGATGACGCGGCACTGGAGGTTTTGGGGGTACGGGGCAGCGCCCAGGAGGTGGTGTTACGCTGGGCACGCATGGCCAAAGGGGCGGGGTGCGATGGGGCGGTGTGCTCCGCTCAGGAGGCGGTGAGCCTGCACCGGGAGCTGGGTGAAGATTTTGTCCTGCTGACGCCCGGCATCCGGCCCGCCGGCAAGGACGCTGGCGACCAGAAACGAGTGGTCACACCGGCGGCCGCCATCCTCGCAGGGGCCACCTATCTCGTCGTCGGCCGGCCCATCACCGCCGCCGCCGACCCCCTGACCGCCGCCGAGACCATTTTGGCCGAAATGTGCGCCGCCGGCGCCGCGGAAGAGGCGTGAGCTTCCTCTGCGACACCCACACCCATACCGCCCGTTGCGGTCACGCCGGCGGACGGGACGAGGAGTACATCCAGCACGCCATCGCCCGCGGTCTGAACGCCATTGCCGTCACCGACCATGTCCCCTTCTACTGGCTGCCCCCCGACCGGCACGACCCCACCCTGGCCATGGCGCCCGAGGAGCTGCCCCGCTACGTGGAGGCGGTGCTCGCCCTCAAGGACCGCTACCGCGGCCGCATCGAGGTGCTGCTGGGCCTGGAGGCCGACTACGTGGCCGGACAGGAGGAGAAGCTGGCCCGCCTGCTGGAGAGTTACCCCTTCGATGTGGTGCTGGGCTCCGTGCACTGGCTCAATGGATGGTGGGTGGACGCGCCGTCGTCCCTGCCCCGCTATCGCCTCGGGGCGGCCGAGGTAGACCGCGTCTGGGCCGAGTACGCCCAGGCGCTGGTCGCCGCGGCGGCCAGTGGGCTCTTTGACGTCCTGGCCCACCTGGATTTGCCCAAGAAGTTTGGCTTTCGCCCCAGCACCCCCTTCGCCGGTGTGCAACGGGAGGTCGTGGAGGCGGTGGCCACCGCCGGGTGCGCCGTGGAGCTGTCCTCGGCGGGGCGGCGCAAACCGGTGGGGGAGGACTACCCGTCGCCGGAGTTGCTGGCCGCCCTGGCGGCGGCGGGAGTGCCGGTCGTGCTGTCCTCCGATGCCCACGCCCCCGCCGAGGTGGGATGGGGGTTCGAGCAGCTCCTGGCCACTGCGCGGGCCGCCGGGGTGGAGAGGGCAGCGGTGTTTCGCCAGCGCCGGGCAGTCGCCCTGCCGTTGCCCCCGGGTTGCTAGAATCGGCACTCCCGGGCGACTCCGCTCCGGCGGGCAGAAAGGTACGATCGCCATGGCTTCCACCCACACCCGCGTGCTCATCCTGGGCTCGGGCCCCGCCGGGCTGACGGCGGCGTTGTACACGGCGCGCGCCGGCCTCAACCCCATCGTCCTCGACGGAATGCAGCCGGGCGGGCAGCTCACCATCACCACCGAGGTGGAAAACTATCCCGGGTTTCCCGAGGGCATCCAGGGTCCCGAACTGATGGCCCGCATGCGCCAGCAGGCAGAGCGCTTCGGCACCACCACGGTGTTCGCTCAGGCCACGGCGGTGGCGCTTGACACCTGGCCGTTCGCCGTGACCACCGATGGCGGCGACAGCTACACCGGCGACGCCCTGATTATCGCCACCGGCGCCTCGGCCAAGCTGCTGGGGCTGCCGGCGGAACAGCACCTGATGGGGTACGGGGTGTCGGCGTGCGCCACCTGCGATGGCTTCTTCTTCCGCGGCAAGGAGGTGGTGGTGGTGGGAGGGGGCGACACCGCCATGGAGGAGGCCACCTTCCTGACCCGTTTTGCCACCCGGGTGACCGTGGTGCACCGCCGGGGGGAACTGCGCGCCTCCAAGATCATGCAGCAGCGGGCGCAGCGCAACGAGAAGGTTGACTTCCGTTTCCATGCCGTGGTGGTGGACATCCTGGGCTCGCGGGAGGGAGGGGTGAACGCAGTGGTGCTGGAAGACACCCGCACCGGCGAGCGCGTCACCTTTCCCACCCAGGGGGTGTTCCTGGCCATCGGTCACCGCCCCAACACCGCCCTCTTCGCCGGGCAGCTGGAGATGGACGAGAACGGCTACCTGCGCACCGCGGCAGATTCCACCCGCACCTCCCGGGAGGGCGTCTTCGCCTGCGGCGACGTCCAGGATCACGTGTTTCGCCAGGCCGTCACGGCGGCGGGCAGTGGCTGCATGGCGGCCATCGAGGCGGAACGCTGGCTTGCCGAGCGCGAGGGGTGAGGCTGGAATACCCTTCCAGCGACCGGGGTTGTTTTGTCGGGTCGATTTGACCCGAAGGGAGGTGCGTGAGGATGATCAAAATCACTGAGCGGGCGGTGGAGAAGGTGCGCTACTACGCCGGAACCATGCCCGAGGCGGAGGGGAAGGAGCTGCGCATTTTCGTGCAAGGGGGAGGGTGCTCCGGCTTTCAGTACGGCTTCACCTTCGACGATCACCAGGAGGGTGACACGGTGGTGGAGGCCGGAGGGGTCAAGGTGCTGGTTGACCCCATGTCGCTGCCGTACTTGACCGGCGCCAAGGTGGACTTCGTCGAGGACATGCGCGGTTCCGGCTTTGTCGTCGACAACCCCAACGCCTCGCGCTCCTGCGGCTGCGGGCACTCCTTCTCGGTGGATTGAGGTGGCCATCTTTTCCGCCCTGGACGGCCGGCGGCGCCCGCTGGTGCGCATGGGGCACCCGGTGCTGCGGCAGCGCGCCGAGGAGGTGCCGCCGAGTCGTTTCGGCACCCGGGCGCTGCGGGATCTGGGGCGCGATCTGGTGCGCACCATGCACGAGGAAAACGGGGCGGGGCTGGCGGCGCCGCAAGTTGCGGCGCCGCTGCGCGTCTTCGCCTACCAGGTGCCCGCAGAAAAGGGCCAGAGCACCGTTCCACCCACGGTGCTGGTCAACCCCGTGTTGACTCTGGAAGGGGAGGCCAGCGAGCTGGGGTGGGAGGGGTGCCTGTCCATCCCGGGGTTGCGGGGCTTGGTCCCCCGCCACCCCCGTCTGGTGGTGCGGGCCTTCGACGTGGAGGGCGCACCGGTGGAGTTCGCCGCCGAGGGTTTCCACGCCCGCGTCATCCAGCACGAGTTCGACCACCTGGATGGGGTGCTCTTTCTCGACCGCATGCGGGACATGCGGGCGCTGTACTACGAGGACGAATGGGAGGAGTTCGCTCTCAAGAAGGATCTACCCATCGAAGAGTGATGTCTCGCGACCCCGGCGTCAGGCCCCCCTGGCCGATGCCGTGATGGTCTCCAACCCGTGGCCGTGGGGGCCGGTTTCGCGGCGGCGCAACAGCACGGCGAACAGCAGGGCGAGAAATCCGAACAGGGAGAAGATCCACATCCCGGGGGCGTAGCCCGCGGGGTTGGCAGCGCTGGCGGCGAAGGTGTCGTTGGTGCGACCGATGAGCCAGTTCATCCCCGCCACCCCGACCTGCTGGACTAGGGTCATCAGCGCGTAGGCGGTGCCCAGGCGCCTCTCCTCCACCACATAGGCCACCGCCGGCCACATCACCGCGGGAATGAGCGAGAACGCCACCCCCATCATGGCCACCGGAACGCCCAAAGGGAGCAGCTGATAGGCCATTAGGAGATAGACGGGCATCAGCAACAGGGCGCCGAACATCATGAACAGCGAACGCTTGCCCAGCTTGTCCACCAGTAGTCCGAATAGCGGAGTGGCCACCATGGCGGAGAGGGGCAGAACGCTGTTGTAGCGGCCGGCCGCCTCGCGGGTGAGCTCGAAGGCCTCGATGAAGAACTTGATGGCGAAGGAGCGGAAAGGGAAGATGGCGGAGTAGAACGTCACGCACAATCCCACCACCAGCCAGAACGACAGGTTGAAGCGGAACACATCGGCCAGCACCAGGCGGTCGGTGGCGCCGGCGCGCCCCAGCCCCCAGCGGCGGCGGGCGTGCCCCTCCAGCATGCCGTAGACGAGCGGCGCGACCAGGCACAGAGCGCTGATGGCAGCGGCGATGACCAGCGGCCCCTGCCAATCCTTGTACGCAAAGCGGGCCCAGGTGGGCGACCAATCGGCCGACACCGAGCCCAGGCGGGCGACCGTCAGGTTGATCCCGAAGGCGAACGACAGCTCCTTGCCTTTGAACCATTTGGCGAGGGCGGTGGTGATCGCCACGATGAGCGGCTCGGAGCCCAGCCCCAGCAGGAAGCGGGCCACCAGCATGACGTGAAACGACTCGGTGGCGGCGTTGAGGCCGGCGGCGACCACGCAAATGGCGCCGAAGAGAATGGTAGATCGGACGGTGCCGAAGCGATCGACGATGATGCCGCCCAGCAGCAAGACGATGACCGCCGCAATGCTGTAGGCGGTGTACAGGGCGCCGATGTTCTCGTCGGAAAAGGCCAGGGATGACTTGAGCAGATCGGCGATCGGGGCGATGGAGTCGTAAACGTAGTAGTTGCCGTACATGGCCAGGGAAATGACGACCAGGACGAGCCAGCGGTACCCCCGGGGCGGCTCGACGGGCGAGGTGACGGCGGACGGGAGCGTGGTCATGGCGTGGTCTCCGAGGGCCGGATGGTAGCAGAGGGCGGCGGGCCGGCGACCACCAGGCGAATCCCCACCAGCTGCGGGGGTGGGGCGGTGGGCGGGGCGGACGCGGCGGGCCGGTCGGCGCTGGGTCCGCGGGCCAGAGCGCTGCCGTCGGCGGCGACCACCCACTCGGCGACGTTGCCGTCCAGGTCGAAGACCGGATCGTCGCCGCAGCCGGGGAGGCTGCCCACCGGCAGCAGCAGAGCCTCTGGCCCGAGCTCGGCGAGAGGCTGGGCCAGGCGGGCGGCGTCGTCGGGGTTGACCTCGTACCCCGCCCAGCGGTCCAGGGTGTTGCCTCCCGAACCACAGGCGAGCCTGCCGGCCTCCTCCTCTGTGGGCAGGCGGAAGGGTCGGCCGGTGCGCGCCGCCAGCCAAGCGGCGAACTCCCTGGCCCGCGCAAAGGTGCTAACCACCGGCAGGTTGTCCCCGCCCGGCGGCACCACCACGGCGGGATCGAAGGCGGCGAATTGGGAGCGGGTGATTTCGAAGCGGGACACCTCGATGCCCCGGTGCACCACTGTTTCGGGCACCAGGGTGTCCCCCGCGCGGTGGCCGAAGGCGGCGCCGTCCCGGGCGGCCCGGGCACGCTGCACCAGTGCCTGCAGGAGCGAACCCGGCTTGAGAGCGGGGTTGGGCGCCTCCCAGGTGCCGAAGAGGTGGCGGTCCAGCCACGCCAGCTCCTCCTCTACCTTGCGCCGCTGGTGGGGAATGGCGCCCAGCCCGTGGGGTTCCCCCGGGAACAGTACCAGACGGACCTCTGTCTTGCCAATTTGTTGCAGCGCCCGGAACAGCGACCACGACTGGTGCGGCGGGACGTTGCGATCCTCCGTGCCGGTGAACACGATGGTGGGGGTGGTGACCCTCTTTAGTCGGAAAAAGGGGGATTTCTCCAGATACACGTGGGGGATTTCCCAGGGCGGGCCACCGAAGTAGTAGTTGTCGAAGGCCGCCCCGAAATCCACGTTGGCCCAGTCGGAGAACCACTCCACGTCGGCGGCGCCGATGCTGGCGGCGCGGAAGCGGTCGCTTGAAGTGATGAGCTCGGCAGAGAGAATGCCGCCGTTGGACCACCCCACCGCGGCCAGGCGCCGGGGGTCCACCAGCCCGGCGGCGATCACCGCGTCGACGCCCTTTTGCAGGTCGGGGATCTCCAGCTCGTAGTACTTGCCGCCGCCGATGGACTCCACCCAGTCCAGCCCGTAGCCGGCCGAGCCGTGGTAGTTCACCTGTAGCACGAAGGCGCCCCGCTGCCGCCACAGCAGCACCGGCGACGCCCAGTTGAAGGACCAGTGGTCCAGGTCGGTGCCAGCGGGTCCCCCATGGATGTCCAGGATCAGGGGGAAGCGAGTGCCCTCCTGATAGTCGAGCGGGTAGTGGAGGATCGCCTCCACCTCCTCGTCGCGGGCACCTGGGTAGCGCAGGACCTCCACCCGGCCGGTGGGCTTGCCTGCCCAGCCGGGATTCAGGGCGGTGAGGGGGCGGGGGTTGCTGCAGCGGGCGCCCTCCAGGGTGGCCGCGTACCACTGGGGCGGGGTGGTGGAGGTGGAGTATTGGTAGGCCACGGTCCGTCCATCGCGGCTGGCGACCAGGGTTTCCATCCCCCGGGTGTGCTCTCCACTGAGTTCCTGGCGCTGCCACCCGGCGGGGGTGCGGCGAAAGTGGGCGGGGCGGAAGCGCACCCCATCGGCCAGCAGCGCGATGATGCCCCCTTGTACCGGCGCAATCCCGCCTCCCAGACCGCGCTCCCAGCTGCCGTCTACCCGTTCCGTTCGACCGTGGGTCAGGTCGTGGTACCAGAGCTGCTGGACCGAGGCGCTGCGGTAGCGGGGGTGGCGACTGTAGCGGTTGACGAGGTAGAAGCCGCGGGAGTCGGGGCTCCAGGCGATCGACTCCGGCACGAGGGGGGTGTCGGCCAGCAGGCGCGCCGCCTTGCCGGTGGTGAGGTCGACCAGAAAGGTGTGCGGGGGTGTACGTTCATCAAACTGATAGGAGAGACTCTGCTGGGCCCGCACCACCGCGTGGCAGCCGTCCGGCGCCACCGCCAGCAGGTCGATCCAGTCGCGGTTGGAGGTCAGGGGGGTCGCCGTGCCGTCCTCCAGCTTGACGCGGAAGAGCCGCACCGGCGGCTCGTGCTCGGCGTCCTCCACGACGACGGAGGTGTCCCTGCGCTCCTTGAGGTCGCGCTCCCGCCAGGTGGGCGCCTCCTGGGCAGCCACCACCAACGTGGCGGGGTCAATCCAGCCGAAGGCCCGCACCGGCCGCTCCAGCCGAGTCACCGGAAAGGGCTCCCCCCCGGCGACGCCCATCGCCCACACCTGGCCCCTGGCCACCTTGTCGTCCTTCACCCCCGGCCGCGGGCGGGTAAAGAGAAAGGCCACCGACGATCCATCCGGTGAAAAACTCGGGGATGAGACCGAATCCGTGCCGCGGGTGAGCTGCACGGCGCTGCCATCGGCCAAGCGAGTCAACCAGAGGTGATTGACCCGCTTCTGCTCCCCCTCGGGGGTCTCCGCCACCACGCTCCGGGTCCAGGCGGCGAGGCTGCCGTCGGGGGAGAGGCTCCAGGCGGTGACCCGTTCGGCCAGCAGCAGGTCATCCACCGACCACGGGGGCGGCGTGGCGTGGCCGACCCAGGCCGAGAACATCATCAGGACCAGGGGACACAGAGCAGGGCGCATCAAGACCTCCTCGCCCGCGGCGGACTGCGGTGAGCGGACGCCGGGCGCTGGTCGAGGTTAGCAGGCTCGCGATTGGCACGCGGGGGGGCGAACCGGGCCGTTGGGGAGCCGTGGCTTACCGCCCGAACAGCCGTCGCCGTTTGACCTCGTAGGGTTTGTTGGCGGTGCCGAAGCTGGAGGAGTGGCCCGACGTATCGGTGGCGACGATGTACAGCTCCACCACCCCGGCGTTGCCGTGCACGGCCGGCGACAGCTCCAGCACGTACTCATCGCCACCGAGGTGTTTGAGCTGGACCTCGCGGTACTGCTTGCGCTCGTCGGTGCGCACGTAGGCCTTGGCGCTGGCCACGCGGTAGTCATCGGTGATGCGCATCGGGACGGTGAGGGTTTCATCTTTCTTGAACCTGGGATCGAAGCCCGGGGCGATGGCAATGACCGGCGCCTGGGCGTCCAGCTCGGCCAGCCGAGCCTGCAGACGATCCCGGGCCTCGGCAAAGGCGGAGGCCAGGTGTGGGGGTGGTACCAGCGAACCCAGCTGCGCCAGGCCGGCCTCGGGGTTGCCCCGCTCCAACGCCTGGGCGGCATCGGCGAGCACCCGGCGCGCCTGCTCGTCGATGGCCCGCTCGTGCCGGGCGCGGGCCAGGCGCTCGGCGACACCGGGGGCCTCGGGCCAGGCGTTGGTGACCAGCTCCAGCCGCTGAATGGCGCGGTCCCAGCGGCGCGCCTGCAGGAGCCCATCGGCCTCGGCCAGGAGGGCGCGGGCCGCCTCCTCCCGCAGCTCGAAGGCCCGTTGATAGGCCGGCAAGATGACCGTCATCTCGGCGCTGCGCTGCAACAGCTCCAGGTGATCACCGGCGCGCTGCGCCCGCGTCATCTGCCCGGAAACCTTCAATGCCTCGTTGGCCTTGGCCAGTTGCTCCCGCAGCCCGGGCACGGCGGCCTGCTCGCGGGCGGTCATGCCGGCCAGGGCATCCACCGCCGCCCGCAGGGTGCGCAAGTTGCCGCTGCGCAGGCCCTGCGCCAGGTCGGCGATGGCCCGCTCGCGACTCATTCCCTCCAGCTCGGCGGCGATGCTGCGGGCCAGGGCGGCATCGGCGGGGGAGAGGGCCGCCAGGCGCTGGGGGGAGATCTCGCCGAGGATGCGGCGCGCCGCCTCAAAATCCCCATCCTCCATGGCGTCGCGCGCCGCCAGCAGCTGGGGATCGCGATCCGGTGCCGCCGAAGCGGCGGGAGTGGGGACCGGGGTGGCCGGGACGGGGGTGGGCACGACAATGGGCGGCACCGGGTCGGTATCGAGGAGGGTGACGGCGACGATGCCGGCTCCCAACAGCAGCAGGAGAGCTGCGGCCGCCAGGAGGGGGATTTTCCAGCGCGAGGGCGAGCTGGGCGGGGCGGCGGGGGCCGCCGCTGGCGGCGGGGCGGGCCCAGGTTCGGCTGCTTTGCCGGCCGTGGCGGCGGGGAGGGGCCCACCGGAGGCCGGTGGCGGCGGAGGCGGCGAGGCCGCCAACCGGGGCGAGGCCGGCTCGGGAGGCGTCGGGGCGGGCGGCGGTGGCAGCCCCGCCTGCGGTTGAAGCTCTTCCACCTCGGCTGGCTCCTGCGCGGCCAACGGCTCGCCGGGGGGGGCGGGAACCACCGGGATGACCAGGGCGGGGTCGGTTTTGTTGGGGTCGAAGGGTGGCCGCGGAGGGGACTCGGGCAAGGACTCTGGGGTGGCCGCAGGAGCGGGAGTGGGCTCCCGGCGCGCCGGCTCCGCAGCGTCGCGCATCCCCACCTTGACCTTGAGCTGGGGGCGGCTGGGCCCCGGCCTGGCGGCGGGTGCCGCCGGGGCGGGTTGGCGAATGGTGGCCTCGACCTCACCCACCTCTTCCTTGCCCGTTTCCCCACGGACGGGGCGCGGCGTCACCTCCGGGGCGAGGCGCGATAGCAGCAGGCGCCGCAACTCCGCAAAGGTGGTGGTGCGAGCCTGGGGATCGCGCCGCAGGGCCACCGACAGATGCTCCTGCAGGGTGGCGCCGTGGCGCAGTTCGATGATGGGCAACCTCACCCGCGGCGCCGACGAGCCCAGCCCCACCACGTCGGCGTGCAGGAGCTCGCAGGCGAGCAGGGCGAAGGAGTAGAGATCGGCCCGCCAGGCGAGGGAGTGGGTGAGGGCCCGGGGCACCAGCAGTTCGGCAGCGGCGAAACGTTCGGCTTCGGGGGAGCGGCCCAGGGGTGCCTCACCGCCGTCCGCGGCGAGGTACGCCACCGTGCCGAGTCCCAGCAGCTGCACCGTCTCCCCGCCGGGTGATTCCACCACCAGGACGTTTTCAGGGCAGAGGTTGTGGTGCACCAGCCCGTTATCGGCCAAAACCTCGAGCGCCCGCGCCAGATCGGCGAGGATGGGGACAATCCGCTCCACCGGTGCGGTGGTGAATTTGGTTAGGGGCGTACCCTCGACGAAGGAAGTGACCAGGAAGGCCCCGTCATCGGGGGTGAACCCGTAATCGAGAACCTCCGGCATGGCAGCCAGCTGCAACTCGGCGAGGCGACGCATGAAGGTGATGAAGCGTTCCCGCTGCCCCTGGCTGACTCCGGCAGCGAGGGGCTTAAGGATCTTGACGGCGACGATCTGGCCACTGCCCGGATCGATCGCCCGCCGCACCGTGGACAGCGGCGAGGCGCTCAAGACTTCCTCCAGACGGTATGCGGCGGCTACATCGCGAACGTCCATGCGTCCTCACCGACCCGGCCGTGCCACAGTAAACCCCTCGGCGCCCCTCGGGCACCGTGCCCTTGCGCCGGGCTAACCATCCAAAGCATAGCAGCTTTTTCCCTCGGAGCGGCTCGCCGGCGGTGTCCTCGGTCACTGCCGGGTTAACGCCCGGCCGGGGAGCGCCCTACAATGCCCGCCCATGGGGATGGTGGCGGGCATCGATGAGGCCGGGGTGGGCCCCCGCCTGGGTCCCCTGGTGGCGGCGGCGGTCAGCCTGGTGGGTCCCGAGCAGGTGGTGGGCGGATCTCTGTGGGAGGCGCTGGCCCCGGCAGTGTCGCTTGGCCATGGCTCGTTGGTGATCGCCGACAGCAAGAGGCTCTATCGCGGGCAGCGGGACCGGGCCGGCTTTCGCCGTCTGGAACACGCCGTCCTGGCCGTGGCGGGCACGACGGGGAAAATGCCGGGTTCGCTCAAAGAGCTCATGGCCCGCCTGGGCGCCTCTTGGGCTGCGGACGGAAAGCCGCTGCCTTTCTACGAGGCGGACCTCCTGCCCCTGCCCCGGTCGGCTGATCCTGCCGCCATCGGGCGGGACAGCCAGCGGCTCGCCGCGCGGCTGCGCGAGCTGCGCCTCGAGCCGCCGTTGATGGCCTGTGAGGTAGTGGATGAGCGCGCCTTCAACCGTCTCCTGGTCGACACCGGCGGCAAGGGGGACGCGCTTCTGGCGGTGGACGCCCGGCTGCTGCTGCGGCTGCCCGAGGACAGTGGCGAGGTGCACCTGGACCGCCTGGGCGGCCGCCGCAGATACGGACCATGGCTGCAAGCTGTCTTTCCCCGGGGGTTTGTCTTTACCCTCAGCGAGGACGCCGGCACCTCGCGCTACCGTGTGACGCAGGAACGGGGCACCTGCCTGGAGGTGTGCGTGGCGGTGGGGTGCGAGGCCCGGCAGCTCCCCGTCGCGCTCGCCTCGATGGTGGCGAAGTACATCCGAGAGTTGCACATGGAGTTGCTCAACCGGTTTTGGGCGGCGCGGCTGCCAGGGCTGACGCCCACCGCCGGTTACCCCGCCGACGCCGCCCGCTTTCTCGGCCAGATCGCGGCCTTGGCGCAGGAGGAAGGGCTGGAGCTGGCCGAGATCGTGCGTCGGCGGTGAGTCACGAACGACGAGGGTCTCACTGCAGCTCGCGCTGGAACGCCTGGAGGGCGCGCCGCAATTTTTCTGCCCGTTCCATGGCCTTCGTCCGCGCCTGCTCCAGCCGGCGATGGGCACCGGCGCGCGCCTCCGCCGCCTGCTCCTGCGCGGAACGGCGAAGCTCTGCCAGCAGCGACTCCAGCTCCCTGGCCAGCCGCTCGGCCTCCCGCTGCGCCGCGGCCACGGCGGTGGAGGCGTCGGCGCCAGCCTGGCCGGCGGTCCGCCGGGCCTGCGCCACCTGCCGCCGGGCCCGCTCCAGTTGCTTCTCCAGGGTGCGGAGACGGATCTCCTCGGTGGATTGGCGGCGCGGCCACAGGCCCGCCTCACCGGTGGACAGATAAGTGAAAGCCACCAGCCCGGTGACGACGATGAGCGCTGCGGTGATCAGGATTCTCATGGCTCCTCCCCGCTCTCGATAGCCGTGATGCCACGCTGTGCACGGCGGCCATCATCTCAACCCAGAGCCGCCCGCAGCGCCGGCAGGGCCTCTTCGGCGGCGGCGCGGCCACACGCCTCCAGCACCTCCACATCGGAGAAGTCCCACCCCAGATAGGCGCCGACCCGGGGCTGAATCAGGCAATCCAGTTCCTCCTCCGGTGGGTGATTGGCACGACTCCACAGATACCCGGCGGTCATTATGAGCTCCAAGATGTTGCGCGGCTTGCGGGCCCCCAGGGGCGGCGGCACGATGTCCACGGCGATGACAAAATCTGCCCCCAGCTCCCGCGCCGCGTCCACCGGCAGGTTGTCCACCACGCATCCGTCCACCAGCAGGCGACCCTCCATTGCCACCGGCGGGAATACCCCGGGCACCGCCGACGAGGCGCGCAGCGCCGGGGCCAGGGGGCCGGACCGCAGCACCACCCGCTCGCCGGTGACCACGTCGCAGGCCACTGCGGCGAAGGGCCTGGAGAGCTTGTCGAAATCCGCAACCCCGAGGACGGAGTGGATGACGTCTTCCATCGGGCGGGTGTCGAACAGGCTGAAGCGGCTACGCCAAGAGAGTCTAGCCAGGCGAGGCCAGCGCACGGTGCGAAACACCCTGCGCAGCTCCTCCACCGACAACCCCGCTGCGTAGGCCGCCCCCACCAGCGAGCCGACGCTGGTTCCGGCCACTACCTGCGCCTGGATACCCTCCCGGTGGAGGACCTCCAGCACGCCGACGTGGGCAGCCCCCCGCACCGCCCCGCCGGAGAGGGCCAGGCCAATGCATTGCGGTTTCCTTTTCAGGTACCACCACATGGCGTCCCTCCCCCCGGTTCCGGGGCAGTGTACCCCGGCTCGGTGGTGGTCATCGCCGGCAGCTGCTGGTACCCTCGGCGGGGTATGGTAGACGAGCCTCGCCTGGTGGTGTTCGACTGGGACGGAACCCTGGTGGACAGCTTCGCTACCATCGTTGCGGCCCTTTCCCAGGCGTTTACCACCGCCGATGTGCCGGTACCGGGGGCTGCCTCGGTGCGGCGGGTGGTGGGCCTGTCCCTGGCGGAGGCGGTGGCGACGCTGGCGCCGGGGGAGCCTGCGGAGACGCTGGAGCGTCTGGCGGCCGGCTACCGCCAGGCTTACACCGCTCTGCTGGCCGGGGGAGAAGCCGGAGAACGGCTCTTCCACGGGGTCGAGGAGGTGTTGACGCTGCTCGACCGGGAGGGCTGGGTGCTGGGGATTGCCACGGGCAAATCGCAAGGGGGTCTGGCCGCTGCGCTGGCGAGACACGGGCTCACCGGGCGGTTCGCCACCCTGCAGACGGCCGACCAGGGGCCGGGCAAGCCCCACCCGGCCATGCTGGAGCGCGCCATGGGGGAGGTGGGGGCGACCCCCCAGGCGACGGTGATGGTGGGTGACACGGTGTTCGATATGGCGATGGCGCGCGCTGCTGGAGCGACCGCGGTGGGCGTGATGTGGGGGTACCACCCGGCCGAGGAACTGCGCGGCGCCGGCGCCGCCGCCGTGCTGGAGACCATGGACGAGTTGCCCGCGGTACTGCGCGCTATCCCCTAAAGGCGGCTAACGCCAGGAGCAGCAGGGCTGCCAGCTGCCGTTTTCCCTCTACGCGAACCAACTGCCGCGCTGCCGTCGCTGCCCCCGGGTGGGTCACGAACCAGGGAGGCCGGGGGAAAATGATGAATGGTCCATCGATGACGCTCTTTTCAGGGTGCTGGAAGAGCATGGTGTTGTGCACCACGCCAATGCCGCTTTCGATGCGCTGGCGAGTGTGGCCGGGGTACGCCCCCCAGGTGGTGACGCCGAGGGCGAACCCCATGGCGGGCCAGTGGTTGATGGCCACGGTGCCGTAGCGCAGCTCTTCGACGGCCTGTTCCAGGCGTGGACCCAGCCACCGGCGGGTGCGTGGATCCACCAGGATACAGGCGTTGAGGGTCCCCCACAGGCGCTGGTTGGCGAAGGCCACGGCGGCGGCCAGAAACTCGGCGGGGTCCTCGGCGTCCAGAGGGGTTTCGGCGGCCAGGGAGCAGAACCCCTCGGTGGTGAAGCAGGGGTTGTGGTGGTCCTCGGGGGAGAGGTCGGGGATGAGGGTCCATGGCAGCACCCCCGGCCGGCGCTCACCCACCTGGATGGCTCGGGGGTTGGCGTGGAGCAAGGTGTCGTATCGCTCCTCCGCGCCAGGGTAGTAGGCTCGCCGGGAGGGGATGCGCGCCAGCGTCGCCAGCAGGCGGTCCAGGAGAGCCTGGCGCTGGGGCCAGCGACGGGAGGTCAGCAGCACCCGCGCCGCGTTGCAATTGAAGCCGGCGTTGTTGGCTATCTGGGTGGCGATGTTCTCGGCGTGGAAGGTGAGTTCGGCGTCGCTCCACTGGCCGGGGACCACGATCACCGGCCCCACGTTGCCCAGTTCCGAGGTGATGCGCTTGGCGATCAGGGGACGGTCCTCCGCCTTGCGTCGGGCGCCCTCCCCGCCGGGGCCGTAGACGATGGCGTCGTGGGTGCGGTCGGAGCCGGTGATGTGGATCTCCTCCACCAGGGGGTGGGCGACCAGGTAGGCGCCCACCTGGGGGCCGCCAGACACCACGCGCAGGAAGCCATCCCGGATCAGGGCGGCGAACGCCTCCTCGATGAACGGCCGGAGGTAGTCATTGACCTCGTGCATCTTGAGGATGACCACCTGGCCTTCGGCAAAGAGCTTGTGGACGGCATCCAGCGGCCCGATGGAGGCGACGTTGCCGGCACCCAGCACCAGCGCCACCCGGCCCGGTGGAGGGGTCTGGCGATAGAGCATCCCCATGCCCGCCAGCACCTCCTCCTGCGTGACTCCCGGCTGCATCCACACTTCGGCGCGAAAACCGCGGTAGAGGAGGCGATCCACCGGATCGACGGGGAAGATCTCGGCGGCCAGCGCCCCCGAGGGGCGGCGGCGAAAACGTCGGAGGGGCAGGCGGGGCGCACCGTGTCGGGCGATTTGCCGCAGGGTTCGCAGGAGAAGGCGCAGCACCCGGACCTGGGCGAGGGGTCCGCCCAGCCACTCCTCGGCACCCTGGGGAGAGTCAGGGGCGATCCCCTTGGCGCGACAGGCGGCCATGGCCTGCCCATCGGCCACCCGTAGCGTCCCGTGCAGGGCCTGCTCCAGGTAGGCGGCCTTCTGTTGCAGCGACAGCGCCGCCCACCGGTCTTTGGCGGCGGTGAGGGTTTCCAGGTCTCGGTCGAGAGCGTCGGTGTCCACACCGCCTCCCTTTAGGGCAGTAGCACCGTCGACCCCACCGTGCGGCGGCCCTCCAGCTCCCGGTGGGCGCTCACCGCCTCGGCCAGGGGGTAGGTGCGGTGCAGGTGAACCCGGAGCACGCCTTGGTGAAGGGCGGAAAACAGCTCGTCGGCGCCCGCCAGCAGGTCGGCACGGGCGGCGGTGTAGGTCATCAGGGTGGGGCGGGTGAGGTACAGCGACCCCTTTTCCGCTAACACCAGCGGAGAAAAGGGCGGCACCGGGCCGGAGGCGTTGCCGAAGGAAACCATCAACCCCCGGGGCGCCAGGCAGTCCAGCGACGCGTCCCAGGTGGCGCGCCCCACCGAGTCGTAGACAACCGGCACCCCGCGGCCGTCGGTGAGCTCTCGCACGCGCCTGGGAATATCCTCCCGGTCCAGCACCATTACGTGGTGGCAGCCGTGGCGGCTGGCCAGTTCCACCTTGGCCTCGCTCCCCACGGTGCCAATCACCGTGGCACCTAGGGAGGCCGCCCACTGGCAGGCCAGCAGCCCCACGCCGCCGGCGGCGGCGTGAAACAGGATGGTCTCCCCCGGCTGCACGCGGTGGGTGCGCCGCAGCAGGAACCAGGCCGTCAACCCCTTGACCATCACCGCCGCGGCGGTGACGTCGTCGATGGTTTCGGGCAGGGGCACCAGGCGGTGAGCCGGAATCACCCGCCGCTGGGAGTAGGCGCCCGGCGGTCCTCCGGCGTACGCCACCCGCTGGCCGACGGTGACCTCGGCAACCCCCTCGCCGACCTCTTCGACGACGCCGGCCCCCTCCAGGCCTAGACCACTGGGCAGCGGCAGGGGGTAAAGACCGGAGCGATGGTAGGTGTCAATGAAGTTGACCCCCACCGCGGTGTGACGGACGAGGGCCTCGCCGGGCCCGGGGGCCGACACCGGCACCTCCTCCCAGCGCAGCACCTCGGGGCCGCCGGTGGCGTGGAAGCGAATCGCGTAGGTCATGGACCCTCATGCCATGCCCAATGGCTCCCCGTCAACCCCGCCCGACGGCCGGTCTACCAGCGGCGGGGGACGTCCGCCACCACCCGGAAGGTGTCGCGGGCGATGAGTAGCTCCTCGTTGGTGGGAATCACGTAGGCCTTGAGCGACGAGGTGGGGGTGGAAATCAGGGCGTTTTCCCCGGGGCGAACCTTGCGGTTGGCCTCCTCGTCCAGCTCCAGGCCCAGGTGCTCCAAGCCGCGACACACCCGGACGCGGATGGCGGGGGCGTTCTCTCCAATGCCCCCCGAGAACACCACCGCGTCCGCCGGGCCGGCCTCCGCTAGGTAGGCGCCAATGTAGCGCTTCACCCGCTGACAGAAGATGTCGATGGCCAGGGTGGCGCGTCGGTCCTGGTGCTCTGCCTCCTCCTCCAGCAGCTCGCGCATGTCGGGGGTGAGGCCGGACAAGCCCAGCAAACCCGAGCGCTTGTTGAGCAGGTTGTCCATCTCGGAGAGGTTCATGCCCTCCTTGATGGCCAGGTACTCCAGTACCGACGGGTCGATGTCGCCGGAGCGGGTGCCCATCAACAGCCCCTCCACCGGGGTGAACCCCATGGAGGTGTCGTAGGAGTGACCGCCCTTGATGGCGCAGGCGGAACAACCGTTGCCCAGGTGCAAGGTGATGATATTCACCGCCTCCGGCTCCAGCCCCAGCATGGTGCGGTAGCGGTACGCCAGGTAGCGGTGGGAGGTGCCGTGGAACCCATAGCGCCGGATCTTGTAGCGCCGGTAAAACTGGTAGGGGATGCCGTAGAGGTAGCTCACCTCCGGCATGGTGGAGTGGAAGGAGGTGTCGAACACCGCCACCTGCGGCACGCCCGGTCCCAGCAACTCCTGGGCGGCGCGAATCCCCTTCAGGTTAGCGGGGTTGTGCAGAGGCGCCAGGTCGATGCAGTCCTCGATGCCCTCGATCACCTCGCGGTCGATCCTCACCGAGCGGCGAAAACGCTCCCCGCCGTGCACCACGCGGTGGCCAACGGCGTGGATATCCGCCAAGGAGGCGATGTCCTGGATGTGGGAGTCGGGGGAGATAACCCAGCGCACGATCCGATCGATGGCCTGGCGGTGGTCGCGGATGGGCTCGGCGGAACGCTGCTTCTCGCGGCCCGCCACCTGAAAGGTGATGAGCGCCTCCGTACCGATCCGCTCCACCACGCCGCAGGCCAGCCGACGGTCGGCGTCGGCGGCGATCAGCTCTTGATCGGTCTCGATGATCTGGAACTTCACCGTGGAAGAACCGCAGTTGAGGACCAAGACGTTCACGGAGCACCTCCCACCTTGTGGTGGTCTTCACAAGAGCAAGACCGCTGGGGAGCAGTATGCCATGACTGGCCCCCGCGTCCTACCGGCGGGGGGGTCCGGGGGTGGGCGCCGCGGCCAGCTCCACCCTGGTCAGACGCACCACCAGCTGGCCAACGGAGCGAGTTCGACCCACCAGTTCCACGGGAACCCCCGAGGTGGCGTCGAGGAAAACGGTGAGCTCACCCTGCATGCCGAGAAAGCCCAGATCCACCTGGGCGCGGGCCGGGGTGTGGGAGGTGGCGGCGGCGACGTGAATGAGCCGGACCAGCTGATCGCCGCGCTGGCGTCGCTCGCCGGAGGCGAAGCTTTCCACGTAGTCCACCGGACGCCGGGTGAGACCGCCGTCGGTCATGGACAGCTCCACCAGCTGGTCTCGGGAGATGGTCCAGGTGGTCAGACGCTGACCGGGGAGGTGCAGCTGGGCGGCGGAAAGCAGATAGAGCAGAGCGTAGGGATCCACCAGCGCGGCGGTGGCCGGCGGGGCGGTGGCGGGGCGGTTCCACTCCTCTCGCCGGTCGGACCAGGTCTCCGGCGGCAGCTCCGCTTCCCGGTTGTTGGCTGGTGCCCGGCGCCACTCGTAGTAGCCGTCGGTCGCGTATCGGAAAACCTTTTCGTACTGGCGCTTACCAAAGGTGCGCTTGTGCGTCTGCAGAGCCGCAAAAGTGGTGGGATGCAGCCAGGTGGTCACCGTCTCGTCCCGCCCCACTGGCAGGTCGGTCTCCACCGCCAGCCGCACCACCCAGCTCGGTGGAGCGACTCCTACCCCCCCCGGAGGTTGGCGCAGCAGCGGCGCCAGCTGCTCGGCCGGGAGGGTGTCGCGGCGGATCACCGACGTGGCCGAAAGGAGGAGTTTGCGGGCTTCGAAGTGGAGCGCCGCCCACGGCACGGCCGGGCTTGGCGGAGGGGATGCGGCCGCCGGCGCCCCACCGCCCGCCAGAAGAATCAAGAGCACCGCGGCTCGCCTCATATCGCCTCCACTGTACCGTACGGACGCCCCGGCGGTGGCCGTTGTCAGCGTCCGACCAAAAGCGCCAGCCCCTCCTGCCAGGCGATGGTGGTGTTTTCCAGCGCTCCCGCGGAGGGGAACAGGTGACGCCAGCGCCAGCGAGGTGTCTCGCCGCGCACGTCGCACGGGATGGCAACCGCCTCCACGCCCAGGTCTCGGCAGTGGCGGAGCGCCCGCCGCATGTGCCAGGCCGAGGTGAGAAGGCCCACCCGTCGCCATCCCTGCTCCTCGATCAGGCGACGGTAGGCCTCCACCTCCTCCCGGGTGTTTCTCGGCCCCTCCACCAGCACGATCTGCTCCCGTGGCACCCCGAGGCTGGCCCACAGGCCAGCCACCACTTGGGGATAACTGCTGGGTGGGGGAGGTAGGGGGGGTACGCTGCCCGCGGGCAGGGGCTGCAGGAGCGGACCTGAAGTGGCCAGCAGCGGCGCCACCCGCCGGCGATGGAGTTCCACCGGCCGCAGGACGCGCTCTGCGGCGGCCCCCACGGTGACGCGGCCGCGGGAGGAGATCCCCACCCCACCCCCCAGCACCAGGAGGGCGTCGATGTCAGCAACCTGATGGCCATCACCAGGCTCGACCGGCCCCTCCACGAGGGCGAGCTGCCAGGCCGCCAGATGAGGGTTGCCGGCCAGTCCCAAAAGTAGCCACCCTACCCCCGCCAGTGCCGCCAGACCGCGGAGGTGACGCTGCCACAGCAGCACCGCCAGGGCGGCCAGGAGTGCCCAGATAAGGACGATGGGGGTGAGTAGGGTGGCGGCCAGCTTGCGCAGCTGGTGAGCGGTGTCGCCGTCCAGCTGCCCCAGGGTCAGGGCGGCGGCGCCCAGGACAGCGAGCGCCACGGCGCAGAGGAGCAGAACTCGCCGTTTCATCGCTCCGCTCCGCCGGCGCTGACCCTTCCCCCGGGGAAGAGCGGGAGCGACACCGGAGGCAGCCCCGCACGTCGCCTGGTCGTGCCGCCGGGAGGGGGGGCGGGGCGGGTTCCCGTCACCGCCCTTCACCCGCCGGCGGCCAGCTGATCCACCAGGGCCACGTAGGCCCGCCGTGCCTCTTGGGCGGACATCCCTTTGCGCCTGGCCCAGGCGTCGTACTTGGCGCGGCCCACGAAGTCGAAGAATCCGGGCTCCTCGCCGTGGACATCGCCGGCGGTGGCTTGTTTGTAGAGCCCGTACAGCTCCAGCAGCTGCTCGTCCGACGGCCGCTTGGGCAAACTCTTGGCACGGGTCACGGCGGCGTCGAACTCGGCCTCCGAGGTCATGGCGAATTCCTCCCTGGCGCATGATACCGACGGCGGCGGTGGGCGGGGGAGGTGGCGGAGCCAGGAATGCGCACCTCCTGGCTGGAGATCCCCAGGTGCCAGGAGGTGGGACGATGGGATATGCCACGTTGTGACCCCACTCTTGACACCCCCCTTGACCCACAACTGCTGTCCCTATGATGTACACTTAGTCAATAGGTATCCGGCCTTGAAGACCCACGTGGGGAGCCCGGGTGATTTCTGGAGGCCATTGAGCTGGTGTGCCTTCCCATGTCAGGCGCGAAGCCGTGAGGGCGATGATGTGAAACGTCAAAATCTCGTGGCCACCAGAAATGAACACTGTCGGGCAGGCGTCCCGTGACGGCCCAACCCCTCCTGCATCTGGTGACGGCGGCCTGCCTGCTGATGGCCGCCGCGATGGCGGCTGGCGCTGCCCGCAGGAACACCCCCGCCACCCCATGGTGGGCGGCAGCCATCGTCCTGGCGGCGCTCGGCCTGCTGCGGGCGCTCCTCGCCGATCGGCCTCTGGGGGGAGCGGTGGAACTCACGCTGGCCGCCGGGCTCCTGGTCTGCTTCGCCGCCCTGCGTGCCACGACCGGGAGGGTACGCGACCTGAACAGCTACGCCGCCGCGTTGAGCGAAGATCTGGAGCGCAGTGAGCAGCGCTACAGGTTTCTCCTCAACGGCCTGCCAGAGGCGTTCGTGGTGCTGGAGGAAGAGACCATCTTCTTTGCCAACCGTGGGTTCGCCAAGATCTTCGGAGTGGGGTCGAAGGCGGCCCGGGGGCGACGTCTGGAGGAGTTCATCGCCCCGGAGTGGCGGGCTGCCTTTCGGGGTCGCCACAGCCTGGAGTCGACAACTCCTGTTGTTGGCATGCGTCGGCTGGAACTCGAGGTTGAAGGTGAAAATGGCAGGAAAATGTGGGCGGAGATGCGACTGGCCACCTCGGATTTCGAGGAGCGGCCGACGGAGGTGGTGCTGATCGCGGATATCAGCGAGCGGCGCCGGGCGGAGCATCGGCTGCAACGCATCACCGAGACGATGCTGGAACTCGGTGACGACTACAACGCCAACGTGCGCAAGCTCACCGACCTATGCGGGGAACTGATGAGCGCCACATCCGCCATGTACAACCGCCTACGGGGCGAGATGCTCTGCACCCTGGCGGGCTGGCAGCTGCCGCCCGACTACCCGGCCGCCGACCGTGCGCAAGGACACCTTTGCTATGACCTGATCCGCGCCCGTCACGGCGAGGGGCCGCTGGTGGTCGGGGCCTTGAGTCAAACCCCCTACGCCGACAGCGACCCCAACGTCCGCCGCTACGGCCTGTCCACCTACGCGGGCTTCCCGGTCGTCAACCGGGGGCGGACGGTGGGCTCGCTGTGCGTGGTGTACCAGCAGGCGGTGAACCCGACGCCGGGGGACCTGCGCGTGTTGCAGGCCCTGGCTTCGGCCCTGGGGATCGAAGAGGAGCGGCAACACGGACGAGCGCTCCAGCAAGCGGCGCAGGAGATCGCCGAGGCCACGCAGCATGTCGGCACTTTACCGGCGCTGTGCGGGGTGGTGCACGAGATTGTCGGACGGTTTTTCGACGCTCCGGGCTTTATTCTGGCGATCTACAACCGCGCTGCCCAGCTCCTCTCGTTTCCCTATGTCGCTGGGGCACAGAGAGTTCCTGAGCCTCGGCCGCTCGCGAGCGGCCTGTTCGACGAGGCGCTGCGCTCCGGGCGGGTGGTCGTCGTCTCGCCCGAGGCGGGATCCGCGCCCGGGGGAGCCTGGGAAGGGGTAGACGAGCTGGGATGGGCCGGCGGTGTGCTGGTACCCCTGGAGGACCGCCAAGGACCGTTTGCCGTCATGGGGGTGGGCAGTGATCGTCGAGAGCTGGTCTACTCGGAATGGGAAAGGGAGGTGCTGGAAGCCCTCTCGAGCCAGGTCGCGCGGGCGGTGGAATACCTCCTGTCGGAGGAGCAGCTGCGGCAATCCGAAGTGAAGTACCGCACCCTGGTCAACCGCATGCAGGATGGGGTGTTTTTGCTCCAGGGCTCGCGCCTGGTGTTCTGCAACGAGGCGCTCGCTGGCATGCTGGGATACTCACCCGCCGAGCTGGAGGGCAGGGAGTTTCTCGCGTTGATAGATCCGGAGGATCGGGAGCTGGTGGCTAAACGCCACCGCCGACGACTGGCGGGTGAAGAAGTGCCGGAGGAGTACGAGTTCCGCCTGCGACACGCCGACGGGCGGCGGGTGGAGGTGCTGTTGCGGGTGGGTTTGGTCGAATACCAGGGGCGAATCGCCACGCTGGGAACGTTGCGGGACCTCACCGAGCGCCGGCGCCTGGAGGCGCAACTGCGACAGGCGCAGCGGATCGAAGCGCTGGGGCAGCTGGCGGGCGGCGTGGCGCACGACTTCAACAACCTGCTCATGGCCATCCACGGCTCGGCGCAACTTTTGCAGCAACGTCTGGGAGGGAAGCCACGGGAGGAGCTCGCCATCATCCTTTCCGCCAGCCGGCGTGCTGCCCAGCTGACCCGCGGGCTCCTGGCCTTTGCCCAGCGGCAGGTGCTGCAGCCCCAGCCGCTGGATCTCAACCGCCATATCCAGCAGATGCTGCCCATCCTTCGCCGGGTGATCCCAGAGAGTATCGTTATCGACTACCTCCCCTGGGCATCGCCACTGGTGGTGGAGGTGGATACGGGACAGCTGGATCAGATTCTGATGAACCTGGTGGTTAACAGTCGTGACGCCATGGAAAACGGTGGTCGTATTCTCATCCGTACCGCTGCCGTGGAGATCGGCGCCGACTACAAGGCATCCCACCCCTGGGCCAAGCTGGGAAGCTGCGCCCACCTGCAGGTGTGCGACACCGGCGTCGGCATGGACGCCCACACCCTCGCCCACGCCTTCGAGCCGTTCTTCACCACCAAGGAGCCGGGGCGGGGCACCGGCTTGGGGCTGTCCACCGTCTACGGGATCGTCAAGCAGCACGGCGGTATGATCGACCTCGCCAGCGAACCCGGCGGCGGCACCACCGTGGACGTGTACCTCCCCATCGTCGACAGGCTGCCGCAGGAGGAGACGCCGGGGCTCGAGGGCCAGGCAGAGGGGGGCCGGGAGCGCATCCTGGTG
Source organism: uncultured bacterium (assembly GCA_937924755.1). Classification (GTDB taxonomy): domain Bacteria; phylum Acidobacteriota; class Thermoanaerobaculia; order Thermoanaerobaculales; family Thermoanaerobaculaceae; genus CALEVZ01. The sequence goes on from CALEVZ010000004.1 coordinate 37,379, forward strand.
GTGGAGGACGAGGAGGAGGTGCGCCAGATCCTGCGGGAGGCCCTGCGGGAGGTTGGGTACGAGGTATGGGAAGCGGGGGACGGTGCCGCCGCCCTGGACGTGCTGCTCTCCGCTGGCGAGGAGTTCGCGCTGGTGATTTCCGACGTGGTCATGCCGCGCCTGGGAGGCAGGGAGCTGCTGGAGGCGGCGCGCTCCCTCGGTTTCACGATGCCGTTTCTCTACTCCTCGGGCTACGGGGAGCCGTTCGTCGACCACGGTCACCACGGCGGGGGGTCCGGGGAGCGCGTCGCCTTCATCGCCAAGCCCTACGGGATCGAAGAGCTGCTCCGCAAGGTGCGGGAGGTTCTCGCTGCTCGCCCTGCTTCGGCGTGATGCCCGACGCACCGCCATGGCCGATATCAGGCGCCTGAGGCGGGTGGTGGCGTGGGGGCGGCAGGTGCGGAGGGAGAGGACGCCCCGGCGAGGGGGGGTGCGGGAGCGCCCAGTAAGTAGGTGATGCGACACCCCCCGAAGGCGCTGACGCGGCCAGCCTCCCAGTGGTAGCTGCCGCCATCGACTCCGCGGGCGATGGCCAGCAGCTCTTCGGGGTGATAGGAGCGGAGCACCGAGACCAGGGCATCCCACGCCGCCACCAGCGGCACCACCGGGATGAGGTAGGTCCACAGGAGGCGGGCCACCGTACGAGGTCGGATGAAGGGGGTGGCGAGCCACACCAGCAGCGGCAGGAGAACCACCACCGGGCCCCAGCGCAGCAGGCTGCGCTCGGTGTATTCGAACACCCCGACGCCGCGGCGCTGGGCTACCACTCCCCGTAGGATGGCGGCGGCCTGTTCGGGGGGAAAGTGGTGAAAGGCCGAGAAGAAAGTTCGAAACCCTCCCAACTCGGCGGGGATTCGGATGGCGTCGATGGACTCGTGCACGCAGGAAACGGTATCCCCGCGCGTGGTCTCGAGGCGGGTAAAGACCTGCTCGTTGGGGAAAAGATCGGTCACCGTCACCCTGACCTTCACCCCTCGCCGGGCCAGCTCCTCCTGCACGGTCAGGACCGGGGCGGCGGCCCCGGAGCACAGGTCGAGGATCGCCCCTTCGCCGCAGCGCTCCATGGTGGTGTGGAGGCGGTGGGCGATGGCCGCGTATGGTTTCCAGCGGCTGGCGAAGAAGGACATGAAGTCGGTCAGCAAGTCCCGCCACAGGCGCGGAAACCGGGGCATTTCATGGAGCTCCAACAGCTGCCGGCGCCTCATCGCAGCTCGCTTCCCCATCGACAGGGTTTCGGTTCTCGCCCTCGTGGCGAGGGCGCGGGCTCGGCCGTGCTAGAGTCTACGGCCGATGCGGCGGGGGAAGCCGGCTCCTTCGTCGTAACCCTCCGTCCCCGGGAACGTAGCATACCCGGGTGATGTGATAAGCGGGGATTAACAGGTGATCGGATGAAGGTGTTCTTTCAAACAGGCTGGGCGAGGCCCGCAGCGGCGGCACTGCTCGTGGCGGTGGCGGTGCCCAGGGCCGCCCCGGGGGTTGAGCTGGATCTCGCCGGAGCGGTGCAGCTGGCGCTGGAGCGCAACCAGGCGCTGCAGGCTGTGCGCGAGCGCCAGGTGGAGGTGGCCGGTGCCGTTGCCCAGGCGCGCGCCGACGCCTATCCGCAGATCTCCGCCTACGCCGCCTGGAACCAGTCTCGCAACCCGGCGTTCCTCAACAGCCGGGACTTCGAGGACATCATCTCGCAGTTCCCGGGAGCCTCCCTGACCCCGCGCAGCCAGGGCCTGTCCTCGGCCGGGGTGAGGGTTTCCCAGCCGCTGCTGACTTTTGGCAAGATCCCGGCGGCCATTGACCTGGCCCGCCTAGCCGGGAGGGTCACCGAGGCGCAGATCGAGGTCGCCCGCCTGGACACCGCGCTGGCGGCGGCGGAGGCGTACTACGGCCTGCTGGCGGCGCGGGAGCAGGTGCGGGCGCTGGAGCTGGAGCAGCGGGCGCGCGAGGAGGCACTGGCGGTGGTGCAGGCGCGCTACGACATCGGGGATGCCACCCACCTGGAGCTTTTGCAGGCGCAAGCTGCCCTTGCCGAGGTGGGGCCAATCGTGGCCACGGCGCGGGGCGGCGCCGAGGTGGCGGAGATCCGCCTGTGGGCGGTACTAGGAGTGCACCCGGACGAGGAGCTGGACATCCGCTCCTTGGTCGCCGATCCCCCGCCGCCCCCGGACCGCGCCCTGCTGGCCCGGGCGGGGTGGCAGCGACGCCCGGAGCTGAAGGCGCTGGTCCTGGAGCGGGAGGCGAGACGGCGGCAAGAAACTGTGATCACCGCCGATGGCAAGCCGAGGGTGGACTTCTCCGGCCACTGGGGGAGACAGGTCCGCCTGATCGAAAATATCGACGATCCGCGCTTCGATGATTGGTTGATCGCCGTCGAAGTGTCGTGGTCGCTTTTCGACGGCGGACGGCGGCGCGGCCAGCAAGCGCAGGTGCGCTCGATCCAGCGGCAGCTGGAGCTGCAACTGGCGGACACCGACCTGCGCGTGCTGTTGGAGGTGGAACAGGCGGTCACCGGCTATCAAACCGCGCTGGCGCGCCTCGCCGCCGCCCGTCAGGCGCGCGCCGCTGCCCAGGAGGCGCGGCGCGTGGCCAGCGAAACCTACCAGCTGGGCGCAGCCATCTTCGCCGACGTCCTGGACGCCCAGCGCCGCGAGGTGCAGGCCGAGGTGGATGCCGTGGCGTCCTTCTTCAACACCTGGATCGCCGCGGCGCGGCTGGCGCGGGCGGTGGGCCGCCTGCCCCACGAGGTGCTGGGCCCTTCCGGCTGGCTCCTGGAGTGATGCATGACACCATTCGATGACCACCGCAACGGCCAAGCGCACGACCGCCGCCGCACCTCCACGCGTTCTAACAAACCCTGGCGGTGGCTTGCCGCGGGCGGCACCCTGGCCGTCCTCGCCGGCTGTGGCGGCGGCTCGCCGGCGCCGCCGGCAGCCGTCGAAAGGTCTGCCACCGTCAAGGTCCTGCACCTCCAGGCCCGGCAGGCGGTGGACATGGCGCGACTGCCGGCGGACGTCCTCCCCAACCGGCGCACCGTGCTGGCGGCGGAGGTGGGCGGCGTGGTGGAGCGCCTGACGGTGACCGAAGGGTCGAGGGTACGCGAGGGGGAAACTCTGGTCAGCATCGACACCCGCGCCCTGCAGCAGGCGCTGGCCGAGGCCGAGGCCATCTACCGGCGCGCCCAGGCCGATTTCGAGCGGGCCGAGCAGCTGGCCGAGCGCCGCTCCATCACCCGCCAGCAGCTCATCGATGCCCGCGCCGCCCACGATGTGGCCCTGGCCCGCCTGGAGAGCGCCCGCCTGCAGCTCTCCAAGTCCCAGGTGAAGGCCCCTTGGGACGGCACGGTGGCGGTCAAGCGCGTGGAGGTGGGGGACTTTGCCGTGCCCGGTCAACCGCTGCTGGAGCTGGTGGACACCGCGCGCCTGAAGGTGCGCGCCTTCGCCCCCGCCGCGGATGTGCCTTACCTCAAGGAGGGTGCCCCGGCCCGGGTGGTCCTGGAGGGAATTCAGGGAGAGGTGGGGGCCGACGGGTGGGTGACGCGGCTGGGGGTGGAGCTGGACCCGGAGGCTCGCACCCTCGCCCTGGAGGTGGAGCTGGCCAACCCCGGCGGCTCCTGGCGGCCCGGCATGCTGGCACGCATCGAATTACCCCGGCGGGTCCTCGATCAGGCGATCCTGGTGCCGCTGTCGGCCGTCATCGATTACGAGAAGGAAAAGGTCATTTATCTCGTCGAGGAGGGACGGGCGCGCCGGCAAGTGGTGGAGCTGGGCCCGGTGATCGGCGAGGAGGTGGTGATCAGCAAGGGTGTGTCCCCGGGGGCGGTGGTGATCGTGGAGGGTCACCAGCAGGTATCGGACGGCCAGCGCGTGGTCGAGGCGGGCTAGGGGCGGCCCATGGGGATCACCAACTTCGCCCTCTCCCGGCGCAACGCTACGATCTTCTTCCTGATTGCCATCGTGGTGGCGGGGGCGAGCGCCTATCTCACCCTGCCACGGGAGGCGGCCCCCGACATCACCGTCCCGGTGATCATCGTGTCCACGGTTTACCCGGGCGCCTCCCCCACCGACATGGAAACTCTCGTCACCCGCCACCTGGAGCGGGAGCTGCAGGGAGTGGAGGGGCTCAAGCGCCTCACCTCCACCTCCCAGGAGAGCGTCTCCGTGGTTACCGTTGAGTTCGTCTCCGGCACCGATATCGACGCCGCGCTGCAGAAGGTGCGAGACCGGGTGGACCGTGCCAAGGTGGACTTCCCCCGCGACGCCGAGGAGCCGGCGCTGCAGGAGATCAACTTTTCCGACTTCCCCATCGTCCAGGTCAACCTCTCCGGCGCCGTGGGCCCGGCGGTGCTGAAACAGCTGGCGGAAAACCTCAAGGACCGCCTGGAGGGGCTGCCGGGGGTGCTGCGCGTCACCCTGGTGGGTGGGCTCGACCGCGAGGTCAAGGTGGAGGTGGATCCCCAGCGCCTGCGCCTGTACCGCCTGGCCTTCCAGGATGTGGTGGACGCGGTGGCCAACGAGCACCTGTCGATACCGTCTGGGGAGCTCAAGGTCGGCAGCCAGTCGCTGTCGGTGCGCGTGCCGGGGGAGGTGAAGGAGCCGCGAGAGATCGCCGACTTCGTCATCCGCGCCACCGGCGGCCGGCCCGTGTTCGTGCGCGACGTGGCCACGGTGAGCTTCGGCTTTGCCGATCGCACGTCGTTCGCCCGCATCAACGGCCAGGAGTCGGTGGCGCTGGCGGTGCAGAAGCGCCTGGGCGCCAACATCATCACCGTGGCCGACGCGGTCAAGCGGGCGGTGGAGGAGGAACGAGCCGGCTGGCCCACCGGCGTGCAGGCCACCATCCTGGGGGACCAGAGCAAGGACATTCGCACCATGGTCGTGGACCTGGAAAACAACATCCTCTCCGGGTTGCTGCTGGTGGTGCTGGTGCTGATGTTCGCCCTGGGGCTGCGAAACGCCGTGCTGGTGGGACTGGCCATCCCCATATCCATGCTGCTGACGTTTTTTCTCCTGCAAATCCTCGGCATCACCCTCAACATGATCGTGCTGTTCTCGCTGGTGCTGGCGGTGGGGATGCTGGTGGACAACGCCATCGTCATCATCGAGAACATCTACCGCCACACCCAGGAGGGTAAGCCGCGCCTGCAAGCCGCCGGGGAGGCGGTGCGCGAGGTGGGGGTGGCGGTGTTGGTCTCCACCCTCACCACCGTGGGAGCGTTCTTCCCGCTGCTCTTCTGGCCCGGGGTCACCGGTGACTTTATGTACTACCTGCCGGTCACCGTGTCCATCGTGCTGCTGGCCTCCATGGTGGTGGCCTTCACCATCAACCCGGTGCTGGCCTCCTTCTTCATCAGCGCCGGCCGCCCAGCGGCCAGCGACGAAGGGGTCGGGGTCAACGAAAAACTCCTGGGACCGCGGCTGCTCACCGCCTACCGGGGGGTGCTGGCCGCCGCCCTCGACCACCGAGCCCTGACGCTGGCCACTGTGGCCGGCCTCTTCGTGGCGGTGGTGGCCCTCTTTGCCGCCTTCAACCATGGCGTCGAATTCTTCCCCGAGACCGAACCCCGGCAGATCTTCGTAGACGTGGAGATGCCCCCCGGCACGCGGCTGGAGAGCACCAACGCGGTGGCCGAGGAGATGGAGCGACGCCTGGCGGGACTGGCCGACGTCAACGTCGTCGCCGTCGGCGTCGGAGAGGGGTCGCAAGCCGATTTCGGCGTCGCGGGCGGGGGTGACGCCACCAGGGCGAGGGTTTCCATCGACCTGCGGGACCGCAGGGAGCGCACCGAGAATTCGTTCCTCACCCTCGCCGAGGTGCGCCGGCGCACCAGCGGCATTCCCGGGGCTACCATCGATGTGGACCGCCCCAACGAGGGGCCGCCGGTGGGCCTGCCCCTGACCATCGAGATCTCCGGCGAGGACTTCCTCCAGCTGGGAGCCATCGCGGCGCGTATCCGGCAGGCGATCGTGGACATCCCGGGGCTGGTATCGCTGGACGACGACTTCGACCTGGCGCGACCCGAGATCAACGTGCGGGTGGATCGCGTGCGGGCCGCCCGCCTGGGGCTGACCACCCGCGACATCGGTAACACCCTGCGCACCGCCCTGCAGGGACAGGAGGCGGCCATTTACCGCTACGGCGATGAGGACGCCAAGATCCGCGTTCGTCTGGCGGAGGGGTCTCGCCAGCGCCTGGAGGATCTGGAGCAGCTCACGGTGGTGGCCGAGGGCGGTATCCATGTACCCCTGTCGGCGGTGGCCATCCTGGAGCAGGGCGCGGCGCTGCCCGCCATCCGGCACAAGGCGGCGCGCCGGATGGTCACCGTCTCGGGCCGGGTGACCTCCCCGGAGCTGGCGGAGCCGGTGCGGCGGGAGGCCCGCCGGCGGCTGCAGGCCATCCCTGGCCTGCTGCCCCCCGGTGTCACCCTCGCCTTCGCCGGCCAGTCGGAGGAGGAGGACGAGGCCAAGGCGTTCCTCTCCCAGGCCTTCTTTTTCGCCTTCCTCATTGTCCTCTTGCTGATCATTGGCACCTTCGACTCCTTCGTGGTCCCCTTGATCGTCATGACCTCGGTGTTCATGTCCATGGTCGGAGTGCTGGTGGGGCTGGTGGTGACCGGGCAGCCCTTCGGCATCATCATGACCGGCCTGGGCGTCATTTCCCTGGCGGGGATCGTGGTGAACAACGCCATCGTCCTGCTCTCCTACGGCGAGCAGCTCGCGGCGCAGGGGTTGCCCCGCCGGGAGGTGGTGATGCTCACTGGCCTGCGCCGCCTGCGCCCCGTCACCCTCACCGCTATCACCACCATCCTCGGGCTGATCCCCCTCACCACCGGGGTGGAAATCGATTTCCGCACCTTCTCCCTGGCCACCGGCGGCGAGTCCAGTCAGTGGTGGCGAGGCATGGGGGTGGCGGTGATCTTCGGACTTGGCTTCGCCACCGTGGTCACCCTGGTGGTGGTGCCGGTGCTCTATGACTTGTTGCTACAGGCGCGGGAACGTCGCGCCCGCCGGGCGGCTGCCGCGTCCTGAGCCCGGACTTGCGTCGCCAGCGCAGGCGCGCTATGCTTTCCGCCGTGTGGGCCGCTAGCTCAATTGGTAGAGCAAGGGACTCTTAATCCCTAGGTTGTAGGTTCGAGTCCTACGCGGCTCACCATTTTCCCCTGCCGCCCGCGAAAGTGGCGGAACCGGTAGACGCGCGAGACTTAGGATCTCGTGGCTTCGGCCGTGGGGGTTCGAGTCCCCCCTTTCGCACCAGTCACTTTCGAAGACTGTTTGAGGGAGTGAGAGCGGCCATCCAATTCCCGGGCGCGACACTCCCGCCAGTGGAAATCGGCCGGGGGAAGCCCTTATTCATGATATGATCGCCGAGTGGTGGGAGGGCGGCGCCCTCGTTCTCCTGGTGCGGCGCTCCGTCGCGCGCGATCCCGAGGACAGTAGGCGAGGAGAGGTGCAGCGGCGAGAGGGGTGCCTGCCCGAGGTGGCCTCCCCCTGCTGCGAGGAGCAGTCATGAGCTATAGCATTGAACGACTTGGACCGTGTCGGGTAGCGGTGGCGGCAGTGCTGGGGAGCGAAATCGTGGCACGGGAGCGCAGGCGCGTGGTGGAAACCTGGAGACGCAATGCGCGCCTGCCCGGGTTTCGTCAGGGGAAGGCGCCGGTGTCGCTGGTGGAGCGGCGGTTCGCTCAGGAGATCGATGGCGATTTGAATGAGGAGTTGATCCGCGCCTGCTGGCGCGAGGTGCGCTCCGCCGAGGAGTTGCGCCCCGCCGGGCCGCTGCAGGTGAGGAAGGCGGAGGTCTCGGCAGACGGCGGGTTTTCCCTGGAGGGGGAGTTCGAGGTGTTTCCCGTGGTCGAGATCGGGGATCCTGCCCAGTTCTCCCCACCCCCGGTGGATCTCGAGCCGACCCCGGAGGAGGTTGACGCCGCCCTGCAGCAGATGCGGGAGCGACAGGCGGCGTGGGAGCCAGTGGAGGGTGAGCCAATCGCCGAGGGGATGCTGGTGGAGGTGGAGGTGCGCGGCCAGTTTCCCGACGGCGAAGGGGAGCCGTTTTGCGAGCAGCGCTCCCTGTTCGTGGTGGGCAAGGGGGAGGTGTACCCCGAACTCGAGCAGGCGGTGCTCGGCGCCGCGGTGGGCGACACGGTTACCGCCGAGGCCAGGCTGGGGGCATCGGCGGGGGAGAAGGCGGGCGCGCGGGTGCACTACGAGGTGCTGGTCAAGGGAGCGCGGCGCAAGCGCCTACCGGAGCTGGACGACGCCCTGGCCGCCTCGTTCGGGGTGGAACAGGGTCTGGCGGTGCTCACCGAGCGGGTGCGCGAGCGCCTGCGGTTCGAGCGCGCTCGCCGGCGCCGGGCGGTGTGGAGGGAGGCTCTCATCGCCCATCTGGCCGGTGATGCCCTTCTGCCCTTGCCCGAGGGCGTGGTGAAGGAGCGCACCCGCGTGGAACTACTGGACTTCGCCCGCGAGCTGGCCCGCCGCGGGGTGGATGTGGAGAAGGTCGAGCTGGACTGGGCCGAGATCGAGAGGGATGTGCGCCAGCGGGTGGAGCGCGTCCTGCACGGGGAGCTGGTGCTGGACGCCCTGGCGGAGCGCCTGGGTGTGGAAGTGAGTGAAGCGGAGCTGGACGGGGAGCTGGAGAAGCAGGCCCGCATAGGGGGTGTCCCCTTTGCCGAGCTCAAGGGGAATCTGGCCAAGCGCGGTGATCTGGAGCACGTCCGCGCCCTGCTGCGGCGGGAAAAGGCCACCGATCAGGTGCTCGGCGAGGTGGCGCCGAAGGAGGGGTGACCATGCTGGTACCCATCGTCGTCGAACAGACGGCCCGCGGCGAGCGGGCGTACGATATCTTCTCGCGCCTGCTCAAGGACAACGTGGTGTTCATCGGCGAGGTCATCGACGACCACCTGGCCTCGCTGGTGATCGCGCAGCTGCTGTTTTTGGAGGCGGAGAACCCGGAGAAGGATATCTTCCTGTACATCAATTCCCCGGGGGGGTCGGTCACCTCGGGCCTCGCTATTTACGACACCATGCAGTACATCAAGCCGGACGTGTGCACCATTTGCATCGGCCAAGCGGCGTCGATGGCGGCGGTGCTGCTGGCGGGGGGTACCAAGGGCAAGCGTCTGGCCCTGCCCCACGCCCGGGTGTTGCTGCACCAGCCGCTCCTCCACGGGCTGGGCGGTCAGGCCACCGACATCGACATCCACGCCCGGGACATCATGCGCCTGCGGGCGCGCCTGAATGAGATCCTGTCGCGCCACACCGGCCAGCCCATCGAGAAGGTGAACGGCGACACCGAGCGCGATTTCATCCTCGAGGCCGCCGATGCGGTGACCTACGGTCTCGTGGACAAGGTGATCGCGCACCGGGAATAGAACGTGAGGCGAGGCGCTTGCGAGGGCGGATGGTGTATGCTAGGGCGAGGAGGCGTCAGTGGCTAGGGAAAGCGCCGCGGATGGTCTGCGATGTAGCTTTTGTAACAAGTCGCAGCGCGAGGTCCGCAAGCTGATTGCCGGCCCCAACGTTTACATCTGCGACGAATGTGTGGACATCTGCCTGGATATCATCTCCGAGGACCGCGCCCGGGAGGCGCGGGAAACTCGCAAGAGCTTGCCCAAGCCGGAGGACATCAAAAATATCCTCGACCAGTACGTGATCGGTCAAGAGGCGGCGAAAAAGCGCCTGGCGGTGGCGGTGTACAACCACTACCGGCGCATCGACTATCTCTCCCACTCGCCGCGACCGGAGGTGGAGCTGTCGAAGTCCAACATCCTCCTCATCGGCCCCACCGGAACCGGCAAAACTCTGCTGGCCCAGACCCTCGCCCGGATGCTGGACGTGCCCTTCACCATCGTGGATGCCACCACCCTCACCGAGGCGGGGTACGTGGGTGAGGACGTGGAGAACATCCTGCTGCGCCTTTATCAGGCGGCCGATGGCGACCGCGAGAAGGCGGAGCGAGGCATCGTCTACATCGACGAGATTGACAAGATCGCCCGCAAGTCCGACTCCCCCTCCATCACTCGCGACGTGTCGGGGGAGGGCGTACAGCAGGCGCTGCTCAAGATTCTCGAAGGCACGCTGGCCAACGTGCCCCCCCAGGGGGGGCGGAAACACCCCCATCAGGAGTTCCTCCAGATCGACACCACCAACATCCTGTTCATGTGCGGCGGCGCCTTCGTCGGTCTGGAGGACGTGGTGGCGCGTCGGCTCAACCAGAAATCCATGGGCTTTGAAGCCCGCATCCTGAAGTCGTCCGAACGCAGCTCCACTGAGCTGTTGATGCAGGTGCATCCAGAGGACCTCATCAAGTTCGGGATGATTCCCGAGTTCGTCGGGCGGGTGCCGGTGGTGGCGACCTTGCACGAGCTGGACAAGGAAACCCTGGTGCGCATCCTGACCGAGCCGAAGAACTCGCTCATCAAGCAGTACCAGACCATGCTCTCCTTCGAGGGCGTGGAGTTGCGTTTTGCCGATGATGCCCTGGCGGCGATAGCCGAGGAGGCGATCGTCCGCAAGGTGGGGGCGCGGGGCCTGAAGATCATTCTGGAAGAGCTGATGCTGGACGTCATGTATCAGGTTCCCTCCCGCTCGGACATCACCGAAATCGTCATCACGCCCGAGGTGGTGGCGCGGCACGTCGCGCCGCTGGCCTCGATGCGCAAGGCTGGCTGAGAGTTTTTCCTGCCCGCAAGGTGCGGGCGCTTCCTCGAGAACGAGAGGATCGGAGCATGGCTGAACCGAACGCGCATGTACTCCCGGTTGTGCCACTGCGCGACATGGTGGTTTTTCCGGGGATGAAGGCGGCCTTCGTGGTGGGGCGGCCTTCCTCGGTGGCGGCTCTCCATCGCGCCCTGGAGCACCCCAGGAAGCGACTCTTCCTGATCGCCCAGCGCGATCCCCAGCTGGATGAGCCTGGGCCCGACGATGTGCACCGCATCGGCGTGATCGCCACGGTGCTGCAGCACGTCACCTTTCCCAACGGCACCATCAAAGTGGGTGTGGAAGGGCTGGTGCGGGCCCAGTGGGTCAAGCTGCGGCTCACCGCCGACCGGGCTTTCGAAGCGGAGGTGGAGCCCATCGCCACCCCGGCCGTCGACGACGCCAAGGTCACCCGCTACATGGCTACTCTGGTCAACCTGTTCCAGCAGTTCGCCCGGCTCTCCCAGCAGATCGGCGCGGAGGCAGTGCTGGCGGAGCTGCAAACCGACGACCCCCAGCGGTTCGCCGATACCATGGCGGCGGCGCTGCCGGTGTCGACCCAGGAGAAGCAGCAGCTTTTGGAAGTGATCAACCCCTTGGAGCGTCTGCAGCGCCTCAATGACCTCCTGGATGTGGAAATCGAGAAGCAGAACATCGATCGCCGGCTCAACTCCAAGGTCAAGAAACAGATGGAGAAGGCGCAGCGGGAGTACTACCTGTCCGAGAAGATCAAGGCGATCAACGAGGAGCTTGGCAGGACGGACGTCAAGGAGGAACTGGAGGAGCTCGCCAAGCGCGTCGAGAGCGCTGGCATGTCCAAGGAGGCGAAGGAGAAGGCCCTATCGGAGATCAAGCGCCTGGAGAGCATGGCGCCGATGTCCGCCGAGGCCACGGTGTCGCGCAATTACGTGGAGTGGCTGCTGGCGGTGCCGTGGAAGAACGCCACCCGCGAGATCCGCAACATCACCACGGCGGAGAAGGTGCTGGAAGAGGACCATTACGGCCTCGAGAAGGTCAAGGAGCGCATCCTCGAGTTCCTGGCGGTGCGGCAACTGGTCAAGAAACCCAAGGGGACGATCCTCTGCTTCGTGGGGCCGCCCGGGGTGGGCAAGACGTCGTTGGCCAAGTCCATCGCCCGTGCCACCGGTCGCAAGTTCGTTCGTCTTTCCCTGGGTGGCGTGCGGGACGAGGCGGAAATCCGCGGCCATCGGCGGACGTACATCGGCGCCTTTCCCGGGCAGATCATCCAAATGATGAAGAAAGCGACCACCGTCAACCCGGTTTTTCTCCTGGATGAGGTGGACAAGATGGCGTCGGACTTCCGCGGGGATCCCGCGGCGGCGCTGCTGGAAGTGCTGGATCCCGAGCAGAACCACGCCTTCGTGGATCACTATCTGGACGTGGAGTACGATCTCTCCCGGGTTTTCTTCATCGCCACCGCCAACGTCACCCACACCATCCCGCCGGCGCTGGTGGATCGCATGGAGGTGATCCGTCTGTCGGGCTACACGCCGTACGAAAAGCTGCAGATTGCGCAGAAGTTCCTGGTGCCCAAACAGGTGGAACAGCAGGGTCTGGGGCGCTTTAAGGTGAGCTTCTCCGATGAGGCCATTCATCTGCTGGCCGAGCGCTACACCCGGGAGGCCGGCGTGCGCAACCTGGAGCGGGAGATCTCCTCCATTTGCCGCAAGCTGGCGCGGGAGGTGTTGAAGAAGGGCACCCGCAAGGGCACGGCCCTGGAGGTTGGGCCTGAACGGGTGGGAGAACTCCTCGGCAAACCCCGCTACCGCGCCACCAAGGCCAACGAGACCAGCGAGGTCGGCGTCGCCACCGGGCTTGCCTGGACGGAAGTGGGCGGCGAACTGCTGGCCACCGAGGTGACCCTCATGCGCGGCAAGGGCAACCTGACGCTCACCGGCCAGCTCGGCGACGTCATGCAGGAGTCGGCACGGGCGGCGCTTTCTTACGTGCGCTCCCACGCCGCTCGACTGGCGCTGGCCGATGACTTCTTCGAGACGCGGGACGTCCACGTGCACGTGCCGGAGGGCGCCATCCCCAAGGACGGGCCATCGGCGGGGGTGACCATGGCGGTGGCGCTGTTCTCGGCGGTGGCGGGGGTGCCGGTTCGTCAGGACGTGGCGATGACCGGCGAGATCACGTTGCGCGGCAAGGTGCTACCGGTGGGAGGAATTAAGGACAAGGTTCTGGCCGCCTACCGGGCGGGTATCCGCGAAGTGATCCTCCCCGAGGAGAACGAAAAGGATCTCGAAGACATCCCCGAGGACGTACGCTCGGAAATGCAGTTTCACCTGGTGAAGGGAATGGACGAGATCATCGCCCTGGCGCTGGATGGGCCTCTTCCCCCCGTCGCAGGCGGTTCCGGGACCGAGAGCGCCGAGGCAAGCCTTGTCTCTCACTGACGGTGCACATCCGCGAAGTTCAGCTGCAGGCCACCGTGGCGAGTCACCGGGAGGGACCGAAGGCGCCGTGGCCGCAGATTGCCTTCGCCGGCCGCTCCAACGTGGGCAAGTCGACGCTCCTGAACGCTCTTTTCGGTCGCCCACTGGCGGCAACCTCGAAGCATCCGGGCAAGACGCGCACCATCAATTACTACCTGGTCAATCGCTCGTTGTTTTTCGTCGACCTTCCGGGTTACGGGTATGCCAGGGTGGCCCAAAGCGAACGCGCCGGCTGGGGCAAGCGCATCACCGACTACGTGACCAGTGAAGATCGCCTCAAGCTCGTGGTATCCCTGGTGGATCCCCGCATCCCCACGTCGCCGCTGGATGAGGATCTTCTCGCCTTACTGCGGCGATGTGGGCGCGAGTTTTTTGTGGTCATGACGAAGTCGGATTGCCTGGGTCGAGGGGCGCTGGCTGCCGCAGCGCAGCGGCTGCGGCGTGATCTTGCTTTGCCGGAGGCGCCGCTGGCGGTTTCCGCGCGCACTGGAGAGGGCACGAAGGAGCTCCTGGGGCATCTCGCTGCGGTGAGCGCCCCGCGCAGGGCTGGAGGAGAAGGAGCAGGGTGATGGTGGAACGAAAGGGTACACAAGGAAAGAGCGAGCGCGGCCGTCGCCGTCGCAGCGCCGCCGAGACCGAGGGCCTGCCGGTGGTGGTGGAGGAGGAAGAGGTCGCTACCCAGGAGGGGGAGGGTCAGGACGGCCAGCGGCTGGATATGCGTACGCTGAAGGACATGTCCATCGCCGACCTCACCCAGGTGGCGCGGGAGCTGGAAGTCGAAAACCCCGCCGGGATGCGCAAGCAAGACCTCATCTTCAAGATCCTGCAGGTGCAGACGGAGCGGGAAGGACTGATCTTCGGCGAGGGGGTGCTGGAAATCCTCCCCGACGGCTACGGCTTCCTGCGGGCGCCGGAGTACAACTACCTCCCCGGGCCGGACGATATCTATGTCTCGCCGTCCCAGATCCGGCGCTTCAATCTGCGCACCGGGGACACGGTGTCGGGTCAGATTCGCCCGCCGCGGGAAGGGGAGCGTTACTTCGCCCTGATCAAGGTGGAGGCCATCAACTTCGAGCCCCCCGACGTGGCCCAGGAAAAGATCCTGTTCGACAACCTCACCCCCCTGTACCCGCTGGAGAGGCTGAACCTGGAAGTTGAAGGGAACATGACCTCGCGGGTGATGAACCTCCTCACCCCCATCGGCAAGGGCCAGCGCGGTCTCATCGTCGCCCCGCCACGCACCGGCAAGACCATGATGCTGCAATCCATCGCCAATGCGTTGACGACCAATCACCCCGAGGTGGTGCTCATCGTCCTGCTGATCGACGAGCGCCCCGAGGAGGTGACCGACATGCAGCGCTCGGTGAGGGGCGAGGTGATCTCCTCCACCTTCGACGAACCGGCGTTTCGCCACGTGCAGGTGGCCGAAATGGTGCTGGAGAAGGCCAAGCGCCTGGTCGAGCACCGCCGCGACGTGGTCATCCTGCTGGACTCCATTACCCGCCTGGCGCGGGCGTACAACACGGTGGTGCCACCCTCCGGCAAAGTGTTGTCGGGGGGCGTGGACTCCAACGCCCTGCAGAAGCCCAAGCGCTTCTTCGGCGCCGCCCGCAACATCGAGGAGGGGGGCTCCCTCACCATCATGGGCACCGCCCTCATCGATACCGGTTCGCGCATGGACGACGTGATCTTCGAGGAGTTCAAGGGCACTGGCAATATGGAAGTGCACCTGGATCGCAAGCTCACCGAAAAGCGCGTCTTTCCCTCCATCGATATCAACAAGTCGGGTACCCGCAAGGAAGAGCTCCTGTTGGAGCCCTGGGAGCTCAAGCGGGTGTGGGTGCTGCGCAAAGTGTTGAACCCGCTGTCCACCGTCGAGGCCATGGAGTTGCTGCTGGAGCGGCTAGAGAAGACCCGCACCAACCGCGACTTCCTGGAGTCGATGTCGCAGGGATGACCCCCTCGCATCTAGGGCCGGTCCATCCATGAGCCAGCCGGCGCACCTCGTCGGCGTGCGGTTTCTAAACTCGCGACCGCTGGTGGCGGGTCTGGAGGCGGGAATGCCGGCACCCTTCGGCTACCGGTACTCCGCCGCCGACCCCGCCGAGTGCGCTGCCCGACTGGCGTCGGGCGCGGTCGCTGCAGCCCTCGTGCCCGTCGTGGCCCTGGCCGAGTGCCCGGGGGCCCGGGCGGTACCGGGCCTGGGCGTGGCGTGCCGGGGCGCCGTGCACTCGGTGCTGCTGGTGTCGAAGGTGCCGCTGGCCCGCATCGATCGGCTGGCGGTACACGCCGCCTCCCGCACCTCCGAGATCCTGGCGCGGCTGCTGCTGGGCGAAACGACGGGGGCCCGCCCGGCGGTGGTGCGCAGCTCGCCGCCGCTGGAGCACATGCTGACCCACGCCGACGCCGCAGTGGTGATCGGTGATGTCGCCATGCACCTGCGCGGTCGCACCGGCCTGGTTGAGGTGGACCTGGGCCAGGCCTGGCGGGAGTGGAGCGGCCTCCCCTTTGTGTTCGCCCAGTGGGCCATCACCCCGGACGCCCCGTCGGGGATCGACGCTTTGCTGGAAGACTCGCTCGCCTACGCCGAGCAACGCTGGGCCGACCTGCTCCCGCGCTGGGCCGCCGCCCACTCCGTCGCGCTGCCAGAGGTGGCCAGCTACCTGGGCGAGCGCCTTCACTTTCGCTTGGACGAAGAGGACGAGCGCGGCAGCCGAGCCTTCCTCGAGCTGGCCGGCGCTCGAGGGCTCCTTTCCGGCTCCTGCCAGGAACCGCCCGGCACTGGTGTGCCCCTACAATCTCGGCGATGAACGCATGCACCCGCACCGTCCAGACGGGAGTGTTGTTCTGCTTCCTCGCCTGGTTTGCCGCGGTGCTCCTGCGTTATGACCGGGTGGACAGCGCCGAGGCCTTCGTCACTGTGCTGCTAGTGACCGGGTGGGTGGCGATCTTCTCCCTGGCGTGCCTGGGCGCCGGTCGGGTGGCGTGGCTGGCGTGCGGTGGCGAGCTGCGGAGCTGGGAGGACTGGCTCATCGCCGCCGGGCTGGGGTGCGCCGCGCTGGTGGCGGCGGGCCTTCTGCTTTCGCTGCCGGGCTGGTTTCGCCCGCTCCCCCTGGCGGCGGTGTTGGCGACGGCGGTCGGGATGGGGGCGCGAGCGGTGTGGCGGGACCGAAGAGAATGGTCCTGGCCGCCCTGCCACCGCCGGCTGCTGCCGCTCGGGGCGCTGATTGCCGCCGTGGCGCTGGCCACCCTGCTGGTGACCGCCAGCGCCTCGCCGTTCTACGATCAGTTCCACTATCACCTGGGCTTTCCCTACCAGTGGCTGCGCAGCGGCCGTCTGGAGGGGTTTCCCCGCCACGCCTATTCGTTCTTCCCGGCCGCCATGGGGGTCCTGTTCGCGTACCCGCTGGGGTGGCTAGGCACCTGGTCGGCGCAGGCGATCCACTGGTGGACGGGGGGGGTGGCGGTGCTGGCGACCGGCGCTCTGGCGGCGCGTCTAGGTGGGCCGCGCGCCGCCGTCGTTGCCGCCGCCATGGTGGCCTGCACGCCGTCGGTGATGCAGGTGTCCACCTGGGCCGCCGCCGACCTGGGGGCCACCGCCTTCGGCGCTCTCGCCTGGCTGCTTCTGCTGCGGTCCCGGCGGCAAGCTCAGGAGCGTCGCGGGGTGTGGCTGGCAATCGGGCTCCTGGCCGGACTGGCGGCGGCCGCCAAGGTGCTGGCCCTCACCATCGTGGTGGCGCCGATTTTTTTGGTCGGGGTGGTATCGGCCGTTCGCCGCCCGCGGATCGTGATCCCTCGCCTGCTGTGGATGAGCGCTGGCCTGCTGGTGACCTTCGGGCCCTGGGCGGCCCGCAATCTGCTCCTCACCGGGGATCCTCTCTACCCCTTCGGCACCGCCGCCCTGGCGCATGTCACCAGCGCCGCCGCCACAGGGGAGAAGGAGGTGGCCAGGGCCATCGTGGCCGGTGAGGCAGGGGTGAGATCGCCGGCGGTGGTGGCCTCCCTGGCTACCTTTCGACCCGAGGGGGACGCCGGAGCCATCGGCCCCCTCTACCTCGGCTTGCTGCCCCTGGCGGTGTGGGCCGCCGTGCGCGACCGTCGCCGTGATGCGGCCGTGCTCGCCCTGGCCGCAGCTCTCGCTGTGGCGGGCTGGGCGGTAGGCCCCCCCCGGGGCCGTTACGTGCTCCCGGCCTTGCCCCTGCTGGCCGCCCTGGGGGCCGCCGGTTGGCGGTGGGTCCTCCAAGCGACTCCTCGCCGGGCGCGAGTCTTTCTCGCCGCGGTGTTGCTCTTCGCCCTGGCCTGGAGCGCCGTGGGCGGGGCATCCCCGCTGGAGTTGCGGCGGCTGGCGGTGACCCTGGGAGTGGCTAGCGGCGAGGAGCTGATGCGCCAGTACGTGACCTACTGGCCGGCGATCCGATTCGTCAACGCCGAGCTGCCTCGCGATGCCAAGCTGCTGCTCGTGGCCGAGTCTCGCCCGTACCTCCTGGACCGTGACCTCATTGTCGAGGACCCCTTCCAGCGGCCGTTGCTCGCAGAGCTGGCAGAGGGCGCGCGCCGCCCGGAGGACATCGTCGTCGCCCTGCGGAAACAGGGGGTCACCCATCTCCTCGTCAACCACCAGGAAGGGCGGCGCATCGCCGCCTTAAACGGGCGAGGGCACTATTTCGAGGTACATGATGGGGCAGCGCGACAGCGCCTGGCGGAGTTCTTCGAGCACTGCACGGCTCCGGCCTTCGCGGCACAGCACATCGTTGTGGTAGCTTTGCGCGAGTGCAGCGGAACATGAGCACGGCAGGCTGTGAGCTGTCCATCGTCCTGCCTTGCCTGAACGAGGCGGCGACGGTGGCGACCTGCGTCGCCAAAGCGCGCCAGTTTCTCCATCGCTCAGGCATTGACGGCGAGGTGATCGTCGCCGACAACGGCAGCTCGGACGGCTCCGCCGAGTTGGCAGCGGCGGCCGGGGCGCGGGTTGTCCATGTCGCCCAGCGCGGGTACGGCAGCGCCCTCACCGCTGGCATCGCCGCGGCGCGCGGCACCTTCGTGATCATGGCCGACGCCGACGACTCCTACGACCTCGCCAATCTCGACGAGTTCGTCGAACGCCTTCGCCAGGGGTGGGACCTGGTGATGGGCAACCGCTTTCTCGGTGGCATCGCCCGCGGTGCCATGCCGTTTCTCCATCGCTACCTGGGCAATCCGCTGCTGTCCGGGCTGGGACGACTATTTTTCTCCAGTCCCTGCCGCGATTTTCACTGTGGGCTGCGCGGTTTTCGACGAGCAGCCGTCCTCGACCTCGATTTGCGAACGACAGGCATGGAGTTCGCGAGCGAGATGGTGGTCAAGGCGACCCTGGCGGGGCTGCGCATCACTGAGGTGCCAACCACCCTCGTCCCTGATGGACGGGGAACACCTTCGAAGTTGCGCACCTGGCGCGATGGCTGGCGACATCTGCGATTCTTGCTGCTGTTTTCCCCCCGATGGCTGTTCCTCTATCCCGGCCTGGCCCTCATGGTCATGGGAGCGGCGGTGACTGCCTGGCTGCTTCCTGGCCCCCGCCAGTTGGGATCACTGACGCTCGATGTGCACACCCTGCTGTATGCGGCCGCGGCAATTCTCATCGGCTTCAAGGCAGTCTCCTTCGCCATCCTGAGCAAGGCCTTCGCTACGGCTGAAGGGCTGTTGCCGGCGGCAACCCGCTGGCAGGAGCTGGAGCGACGTCTCACCCTCGAGGGAGGGTTGGCGGTCGGCGCCTTCCTGGTGGTGGCCGGGGTGGGCGGCTCGCTTCTCGCTGTGAGGCTGTGGGGAGCCACCTCGTTTGGTGGGTTGGAACCCACCGTCATGCTGCGCATCGTGGTGCCCGCGGTGACTGCCACGGTGCTGGGGTGCGAATTCATCCTCGCCAGCTTCTTCCTTTCGGTGCTGCGCCTGAAGAGGAACTAGCCCGGATATCTCACCGCAAGGTAGTGAAAAGGGACTTCGGTCTCGGCTATCATGTTCTTGTCGAGAGAGTTGCGACAGACATGGGGAGCCCCATGAAGCCAACGCAGGGTACCGCAGCTGCCCCCCACCTTCGCATCGCATGCCGGCCGCAAGCCGTGGAAGCGGCACTCGTGGATGTGCTTCTGGACAGCCGTGCGACGGCACCCGAGGCGCTGGTGGTGGATCTGGATGCCACCGACGATCCGCTGCCTGGACAGCAGGAGGGGCGGTTTATTCACGGCTACTACGGCGGGTATTGCTATTTGCCGCTGTCCATGTTCTGCGGGCATCAGTTGCTGGTGGCCAAGCTGCGTCCGGCCCACGTCGATGCGGCGGCCGGGGCGGTGGATGAGGTGGAGCGGGTGGTCGGGCAGCTTTGTGCCCGCTGGGGCGAGGTTCGGATCATCCTGCGCGCCGACTCGCACTTTGCCCGCGAGCTGTACGAGGACTTTTACTGCGCCCGTGGCGACATGGAGAACCGCATCAAGGAGCAGCAGATGGGGCTGTTCGCCGATTTCACCAGTACGTCGCTGTTCTTCTCCAACCAGCTCCGGCTGTGGTTTTCCCCGTTTGCCTATGTGCTGCTCGACGCACTTTGCCGCCTCGCCCTGGCGGGCACCGCTGTGGCCACCGCGCCGATGGGGAGGATTCGCGTCAC
>CALEVZ010000005.1 GCA_937924755.1 uncultured bacterium
GCCTTGCCAACTGTGGTAACAGTTGCTCAACTCACAAACCTGTCACATCTTGCAGCCCCTCGGCCCTGGCGTTCAAGACCTGCAAAACCGCCAGCTCGTGCTTCTCGCCGCCCTGCTCTCGTCTTCAACTGATGTTTTACGGCTTAGGAGTGGCTAGCAGAAACAGCGGAGCAGGATAAGGCGAGCATAAATGCTCCTGTCCACCGTGACGCCTGCCACCTGTTGGCGCCCTCGAAGGCAAGTCGCAGAAGCCGTCGACGCCCGCACGATCTCGGGCGGCGAGGCTGTGCCAAACAGTGACGCCCCGGCGGGGGGCGCCGGGGCGTCGAGATTCGCGAGGCGTGTCGGTCAGGCGTGCCTGGCGGCGAAGTCCTCCATGAAGGCCACCAGGGTCTCCACCTGCTGCACGGTGACGGCGTTGTACATGGAGACGCGGATGCCGCCCAGGGCGCGGTAGCCTTTGAGCCCCACCATGCCGTTCTTCTTGGCCTCGGCCACGAAGGCGGCGTCCAGCTCCTCGCTGGGGAGGTTGAAGTCCACGTTCATGAAGGAGCGGTCTTCCTTGACGCTCACGTAGCCGCGGTAGAACTCCGGGTGGCGGTCGATGCAGCCGTAGAGCAGCTCCCCCTTCTTGCGGTTGTTGGCCTCGATGACCTTGAGGCCGCCGATCGACTTGTTGTAGGCCAGCACGTTGCGCAGGATATAGATGGAGAAGCACGGCGGGGTGTTGAAGAGGGAGTTGTTCTTGGCGTGGATCTTGTACTGCAGCATGGAGGGAAGGGCCTCGGAGCACATCTCCAGGAAGTCCTCCCGGATCAAGGCCACCACCAGCCCCGACGGCCCCAGGTTCTTCTGGGCGCCGGCGTAGATGAGCCCGAAGGGGCGCACGTCGAAGGGGCGCCACATGAAGTCGGAGGACATGTCGGCCGCCAAGGGGATGCCGCCGGTGTCGGGGAAGGTCTTCCACTGGGTGCCGTAGATGGTGTTGTTGGAGCAGATGTGCACGTAGGCGGCGTCCGGGTTGACGTGGATTTCCTCAGGGCGTGGCAGGCGGCGGAACCCTTCCTCTTTGGTGGAGGCAATCACCCGGGCCGCCTCCCCGGCGACGATCTTCGCCTCCTTGTAGGCCTTCTCCGCCCACTGGCCGGTGATGATGTAGTCGGCCTTGCGCCCGGAGTGGAGGATGTTCATGGGCAGCATGGCAAACTGCAGGTTGCCGCCGCCCTGCAGCAGCAGCACCTTGAAGTTGGGCGGGACGTCCAAGAGCTCCTTGACGAGGGCGATGGCTTCCTCGTGCACCGCGTCGTACTCCTTGGCGCGGTGGGAGATCTCCATCACCGACATGCCGGTGTTCTCGAAGTTCAGAAGCTCCGCCTGGGCTCGCTCCAGGGCGGGTAGGGGCAGGGCCGCGGGGCCGGCGTAGAAGTTGATCACGCGCTTGGTCATGGCATCCTCCTTGGGGCGGGTCGTCCCGGCTACACCTTGAAGTTTTCCAGGATGGCCACCACCTCGTCGCCGATGCGCAGCAGATTCTCCTTGGAGGAGGCGCCGATGTGGGGGGCCATCAGGACGTTGGGGGCGGAAAGCAGGGGGCAGGAGGGGTCCGGCGGGTCGGAGTACCACACGTCGGTGCCGTAGGCGGCTACCTGCCCGCTGTTCAGGGCGGCGACCAGATCCTCCTCGATGACCACCTTGCCCCGGCCGGTGTTGATGATGATGACGCCCTTCTTCATCTTGGCGATGGTCGAAGCGTTGATCATGCCGCGCGTCTCGTCGGTCAAGGGGGTGTGCAGGGAGAGGTAGTCCGACTGGGCCAGCACCTCGTCCAGGGACTTCATGGCCGCCACCGGGTGCTCGTTCACGTAGGGGTCGTGGGCGATAACTGTCATGCCGAAGGCCGCGGCGCGCTTGGCCACTTCGGAGCCGATCAGGCCGATGCCCACCAGCCCCAGCGTCTTGCCGAACAGCTCGGTGCGCTTGAGTTCTTTCTTCAGCCACTTGCCCTCTCTCATGGAGATGTGGGCCTCGATGAGGCGGTTGGGAATGGCCAGCATCATGGCCATGGCCAGCTCCGCCACCGCCACCGAGGAGGCCTTGGGGGTGTTGCGCACCTCGATGCCGCGCGCCTTGGCGGCGGCCCGGTCGACGTTGTCGAGGCCCACCCCGCCGCGGATGATGAGCTTGAGGTTGGGGGCCTGGGCGATCCACTCGGCGGTGGCCTTGGTCTTGGAGCGGATCAGGGCGACGTGAGCCTCCGCCAGGCGGCTCATGTCCTCGGTGACCTCGCCGAAGGGCGCCAGACGAGCGGGCAGCGAAGCGTCGAAAGCGTCACAGATGAGAATCAGCATGGCGTTCTCCTTATTCACGTGGGGCGCTCGAGCCCCACTCTACCAGGTGTCCAGGGTGCGCACCAGCAGGCCCGAGCGCAGCTTGGGCTCGAACCAGGTGGATTTGGGCGGCATCACCTGCCCAGCGTCGGCCACCGCCATGAGCTGCTCCAGGGTCACCGGGTGGAGGGCAAACGCCACCGCCCACCCATCCCGGACTCTCCTCTCCAGCTCGCCCAACCCGCGGATGCCGCCGACGAAGTCGATGCGCTTGTCGGTGCGCGGGTCAGCGATGCCCAGCTCCGGCGCCAGCAGGTTCTCCTGCAGGATGGAGGCGTCTAACGAACGCACCGGCTCGTCCGCGGGGAAGGTGCCGGGGCGGGCCACCAGGCGGTACCACTGACCCCGAAGGTACATCCCGAAATGGTGCACCGCCCGGGGGCGGGGGGAGTCTGTGGGGCTCACCTCGAAACGTTGCCCCAGGGCCGCCAGGAACTCCTCCGGTGTGCGGCCGGCGAGGTCCTTCACCACCCGGTTGTAGTCCATGATCTTCAGCTGGTCGTGGGGGAAGAGCACCGCCATGAAGTAGTTGTACGGCTCTTCTCCGGTGTGGCGGGGGTTGGCGGCGCGCCGCTCCAGGCCCACCCGCGCCGCCGAGGCGGTGCGGTGGTGGCCGTCGGCCACGTAGAGCGCCTCCACCTGGGCGAACTCGGCGGTGAGGGCGGCGTTCAACGGCTCGGGCACCACCCACACGGTGTGGCCCACCCCGTCGTCGGCCACGAAGTCGTACACCGGCTCGGCCGCCACCACCTCCTCCACCAGGGCGTTGATGGTGTCGCGCCGGCGGTAGGTGAAGAACACCGGCTCGGCGTTGGCGTTCTGCTCGGCGACGTGGCGGGTGCGGTCGTCCTCCTTGTCGCGGCGGGTGAACTCGTGGCGCTTGATCAGCCCCTGCTCGTACTCGGCGCAGGAGGCGGCGCACACCAGCCCGAACTGCCGGTGCTCTCCCATGCGCTGTGCGTACACGTAGAAGGCGGGCCGCTCCTCCCGCACCAGCACCCCGGAGGCGATGAGGCGGCGCAGGTTGGTGACGCCCTTGGCGTACACCTGGTCGCTGTACAAGTCTACCTCGGGGGGGAGGTCGATCTCCGGCTTCACGACGTGCAGGAAAGACAGTTCGTTGCCCGCCGCCATGGCGCGGGCCTCCTCGGAGGAGAGCACGTCGTAGGGAGGGGAGGCAAGTCGGGCCGCCAGCTCGGGACGCGGGCGCAGCGCCCGGAAGGGACGAACGTCGGACACGGGAAACCTCCGGCCACGGGGGCACCGTGACGTGTGAAATCTATCACGACCAGCGGTGGCAAGGCCACCCTTTGGGAGGGACTCGGGATGGATGGAACGAGGGGAGGACCAGAGTGCTGTCCGGCCGCCGCCAACGGCGGGCGAGGCGGCGGGGTCCAGGGCCGGCGCGCCGGCGGCCGGGCCACCTGCGAGGAGATGGCAAATGCGTGGGATGCTCGATAAAAATGACAAAAAGGCTATACCAGGTACCCACCTCGATGTGCTACAAGGGGGCATGCGGTGGCTGGTGGGAGCGCGAACGGCCTGGAGGTTGCAAGCCTTTTCGGTGGGCTCTTGGCTGGTGGTGGCGCGGGCGTGGCGGGCGGTGTTTTCCCCCTTTCCGGCGCGCTGGCAGCGATCG
This sequence comes from uncultured bacterium, assembly GCA_937924755.1. GTDB lineage: Bacteria > Acidobacteriota > Thermoanaerobaculia > Thermoanaerobaculales > Thermoanaerobaculaceae > CALEVZ01. The sequence continues at coordinate 4,027 of CALEVZ010000005.1, forward strand.
TGCGTCCACGTGTCCCGTTGGGCGCGCTGGGGGGCGCGCTGCCTGGGGGTGCGAGTGGCGGCCTCGGGCTCCCTCCCACCTCGCGGCTCGCTGGTGGTGGCCAACCACCAGGGGTACGTGGACATCGTCACCATCGGCGGGCTCTTCCCCACAATCTTCGCCGCCCGCCACGACATGCGGCGCTGGCCCATGTTCGGCGCTCTGGCCGCCTCGGGGGCAACCATTTTCATCAATCGCGATGTCAAGCGGGCCGGCTGGCGGGGGGTGGCGCAGGTGGCCGCTGCCCTGGCGGAAGGGGCGACGGTGGTGGCGTTCCCGGAAGGGACCTCCACCGATGGGTTGGGTTTGCTGCCCCTGCGCACGGGGGTTTTTCAGGCGGCGGTGGATGCGGGGGCGCCCGTGGTACCGGCGGCGATCCGCTACCGTTCCGTGGCGGGAAAGCCCATCGACGACGAGCTGCGCCCGCAGGTGGGGTGGTACGATGGCTCCCATTTCTTCCGGCACTTGTGGCGCCTGGCCGGGTTTGGCCGGGTGGAGGCGAGCGTCACTTTCGGTGAGCCCCTCCAGCCTCCCCATGCCGACCGGCGCGCCCTGGCCGCCGCCGCCGAGGCTCGCCTGCGGGCGCTGTTGGGCTTTTCCGCCGATGAGCTGCCGGTAGTGCGGGGGCGGCTGTCGCAAGCCCGGAGAGGAGAGACCCTCGGGGGCGGCTAGCGCGGCGGTGGCAGGGTGACGATGGGGAGAGGGCGGCCGTGGCGGGGACGCCGTCGATGTGGTGCGCCGTCCGCTCTGCTAGCGTACGCGGCGTATGAAAACGGCGCGCCGCTGGCTCGCGAACACCTTCCGCGCCCTGCGACACCGCAACTTCCGCCTCTTCTGGGTGGGGCAGTGGGTGTCGGTGACCGGCACCTGGATGCAGACCATGGCGCAGAGCTGGCTGGTGTATCGGCTCACCGACTCGCCCCTTGTCCTCGGCCTGCTGACCGCCGCCCGCTTCGGTCCGTCGCTGGTGGCGGCGCCGCTGGCGGGGGTGATGGCCGACCGCTTCCCCCGGCGCAACCTGGTGCTTTCGGCCCAGGCGCTGGCCATGGCGCAGGCGGGGGTCCTGGCGGCGCTGACCCTGTCGGGAGTCGTGCAGGTGTGGCAGGTACTGACCCTCGCCCTGGTGCAGGGGATGGTCGAGGCGGTGGACATGCCGGCTCGCCAGGCTCTGCAGCTGGACCTGGTGGGGGTGGAGGACCTGCAGAGCGCGGTGTCGCTCAACTCGGTGGCGTTCAACGCGGCGCGCATGGTGGGACCGGCCTTGGCCGGCGTGCTGGTGGTGGTGGCCAGCGAGGGGCTCTGCTTTGCCCTCAACGCCGTCAGTTACCTGGCGGTGCTGGTGGCTCTGGTGTCCATCCCGGTGACCCCGACGCAGCGGGAGGTGGCGGCGGGTATGGGGGCGCGGCTGGTGGAGGGGCTGCGCTTCGTCTGGGGCGAGGTGCAGCTGCGCAGAATCCTGCTGGCAGCGGGGGTGACCTCCCTGTTCGGCTTGTCGTACGTCACCCTGCTGCCGGTGTTGGCCCGGGACGTGCTGGGCGCCGGGGCCGGGGGGTATGGCCTGCTGCTGGGCGGGGCGGGGCTGGGGGCGATGGCCGGGGCGCTGGCCACCGCGTCACGGCGGTCGGGGGTAGGGACAGTGCGGGCGATCTCCTGGGGGCAACTGGTGGTGGGTGGGGGGCTGGTGGCTCTGGCGGCCAGCCGGCGAGTGGAGGTGGCGCTGTTGCTCATGGTGGTGATCGGCGCCGCGGTGGCCGTGCAGCTGTCCATCTCCAACGCCGCCATGCAGGTGAGCGCCCCGGAGGGCCTGCGGGGCCGAGTTATCTCACTGTACATCTGGATATTCGCGGGCCTGGCCCCGGTCGGCGGTCTGCTCGCCGGCGCGGCGGCCGAGGTGACCAGCGCCACCGCGACCGCCGCCGCCTGTGGCCTGGCATGCGTCTTCTCGGCGCTGTTGCTGGTCTTCTGGGCCGCTGCGGCTACAATCGAGACCGGAGTGCAGCGATGAGGATCGAAATCACCTACTGCGTGGTGTGAAACTACGAACCCCGGGCCGCCGGTCTGGCGGCCGAACTCCAGCAGGCTTTCGGCGTCGATCCCGTCCTCATCAAGGGGTCGGGGGGCGTCTTCGACGTCGTCGTCGACGGCAAGGGTGTCTTCTCCAAGTTGTTCACCGGCCGCTTCCCGGAACCGGGCGAGGTGGTGGAGCTTATCCGCCGGCGTCAGGGGGCAGGCTGACTGGCGCCGCGCTCCCCACGCAACCCGGCTCGCGCCATCCGCGTCGGTGCTCGCTGCCCGTGTCCGCGCCTGGGTGTGCGGGCCTCTGGCCCGTCCTCACGGTCGGTATGCTTTGTTCCGGCCGCAACGGTGCCCGTGTCCGCGTCGGCGGCCGTGCCCGTGACCGCGTCCGTGACCGTATCCGTGTCCGTGCCCGTGCATACGATCCCTCCGCGAGGCGTGTGTGCCGCGTTCGCTTGGCGGGTGGTCAGCGCCCCTCGGCGCGCGCGGCGCCTCTCCTGCCGGCCAGCCACGCCAGGGCCGACACCGCCAGCGCCGGAAAAATGGGCTCCAGCCCGAGGGGGTACTCTCCCGCCGAGGTACGCAGGAGAACCCATAGAAAGGCGGTGAGCGCGGCGCCGATCATCGCGGCCGCCGCCCAGCCAGGCCGGAATCGCCAACGGAACGGCGCGTGGCTTGCGGCCAGGGGCAAGAGGAGCGCGGCGGTGACGACGCTGCCCACGTCGTGCCAGATGGCCACCACCGAGCGCAGGGCCAGTGCCAGGGTCACCGCGGCTGCTCCGGCGAGGAGCATGCCGGCCATAGTCCAGCGCTTCTCGTTCACCCGCCGCGCCAGCTCCGGCGCCACGTCGTGGCCAATGGTGGCCGCCGCCAGAAAGAGGTACGAGTGGGCGGTGGACATCACGGTGGCAAACAACCCGACGGCAAACAGGGCGTTGGCCACGGGATGCAAGACCAGGCGCCCCAGCTCCGGATAGGCGAGGACGGGGTTTGGGAGGTCGGGCAGCAGGACCCGGGCAGCCAACCCTGTGAAGGTCGTGAGAAAGTCGAAAACGATCCAGAAGACAATGGAAATGAGAATGCCCCGCCGCGCCACACTGGGCGTAGCGGCCGCGTAGCAGCGCTGGTAAAACGTTGGTTCGACCAGAGTTTGCATTGCAATGAAGTACCACACGGCAATCGCCTGCACGCCCAGGCCGCCGTCCCAGGCGCGGCTCGCCTCCGGCAGGGCGGACCACAGCGCGCCGAAGCCCCCGGCGGCCTCGAGCGCAGCCGGCAGCAGCATGGTGAACGCCGCGTACATCAACACCATCTGCAGCGCGTTGGTGTGTACCACGGTGCGAAACCCGCCGGCCACCGCGTAGGCGATGAGAAGCGCGACCGACGCCAGCAGCGCTAGCGGTAAAGATGCCCCCAAGTAGATCCCGGCCAGCTCCCCCAGCATCAGCACATAGGCTGCCGGCACCGCCATGGTCAGCACCAGCACTGCCCCCACCCGCGCCGCCGCCGGGCCGTAGGCGGCCCGCAGCTGGTCGGGGATAGAGAGCGCCTCGCTTCGGCGCGCTCGCTCTGCCAGGAGCAGGGCAAAGATCAGCGCCGCCAAGTAGTACGGCACACCGAACACGACCCAGTTGGAGATGCCGTGGCGGTATGAGAACTCCCCCACCCCCAGCACTCCGCCGTACCAGGTGGCCACCAGGGTGGCGACGAACGCCGGGGTGGTCAGTCTCCGGCCGGCGAGCAGGAAGTCGAGACCGCTGGCGCGCCGCCCCCGCCAGGCGAGGGCGAAGAGCCCTCCGGCCCAGCATCCGAGAGCGGTAACTACGAGGGGATCGCAGGACTGTCCCATCACCGGGTGGGCCCACTACCAGCGTGAGGAGGCACCGCCGCCGCCGAAGGAGCCGCCGCCCCCCGAAAAGCCGCCGGATCTGCCAGACCTGCCACCCGACCTGGCCACCGAAGACGCGACGCGAGCCAGACCGGGGCGAGCCTTGAGGAAGGCCTTCCCCGCCGGGGTAGAGCCCAGCCAGATCTTGAGGATGGGGAAGCCGATCAGCCACACCGCCAGTAGCGGAAGGCCCACGTAAGGGGTGAGCACGATGCTCGGGAAGACCGCCCAGAACGGGATGAGGAAGAGGTACAAGAACCATCCGCCGAACCCCGGGGCGAACAGCGCGGTGAAGGAGAAGATCCCGAGGACGGGCACGATCACCAGGGAGGCGACGAGCCGCCCCATGATCCCGAGCCGTTCGCCCTCGGCGTCCGCCCCGGCTAAAGCGCCCTCGTCCCCGCCAATCACGCCCGCTACGGCCCGGACTCCCGCTTCGATGCCGCCGGGAAAGTCCCCGGCTCGGAAGCGCGGCCGGACGAGCCTGTCCAGGATGCGGCGGCAGGTGGCGTCGGGGAGGACGCTTTCGAGCCCGTACCCCACCTCTAGCCGCATGGCGCGGTCGCCGGTGGAGATGAGGAACAACACCCCGTTGTCCTTTTGTCCCTGTCCGAGTTTCCAGGTGTCGGCCACCCGCAGGGAGTACTCCTCGAGGTCTTCCCCCTCGAGGCTCGGGATGGTCAGTACCACCACCTGGGCGGTGGTGTTCTTCTCCAGTTCCGCCAGCAGGTTCTCGAGGCTCTCCCGCTGTTCCCCCGACAGCAGTCCGGCGTGGTCGTTGACCCGGCCGGTGAGGTAGGGGACCTCCAGAGCCACCGCGGGTCCGACCGCCAGCACGGTGGCCGCGAGGAATCGCAGGACCGGACCAGGGCACCTCACGTCACCGCTCATGCAGCCTCACCTCGTTGGCGAGTTCGTCAGTGTCGTCGGGACGGATCTCGACACCGCGACGCGCGAGCAACGCCCCGCACTGTCGGATGGCCTCGATCAGCGCCGGACCCGGCGTGCCCCGCCGCATCCCCGCCACGATGCCATCGACGATCGCCTGCCACTCGGACGGCTGGACGCGGGCGTTGATGCCGGCATCGCCCAGTACCACCACCTGGTGCTCGAAGAGGGAGAGAAAGAGGAGGATGCCGGTGCGGTCCCGAGTGGAAAACACCTCCTCCTCCAAGAAGGCCTGGCGGGCGCGCCGCATCACCCTTCGCTCCATGATCTCTCGCCCCACGACCACGCGCCGGAGAGCGGGCCACAGGTTGACCACCAGTGCTGCTACGGCGGCCCCGACCGTGGAGGGTAGGGCGATCCAGGCGACGATGAAAGTGCCCCACAGGTTGCCGAGGCCGTACACCACCGCGGCACCGAGGGAACCCATGAGCGCCCCCAGCGCAGCGGCGCGCCAGGTGGCCACTTCGTACTCGTCGGAAGCCTCCACCACCACGGGGACGATCTCACCGGCGGTCTGCCCTTCGGCCTCGCGCACGGCGAGGCCAATTGCCTCGCGGTCCGCCCGGCTGAACAGTTGCTCCAATTTCACTGCGGCCTCCTTGCTCGGGGCATCACGTGTTGCGAGAGCGAAGGCTACCACACAGAGGCCATTCCCGGCCGCCTCCGTCGCCCGCGAGGCCCTCTGACCGACTGGTGACGCGCTCTCCTTCGCTTCCAGCCGCCGCGCAGGCTCGAGGGGGCAACCCTCAGTGCACGGGAGCGCAGGGGGGGCGGAGGGGCGGTTACTGGGTGAAGGCCTTGGTGAGAAGAGCCACCAGCGCCAGCAGGATGGTGAACTGGAAGCCGAACAACCACCACAGGCGGCTGGTGAGCTGGCCGAAGCGCGTCTCCCAGCGCTCCTCGGCGCCGCGAATGTCCGCCCGCAGTTCTCCGAACCGCTTCTCCCAGCGAGCATCCTGGTCGTTGAACCGCTTCTCCCAGCTGGCGTTCTGCTCGTTGAACCGCTTGTCCCAGTTGAGGTCCTGCTCGGCGAATCGCGCGTTCCAGTTGGAGTCCAGCTCGGCGAGACGCTTGTTCCAGCGCCCCTCGGCGGCCTGGAGCTCGGCGCGCAGCTCGCTGCGCAGCTCGGCGAAGCGGGCATCGGAGCGCTCATCCAGGTGCCGCAGCTGCGCCTCCACGCCCGCCAGACGCTCGGAGATCCCCTTGAGGTGCTCGCCCAGAAATTCGGAGAGGCTGGCCTGGGCCTCCTGCCACCCCTCCAGGCGGGCCAGCCGCTGGGCCAGGGCGTCAATGGCGGGATCGTGGACGGCGATCGCCATGGCGTGAGTTTACCAGAGGGCGAAGAGAGACGACCGGCCTCAACAAAGGCGCCGACTACAGGCCGGCGTCGGCAATTAGGGCAGCTGCGCCGGCCGGATCGGCCTGGCTCTCCAACAACGCCTGCAGGATGATCGGCACGACGATGGTGGCGTCCGACTCGATGACGAACATGGGGGTATCCTTTGTGAGCTTGTCCCAGGTGATCTTTTCGTTGGGGGTGGCGCCAGAGTACGACCCGTAGGAGGTGGTGGAGTCCGAAATCTGGCAAAAGTAGCCCCAGGGTCGCACGTGTTGCTTGAGGTCGTGCTTGAGGGACGGCACCACGCAGATGGGAAAGTCGCCGGCAATGCCGCCGCCGATCTGGAAGAAGCCAACGCCGGACCCGGCGGCGGAGAGCTCCTGGTACTGGTCATAAAACGCCACCATGTACTCGATCCCGGATTTGACGATGGCCGCCTCGCACTCGCCGGTTTTCACGTAAGAGGCGAAGATGTTGCCGAAGGTGGAGTCCTCGAAGCCGGGGACGACGAGGGGCAAGTTGGCGCGGGCGGCGGCCAGCAGCCAGCATTCCTCGGGTTTGCCATCGTGCAGCGAGGGTGGCAGGCTGAGGACCAGCTCGTAGAAGTACTCGTGCCAGAGGCGCCGCTCGCCCCGCTCGCTGGCCCGTTTCCACATGGGCACGATGTGGTGCTCCACCACCCGGAAGGCCTGGTCCTCCGGGATGGAGGTGTCGGTAACCCGACGCAACTCCTGCTGACGGATGCGCTCGTCGTCCTCCTTGGTGAAGTAGCGATAGTCGGGGAAATCCCGGTAGCTGTGGTGGGCCACCAGGCGGAAGAGCGACTCCTCGAGGTTGGCCCCGGTCACCGACAGCCCGTGGAGGAGACCGGCGCGAATCGCCGGCGCCAGAGTGATGCCCAGCTGGGCCGAGGACATCGCCCCGGCCATCGCCCAGAACATCTTGCCCCCGGCGTCCAGGTGCCGGCGGTAGGCGAGCAGCGCGTCGCGCAGCGCTCGTGAGTTGAAGTTCTTGTAGTTGCGCAACACGAAGGCAAGTGTCGGCAGCGTGGTCGGCGTCGCCATGGAGGAATTCTAGCTCCCTCACCTCGGCTCGAGCAACGAGGCTTCAGTCCCTCATCCCTCCCGGGTTTCGAGGGTGAGGGGAGAGACGGTGATGTGCTCGAAGGAGCGCGCCCGGCGGTAGAGTTCGACCACGCCCGGGAAAGGTCCGCGGAAGCTGCCGGCGGCGCGAAACTCGAAGGCGTGATCGGGGGCGTACAGTTCGGCTCCCCGGGACTCGGGGTGGTGCGTTTCGCTGACCTTGACACCAACCAACTCGACACCCTCTGGCAGGGAGGCCAGGACCTGTTCCCTTATTGCCTGGGCGATCTCCGGTGAGGCAGTTTCCGCCGCGAAGGAGAAGCCGGCGCCGCGGACCTCGCCCTGGTTGACCACGGTCAGGCCCACCTCCTGCCCGCGGGCAGCGAGGGCCCGTACCAGTTCGCCCGCGGTGGCGGCGCTGGCGTAGATGGCGTGGTGGGAGGTTCCGGGGGCCAGCAAATCCCGCACTCGCGTGGCGAGGGAGCTTGAAGCGATCCCCAGATCGCTGCCGAAGGCAATTTCGATTCGTTGGCCGCAGGCCGCCTCGAATCCGGCGACGAACCCCCGCAGAATCTTATCGTTCCCGCTCACGACCAGTTGATGCCAGGTGCTCATGCGCGCCTCCTACTCGAAGAAGACCACATCCACCAGAATGAACACGGGGATGAGGAAGGGCAGGGTGTAGCGGAGAATGTAGCCGAAAAACGAGGGCATCTTCACCCCTGCCTCCTCGGCGATGGACTTGACCATAAAGTTGGGGGCGTTGCCGATGTAGGTGTTGGCGCCCATGAAGACGGCACCGCAGGAGATGGCCTGCAGGTAGGCGTTGTTGTACTCGATGAGCTGCAGGATGGCCGCCTTTTCGGGCAGGCCGGGCCACAGCCGGCCGAGGGAGGTGGACAGGAAGGTGAGGTAGGTGGGGGCGTTGTCCAGGAAGGAAGAGAGCAACCCGGTCGCCCAGAAAAAGCTCGCCGGATCATGGACCGCCCGAATGACGAAGGCCAGCTCGCCGCTCTCGCCGGCGCGCAGCATGGCCAGGGGGGGGATGATGGTGGCGAAAATGCCGGCGAACAGAATGGCCACCTCGCGGATGGGCTCCCAGGTGAACTCGTTGGCCTGCCGGGTGGTCTTGGGGGTAGTAATCCACGACAATGCCAGCATGCTGACCAGCAGCGCGTCGCGCAGGAGGTTCTGGACGTGCTGCTGGACCCCGAGGATGGTGACCTCGCCCAGGTGCAGCAAACCAGAGCCAATGACCCCGGTCAGCACGCCGGCGAGGAAGAAGAGGTTGTGCCATCCCTCGATGCGCAGCGGTTCCCGCACCCCGCCGCCCCCGCGGACGCTGCCGTCCTCCTTGCGCCAGTAGTAGGTATCGAGGGCGAAGTACGCGGACAGCAGCACCGCGGCCACCAGGAGCATTTCTTTCCACAGGGTGAGCGTCCAGAAGAACGGCACGCCGTGGAGGAAGCCCAGGAACAGCGGCGGGTCGCCCAAGGGGGTGAGGCAGCCGCCCACATTGGCCACCAGGAAGATGAAGAAGACCACCGTGTGGACCTTGTGGCGGCGCTCGCGGTTGGCGCGCAACAACGGCCGGATCAACAGCATGGCCGCGCCGGTGGTGCCGATCCAGGAGGCCAGCAGGGTGCCAATGACCATGATGCCCAGATTGGTGAGGGGAGCGCCGCCCAGGGTGCCGCCGATGTAGATGCCGCCGCCAATGGTGAACAGGGAGGCGAGCAGGATGATGAACGGTATGTAGTCGATGATCGCCATGTGGGCGACCTCATGCAGGGCCGGGCCGTTGTAGACGATGACAAAGGGAATCAGGAGAATGAGAGCCCAGGCAGCGGACACCTTGGGGTAGTGCTTGTGCCAGAAGTGGGGTGCGAACAGGGGGAAAAGGGCGATGGATAACAGGATCCCGGCGAAGGGGATGGCGCTCCAGGCGGGCAGGGTGCGCCCGAGCGCCTCACCTCCGGCTTCGGCGGCGCTGGCGACGTCGGGGACTACAGTGGCGGCGAGAACGGCGGCGAGGGGGGCGAGGAGTTTCATGGGCGGCTCCAATCCGTCGATCTGGTCCCGGACGGCGGGACGGTGAAGGCTAGCACGCTCGTGCGGAATACTGGGATGAACTTGCATGGCGGCCCCCGGCGGGCTCACCATGGGTGAGTCAGGAGGTGACGATGATCCCTGTGCTGGACTCCGCGCAAATGCGGGCGGCGGACCGGATCACCATCGAGGAACTGGGTTTGCCCAGCCTGGTGCTGATGGAGATGGCAGCCGCCGGTGTCACCGACGCGCTGCTCGGGCGCTGCGGCGAGGCCCGGCGGGTGGTGGTGGCGTGCGGTCCGGGCAATAACGGTGGCGACGGTCTGGCGGTGGCGCGTCAGCTGGTGGGCCGCGGCCTGGCCGCGGTGGAAGCGTGGCTGCTGGTGGAGGAGCAAGCGCTGTCCGGCGACGCCGCGGTGCAGCTCGGCCTGGCGCGCGCCTTTGGCGTGCCGGTGCAGGTGGCGGGGCCGGAGCTGGACCGATTCGGGCAGGCGGTGGAAGGGGCCGAGGTGGTGGTGGATGCGCTGTTCGGCACCGGCCTGGATCGTCCGCTGTCCGGCCGCATGGCCGAGGCGGTGGCTCGCATCAACTCCTCTGGCGCTCTGGTGGTGGCGGTGGACGTGCCCTCGGGGCTGTCCGGCTCGTCGGCGGAGCTGTCGGGCGAATCCATCGAGGCGGCGTTGACGGTGACCTTCGCGGCCCCCAAGGTGGCACACGTGCTGCCTCCCGCCTGTCTGCGCTGCGGCGAGGTGGCGGTGGCCGATATCGGTATCCCTCACTGGGTGCTCAAGCGGCAGGCCCGGCTTCATCTGCTGGAGGCTGAAGATGTCGTCTCCTGGCTGCCACCCCGCGCGGTAGACGCTCACAAGGGGAAGTTTGGGCACCTGTGCGTGGTCGCCGGCCGGTTTGGGCGGGCCGGGGCGGCGGCGCTGGCGGCGCGGGCGGCGGTGGTCAGCGGGGCGGGGCTGGTGACGGTGTGTCTGCCGGCGGCGGCGGTGAACGCGGTGCAGGCGCTGGTCCCCGAGGCGATGGTCAACGCTCTGGAGGGCAGCGCCGAGGGGGAGGGAGGGGGGCTGGAGGCGGCCCTGGCGCGGGCCACCGCGATGGCAGCTGGCCCGGGGATCGGAGTGAGGGCGGAGGCACGCGCTTTTCTCGATGACCTCCTTAGCCGGTGGCAAGGCCCGCTGGTGCTGGATGCGGATGCCTTGACGCTGTTGGCGGGGCGGTTGTCGGCGCTGACCAGCCGCAGCGGAGGGGTGGTGCTCACCCCCCATCCGGCCGAGCTGGGGCGGCTGCTGGGGGTGGCTACCGCCGAGGTGGTCCGGGACCGTCTGGGGGCGGCGCGGGAGGCGGCCCGGTGCTCGGGGGCGGTGGTCCTGGCCAAGGGGGCGAGGACGATCATCGCCGCGCCCGACGGCCGGGCGCTGGTCAACCCCACTGGCACCGCTGGGCTGGCCTCGGGGGGCGCGGGGGACGTCCTGACCGGTGTGGTGGGGGCGCTGCTGGCGCAGGGGATGCCGGCGTGGGAGGCGGCGGCGGCGGCAGCGTGGCTGCACGGGCGGGCGGCGGAGCTGGCGGCGGAGCGCTTTGCCGGTGCGGTGCCGGCGGGTGAACTGGTGGGGTACCTGGCGACGGCGGAGCGCGAGGTGCGCACGGGGCAGCCTTGAAACACAGGGCAGAGAAAAGGCGCCTGCTCCTTGATCCAGCGGCCACGGAGGCCGCCGGCTTTGCCCTGGCCCGCCGCCTGCGTGCCGGCGATCTGCTCCTTCTCGAGGGACCCCTGGGCGCCGGTAAGACCACCCTGGTGCGGGGGCTGGTGGCGGGTCTGGGCGGCGACCCCGACGAGGTCAGCTCGCCCACCTTCGTCCTGCTCTCCCACTACGAGGTGGCGTACGGGGATATTCGCCGCTTCCACCACGCCGACCTCTACCGGGTCCGCGGCCACCCCGGCGCTCCGGCGGACGAGATTGGCCTGTCTGAAGTGATGGAGGATCCCGGGGGAGTGACGGCGGTGGAGTGGCCCGCGGGGTGGGCGTGGCACGCCGGGCGGGGACGGGTGATCTGCATCGAGCTGCAGTTTGCAGGTGAGTGCCGGCAGCTCACCGTGGAGTGGGGAGGGGCGTGATGGGACGACTGGCGGGCGGCGTAGGCCGCCTAATCGTGGTCGTAAGCTTTTTTATCGCTTGAAGAACCCCGTGGTTGGCTTGTCCACCTGGGGTTTGGCGCCTCCCGCCAGTTGCTGGTTGAGATCGCGGATACGCTCGTTGAGCTTTTCCACCCGGGCGTTGTGCTCCTGGATGAGGCGCTCGCGCTCCGCCCGCATGCTTTCCAGCTGGTTGCGCAGCTCGGCAATGGTGGTGGTGAACGCCGAGGACTCCTGCCGCAGGGTGGCCAGATCCCCCTCCAGCTGGGCGAGCAACTCGTCCTTCTCGTGCATGCGCTGGCGCCACAGCTCCTCCTGTTCGTCGTAGAGCCGCTTGATCTCGGTGAGTTCAACGATATGGGCGAAGTCCGCGGGCGAAGGTGCCATCTTGCCCTCCCGCTGCGCCTGCTCGATCTGGGGAAAGAGCTTGCGCAGCTTCAGCGAGAGATCGTCGGGGTCGGAGGAGATCTCCATCGCCGTCTGATAGGTGATGACCCCGTTGACCAGCAGGGCGATGAGGCTCTGGTTCATGGTTTGCATGCGGAAGTAGCTGACCGAGTTTTCGATCTCCTGGTGGATTTCCTTGATTTCACCGCGCTCGATGTGGCGGGAGATCTTCGGCGACTGCACCAGGATTTCCACCGCCGGCACCAGCCCCTGCCCGTCGGCGCGGGGCACCAGCTGCATGGACACCACCGCCCGCAGCACCTGCGCCAGCTGGGAGCGCACCTGCTCCTGCTGATCGGTGGGGAAGCTGTCGATGATGCGGTCGACGGTCTGGCTGGCGCTGTTGGTGTGCAGGGTGGAAAACACCAAATGCCCGGTCTCGGCGGCGGTAATCACGGTGGCAATGGTGTCGATGTCGCGCATCTCCCCCACCATGATGACGTCGGGATCCTGGCGGAAGGCGTTGCGCAGCGCCTCCTTGAAGGTGGGAGTGTCGGTCCCCACCTCCCGCTGGGAGATGGTCGCCATGTGGTCGGTGAAGAGAAACTCGATGGGGTCCTCGATGGTGACCACATGAGCCTGACGGGTGCGGGAGATGTCCTGGATGATGGCGGCGAGAGTGGTGGACTTGCCCGAGCCGGTGGGTCCGGTGATGAGCACCAGCCCGGCCGGGAACTGGGCGAAGGTGGCCACCACGTCGGGCAGGTTCAGCTCTTCGTAGTTTTTGATATCAAAGGGGATGCGACGAAAGACCGCAGCCACCGAGCCGCGCTGCTGGTAGATGTTGCAACGAAAGCGGGCCACGCCGGTGACGCCGTAGCCCAAATCGGCCGACTGGGTGTCGTCGAACTTACGGCGCTGCACTGGGTTGAGCAGCGGCAGCACCATGTCTTCCACTTCCCGCGGCTTCAAGGGCACGGACTTGATGGGGATCAGTTTTCCCTGAATGCGTAGCAGCGGCGGCCGCATGGGCTTGAGGTGGAGGTCAGAGGCCCCTTTTTTGGCCATGAACTTGAGCAGATCGTCCAGGCTGGCGGGCGCGTCCACGTGCTCACTCTAGCAGCGGCTTCGCCGCGGGGTCAACGCGTTGCTCGAGCCAGCGGCGGGCTTGCCGGCCGGTGCGCACCTCGCCGCGGGCTCGAGCCTCCTTGAGGGCCTGCACCGCCGCCGCCAGCGCCGGTCCCGGAGGCAGGGAGAGCACCTTCGCCACCTCATCCCCGCGCAGGAGGGGGGGGCGAAGGGCAAACCTCTTGGCCCAGCGGAGCAGGGCGCGGGCCTCATCACCGCCACCTCCCCGCCGCGCCACGGCCCAGGCCAGGGCGGTGGGCAGAACCGGAAGCTGGCGAGCGGCCAGAGCTCGGCCCCCGGAGTCGCCGGTGCCGAGGCACGCGGCCAGGAGCTCTCCCAGCGCCGCGGCCTGCGCCGCCCGCCTGGCGGCGCGCTCGGGGAAGCCTACGGCGCACAGCGCTGCCTCGGCGGCGGCGGCGTCCCAGCTCTGCGGGAAGCCAGCCGCGGGAGCGGCCAGCACGGCGAGGGCGGCCGCCTCGGCCCCTTGCCGCAGAAAGCCGGGGCTAGAAGCGAGACCGGCGAGGCGCTCGGCCATGGCCAGCAGCTGGTCGCATTCCTCGACCCCGCGCCAGGAGGGGTGGAGGACCGCGAGCACCCCGACCCGCCAGGCGATCCGGAGGGCGCGCCTCACCCCGCTGCCGCCGAGCAGCAGTCGCAGCTCGGCGGTGACTCGCTCGGCGGCCACCCGACCGAGCCCGTGCCTGGCTGCGGCCAGGTGGCGCTCGGCCTCGGCGGTGAGGGAAAGCATCGGGCGGGTGGCCACCAGCCGCAGCCCCCGCAGCACCCGCAGGGGGTCATGGTGGAGGTTGCGGGGATCGATGACCGCCAATCGGCCGGCGGCCAGGTCGTCGAGGCCGCCGGTAAGGTCCAGCAGGGGCCCGGCGGGCAGTCGCCAGAGGATGGCGTTGACGGTGAAATCCCGCCGGGTGACGTCCCGGCGCAGCTCCCCTCGGGGGATGCCGAGGATGTCCACATGCCAGCGGCGACCGGCCAGTCGCCAGGTCACCGCCGGTGGCGTGCCCAGGGGAACGACGGTGCCGCCAAGCTCCCTGCCCAGGCGGTGGGCAACGGTTTCCGCGTCATCCTCCACCACCAGGTCCAGGTCGGCGGTGGGAATGCCCAGCAGGCGGTCGCGCAACGACCCGCCGGTGAGGTACAGGGTCACGGGCTCAACGATGCGGGCCAGGCGGCGCAACAGGGGTGACAGGCGCAGCCGGTGGGCCAGCTCGGCCGGGGGAAGCGTCCTCACTCGCCTCCCGTCCACAGGGGCAGCTCCACGGCGAAGCGGCTGCCCACGCCGAGCTGGCTTTCCACCGTGATCTTGCCACCCATGGCCAGGAGGATGCGGCGCACGATGGCAAGCCCCAGGCCAGTCCCGTTGCCGTCGCGGCCGCGGCCGCGGAAGAACGGTTCGAAGATACGGGGGATTACCTCCGGTGCGATGCCGCAGCCCGAGTCCTCGACGGTGAGTACGCCGCGGTCACCGGCGAGGTGGGTGGTGAGCCGGACGATGCCGCCGGCGCTCGAGAACTTGACGGCGTTCTCCAACAGGTTGCGGACCACCTGAGCGAGGCGCTCGGGGTCGGCGCGGACCGCCACCGGGCGCAACCCCTGGCGGTCGAGCTGGACCCCGGCGCCGCGGGCGATGGCGGCGAACTGGTCAGCCACCTCACCGGTGACCGTGGCCAGGCAGGTGGGTCCCAGATCCACGGGCATGTGGCCGGTCTCGGCCGCAGCCAGGTCGAGCAAACCCTCCACCAGGTGTTGCAGGCGCTGGGCACCGGTGGTGGCGGCGGTGAGAAACGATCGCTGTTCCTCGTTCAGGCCTTCGGCCAGGTCGGTGCTCAAGGTCTCCAAATAGGAGCGGAGAATGGCCAGCGGCGTCTTGAGCTCGTGCGCCGCGTCGGAAACGAAGCGGACCTTGAGCTCGGCGTGCTCGGCCAGCTGGCGGTTGGCCTCCTCCAGCTCCAGCACCTTGTGGGCGAAGGCCGCGCGGATGGCCTGGTGGCGGCCGCTCTCCTCGCCTTCCGGGTGGGGGTCGAGGAGCACCAGGGTGAGATCCCCCCCCACCGGGCCGGACCACCCCACCACTCGCTCACGACCGCGCGGCGTGCGCATCTCCGCCTCCCAGCGGCGCTCCGGCCCCGTCCATGGCGCGCCGGGGAGGGCGGCCAGCAGCGCCGCGGGGTCGAGATCGGCCTCGCGGCCGGCCAGCAGGCGGCCAGCGCGCGGATTGGCGGTGGTGATACTGCCGCTGCGGTCCACCACCACCGCCGGGAGCGGCAGCAGTTTGAGCAACGCCCCCGGGCCGGCGGGGCGAGCGGCGGCGGGGGGCATGCCGAGTTGCTGAGCCACCTCGGCGGGGGGCAGATCGCTGAACCGATGGACCAGCAAGTGGGCGAAGAAGAGGGCGAGGGCGCCGCGGGCCGGGTCAGCCGGCGCTGGCCAGGTGAAACGCAGCACCGCCGGCTCCGCACTGTCGGGGGCGACGAAGACCGGGCAGGCGATGAGGGCGCGGATCCCCACCTTCTCCAGTGCGGCGAGCTCGCTCTCCAGCTCGGGCGCGGCGGCCACGTCGAGGGCCACGAAAGGAACACCGGTGCGACGCACCGCCAGTAACTCGGGGTAGCGCTCCGCCGCCAGCAGGAGGTCCCGCGTGTGGGCGCGCTCGGCGGCGACCGTGACTCGCCAGGTGCTGACCGTCTCCGGGGTGAGCAGGGCGGTCCGGAACGGGGCCAGGTGGAGGCGGGCAGCCTCGATGACCTGCTCCGCCAGCCCCGTGGCGGTGTGGATGCGGATGAGGTCGAGGGCCAGCTCAGCGGCGGCCCTGGTGCCCGCCTCTCCGGCTTCCTCGGCGAGGCTCTGGCACACTCGACAGGCGCGGGCGTCGGGGGAGGGAAACCAGGGCAGATGGGAGGCACGTGCTACCATCACTCTCGCTGCGTGAGGGAAGTCTAACATGAGGCTCCGGATGGAGGTGGCTGGCGCGCGAGCAGCGAGGGAGAACCGCGGCGCGGCGGTTCGATGAGGACGGCTTCCCTCCTCCTGGTCCTTGCTCTTCTCGACCCCACCACCCCGCTGGTGGCGACTCTGCCGGGGGGTGAGAAGGCAGTCTGGCGCCGGGGCGAAGATCCAACCGTCCTGGCCCTACCGCAGGCCGGCGAGGGGTGGTATCGCCTGGCGCTGCGGTTGACCGGGCAGGGCGGCACGGTGTCGGCGTTGCGCCGGGCCAATCCCGGCCAAGCTGCGCCGTTGCGTGACGTGCGGGTGCGGGTGCCGTGGGAGTTGCTCTCCCCCCAGCTGAAGGTGGCGGCGCTGCGAGCGCTGTTCCCCGAGGATCGGCGAGTTCCGGAGGGGTGGCGGCATCGGGTGCGCGCCCCCTGGGGTGGGGATGGGGAGTCGTGGCTGGAGCTGGCGCGCTGGTTCTGCGGCGACGAGAAGGCGTACGGAAAGCTGCGCCAGGCCAACCCGCATTTGGGCCTGTTCACCTCCGCCGGTGATGAGGTGCTGATTCCCATCCACCTCCTCCTGCCCGCCCTGCGCGCCCTGCCGGTGGAGGAGCTCCCCCCGACACCGACACCGACGCTCTCACCGACACTGACACCGATACCGACAGCTGCCCCGGCCTTGCCACCGCCAACCTCAACTCCGGTCCCCCCCACGCCTACGCCGCCGCCGGCGATGCCGGGCGCCACGCCCGAGCCCGGGCTCGACCCGGGGGGGCCGCCGCCGGCGCCCGGCGGGGACACGGCGCCCCCGGCGGGGGCGCCCCTATCTGCGCCGGAAGGGCGAGGTGAGCTGGAGTACGTGGAGGGGGCCGCCGTCTACCGGCTCAAGCCCGGGGAAGCGCTCTATTCGGCGGTGGTGGTGCGCTTTACGGGGCAGCTCCACGCCGCCGACGTCAACGCCACGGCAGCGGAGCTGGCGCGGCTGTCGGGCATTGCCGACGTCACTGACATCCCCATCGGCTTCCCGGTGCGCATCCCGCTGGATCTCCTGCTGCCCGAGTACCTCCCCGCCGGCCACCCCCGCCGACTGGAGTGGGAGCGCGGCCAGCAGGAGGTGGCGGCCATTCGCCGCGCCATTCGCGCCCGCAACCTGGACGGGATCCATATCATTCTGGATGCGGGCCACGGGGGGGTGGATTCGGGGGCGGTGGTCAAGGGGGTGTGGGAGGCCACCTACGCCTACGACGTCATGGAGCGGGTAAAGCTGATCCTCGAGAAGGAGACCCGCGCCACCGTCTGGGTCACCGTGCGCGACGAGCGGCGCCCCGGCGAACTGGAGCGGGATGTCTTGCCCGCCCGCCGCACCCAGCGCCTGCTGGTGGATCCCCCCTACGACCTGTCTGACAGTACGACGGGGGTGCAGCTGCGCTGGGTGCTGGCCAACTCCATCGCGCGGCGGCTGCAGGCGCAGCGGGTGGAGGCGGAGAGAGTGGCGTTTGTGTCCATCCACGCCGACTCGCTGCACCCTTCGGTGCGCGGCCTGATGGTGTACGTGCCGGGGCGTGCTTTCCGCCCCACCATCGGCTCCCCCCTCCCCTCCGGCCACGCCTGCCGGGAACTGAGGGAGGTGTCCCAGCCGAGGTTCTCGAGTCGCTTCCTGGCGCGCTCGGAGGCGCTGTCGCGGCAGCTGGCGGAGGCGGTGGTGGCCTCGGCCCGCCGGGCGAACGTACCGGTGCACCCCTATGAGCCGGTGCGGGGGGCGGTGGTGCGGCGCGGCTCCCGCTGGGTGCCGGCAGTGCTGCGTAACAGTGAGGCTCCCAGCGCCCTGCTGGTGGAGATCTGCAACCTGGCCAACGATGAGGACCGCGCCCAGATCCTCTCCTGGCGCTTTCGCGACCGGCTGGCCCACGCCATCGCCGCTGGCCTCGCCGAGGGGTTCGCGCGGTGAGCCGGCAGGCGGCTGTGGGCCTGGCGGTGGCGGTGGCGGCGATTTCCTGGGGAGGCCCGTTGGCGCGGCTGGTGGACGCCGCACCCCTGGCGGTGGCGACCTGGCGGATGGTGCTGGCGGCGGCGATGGCGGTTCCCGTGGCCATCCTCGTTGGCCGCCCGTGGCCGGCAGGTCCGGCGCGACGCGCCAGCCTGCTGGCGGGGCTGTTTCTGGGGCTGCACTTCGGCCTGTGGATCCCTTCCCTCTGGCTCACCACCGTGAGCGCCTCGGTGGTGCTGGTGACCACGGCGCCGCTGTGGGTGCTGCTGGCATCCCCGCGGGTGCTGGGGGTACCCATCCGGCCACGCAGCCTGGTAAGTTTCGCGGTGGCCCTGGCGGGGGTGGTGGTTATTGCCGGCGGAGACTTCCTGGTTTCTCCGCGGGCGCTGGTGGGAGATCTCCTGGCGCTGGGGGGGGCGCTGGCGGCGGCGGGGTATTTGCTGGTGGGCAAGCGGCTGCGGGCGCAGGTGGCGCTCTTGCCCTATCTCGCGGTGGTGTACGTGGTGGCGGCGGCGGCCCTGGTGGTGGCGACGGTGGCGCTCGGGGTGGAACTGCTGCCCCGCTCTGCCGCCGCCTGGCCGGTGCTGGCGGCGCTGGCGGCGGGACCGACGCTGATCGGTCATTCACTTCTCAACTGGGCGCTCAAGTACTTCGAGGCGTTCAAGGTGAACCTGGTGGTGCTGCTGGAGCCGGTGCTGGCCTCCCTCCTCGCCTGGCTGGTGCTGCGGGAAGCGCCGCCGCTGCACGTGCTGCCCGGCGCGGCGCTGGTGCTGGCGGCGCTGGCGCTGGAGTACGGGGCGCTGGAGGGGTGGCGAAAGTGGCGAGGGCGGGCAGCCCGGGGTGGGGATTCGCCGTGCTAGCATGCGGGTCTTGAAGGCAGTCAGGGTGTGGCCGGGGCTGCTAACCGAGTCATTGCCAGGAGGGTCGCCATGCGACGGGTGGAAGTGATGGATGCGCGGGAAATTGCGCGAGCTCTGGAACGAATGGCGGCGGAGGTGGTGGAGCGGGGGGGAGACGAGGAACAGCTGTACCTAATCGGCGTCCAAACCCGGGGGGTGCCGCTGGCGCGCCGCCTGGCCCGCCTGCTGGCCGCCGCGACCGGCCGGGAGGTGCCCGTGGGCGCCCTGGACATCACCCTTTACCGCGACGACATCGGCCCCTGGCGCCCGGCTCATCAGCAACCGGTGTTGCGGGCCACCAACCTGCCGGAGGCCATCGACGGCCGGGTGGTGTGTCTGGTGGATGACGTGCTGTACACCGGCCGCACGGTGCGAGCGGCGCTGGATACCCTGATGGACTACGGGCGGCCCAAGGCGATCCGCCTGGCGGTGCTGGTGGACCGCGGGCACCGGGAGCTTCCCATTGCCGCCGACTTTGTGGGCCGCACGGTGCCCTCTTCCCGCGTGGAGGACGTGCAGGTGCGCTTGAAGGAGACGGACGGCGAGGAAGGAGTGTGGATCGCCCGGGAGGACGGCCATGAGCGGTGAGCGCGTCACGCGCCTGCGCGGCAAGGATCTCCTCGGTATTGATCCCCTCTCCCCAGGCGAGATCCAGCTGATCCTGGACACCGCCGTGGAGATGCGGGAGATCGCCCAACGCCCGATCAAGAAGGTGCCGGCGCTGCGCGGCAAGACGGTGGTCAACCTATTCATGGAGGCCTCCACCCGCACCCGGTTCTCCTTCGAGATGGCGGAAAAGCGGCTGTCCGCCGACTCCTTGAGCTTTGCCGCCGCCTCCTCCTCGGTGAGCAAGGGGGAAACGCTGCTGGATACGGCGCTCAACCTGGAGGCGATGCAGCCCGATTTTCTAATCATTCGCCACCCCCACGCCGGCGCCCCCCATCGGCTGGCCAGGGTGCTGCGCTCGTCGGTGATCAACGCCGGCGATGGCGCCCACGAGCACCCCACCCAGGCGCTCTTGGATGCCCTTACCATTCGCCTGCGGCGGGGCGGTCTGGCCGGCCAGGTGGTGGCGATCGTGGGCGACTTGCAGCACTCCCGGGTGGTGCGCTCCAACGTGTTGCTGCTCTCCCGCATGGGGGCTACGGTGCGGGTGGCCGGCCCTCCCAGCCTCATTCCGGTGGGGATGGCGGCCCTGGGGTGCGAGGTGTATACCCGCATGGAGGACGCCATCGCCGGCGCCGACGTGGTGATGATGCTGCGCATCCAACTGGAGCGACAGGGGCGGATGAACTTCCCCACCGTGCGGGAGTACTACGATTTCTTCGCCCTCACCCCGGAGCGGCTCAAGCTGGCGCGCAAGGATTGCCTGGTGATGCACCCGGGGCCGATGAACCGGGGGGTGGAGATCGACTCTCGGGTGGCGGACGGTCCGCAGTCGGTGATCCTGGAGCAGGTCACCAACGGGGTGGCGGTGCGCATGGCGGTGCTCTACTTACTGGCGGGAGGGTACGGTGAACCGACTGCTAATTAAGCACGGGCGGGTGGTGGATCCGGCGCAAAGGCTCGACGACGGCATGGACGTGCTGCTGGCGGACGGGGTGGTGGCGCGCCTGGCCGAACGCATCGAGGATCCCCAGGCGCAGGTCATCGACGCCGCTGGCCTGGTGGTCGCGCCCGGGTTCATCGACGTGCACGTGCACCTGCGCGAGCCGGGGTTCGAGTACAAGGAGACGGTAGCCACCGGCGTCGCCGCCGCCGTGGCGGGGGGGTTCACGGCCGTCTGCTGCATGCCCAACACCTCACCGGTCAACGACTCGGCCGCCGTCACCGAGTTCATCGCCAAGCGGGCCGCCGAGGCGGCGCTGGCCCGCGTCTACCCCATCGGGGCGGTGTCCAAGGGGTTAGCCGGCGAGGAGCTGGCGGAGATCGGCGAGATGGTGCGCGCCGGCGTGGTGGCGGTGTCCGACGACGGCAAGCCGGTGCACAACGCCTACCTCATGCGCCGTGCCCTGGAGTACACCCAGCTGTTCGGCATCCCAGTGATCGACCACTGCGAGGAGCCGACCCTGACGTCCAGGGGGGTGATGCACGAGGGCGCCGTGGCAACTCGCCTGGGCCTGGCCGGCATTCCGGCGGCGGCGGAGGAGGTGATGGTGGCCCGCGATGTCGTGCTGGCCGAGTTGACCGGCGGGCGCGTGCACATCGCCCACATCTCCACCCGGGGCGCCCTGGAGCGGGTGCGCGAGGCCAAGGCCCGGGGTCTGCAGGTCACCTGTGAGGCGACCCCCCACCATCTGGCGCTTTTGGATCAGGCGGTGGCAGATAGCGAGTTCGACCCCAACACCAAGATGAACCCACCGCTGCGCAGCCAGGAGCACGTCGCGGCGCTGCTGGACGCCGTCCTCGACGGCACCGTGGACTGCCTGGCCACTGACCACGCCCCGCACCACGCCGACGAGAAGGCGCTGGAGTTCGATCTCGCCCCCTTCGGGGTGGTGGGGCTGGAGACCGCCCTGCCGGTGACCTACGACCTGCTGGTGCGCAGGCATGGGCTGCCCTTGAAGAACTTCGTGGCGTTGTGGTCCACCGCCCCGGCCCGGCTGCTCGGACTGCCCGGTGGGAACCTCAAGCCCGGCAGTCCGGCAGACGTCACCATCTTCAAGCCGGAGGCGCGGGCGGTGGTCAACCCCGAGCGCTTTCGCTCCCTCTCCCGCAACACCCCGTTCGGCGGCCAGCGCCTGTGCGGTTGGCCGGTGGCGACCATCGTGGGCGGCCGGGTGGCGTGGCAGCGGGAACGGCGCTGAGTTTCGTCCCGCCGGGGCCCCGTTCCCCCGCGGCCAGCTCAGGCCTCCGGGGAAGTTGAGGGAATGCAACCTCACCCCTGACGGTCCCGTATGACGAAGGGTAGGCGCCGCAGGGCGCTCGGAGCGACTTCATGATCGAAGCTCTGCCCCATCGCGGGGGCGCTTTATCGAAAAATCGTATTTTCCTGGTTGGTCTTGGGTTGGTACCGGTGATTGTGGGAGCCGCCTGCGGGAATTCTGCTCCGGGGTCGCCGGGGCCAGCGCGGCGACCAGTGGAGGTCAAGGTGGTCGCCGTGGCTCCGCGTCCGCTGGTGGTGACCACCACCGCGGTGGGTACCATCGAGCCCGAGAATCGCGTGCTGGTCGCCGCCCAGGAGGAAGGGTTGGTGACGGCACTTTTCGTGCGGGAAGGGGATCGCGTGCAGCGCGGCGACGTGCTCGCTCAACTGGATGACCGGCAGCTTGCCGCGCAGCTCGCCGAGGCCCAGGCTCGCCTGGTGGAGGCGGAGGGCCAGTGGCGGCGGGCGCGGACCCTGACCGCGGAGGGCCTCATCACCGAGGCGGATGGCGACGCCGCGCGAGCCGCCTACGAGGTGGCCCGGGCGCGGGTGGAGGCGCTGCGCACCCGCCTGTCCTTCACCCGCATCACCGCCCCGGTGGACGGGGTGGTCACGGTGCGGCACGTGGAGCTGGGGGACCTGGTGGGGTCGCGGGCGCCGGTGGTGGAGCTGGCGGCGGGGCGGCGAGTGCTGCGGGTGCCGGTGTCGGAGCTGGATGTGGTCAAGCTCAAGCCCGGCGACGCCTGTACCGTGACCGTCGACGCCCTGGGGGAGCGCAGATTTGCGGCGCGCATCGGGCGCATCTTTCCGGCCGCCGAACGCACCTCCCGGCAGGTCACGGTGGAGGTGGTGCTGGAGGACCCGGCGCCCGATATCCGCCCGGGCTTCCTGGCCCGCGCCGAGCTGGTGCTGGACAGGCTGCCGGCGGCCATCCTGGTGCCGGAACCGGTGGTGCTGCGGGGCTCGGAGTACCCCACCTTCGTGTACGTGGTGGAGGGGGAGACGGCGCGCGTCCGTCCGGTTACCCTGGGCCTGCGCCGGGGCGGGCAGGCGCATGTGATCTCCGGCCTGGCCGCCGGCGAGCGCGTCGTCGTGGAAGGGGCATCGCTGCTGCGCGATGGCACGACGGTGAGAGCGGTGGAGGTAGGGTCATGATGAGACCGGCCCGAAGTGAACGTCGCGGGCTGGTGCACTGGGCAATCCAGCGCCCGGTGGGAACCGCCATCATCGCCTGCGCCATCTGCATCGTCGGCGTGTCCATGGTGGGTCGGCTGGCGGTGGATCTCCTGCCGAAAATCGTCTATCCCCAGATTCGCGCGTCGGTGACTAACCCGGGGGTGGATCCCGAGGTCATGGAGCAAACCGTCGCCAAGGTGCTGGAGCCCCGCCTGGCCACCACCGAAAACGCCACCCTCATCACCTCCCAGTCGGGGGAGGGGCGGACCGGGGTGGAGGTGCACTTTTCCTACGGCACCAACGTGGATTTCGCCCTGCGCGACGCCTCCACCAAGCTGGACCAGGCGCGCGCCGCCTTGCCCGACGAGGCCGACCCGCCGGTCATCTTCAAGTTCGATCCCTCGCAAATCCCGGTGCTGCAGTTCGCCGTTTCCTCGGCGACCCGGGACGAGGTGTGGCTCAAGCGCTGGTGCGAGGATCAGCTCGCCAAGCAACTGCTCACCGTGCCCGGGGTGGCGTCGGTGGACGTCTCGGGGGGGCTGGACCGGGAGATCCAGGTGATCGTCGACCCCGAGCGCCTGCGCTCCTACGGGCTCACGGTGTCGGAGCTGCTGGCCCGGCTGCGGGAGGAGAATCAGGACATCTCCGGCGGCCGGGTGCAGTCGCCGGTGCGCGAGGTGCTCTCCAAGACCAAGGGGAAGTTCCGCTCCGCCGAAGACATCCAGCGGGTGCGGGTGCCCCTGCCGCGGGGCGGAGAGGTGGCCCTCACCGACCTCGCCACGGTGCTGGACACTCACCGGGACGACCGGGTGTTCGTACGCCTGAACGGGCGCCCAGCGGTCCAGGTGTCTATCTCCAAGCAGCCGGATGCCAACACCGTGCGCGTGGTGGACGGCGCCAGGGCGGTGCTGGCGCGGCTCGACCGCGAGGGGTTCTTCCCTCCCGATGTGGCCACTGAGGTCATCGAGGACCAGGCGTTCTACGTGCGGGCGGCGGTGAGTGGGGTGGGCCAGGCGGCGCTGGCGGGGGGGTCGCTGGCGATGCTGGTGGTCTTCCTGTTTTTGCGCTCGCTCCGCCGCACCCTGGTGATCGGCACCGCCATTCCCATCGCCATCCTAGGGTGCGTCGCCCTCATGGGGGTTTCCGGCATGACCCTCAACATCATGACGCTGGGGGCGCTGGCGCTGGGTATCGGCATGCTCATCGACAACTCCATCGTCATGCTGGAGAACATTGACCGCCACCAGCGGGCGCGCAAGGATCCGGTGGAGGCCGCCCACGAGGGGGCGGGGGAGGTGGCGTCGGCGGTCACCGCCTCCACGGTGACCAACCTGGCGGCGGTGGTGCCATTCCTGCTCATCTCCGGGTTGGCGGCGCTGCTGTTCAGGGAGCTGCTGTTGACAATTTCCTTCGCCATCATCACGTCGTTGGTGGTGGCGCTCACTCTGGTGCCCATGCTGTCGGCGCAGCTGTTCAAGCTCAAGGGCAGGGAGGGGTGGGCCGAGCGGGCGAAGGTGCTGCAGTTGGTGCCCGCGGCGGTGGCCTGGCTGGAGGGGGTGTATCGGCGGCAATTGCCGTGGGTGCTGCGTTTTCGCGGCGTGGTGCTGGCCGCAACGGCGCTCGCTTTCGGTGCCGCTCTGTGGCTGGCCAGCGGGCTGGGCAATGAGTTCTTGCCGCAGATCGACGACGGTCGTATCCGCGTGTGGATCCGTATGCCCCCCGAAACTCCGGTGGATACCACCGATCGCGCTGCTCGCGCGGCGGAGAACCTAGCGAGGGAGCTGCCCGAGGTGGTGCGGGTATTCGCCACCGCCGGGGGGGCGGCGTGGGGACGGGGGATCTTTTATAACCCCACCTCCGCCTCCCTGACGGTGGAGCTAAAACCGCGCCGGCAGCGCGCCATGTCCGCCACCGACTGGATCCAGATGGCGCAGGGAAAGCTGCGGGCGTTGCCGGAGCTGGCGGATGCCCGGGTGCGGCTCTCGCCCCCCCGCATCCGCGGGCTGCGCACCTCAACCGCAACGGAGGACATTGAGGTCAAGGTCTTCGGCGAAGATCTCGCTACCCTGGAGCGCATCGGCCACGAGCTGGTGCGCGAGCTCTCCAAGCTCGAGGGTCTGGCCAACGTGGACACCTCGTACCAGCAGACCAGCCCGGAGATTCGCGTGGAGGTGGACCGGGTGCGGGCCGCCGATTTGGGGCTGGACGTGGGAGAGGTGGGGCGCACGGTACGCACGGCGGTGGGAGGCTCAGTCGTCACGCGTCTCACCGAGGGGGACCGGGAGTACGACGTCCGGGTGCGCTTCGACCGCTCGCTGGTGACCTCGGCGGCGGACCTCGCCCTCCTCCCCCTCTTCCCCCGCTCGGGGGCACCCATCCGGCTCAGGGACGTGGCCGACATCCGGGAGGCCGCCTCCCCCCAGACCATCGAGCGGGAAAACCAGAACCGCCTGGTGCGGGTCACCGGGCAGGCCCTGCCTGGGGTGTGGTCCACCGGCGAGGCCATGCAGGCCATCCGGGAGCTGCTGGCGGACTACCGCTTGCCGGAGGGGTACTACATGCGCTTCGGGGGCCAGGAGGAGGCGATTCGAGAGAACCGTCGCGTTCTGCTCACCGTCATAGGCCTGGCGGTCTTCCTGGTGTTCGCCGTCATGGCGGTGCAGTACGAGTCGCTGGTCAACCCGCTGGTGATCATGGCCGCCATCCCCCTGGCGCTGGTGGGGGTTATCGCTGCCCTGAAGCTCACCGGACTGCCCATGTCGGCGCCGGTGATGCTGGGCATGATCCTGCTGGCCGGTATCGTCGTCAACAACGGCATCCTGCTGGTGGAGTACATCGAGCTGCGCCGGCGCGGGGGGACGGTGCCACGCTGGGACGCCATCTTGGAGGCGGCGCCGCTGCGGTTGCGGCCCATTACCATGACCGTGACCACCACTGTCATTGGCATGATGCCCCTGGCGCTCAACCCCGCCGAGGGGGGCGAGCTCATGACCCCCCTGGCGGTCAGTGTCATCGGCGGCCTGCTGGTGTCCACGGCTCTCACCCTCTTCGTCGTGCCGGCTACCTATCTCACGCTGAACACCTTCGCCGACCGGCTGGCGGCGCGCTTCCTGCGCTCACCGGCTGAGGCGGTGGAGCAGGTCGTCGACAGGCGGCGGGTGAAGGCGTAAGACTGCGATGGCCGGGTGATGGACCCTCCGGCCGGAGGTCGCTAGAGTTGGGCGGCTGTGCCGGAGGTCGCCGTGTTCCCGGACCGTAGTGCCGACAACGCTCGCCTCTACACCCTGGCCGCCTTCGCCCTGGCGGCGCTGGCTCTCGGGCTGCTGTCGTTCCGCATCCTGAAGCCGTTTCTCGCGTCAATTGCTTGGGCCACCATCCTGGCGCTGGCCTTCCGGCGACCATGGCTGGCTCTAGAGCGCCGGCTCCCGCGGCGGCGCTCCCTGGCGGCAGGGCTGATGGTACTGACCATCGGGCTGGTGGTGTTGCTGCCGGTGGGGGCCTTCACGGCAGCGGTGGCTGCCCAGGCGGCCGATGCCGGGACCGCCATCGCGGCCACCCTGAAGCAGGAAAACATCCGCTCCTTCAGCGATTTCATCAAGGCGCCGGCGATTGCGGAGACGCTCGAGGCGGTGCAGGGGCGGCTGGGCCTTACCCCTGAAGATTTCGAGAAGATCGCCGGCTCGGTGGTCAGCAAGGCGTCGGCGGTGGCGGCCAAGCTGGGAGGGGTGCTGGTGCTGTCGGCGTTCGACGGGGTGCTCACCTTCCTGAACGCCACTTTCATCCTCTTCTTCCTCTTTCGCGACGGGCGCGAGCTGGCTGCCGGCGCCCTCGGCCTGCTGCCCATGACGGCGGAGGCCCGGGAGGGGCTGGCGATCTCCCTGCGCTCCATGGTGGAGGGGATCTTTCGTGGCTCCCTGCTGTGCGCCCTGGCGCAGGGGGTAGCGGGAGCAGTGGGGTGGTGGATCGCCGGGCTCCCCTCGCCAGCGCTGGCCGGCACCGCCATGGGGATTCTCTCCCTGTTACCCATCGGCGGCACGGCCCTGGTGTGGCTGCCTGGGGCTGCCTGGGCGTGGTTCGACGGCAAGCACGGGGCGGCGGTATTTCTCTTTCTCTGGGGGTTGGTAGTGGTGTCCTTCGTGGCCGACAACTTGCTGCGGCCGGTGCTGCTGAAGGGAACGCAGGAGATGTCGACCCTGAGCGTGTTCCTCGGCGTGTTCGGCGGGATTGCGGCCTTCGGCCTGCTGGGGATCTTCGTCGGGCCCATCGTGCTGGCCATGACTGTGTGGCTTTTGGGCGTGATGCGACTGCTCGCCATGCCGCCGGCCGCGGCGGCCGGTGGGGGGGTCGTCGGCGTCGAATAGCTGCCCGCGGCTAGGAGCCGCCAGCGGGCAGGGAGAAGTGGCGGCGAAGTGCCTCGATGAGGGTGTGCGGCTCCACCGGCTTTTCCAGGTACTCGGCGACGCCCAGATTGGCGCGCGCTTCGCTCTCCCACTTGCGGCTTTTGTACAAGGCCGTCTGAATGATGACCACCGGCTTGTACTCGGGTTCGGTCTCCCGCAGCTGGGCCACCACCTCGAAGGCGGTGAGACCCGGCATGAGCCCATCCAGGATCAGCAGTGGG
This sequence comes from uncultured bacterium, assembly GCA_937924755.1. GTDB lineage: Bacteria > Acidobacteriota > Thermoanaerobaculia > Thermoanaerobaculales > Thermoanaerobaculaceae > CALEVZ01. Next base: position 31,543 of record CALEVZ010000005.1, read on the forward strand.
AAGTGCTCCCTGCTGGCCAGTCGCAAGGCCTCTCGACCGTCGGAAACCTCCCGCACCTCGACCCCGAACTCCTTGAGAACCTCCACGGTAAAGGCACGGGTGATGCGACTGTCATCGGCCACCAGGGCTCGCGTTAGCAGAGGCAGCTCGCTCATGGGGTGAAATAATATCAGCGGGCCGTGGCAATCATCCGCTGACCAGGGTGACTCCCCTTAGGGGAGGCTGGATTTCCAGCGCGTTGGCCTTCACGAGGGCGTCGACGATCACCCAGAAGAGGAGTTCGTCCAACGGAGTGATCCGCTGAACCTCGCGCAAGCTCCAGCGGCCGTTCACCCGTGACAGGACGAACGCCCCCTCGGCGCCTAGGGCGGTGGGGAGTTCCGGCGTTGGACTCGCGGCGCGGGCCACGAACGGACTCTGCAGCCGCAAGGGCGTCAACTGCTGCTCGATGTCGCGCAGCACGGCAGCGGCATCGGCGGTGGCCTCCTGCCTCTGCAGCGTCCTGGCCGCTCGCCAGGCGGCCAGCAGATCGCCGTGCTCCAGGGCGTTGCGAGCGCGCTGCAGCAAGGCGGCGCGGGAGGCTTCCGGGGTTGGCGCACCGGCGGGGTGAACCGCCACGAACCCCCCCTCAAGCCCCCGAAACGCCAGTTCGAGGACGTGAAACGGCACCACGTGGCACGTCAACGCCAGCTCCTCCACCGAGCTGCGCCCGTCCATGGCAGCGAGAATGAGGCGGTCGCGAGGGTGGAGGGAGGCGGGGGCGGATCCTTCCAGGCGCTCCAAGATCACATCATCGGCGGGGATAAGGGCGCGTATCTCGCGGTAGCGATCGCGCCTCCGCAGTCCCTCCAGCACCAGCGGAGGGAGCGGGCGGCGCAACGCCAGGGGGCGGTCGATGGGCACGATGTTCTCGGCAAAGGGCTGGATGTCGAGGCGAGGGGCGAGGAAGAGGTCGAGAACCGCCTCCTCACCCTGGGCCGCCAGGGCCTCCTGGAGGGACTCCGAGTCGATCGCCCCCATGCGCTCCAGGATGCGCCCCAGTGGGGTGCCCAGCTGCTCCTGCAGGCGCATGGCCTCGGCCACCTGCTCCTCGCTCACCAGCCCCCATCCCACCAGAAAGTGACCCAACAGCTCCCGTGGGTTGGTAGAGGCCACCCCCGCCAAGAGGCCATCGATGAGGTACAACTTCTTGCGGGACTGAGGGATCTCTAGCACCAGGGTGCCGGTGGCCCGGTGGTGGGCCAAATAGGTGAGCAGTTCCTCCAGCGGCAGGTCGGTGAGAGATTGGGGCATCGGGCCGTGTCCGCTTGCCAGTATACGGCCGATCTGCCGGCGCCGTCGCGGGCTTTCAGGGGCGGCCCGCAACCGCCTCGAAGCGCGCTGCCACGTTGGACCAGTTCACCGGACGGTTCAGCACGGCGGCGACAAAGTCGGCGCGCCGACTCTGATACTTGAGGTAACAGGCGTGCTCCCAGACGTCGATCACCAGGATCGGCGTCCAGCCCAACAGCTTCTGGTTCTGGTGTTTCTCCACCTGGAGAATGGCCAGCTCGCCGGTCGACGCGGCCGCCAGCACACCCCAGCCGGAGTCCTCCGCGGCGATGGTGGCGGCGCGCAGCTGGGTGTCGAAGGCCGCAAAGCTGCCGAAGGCGGCGTCGATGGCGGCCGTCAGCGCGCCCTCGGGGCGCCCGCCGCCGCCGGGGGCGAGGTTGGTCTAGAAGATCGAGTGCAGGATGCGGCCACCGCCGTGAAAGGCCACTTCTCTCGAGAGGTGTTTCACGATGGTGAAATCGCTGCAGACCCGGACGGCCGCCAGCTTCTCCAGCGCCGCATTGAGGCCGACCACGAAGGCGGCGTGGTGCTTGCCGTGGTGCAACGTCACCGTGGCGGCGTCGTAGTGGGGCTCCAGGGCGGGGGGGTACGGGAGCGGGGGGAGCTCGTACCGCATGTTCAGACCCTTCTTTCGAGGCGCTGCCCCAGGGCCGGCCAAGGCTGCCCGCATGATACCTCCCCCTCGACCTGCGACGGGCGAGGACTTACCCTGGTTCAGAGGGGAGCGGGGACGAATTGGCGAAACACCGCCCACTCCCCGTCTTCCATCCAGGTGAGCTGCAGCTCCAGCTCGGGAAACTCCTCCTGCAGGGCGCGGGCCAGCTGGCGCAGCTGATCGGCCCCGGCAGTGTAGATGACCAGCTCGTGCCGGCCGTCGGTGGTGATTGCCCCCACCAGCCGCGCGGGGCCCTCGGCGGGCAGCCGGGAGCACAGCCTCTCCTCCAGGGTGTCCAGCTGGGCCGCTGCGGCGGGGGAGGGCAGCCCGTCGGGCAGCGGCTCGGGGTAGAAGGCCGCCAGGCTGCACCAGGTGGGTAGAGCGGCCCGCTCTGCCTCGCCACCGGCGGCGACGTCAAACACCGCCACCAGCCGGCGGCCCCGGAACACCCCGTCGCGTACCTTCACCCACCGGGAACGAAGCACCGCCCTGACCCTCCCTGGACGCTATCCTACATCTTCACGGTAACGCCGGCGTAGAGGTGGCGCCCCGCAGCCGGGATGAACAGTGGCTGGCCGTCGTCCACATACCCGAAGGAGGTGTAGCGCTTGTCCAGGAGGTTGTGGACGCGCAGCTCCAGGGTCGCCGGCAGGGGATGGGTGAGCCGGGGGAGCAGGCGGTCCAGGTCGATGCGCGCCAGGGCGTCCACCAGCGTAAAAGCCGGGTTGACCAGGGGCACGTAACCCGGCGCGGCGCGACGTTCGGGGTAGCGGCGATTGTCCTGGGAGGAGTCCAGGTACAGCTTACCAACCCGGCGCACCGTGGCGGCCAGGTGGAGGCCGTCCCCCATCCACCGGGCCGTGAGGTTGCCCAGAGAGGTGGGGTGGCCGCCGATGCGGTTGCCGTCGTGCACGATGGTGGAACCGTCCCAGCCGAACTCGCGAAAGCGCAGAAAGGTGTTGCGCGTGGCCGTGAGGGACAGGTCGAAGGCGAGTCTCGAGGAGGCCTGCCAGGACCCCTCCAGCTCGGCGGCGCGGTGGCGGGAGCGGGCCCCGTTGCCGTAGATGGGCACGCCGTTGTCGTCCAGCGCCCCGGCGTAGACGATTTCGTTGGCGAAGTCGAGGTACGACAGCGCCCCCCGCAGCCGCCAGGTGGGCCGGCGGATGGCGGCCCCCAGCTCGTAGTTCCACACGTCTTCGGGTTCGAGGGCCACCCGCTGGCCGTAATAGTCCTGGGGGTCGTAGATGCTGCGGAAGGTGGGCTCGCGCATGCCGCGGGCCGCCTGCACCGTCGCCTCTGCCCCCTCACCCAGCTTCCACACCGCTCCGGCGCGGGGGAGCAGGAATGAGAACGACTCGGAAAAGGCCCGGCCGCGAATGCGATCGTTGCGCAGGGTGTAAGTGTGATGGGCGGCCCCAACCCCGGCGGTGAGGCGCAGCCGCTCGCTGGCCCGCCAGCCGGCGCGCAGCAGGGCGGCGGTGCTGCGCTTGTCCACCTCGTAGTCGTAGTAGCGCCGGTTGGGCTCGATCCCGACGGGGTAAAACTGCGCCCAGCGCACCTCTCCCCAGTGGCGGGCCTCGTGCAGGCGCACCTCGCCGCTGGCGATCACGTCCCACTGCCCGCGCCGCCACGTCAAGGTGGGCACCCAGCCGGCGTCCCACTCGTCCACGGTGCGCCGTCGCACCAGATCGCTGCGGGTGATGACGCTGCCGTCCGGCAGCACCACGGGGGGCAGGTTGTACTCCACCAGACGCCGCCGCGCCCGGAACTGCTCGTAATGCCCCTCCCCCTCGAAGTAGTAGAACGTCTGCGAGAGCTCCGCCGAGGGGGCGAGGGAGAGCTCGTGGATGAGCTGGTAGTGGGGTTGCAGGAAGGTATCGATCTCGCCCGGGAAGGTCAGGGGGTTGAAGCGGCGGTCACGCGCGGCGTTGCCGGTGAGGCCGCCTTGGAGGGTGCTGCGGGGCACCCCCACGTAGGCCAGGTGGGTGCGCTCGGGGCCCCCGAAGAGGTTGATGCGCAGTCGTGACCGCTGGCCGAGGCGAGCCAGGGAGAAGTAGTAGTTCCACATCTCCACCCACGACTGGTCGCGGTAGCCGTCGCTGGTGATGCGGGAATAGCGGGCGGACAACGCCCAGCCGCCCCCCAACAGGCCGGACTCGTAGCGGGCAGCCAGCCGCCGGGTGGCGAAGCTGCCGCCCCCCAGGTGCAGGGAGAAGCCGGGTTCAAGGGCCGGATCGGCGGTGGTGATGTCCACCGCCCCGCCGATCCCCGACAGCCCGAACACCCCGCGCTGCACCTGAATGTCACCGGCGGTGGCCAGGAAGTCGGCCAGATCGATGAAGAACAATTCTCCCGACTCGGCATCATTGAGGGGGGCGCCGTTCAAAGTGACGCGGGTGCGGGCCTGGCCGAAGCCGCGGATGGTGAAGTACGAGTAGCCGATGCCGTGGCCGTTGTCGTTGTAGGCATAGAACCCCGGCGCCACCCCGGCCAGCAGCATGGCCGGGTCCTGCCCCCAGTACGCCTCCTGGATGCGCTCCTGGGGCACGTTGGTGAAGGTCGCCGGGTCGATTCCTTCCCGAGCACGCGTGGCCGTCACCTCGATGCGATCGGTGAAGGCAGTGTCGGGGGTGAGTGCGACGGTGAGGGGCGCTGAGAGGGGCAGTGCGAGCTTCAGCCGCTCCGCCCGATAGCCGGTGTGCGCAATGAGCAGCTGGGCCGTGGTGAGGTCGGGGACGGTGAGGGAAAACTCCCCCGCCTCGTCGGTCGACACGGCCGCACCCCCGGCCGCCGACACGCGAGCCCCGGCCAGGGGAGCACCCGTGCGGGCATCCACCACCCGGCCGCGCAGTTCAGCCGCGAGAGCGGGAAAACTCGTTGCAAGAAGAAGCACCACCAGGGCAAGGCGTCGTTGCATCTTTTACCTCCTTGCCGGGATCTCCGGCGGGGAGGACCGCGGTGGAGCCACGACGCCCCCACTGCTGTTCGTTCCGTTCCCTACGCCGGCATGACCCGGATCAGGTTCACGAGGGTGTGATCTCAGCCCCACCGGCAGGCGGCGGGGCACCCCTACGGAAAACCGCATAGATTCAAAGAACCGGTTCCATTGTGGGGCTAAGCGGCGGCGGTGTCAAGCGGCCGAGGGGCCCCGGCCCGAGGCCTGACGTTTTGCTGCAGCGCCGGGCCGCGCCCTTGATCATCCACCGCAACATCCCGTAAGACGAGACCGTTTTCGCTGTCCCACACGCCGCGAAGAGCAGCGCGGCCTCCCCCACAGCGGCCGCCGTCGCTGGCTTCCGCGGCTCCGGCGGGTAGCCGTGCGTGCGGTGGGAGCCCCGCCATCCGACAACCTCCAGCCAGGCGAGGGCGGCCTGTTCGACGGTGGATTTGGTCAGATGAGCCAGGGTTCATCTTCCTGTCGGGGCGACGCGTTCGGTAGGGGCGACGCATGCGTCGCCCCTACCTTGCTACCATGGCCAACCAGGACTGCGGCCGGCAAGGAAGGGAGGGCGATGGTGCGGATCGCGGCAAACGGCGTGACTTTGGCGGTGGAGGAGGCGGGCAGCGGGGTGCCGTTGCTGCTGGTGCACGGTTTTCCACTGTCGGCGCAGATGTGGGAGCCGGTGCTGCCGGCGCTGGTCGCGGCGGCGCGGGTGATTACCCTCGACCTGCGGGGCTTCGGCGGCTCCGAGGCGCCCCCCGCCGGCTACACCATGGAGGCGCTGGCCGAGGACGTGGTGGCGGTGGCGGACGCCCTGGGGTTGCAGCGGTTCGTACTCGGCGGGCACTCCATGGGGGGGTACGTGGCCTTTCGGGTGGCAGACCGCTGGCCCGAGCGGCTGGCGGGGTTGGTGGTGGTGGATAGCCGCGCCGAAGGCGACGACGAGGCGGGGCGGCAGCGGCGTCAGCAGGCCATCGAGCGCATCCTCGGGGGCGATCGAGCGGGGTTTCTCGAGGAATTCCTCCCCAACTTGCTCGCCCCGGTGAGTCGAAAGCGGGCCCCCCGGCTGCTGGCCGAACTGCGGCGAATCGCCGGCGAGGTGCCTGCCCACGTGCTGGTCGGGTGTCTGGCGGGGATGCGCGACCGCCCCGACAGCCGGCCGCTGTTGCCGGGTCTCCGGGTGCCGGCCCTGGTGCTGGTGGGAGCCGAGGACGCCATCACCCCGCCGGGCACCGCTCGCGCCATGGCCGAGGCCCTGCCCCGGGGGCGGCTGGTGGTCGTCCCCGAGTGCGGCCACACGCCGCCGGTGGAGCGCCCGGTGGCGGTGGCCGAGGCGCTGCTGGATTTCCTCCGCACCCAGTGGCCGGGTCACGACTGAAAGGTTTGGATCAGGTTGCCGCAGGTGTCCTCGAAGAGGGCCAGGCGGGTGGAGCGGGAGGTGACCAGGTCACCACGAAAGACCACGCCGAGGTATCGCAGCCGGGCCACCGCGGCGTCCGGATCGGCGGCGGTGAAGGCGGCCCAAGGGATGCCGGCGGCGAACAGCTGGACCTGGTAGGCGCGGGCCCGGGGAAAGCCGAGGGGCCCCAGCCGCAGCTCCACCCCGTCAAGGTCCAGCGGAGACACCACGGTCAACCACTGGTACTCCCCGCCGGTTCATCCCGCTTCACCTGAAAGCCCAGGATGCGCGTGTAGAGGTCGCGGGCCGCGTCTTGGTCCTGGACTGGAACGCTGGTGAGGACGATGCGCATGCATGCCTGCCTCTGCACCGCGATCCGAGCGTGCGGTGCCGCCGTTGCGCCTCCTGGCGGCGCCTCGCTGCTGAACCATCGGCCGACCCGGCGCTCTCCCGGGCGGCCCGGCGCGGCTATGATCATGAGGATGTGCGGCCGGTTTTCCTTCGCCTCCCCGCCCGAGGTGGTGGCAGAGGTCTGCGGGCTGTCCGAGGTGCCGGCTTTCGAGCCCCGCTACAACGTCGCCCCCACCCAGCCGGTGGCGGCGGTGCGCCGCGAGGACGGCCAGCGGCGCCTGGTGTTCCTGCGCTGGGGCCTGATTCCCGCCTGGGCGAAGGACCCCGCCATCGGCGCGCGGCTGATCAATGCCCGGGCCGAGACGGTGACGGAAAAACCGGCGTTCCGCGCCGCTCTTCGTGCCCGACGCTGCCTCGTGCTGGCGGACGGCTTTTACGAGTGGGCCCGGCGCGGGGGGGCGAAGCAGCCCTACTTCATTAGCTTTGCAGATGGTCGTCCGTTTGCATTGGCGGGGTTGTGGGAGCGCTGGGCGGGCGGCGGCCAGTCGGTGGAGTCATGCACCATCCTCACCACCACCCCCAACGAGGTGGTGGCGCCGCTGCACGACCGCATGCCGGTGATCCTGCCGCCCCCGACCTTCGATCTCTGGCTCGGCCCGGCGGGGGGAGAGCCGGGGCGGCTGCAGCGGCTCCTGCGCCCCCACCCGGCCGCCGGGATGGTCGCCTGGCCGGTGTCCCCCCGGGTCAACAGCCCCCGCGTGGACGACCCCTCCTGTCGAGAACCCCTCACCCCGTCTCGGTAAGGAAGCGGCGGGCGGCGCCGAGGGAGGCGGCGAAGGCCTCCCGATCGCTCCGCTCCACGGCGGTCACCAGGTCGGCCAGGGCCTCATGGACGGCCCGATAGACCTCCTGGCGGTGGGGGTTTAACCGCTGGATGTCCAGGTAGAGGTCGGGGTCCTCGGAGACCACCGAGATCGCCGTGGCGGCCTGTCGTTCGAAGGTGGTGGAGGCACACCGCTGCAGCTCCGCCGCATCCAGTCCAGCGTGGGTGAGGGCGACGCCGAACAGCATGCCGGTGAGGTGGGCCAGGCCCAGCAGCCAGCCCATGAGGCGATCGTGGTGGAGAAAGGGGATGGGGACCAGGGAGGAGTAGGGGTGGAGCAGCAGCGGCGCCAGGGCGGCGGTTTCCTCCTCGGCGGCACGGCGGCAGGCAAGGACGAAGGTGAGGGGTTCGTAGGGGGACTTGCCGGGGCCGAACATGGGGTGCAGGCAGGCCACCCGCACCCCCAGGCGGTCGGCGGCATCCAGAACCGGGAGGAGGTGGCTCTTTATGGAGGCGATCTCCACCACCACGCCCCGCGGGCGGTGTTCCACCACCTCGGCCACCACCAGCGGTGTCGTGGCCAGCGGCACCGAGACGAGGATGAAATCGTAGGCGTCCAGGTCGCCGACCTCCGCCAGCTCGGCGAAACGGCCGGGGGCGGCGGCGATGCCGGCCCAGGAAGGGTCGACGGCGTCCACCCGGTGGCCCACCAGCGCGAGGAAGGTGGCAAACCACATCCCCATCCCGCCGGCACCGCCCAGCAGCAGCACGCGGCCACCCCGAGAAGCGCGCAGCGCCGTGCCCACCCGGTGCTGGCGCTCCACCGAGCCCGCCATGACGGCCTGGAACACCGCCTCCATCACCTTGGGGGTGACGCCGCAGGCGTCGGCGTGCTGGCGGGCGCGCGCCAGCACCTTCTCTTCCACGTCCCGGACCACCACCGGGGTGCCGCGCTCGGCCTTGATCTGCCCCACCTGGGCGGCCAGCTCCATGCGCCGCCGCAGTAGCTCCAGCAGGGCGCGGTCCACCTCGGCGATGCTTTCTCTCAATTCCGCAAGACCGGTACCGTTGTCCATATCACTCCTAGCCGCTGTACGATAGCAGCTACCGCGGCGCGGGGTGCGCCCGCGGTGGGGAGGGAGAACATGTGGCACACGGTGGCACGAGTCGCTGATCTCCGGGACGGCGAGGGGCGCAGCGTCCTGGTGGGCGGGGTGGAGGTGGGGGTGTACCGCTGCGGGGAAGAGTTCTTCGCGGTGGAGAACGTCTGTACTCACGCCCACGCCTACCTGCACGAGGGGAGCGTGGATCGCGTGCGGTGCACGGTGGAGTGCCCCCTGCACGGCGCCGAGTTCGACCTGCGCTCGGGAGCCGTCCTCTCACCCCCCGCCGAGGAGCCCCTGCGCACCTTCCGCGTGCGGGTGGTCCACGGCGAAGTGCAGGTCGACCTGGGGGAGGACGGCTAGACTCCGGCAGGCGCTACCGCGGGTCCAGAGAAAAGCTGTAACTCATACAAAGATTTGTAGATCCCGTTCGCGGCCAAAAGTTCCTCGTGGCGCCCCTGCTCCACCAGGCGGCCGGAGTGCATCACCAGGACGCGGTCGCATCCCACCACCGTGGCCAGGCGGTGGGCGATGATCAAGGCCGTCCGTCCGGCCAGCAAGCGGTCGAGCGCCTCCCGGATCAGGGCCTCGGTCTGGGGGTCTACGGAGGCGGTGGCCTCGTCCAGGATGAGAAACTCCGGGTCCCCCACCAGCGCCCGCGCGAAGGACACCAGCTGGCGCTCCCCCACCGACAGGCCGGCACCCCGCTCACCCAGCACCGTATCCAAGCCCAAGGGCAGCCGCCGCAGCAGCGGTCCGGCCTGCACCTGCTCCAGCGCCCACAGGAGGTGGGCGTCGTCGAGTCCCTCCCGGCCGAGGCTGACGTTGTCGCGCAGGGTACCGGCGAAGCAGTCCACGTCCTGCAGCACCACGGCGAAACGGCGGCGCAGCTCGGCCAGGCGCAGGGAGCGGACGTCCACCCCGTCGACGGTGATGCGCCCCCGCTTGACGTCGTAAAACCGCAGCAGAAGGTTGACCAGAGTGCTCTTGCCGGCACCGGTGTGCCCCACCACCGCCAGCCGCTCCCCCGGGGCGGCGGCAAAGCTGACGTTGGACAGCACCCAGCGCTCCCCTTCGTAGGCGAACCAGACGCCCTCCCAGGCGAAGGTGCTGCGGCGGGGAGGAGGTGGTGCGGGGGTGGCCGGCTCCTCCAGGGCGGGCTGGGTGGCCAGCAGCGCCTGCAGCCGCTCGGCGGCGGCCAGCGAGGTCTGCAGCACGTTGTAGTTCTCCGCCAGGTCGGAGATGGGCCGGTAGAACCGCTGAACGTACTGCAGGAAGGCGACCAGCACGCCGAGGGAGAGGGTGCCCTCGGCCGTCCATCCCCAGCCGAACACCAACAGCGCCACCAGCCCCGCGGCGGTGAGCAGCTCCACGGCCGGGAAGAACAGCGCGTAGTAGAAGATGCCGCTGATGTTGGCGTCCCGGTGGGCGGCGTCGAGGCGCTCGAGCTGGCCCTGGGCGCGTGCCTCGGCGCGGGCCAGCTGTACCACCGACATGCCGGAGAGATGCTCCTGCAGGTGGGTGTTGATCGCGGCCAAGCGGGCCCGCACCTCCCGGTACACCCGCCTAGCGTTGTGGCGGAACCAGGCCGACAGGACCAGCAGCAGAGGCAGGATCGAGAACGCCACCAGGGCCAGCCGCCAGTCCAGGGAGAACAGCACTGCGACGATGCCGCCCAACAGCACCAGGTCGGCCAGGATCTGCACGAAGCCGGAGGTGAACAGCTCGTTGACCGCCTCCACGTCGCTGGTGAGCCGGGTGATCACCCGGCCGGCGGGGGTGCGGTTGAACCACGCCAGCTCCAGGCGCTGCAGGTGGGCGAAGAGGGCATCGCGCATATCACGCATGACCAGCTGCCCCGTCATCAACATGGTGCGCGCCTGCCACACCAGCAGCGCGGCGCCGGCCAGCAGCGACAGCAGGTAGGCCACGGTCAAGGTGGCGAGCCCCGCCCCACCCTGCCGCGGCAGGTCGAGCACCTCCAGAAGGCGATACACCCGGGCCGCCGTGGCCCCCGGTTCCGGCTTCAGGTACAGGTCGATGGCGGCGGCGGTGATGAGCGGACCAAGGATCTGCAACGCCGAGCCGGCGATGACCAGGGCGGTGGCCAGCACCACCCGCCGCCAGTAGGGGCGGATCCAGGCCGCCAGCCACAGGGTCATGCGCCGGTCGGTATCGGGCCTCATCACGTCAGGGACAGGGGCGTTCATCTCGAGCCCCCGCCGCCAGTGGGACGGCCCGCCTGCATGCCGCCACGAGCCCATGGACGCCTGTAGCGGTGCACCCGCGACAGCAGGTGGAGCACCCGCAGTCGCCAGGTGCGCCGCCACCGGCCCTCGCGGAGGAGGTCACCGGCGCACAGGGAGATGAGGCCGGCGCGCAGGCGCAAGGTATGGGGGGGTTGAAGGAGCAATCTTCTGAAAAGGGGGTCGTGAAACGCTCGAGAGAGGGCGAAGGCGGCGCGGTGCAGACCTCGGGTGAAGGCGATGGTGGGGCCGAAGTCGGCGGCGTCCACGCGGCCGTGGCGGGCGAACCCCTCGGCGATGTCCAGCGCCCCCGAGGCGGCGGTGGCGGCGGCCGTTAGCACGCCGAGAAACCCCAGCGGGTCGAAGAAGCCGGCGGCGTCGCCCAGCAGGCAGTACCCGTCCCCGGCCACCCGCAGCACCCGGTAGGAATAGTCGCGCCAAAACTGGGCACCGGCCAGTTCGGTCGCTGGTTGGAGGAGGCGGTGAAAAGCCGGGGTGGTGGCAACTGCGGCGCGCAGAAGCTGCGCGGCTGCCTGGGCGCTCGTCGCCGCGCCGGGGTCAAACACACCCCCCAATGAAACCTCCTCGCTGGCCAGAGGAGCGAGCCACAGCCACCCGCCCTGGTGCGCCACCAGGCTGGTGAACTGCGGCCGACCGTCGGCAAGCGGCCTGGGCAGGCGCCACAGCTGCTGGACCGCCACTTTGCGGTGGCGGGGGTAGCCGAAGCGCCACCCCATGCGGGAGGCGAGAAGGGCCGCCTGACCAGTGGCGTCCAGGACGGCGCGGGCGAGGATCTGGCGTTCGGCGCCTTCGGAGTTGGCGGCCACCACGCCGACGAGCCTGTCCCCCTCCCATACCGGGTTTGCCGCCTTCCACCCACGCAAGACCTCGGCGCCGCTGCGCCGGGCGTGGTTCAGGAGGGCCGCGTCCAGCTCCCCCCGGTGGACCTGATAGCCGTGGGGAAGGCCGGGCTCGAGGGCCTCGGAGAAGGGCAGTGTGCCGAGAATCTCGCCGTCCTCGGCGAGGAACTCCACCCCGTCCCATCGCCCGGTGTGGGGCAGCGTCCGCACCACCTCGCCCACGCCCAGCTCGTCCAGCAGGGGGAGGAGGCCGGGGGACAGGGACGCCCCCACCTCCCCCCGCGACGTCGCGGCGTCGAGCACGGTGACGCCGAGGCCGCGGCGGGCCAACAGTGTCGCGGCGATGGCGCCGGCGGGTCCGCCGCCCAGCACCAGCACATCGGTGGGCAAGAGAGACGGAGCGCGCATCCTGGTCGTGCTCGTCGAAGCCGCGTTACAATCGCGCCAGAAGCACCCGAAGAGCGTCCAGCTCGCCGGCGGTGGCGTAGAAGTGGGGTGAAAAGCGCACCATCCCCTCGCGGGCGCCGACGATCACCGAGCGGGATTCCAGGCGGCGGCGTACCTCCTCTGCGGGCAGGAACGGGTGGCGGGCGGCGACGATTCCGGAGGCTTCGTGCCCCGCCCCCGGCGACACCACCTGCCACCCCGCCTGCACCAGCGTCTGGGTCAGGGTGCGGTTATGGCGGACCACGCGGTTGTGGATCTCCTGGGGGTCGGCGTCGAGGAGCAAATCCAGGGCGGCCGCCAGGCCGGCCACCAACACCGTGGGCATCGCCCCGGCCTCGAATCGCCGTCCATCGGGCAGGAACTCCAGCTCCTGGAGAAACAGCGAGCCCGGCTTGCGGCGCACGTTGAGCCAGCCGGCCAGGGCGGGGTGGAGGCGGGCCCGCAGTTCGGCCCTCGTCACCAGCACGCCCAGGCCTTCGGGGCCGAGCATCCACTTGTGCCCGTCGGCCACCAGGGCATCGGCGCCCATGGCGGCGAGGTTGGCGGGCAGTGCCCCGAGCCCCTGAATGGCATCCACCACCACCAGGATCCCCTCGCGGTGGGCGGCGGCCGCCAGCTCGGCCACGGGTGCCACCCAGCCGGTGTGGAAGGACACCCAGGAGAGGGCGAGCAGGCGGACCGGTGGTTTGAGCATGGGGGTGACGACGTCGGGGCGGATCCGGCCATTGGGGGTGGGGAAGCGAACCACCTTCACGCCACGGCGGCCCAGGGCCAGCCACGGCGCCACGTTGGCGGCGAACTCCTCCTCGCCCACGAGCACCACGTCCCCCTTGCGCCACTCCAGCCCCTGGGCCACCAGCGACAACCCTTCCGAGGTGGAGCGCACCAGCGACACGTCCTCGGCCCTGGCGCCGGTGAGCTGGGCGGCCAGGGAGCGGGCCGTGAGCTCGGTCTGTCGCCACGCCTCCCAGGAGGTGGCGCCGCTGGTCTCCAGCTCGGCTACGCGCTGCCGCATGGCCTCGGCGACGCGCCGGGGGAGGGGGCAGACGGCGGCGTGGTTGAGGTAGAGACAGTGCTCCCGCACCGGGAATTCGGGCAGCCAGCGGCCGATCTCCAGCGGCACGGTCGGAGTATAGTCGCTTCGTGGCCGCGAGAGAGGAACCCCGGCAATTTCGCCGTACCGGGCGAGGGTGCGCGCAAAGCGTTCCTCGCGTCGCGCCCCTCTTCCCCTGTTCTTCTGTCCGTCTCTCCTGCTCGCCCAGCCGAGGGGTCGGGCGCGCCGCGAGGCCCTGAGGTGTGCGGCATCGCCGGCTGGGCCGGGGCCTGCCCCGACGACGCCGGCCAGCGGCTGGCGGCGGCGCTGACCCGGTTGGCCCACCGCGGCCCCGACGACGAGCAAGCCGTGGCGGGGGACGGCTGGGCGCTGGGGGCCCGGCGGCTGGCCATCGTCGATCTGGTCAGCGGCGGTCAGCCGGTGCGCAACGAGGACGGCTCCGTCGTCGCCGTGCTCAACGGCGAGATCTACAACTACGTGGAGCTGCGCGCCGAGCTCGCGGCCCGTGGGCACCGGCTGCGGTCCACCGGCGACACCGAGGTCTTGGTTCACCTGTGGGAGGAGGTGGGGGAGCAGCTGCCGGAGCGCCTGAGGGGGATGTTTGCCCTGGCGGTGGTGGATAGCCGACGGCGGGTGCTGTTCCTGGCCCGCGATCGCCTGGGCAAGAAGCCCCTCTACCTGACGCGCCAGGGGGCCACCCTGTGGTTTGCCTCGGAGTTGAAGGCCCTCCGCGCGGCTGAACCGGCCTTGGGCGGGGTGGACGCGGCGGCGCTGCGCTCCTTCCTGGCTTTCGGGTTCGTCCCGGAGGGCGAGTGCATCCTGCCGGGGGTGTGGAAGTTGCCCCCCGCCCACCGGGCCCTCTGGGAGCTGGACAGTGGGCGCTGGCGGGAGGAGCCGTACTGGGAGCTGGTCCTCACCGACGAGCACCGCCCCTCGCGCGGTGCCGCCGTGGAGGAGATCCGCGCGCGCCTGGCCGAGGCAGTGCGGCTGCGGCTGCGCGCCGACGTGCCGGTGGCGGTGTTCCTCTCCGGCGGCATCGACTCAGGGTTGGTCGCCGCCCTGGCTGCGCCCGCCGCCCCCGCCCTGCGCGCCCTCACCGTGACCTTTGGCCAGGGGGACGACGAGCTGCCCCTGGCCCGCCGCACGGCCAGTCACACCGGCCTGGAGGTCACCCCGGTGCCGGTGGATCCTCGCCGGGGCATCGAGCTACTGCCCCAGCTGGCCGAGATTTTCGATGAACCCCTCGCCGATCCCTCGGTCATTCCCACCCTGCTCGTCAGCCGCGCGGCGCGCCAGCATGCTCCGGTGGTGCTCAACGGCGATGGGGGGGACGAGGTATTCGCCGGCTACCGCCGCCACCAGGCGGGGGTGCTGGCGGGGCTGCCGGGGATCGCCCCGGCGGCCGCCGTGCTGCGCCGGGTGGGCTGGCGTGGGTGGGCGGGGCGGTTCGCCCGCGGGGTGACCTCGCGCCGCCACCCCTACCTGGAGTGGGGTCCGGTCAAGCTGGGAACGGACGGAGCCGCGGCGGTGCTGGGCGGCGGGGAGGTCCTCCCCACCTCCCTGGCCAACGCCCTCGACCGAGAGGGGTGCGAAAAGCCCCTGGCACAGCAGCTGCGCGGGGCGGACCTGCTGTTCTTCCTGCCCGGCGACCTGCTGCCCAAGATGGATCGCGCCACCATGGCCGCCTCCCTGGAGGCGCGGTCACCGCTTCTGGATCACCAGCTGGTGGAGTACGCCGCGGCTCTCCACCCGTCCCTGCTGTACAGCGCCTTCACCACCAAGCCGCTGCTGCGCGCCGCCGCCGCCGGCCTGTTGCCGCGCGCGGTCCGCCGGGCCCCCAAGTGCGGCTTCGAGGTGCCGCTCCAGGAGTGGCTGGCGGGTCCCTGGGCGGAGCAGGTGCGGGCGCTCTCGGAGGACCCGGCGGCGGCTCTGCGACAGCTGATCCCCGGCCACCGACTGGCCCCCTGGCGCGCCTGGCAACAGCACGGCGACCGCCAGCGCGCTGCCCGCGCCGTGTTCACTCTGCTCACCCTGGAGCACTGGCTGCGCCGCTGGGGGTAGTGGGCAGCGGGTCAGCGGTCAGGCCGGGAGGGCGCCGGGCGTCCCGGGCCGGGCGGTCGGGAGGGGCGGCCGCCGTCGCCGCCCGAGGCGGAGCCGGAGGAGGCGCCAGGCGCCGGGGCGCGGGGGGCCGGGGCGCTGCGCGGGGGTGGTGCCTCCGCCCGGGGGGCGGGTGCCGCGGCGCGCGGTGGCGGTGCGTAGGAGTCGCTGCGCGGGGCGGCCGGGCGGGGCGGGGGGGCGGCGACGGGACGGGAAGGGGCAGAGGGCTCTCTTCCCCAGGACTCCTGGCCCTGACTGCCACCGTAGCCGCCCCGACTCACCGGGCTCGAGGGTCGGGCCGGCGCACGGCCAGGGGCGTCAAAGCGATCGTCAAAGCTGCGCTGCGAGGAGGGTGGCGGCGACTCCGGTTGCCGCGGTGGGGGTGGGGCAGGGCGCGATTGCTCCGCCGGCGGGCGCGCCGGCGGCGGCGCCGAGCTGCGGCTCGCGCCCGGGTCGGAGGAGCCAGCCGGTGGCCGCACCGGAGCCGGGGCGCTGCGCTCCGGGGGGCGCCTGGCGTCCTCGCCCGCCGGGCCAGGTGCGGAGGGGGCACCGCCGGGCTGGGAACGGTCGGGGGCCGGGCGCCCCACTTCGCGGCGGGGCGTGTCTGGCACCTCCCCGCGGGCCGGGGTCCCCGGGTCGACCCGCTCGGGTCTGCTGCGCTCGGGAATGCGGATGGGGGTGCGGTCCTCGCTCCCGCCGCTGCTGCGTCCGGGAGAGCCGAGCCCGGGCTGGCCCCCGCGCACCGGTGCCGGCTGGCGCTCGCCCGGCCATTCGGAGCCGTTTCGCCCGCGCACCTCGCCGCGGCCAGGCAGGTCGGTGCGACCCGGCACGCCGCCACGCCCCGGTGCCCCCCCGCGGACGTCGGCGCCGCCCTCGGCCCGCTCGGCGCCGCGGATCAGCTCACCTGTGGGCAACATGCGCACCGCGGGGGTACCTTGGCGAACATCGACCGCGCCTTCTTCCCGCCGCAGCACCCGGGTGAGATCGGGGATGTTGTCATCCCGCAGCCCGCGGCGGAACTCCCGCTCGAAGGCGTTGGGGTCGGGGCGGACGTCGCGGGTGAGCAGGGGGCCCGACCGCACGTACGCCGGGGTGCGGGGCAGCTCCTGGCGGATGCGCTCGGGGCTCAGGCGCACGCGGTCCAGGCGGGCGTGGGCGAAGTGACTCGCAGGAACCACGGTCCATGGGCGCAGGTCGATGTCGCCCAGGTAGATACGTCCCCGGAAGTCGAGCGTGACCTGGCTCCAGCGACCGGGATAGGAGCCGTGGAAGTGCCGGTAGCGGCTCCAGTACCAGGAGTCGTAGTAGCCGCGCGGGCACCAGCCGATGTAGGAGCCGGAGTAAAACCAGTGCACCCAGGCGGGTCCCCACACCCAGTCCCAGCACCACAGCCAGCCGTGGCGCGGGTGGTAGGTCCACGAGCCGTAGTGGTAGGGGTACCACCCCCAGGGCTCGTAGGAGATCCACGTCCAACCCACCGGCGTCCAGTACCAGCGACCGTAGCTGTAAGGCACCCAGGTGACGGCGACGCGGGGGCGCCAGGCCCAATAGCTGTCCACGTAAATCCAGTCGCCGTACGAGTCCAGGATGGCGGCGCGGCTGGCGGCCCGGCTTCCCACCTGTTCGGCGGTGCGGCCAGGGGGGGCAGGCCGCCGGCGCTCCGACACCCAGCGCCAGAATTCATCGCGGGTCTCGTACAGGGCCCGGGTCTCCGGCCGGCCGCTGGCGGTGAGGTACGCCTGCTGGCCGGCCCGCAGCAGGGCCGAGCCGGCACCGGAGGGCAGTTCGGCCAGACCGGCGAAGGATCTCACCTCCACCTGCCCGCGGTCGATGTCGACCCGGTACAGCCCGGGGCGCTGGAGGAAGATGGTTCCTGCCGGGGTATCGAGCCGGGTGGTGGCGTCGCCCAGGCCGTGGGCGGGGAGCTCGAAGGCGGCGGTGCCGTCGGCGAGATAGAGCACGGTGCGGGAGGCGGGGCTCTCGCGGGAGAAGGCAAGGGCGTCGAAGTCCAGGGTGGAGAACTCGTCGAGCCACACCGTGGTGGCGTCGGCGAGCACGATTTCGACCCGGGCGGCCCGCGCCGTCACCAGGCGATCCCCGGCGAGCACCGGCATGTTGACCACCACGTCCAGGGATTCGTTGCCGTTCGCCGGGCGCAGGGTGGCGTAGCGCTCCACGTAGGAGATGTAGCTCAGCGAGGTCGCATCGTCCTCGGCGAAGGCCGCGCCGGTGGCCACCAGGGCCACCGCGGCGACGGTGAGGATGCTGCTGATGCGGGTCATCGGGCACCTCCCTTCACGTCCCACGCCCTTCCTTTTGCAAACACAGTGCCAGTTAGCGCACGACCCGGTCCATGGACACCACGTGATGCTGCTGGCGCAGCTTGATCAGAGTACCGGCGGGATAGAAGCCCGACCGCAGCGCCACGTTGGGGTAGGTGACGCAGCCGGGGCCCATGAGCACGCCGGGGTTCAACACCGTGTTGCAGCCGGTGCGGCACCCGTCCCCCAGGATGGCGCCGAACTTGCGCAGGCCGGTGTGCACCGTCTCGCCCCCGTGGGAGAACGTCACCTCGCGACCGATGTTCTTGACGTTGGAGAGGATGGTCCCGGCACCCAGGTTGACGTCGCGGCCCAGGATGGAGTCACCCACGTAGTTCTGATGAGGTGCATGAGCGCTATCGAGGAGTATGGCGCGCTTCAATTCGCTGTGGGCGCCGACCACGCACCGTCGCCCGAGGATGATGTGGCCGCGCAGGTAGGCGCCGGTGCGGATCTCGCACCCGTCCCCGAGGATGAGGGGGCCCCGCAGGACGACGCCCGGCTCCAGACGGCACCCCTCGCCGAGGGCGATGGGCCCCTCCAGCAGGTGGACACCCGGTGGCAGGCGAGGGTCGAAAGTCCACTTGGTGTAGGCCCCCAGGTAGGCGTCGAGCTTCTCGCCCAAAGCCGCCCACACCGGCTCATCGCGGCGGAACACTTCGCTGTGCTCGAAGGCGTCGAGGTCAGCGAAGAAGCTTTGCGGCAGAAAGGTTTCCATGCCGCGCAGTATAGTCGAACCGGGAGGGGTCGCCGCCGGATGCTGGAGTGGCCCGTGGTCAGTGGCCGGCTGGCAGGGCTGGGCGCCTCACCACGACCATGGTCTGGTCGTCCTCGGGGAGGCTGCGGCCGGCGAAGCGGTCGAGGGCCTCGAAGACGGCCGCCACGATTTCCCGGGCCGGGCGGTCGTTCAGGCGGCGCACCAGGCGCTGCAGGCGGCGCAGCCCGAACTGCTGCCGACCCAGGCGGTCGTGGCACTCGGTAATACCGTCGGTGTACATCACCAGGGTAGCCCCTGGCTCCAGGCGCGCAAAGCCGCGCAGGTAGGCAACGTCGGGCATGGGGCCCAGCACCATGCCGCCTTCCCGCAGGTACTCCCGGCTGCCGTCGGCGTGCAGCAGGAACGGCGGCGGGTGGCCGGCGTTGACATAAATGATGCTGCCGTTGGTCTCCAGTTCGGCGACGAACAGGGAAACAAACTTGGTGGCCAGCTTGGAGCGATTGATGATCGAATTGAGGCGCTCGACGGTGCGGGACACCTTGTAGTCCCGGGACAGGCCCATGCGCAGGCCCATGTACACGTCGCGCACCTGCAGGGCGGCGGGCAGGCCGTGGCCGGAGGCGTCGGCGATGACCAGGTCGAAAAGGTGGGCGGTGATGGGGATGTAGTCGTAGAAGTCTCCCCCTACCACTTCGGCGGCCCGGGAGCCGCCGCCGATGTCGAAGTCGGCGTAGGCAGGCGTGCGCTTGGGCAGGATGGAGGTCTGGATGCGCAAGGCGTCCTCGAGGATTTCCTCGAAGCGCTCCTGCCGCAGCTTCTGATTGATGGCCAGGCGCACGATGTTCAACGAGGCGCGAAGGTCGCGCTCGGGTGCCCGCCCCGGGGCGACGTCGAAGGAAATCAGGTAGTCACCGTCGGCGAGGGCGATGGCGGCAAAACGCTCCCGCGTGCCCAAGAGCGCCTCCAACTCCGGGTTCAAGCCGGGCGAGGCCCGGTCCATCAATACCATCCCCGAATCGATGGCGGCCTCGATGGGAGCGTAGCCGTGGGGAACGATGGTACCAGGGGGCGGGGAAGCGGTCCCGAACGATCCGACCAGTTCGTATCCCTCGTCGGTGCGGCGGTACAGACGCCCGCCGACGATGCCCAGATCATCGCGGAAGTTGGTCACCATGTACTCGGCGACGTTCTGAATGGTTGCCAGAATATCTTCCCCGCGCTCGATCGCCGACAAGGTGCGCTCGACCTTGCGGAAGAGCGACTTGGGGGCGCTCTCGGGGGGTAGGCCGTGGTTGCGGTACGGTGTCTTGCCTTTCCTCACAAAAATCTCCCGAAAACTTCAACGGCGCGCCGGAGTTCGGCGCGCACCGGGACAGTCTAGCTTTTTTCGTGGCTTTTTTCGATCAACTGAACCGCTCCGGGGGCGACCGGATCCAGCTGCAACGCCTTCGTGGCCAGGCGGCGGGCCCGGGCCGGGCGCCCCGCCGCCAGCTCGGCGCGCGCCAGAGCCACCCAGGCGTCGGCCAGGCGCGGGTCCAGACGCCTGGCCCTGAGGTACAGCCGGCGCGCCTCCATCACCTTGCCGCGGGCCAGCTCGACGTCGCCCCGGACGATGAGGAGGTGGGGCGAGGCGGCGGAAAGGCGGGCAGCGGCCAACGCCGCCTCGGCCTCGAAGGTCCGCCCCAGCGAGGTGTAGAGCAGGGCCAGGTTGGACAGCACGGTGGGGTTGTTGGGGTCGCCGCGCAACGCTTCGGAGTAGGCGGTGAAGGCTCCGGCGATGTCCCCGAGGCGCCGTCGGGCGACCCCCAGGTTGCCCCAGGCGGCGGAGAAGTCGGGGGCCAGCTTGACCGCGTCGGCGAAGAGCCGAGCGGCAGCCTCGGGGTGGCGCAGGCGCAGTTCGTCGGCACCGCGGTTGTTGAGGTAGAGGGCGGTCACCCACAGGTCATCGAGGGGGCGAACGGCGGTGGGTTGACGCCGGCGGGTGCGATCGAAATCGAAATAGATCGTTCCGCCCGCCTGGGTGAACAGGGCCACCACGTGGGTGTTGACCACGATGAGGTCGTCTTCCCTCTCGCTGCCGCGCAGTCGGGTGACCAGGCCGGTCTGCACCCGAATCCCCAGCGAGCGCCCCAGGGCCACGAACAGGTTGGTGAACGACAGGCAGTTGCCCTCGCGGCGGTAGTAGGCTTCAGCGGCGGTCAAAGTGGTCTTGACCTCGTAGGCAAAGGCGAAACGCTTCTCGTCGAAAAGGGCATCCTGAAGGCGGCGAAGGCGGTCGGCATCGTCGCCGGGGCCGACCAGGCGCATGGCCTCGGCCCGCATGTCCGCGGTGAAGGCGAGGGGGTTGGGAACCTGGGCGGGGTCCACGCCGCGAGAGCGGAGCTCCCTCTCCCACTGAGCCGGCTCCAGGAAGGTGAGGGAGTGGCTGGCCGAGGCGCAGGCGCCCAGCATGGCCGTGGCTGCCACTACTGCGGCGAGTCGCAGTTCCCTCACACCGGCAGTATACGGGGCTGGCCCGCCTCGGCTACCCGGACGCGGCAGCGCGTAGCTCCGCGAGAATATGGGCGAGGTCGGTCACTCCCTTGGCCAGGGCCACCTCCCGCAGCGTCCCCCACACCGGCTCGCCGCACTGCACACAGACGATCCCCCAGCGTCGCAGCAGCGCCGGCGCCCGCGGGACCCTTGCCACCAGCTCTTCGATCGGGATATCCTCGTGGATGAAGTCACCCGCCTCAGACGACTGCGCCGTGTTCATCGCCCGGGACTTTAGGCGGCGGCCGGGCCGCCGGTCAAGGTGGTGGTGTCGTCGCGGCTGGCCGGTGGAAAGTTGCTGCCTCTCTCGTGGTCTCCCGCGCCGCGAAACGCGGTAAGCTTTGCGCCGTCGGTTGTCAGCTTTCATCATGGAGGAGGACGATGAGCGAGATGCCCGTAGTGACCGTCGAGGATCGGCAGGGGGTGCGGTGGGTGACCATCAATCGGCCGGACAAGCTCAATGCCCTCAATCGCCAGGTGCTCGCCGCCCTGGGCGAGGCGATGGCGGCCGCGGTTGAGGCGCGCGAGGTGCGGGTGGTGGTGATCACCGGAGCAGGCGCGAAGGCGTTCGTGGCCGGGGCCGACATTTCCGAGTTCCAGGGGCTGTCCACGGCGCAAGCGCAGGAGCTGGCGCGGCGGGGGCAGCGCCTGTACGACGCCATCGAACGCTGTCCCAAGCCGGTCATCGCGGCGATCAATGGCTTTGCCCTGGGTGGGGGGTGCGAGCTGGCTATGGCCTGCCACCTGCGGGTCGCCTCCAGCACCGCCCGCTTTGGGCAACCCGAGGTGAAGCTGGGGCTGATCCCCGGCTACGGCGGCACCCAGCGCCTGCCCCGCCTGGTGGGACGGGGGCGGGCCCTGCAGCTGCTGCTCACGGGCGGCATGATCGACGCCGCCACGGCGTTGGCCTGGGGGCTGGTCAACCGGGTGGTGGAACCCGCCCAGCTGGCCGAGACAGTGCAGACCCTGGCGGCCGAGATCATGGCGGTTTCGCCCGGGGCGGTGCGCCGCTGCCTCGAGGCCGTCGCGGTAGGTCTCGACAGCCCGATGGACAAGGCCCAGGACATGGAGGCGGCGTTGTTCGGCCTGTGCTTCGGGTCGCCCGACGCCCGCGAAGGCACCGAGGCGTTCCTCGCCAAGCGCCCCCCCCAGTTCCAGCCCGAGTAGCCTCGAGGGCGGAGAATAGGTTCCACCGTCTTGGACGTTGAAATTCAAAAGGCGTGTCGGGCAGTTTTCGGCACTGCCTGAGGTGGGTCCGTCGCCTGCGTTCCCCCCGGCGCAGAACCGGCAGAAAGGGGTGATCCGTGGAGGAGACGAGCAATCTGGGCATCATCGGCTGGGATGCGTTTCATTTCATTGTCGCCGACCTGGAGCGCAGTCGCCGCTTCTATACCACCATGATGAAGGTGCCGGAAGTGGCGCGGCTTGACCCACGGCATGCCGCGGAGCAGGGGGAAGAGGCGGTGATGTTTGGCGTGGGGCGGGCGCGGCTGATCTGCGTCGGCCCTCGAGAGCGCGGCTCGCGGGCCGAGCGCTGGCTGCGTCGGCACCCCGACGGGATAGCGGTGCTGACCCTGCGGGTGCGGGACGTGGAGGCGGCCCGCCGGCGGCTGGAGGAGCGCAACGCCACCTTCGTCACGGGCCTGGTTTCGGCGCCCGACCATCGCGGCCGACCCTACCGCTACTTCGACATCGCCACGCCTTTGGGAGATGTGCGACTGCGCTTCGTGGAGCGGGCGAACGATGCGCTGCCACCGGGATTCACGCCGCTGCACGAGGGCGGAGAGGACAACCCCTTCGGCTTCCAGGTGGTCGACCATGTCACCTCTAACTTCTTGACTATCTGGCCTTTCGTTACCTGGCTGCGGGACGTGTTGGGGTTCGAGGAGTTCTGGCGGGTGCACTTCCACACCTCGGACCTGCGGGGGGGCAACGGTGGTTCGGGGCTCGCCTCCATCGTCATGACCGACCCCGAGTCGGGGATCAAGCTGGCCAACAACGAGCCGGCCGCCCCCAACTACGAGGCCAGCCAAATTTACACCTTCGTCGAGTCCAACTGCGGCCCCGGGGTGCAGCATGTGGCTTTCCACGTGCCAGCCATCATTCCGGCGGTGGAGGGGCTGCGCCGGTGTGGTATCGAGTTCCTGGATACCCCGGCGACGTACTACGACATGCTGCCCGCCAGGCTGTCGCGCCTGCGCGTCACCACCCTCGAGGAGAACGTCGAGGATCTGCGTCGGTTGGGCATCCTGGTGGATGGGGGCGATGACCGCTACCTGCTGCAGATCTTCATGGTGGAGGGGGGGGTGCTGTACGGGGACGAAAAGGCCGGGCCGTTTTTTTACGAGGTGATCCAGCGGCGGGGCGCGCGCGGCTTCGGGGAGGGCAATTTCCGCGCCCTCTTCGAGGCCATCGAGCGGGACCAGGAGCGGCGGCTGCAGGTGCAACGCCAGTTCGCCGCCGGCGCCGGCTCGTGAGGCGCACCCGACGAGAAGAGGAGATGAGCCCGTGATTCACCGCGTGCAAAAGGGAAGTGTGCCGGCAAAACCCCACACGGCGTTCTACGTGGAGGGCCGGCTGGCGTACGAGCACTGTTTCACGCGCCGGGGGTTCGAGGGGGCATATACCATTCTGTATCACCGCCGCGAGCCCCACTGGGTGCGCACCGAGGAGGAACTGGGGGCCCATCCGGGGGCATCGCCCACCGCCTGGGACGGGCCGGTGCGGCGGCGCCACTTCCTCACACCCCAACTGCCGGAGGGGGGGGAGCCGTTTCTCGGCCGCAAGTTGCTGCTGGCCAACAAGGACGTGGGGGTATGGATCGCCCGTCCGACGGCGGACGACACCACTCTGGTGGCCAACGGGGATGGCGACGAGCTGATCTTCGTCCACTCGGGGCGCGGCCGGCTGGAGTGTCCCCTGGGCGTCCTGCACTTCTCGCCCGGCGACTACGTCTTCGTCCCCAGGGCATTGCCCTACCGGCTGCGGCTGTCTGAACCGGGTTTTTTCCTGATTCTGGAAGGACGCAGTTTCATCGATGTCCCCAGACAGTTTCGCAACCCCGCGGGACAGCTGTTGATGGGGGCGCCCTACTCCCACCGGGATTTCCAGGAGCCGGCCTGGCCCGATGGCGGGCCGGCAACCCTCGGGGCACCCCGGGTGGTGACCCTGCTGCGTCATGGTCGACTGTCGCGCCTCGAGTACGTGCACGACCCCTTCGACGTCATCGGGTGGGACGGCCAGGTGTGGCCGTTTGTCTTCCCCATCCGCTGCTTCCAGCCCAAGACTGGCCTCGTGCACCTGCCGCCCACCATCCACACCACCTTTGCCGGGGGGGGCTTTGTCGTGTGCTCCTTCGTCCCCCGGGTGGTGGACTTCCACCCCCAGGCCATCCCTTGCCCCTACCCCCACTCCTCGGTCGACTGCGACGAGGTGATCTTCTACGCCGAGGGGAACTTTACCAGTCGTCGCGGGGTTGGCCCCGCGTCGGTGACCCTGCACCCCATCGGGCTCCCCCACGGGCCGCATCCGGGTCGGTACGAGGCCTCCATCGGCACCACCCGCACCGACGAGCTGGCGGTGATGGTTGACACCTTCGCACCCCTGCTGCCCAGCGACCACGCCCGCGCCGTGGAGGCGCCCGGCTACAACCAGAGCTGGCTGGCCGGCGAGAACGGGGGAGTGATGGAATGAGTGCGGGCCCGCCCGGGTGGGTGTGGCACCCCCGCCCCGACGATCTGGCCAACTCCCACGTGGCGCGGCTGCTGCGGCGCGCCGGGGTGAGCGACGTCGGTGAGCTGCGTCGGCGCGCCGCCGCCGAGCCTGAATGGTTTTACCCCCTCATCCTGGAAGATCTGGGGGTGGAGTGGTTCCGACCCTACCGGCGGCTCAAGGATGACAGCCGCGGGCTCCCCTGGTGCGAGTGGTTCGAGGGCGGGGAGCTCAACCTCGTCCACAACGTCCTCGACCGTCACCTGCGGGATGGCTGGGACAAGGCCACGGCGGTGATCGCCGAGGGCGAGACTCGACCGGTGGAGTTCCTCACCTACGGCGAACTGGGTCAACGGGTGGCGCGCCTGGCCGGCGCCCTGCGCCACCTGGGGGTGGGGGCAGGGGACGCCGTGGGGTTTTACCTGCCCATGACCACCGAGGTGGTGGTGGCGCTGCTGGCGTGCCTGAAGATCGGTGCCGTGCCGGTGCCGGTGTTTGCCGGCTTCGGCGCCGAGGCGCTGGCGGCCCGCCTGGCCGACGCCGGGGCGCGGGTACTGCTCACCGCCGATGGCACCCGGCGGCGGGACAAGACGTTGGGCCTCAAGGCGCTGGCGGATTCTGCCGCCGACCTGGCCGGTTGTGTGGAACACCTGGTGGTGCTGCGGCACCTCGGAGACTCGATTTCCTGGACGCCGCGGGACCACTGGTGGCACGAGCTGGAGGCGACGGCCCAACCGGTGGATGTCACGATGACCCTGCCCGCTTCGGCGCGCTCCCTCGTCCTCTACACCTCGGGCACCACGGGCAAACCCAAGGGGGTGGTCCACACCCACGCCGGAGTGCTGGTAGTGACCGCCAAGGAGGTGGGGTACCACTTGGACGTGCGGCCGGGCGAGCGCATGCTGTGGCTCACCGATATCGGCTGGATGATGGGCCCCTGGGAGATTCTCGGGGTGCTCTTCCACCGGGGTACCGTGGTGGTGCTGGACGGCGTGCCCGACTACCCCCACCCCGGTCGGCTGTGGGAGTTGGCCGCACGCCACCGGGTCACCCACCTGGGTCTGGCCCCCACCGCCGCCCGGGTGCTCCGCGCTCACGAGGAGAACCCGCGTCGGCAGTTCCACCTGAGTGCCCTGCGGGTGCTCGGCTCCACCGGCGAACCCTGGGACGAGGAGACCTACCTCTGGTACCACCACCGGGTGGGTGGGGGCAGCTGTCCGGTGATCAACATCTCGGGGGGTACCGAGCTCATGGGGTGCCTGCTGGCGCCGCTGCCGGTGGCCCCCCTCAAGGCCACCTCGCTGCAGGGTCCGGCGCTGGGGATGGACGTGGACGTGGTGGATGATGCGGGCAACCCGGTACGGGGAGGGGTGGGACACCTGGTTTGCCGCTCCCCCGCCCCCAACATGACCCGCGGCTTCCTCAACGACCCGCAGCGTTACCTCGAGACGTACTTCTCCCGCTTCGGCGAGGCCATCTGGGACCACGGCGACTGGGCGCACATCGACGAAGATGGTCAGTGGTACCTCTCCGGCCGCGCCGACGATACTCTGAAGATCGCCGGCAAGCGTGTGGGACCGGGGGAGGTGGAGGCCGCCGCCATCACCCATCCCGCGGTGCGGGAGGCGGCGGCGGTGGGGTTGCCGGATGCCCTCAAGGGGATGCGGCTGGTGCTGGTGGCGGTACCCCGGGAGGAGCAGCCGCCCTCGCCGGAGCTGGATCGGCAGGTGGCCGACCATGTGGCCGCCGCCCTGGGGTCTTCCCTGCGGCCCGCCGCGGTGGTGTGGGTGCCGGCTCTGCCGGTGACGCGATCGGGTAAGATTCTGCGCGGCGCTCTTCGCCGCGTGCTGGCCGGCGAGGACCCGGGAAGCCTGGCGTCCGCGGCCAACCCCGAGGTGCTCCAGGCAGTTCCGGTGCTACACCCGCAGGACGGCTGAGGGCGAGCCGCAGGCGGCGATGGTTGATGGCGCACACCTGATCCACGACTGGAACGCCGGGGGAGAGGTCCTCTCCCCGGCGCGGGCGCTGTCGTTCGACGACGAGACGCTGCGCGACGGCCTGCAGAGCCCCTCGGTGAAGAACCCCACGCTGGCCGAAAAGATCGAGTTTCTCCACCTGGCCGCGGCGCTGGGAATCACCTCCGCCGACGTGGGCCTGCCCGGGGCGGGGGAGCGCGCCGCCGCCGATGCCCGCGCCCTGGTGCAGGAGATCGTCGCCGCCCGCCTGCCCATCGTTCCCAACTGCGCCGCCCGCACCACCGAGAGCGACATCGTCCCCATCCTGGAGATCGCCTACCACACCGGGTTGCCGGTGGAGATCGCCCTGTTCGTGGGGGCCTCGCCGATTCGCTTCTTCGTCGAGGGGTGGACCCTCGATGACGTGCTGCGGCGGGCCGAGCGCTGCGTGCGCACGGCGGTGGCCCACGGGGTGCCGGTGACCTTCGTCACCGAGGATACGACGCGCTCCCACCCCGACGATCTGCGGCGCATCGTCGGTGTGGCCGTGCGGGCCGGGGCCCGGCGGGTGTGCGTGGCCGACACGGTGGGGCACGCGACCCCGCAGGGAGCGGCGCGGGTGGTGCGCTTCGTGGCCGAGGTGATCCGCGCCGCCGGGGGGGACGAAGTTGGCCTGGACTGGCACGGCCACAACGACCGCGGGCTGGCCACCGCCAACGCCCTGGCGGCGGCCGCCGCCGGCGCCGACCGCCTGCACGGCACCGTCCTGGGGGTGGGAGAGCGGGTGGGCAACGCGGCCATCGAGCAGTTGCTGGTCAACGCCCGCCTGCTGGGGTGGTTTGCCGCCGACCTGCGCGGCCTGGCCGCCTACGTGCGGCACGGCGCGGCGATGCTGGGGGCGGATATCCCGCCGCGCCAGCCGGTGGTGGGGCGCGACGCCTACCGCACCTCCACCGGGGTGCACGCCGCTGCCATTCTCAAGGCAACCGCCAAGGGGGATGCGGCGCTGGCTGACCTGGTCTACTCGGCGGTGCCTGCCTCCTGGGTTGGCGAACGGCAAATCCTCGAGATCGGACCCATGTCGGGGGCCTCCAACGTCCGCCACTGGCTGGCGAGCCGCGGCCTGGACACCGGCGAAGAGGTGGTGGCGCGCCTGCTGGCGGCGGCCAAGCGCGCCGACCGCACCCTGACGGACGACGAGCTGGCGAGCCTGGTCGCTGCCGGGCCGTGACCCCGAGAACCGTCCTCGCATTCGTCCCGGGCGATTCCAGACGCAGTCGGTGACGGCCGAGCTCGCCCCGCCCGCGCGGCGCGGGCGCCCGGGCCCCCACCGGTCGTCGGGGATGAACTTTCGTCACCTCGGGCGAGGGCGGGGAGGCGATGTGCGGCTGATTCTCGGGAATGATGGTGGAGGGTAACCAAAGCCAGGCCGCGGGGGAGACCCCGGAAGGAAAGGCCGGGAAGCCCGCGAGGGGTCCTTCGCCGCGCCTGCCGGGCCGTTTTCGCATGAAGATTGGCCGGCGATTTCGCGGCAGGTCAATCGCCTTCTGCCGCCTCTTCCACCGCACGAAAAAAGAAAGAACCCGGCGATGCTGCTGCCGGGTTCCGGGGGGATAAGCTGGATACGTCTACTTCTTGGCCGCGTCGCCGGTGGCGGCGCCGTGCAGCTTGACCTCCACCTTTTCCTCCAGGGAGTCGTAATACTCCTTGAGGATGGCGATCACCTCGGGCTTGGAGAATTCTGGGGGAACCGGCTTGCCCTCGCTCATCAGCTTGCGCAGCAGGGTGCCGGACAGCAGCAGGCGGGCGCCACCCTTGTACTGGCCGTTGTCGTCGATCACCGCCTTGGACTCGTGGGGGCAGGTCTTCATGGAGGCCATGGTGCCGCACTCGTAGCAGTAGAAGGTCCAGTCCAGCGGCAGCGGCTTGAGGGCCAGGGCGTCGGAGGGGATCTCGTGGAAGATCCTCTGGGCGTCGAAGGGACCGTAGTAATCCCCCACGCCGGCGTGGTCGCGGCCGACGATGAGGTGGGAGCAGCCGTAGTTCTGGCGGAAGACGGCGTGCAGCAGCGCCTCGCGGGGACCGGCGTAACGCATATCCAGCGGGTAACCGGCCTGGATCACCCGCTCCTTGCGGAAGTACTTGTTGATGAGGGCGTCAATGGCCTTGACGCGGACGTCGGCCGGGATGTCGCCGGGCTTGAGCTTGCCGACGAGCTGGTGGATGTACACTCCGTCGCACACCTCGATGGCAATCCAGGCCAGGTAGGCGTGGGAGTTGTGCATGGGGTTGCGCAGCTGTAGGGCGGCCACGGTGGTCCAGCCACGCTCCTCGAACGCCTTGCGGGCCTCGGCGGGGCGCTGGTAGAGCCCCTTGAACTGCTCGGGGAAGTACGATTCGGAGAGCACCTTCACCGGCCCCGCCAGATTGACCTCGGCCTGCTCCATGACCATCTTGACCCCTGGGTGGGCCGGGTCAGTGGTGCGGAAGACCTGCTGGCACTCGTGGTTCTTGTCGATGGTGTACTTCTCCGTCACCTTCATGGTGGCCATCAGGGTGTCGGTCTCGGAGTCCCACAGGGCCACTTCTTCGCCAATGGCGATGGAGTCGGCCAGCTCCCTGGTGGCCGAAAGGGTGATGGGGATGGGCCAGAACAGGCCGTTTTTGGAGGGCATCTGGTACTCGTCGCAGATGCCCTTCCAGTCGTCGAAGCCCATGAAGCCGTCGAGGGGGGTGAAGCCACCGATGCCCATCATGATCAGATCACCGGTTTCGCGGCTGGTGAGCGGGACCTTCTTCATACTCGCCGCCCGCTTGATCTCATCCGCCAGGCCCTGGCCTTCCAACAGAAGAGGCTTCAG
This sequence comes from uncultured bacterium, assembly GCA_937924755.1. Taxonomy (GTDB): domain Bacteria; phylum Acidobacteriota; class Thermoanaerobaculia; order Thermoanaerobaculales; family Thermoanaerobaculaceae; genus CALEVZ01. Next base: position 60,949 of record CALEVZ010000005.1, read on the forward strand.
TTCAGGACTACCGTGGGGGGGTACCAGCTTGCTCATCGTTTCCTCCTCTTACCCTAGACTTGTTGAAGTTCCCAAACCGTAACCGGCGCCGGCGCCGACGGGTGCGGCACGGTTGCCTCCGTTCCCGCCCAAATCGGGCGCCTCCACTAGCGTCGCTGCGGCCACTCCGGCCTCGACACGGCAACGCTTTCGTGCAAACATTGTGCCAAATTTCACAACCGCCGAATCGCCCGCAAGACGCCATCCCTCTAAAGCTTTGGCCATCGATGGGGGTGTCCTCCGGGTGTTCGGTTACGCCGGCGTAACGGGCGAGCAGGAACGTACCACCTCCGAGGGTTTCTGTACAATGCGGCGGCCCGGCCTAACTCGCCGGGGCGCGGGGGATGTGAGATGGCGAGAATGCTGGTGGCAGGTTTGCTGTTGAGCGTGGGCATGAGTGCGATAGCGGCGGCGGCGATGCAGGAGGATGCCCGGTACCGGTGGAACCTGGACGACCTCTACCCGTCGCCGGAGGCGTTCGATCAGGCGCGCCGGCAGCTCGCCGGGCGCCTGGGCGAACTGGAGGAGGGGCGGGGCCGGCTGGGAGTCTCGGGGGCCGAGCTGGCCGCCGTACTGGAACGCATGTTTTTGTTTGCCAAGGAGTTGGGGCGGGTGTGGTCGTACGCCTCCATGCGTTCGGACGAAGACACCCGCGAGGCCGGGCCGCTGGCCGCTCGCCAGGAGGTGCAGCAGCTCGCCGTGGAGTTCGCCTCTCGCACGGCGTGGATCGCGCCGGAAATCCTGGCCCTGCCCAAGGGGCGGGTGGCCAGGATGCTCAAGGCCGAGGCGCGGCTGGCGCCCTACCGCTTCTACCTGGAGAATCTGGAGCGGCAACGCCCCCACACCCTCTCGCCGGGGGAGGAAAAGCTCTTGGCCCAGAGCGGCACCTTGATGCGGGCTCCCTACAGCACCTATGGGATCCTCGCCAACGCCGACCTGCCGTTTCCCGAGGTGACTCTTTCCAGCGGCGAGAAGGTGCGCCTGGATCAGGCCGGGTACACGCGCTACCGGGCGTTGCCCGAGCGCGCCGATCGAATCCTGGTGTTCGGCGAGTTCTGGAAGACGTTCAAGGCCTTCGAGCGCACCTTCGGGGTGACGCTGGACGCCCAGGTGAACGCCGATGTGTTTGCCGCGCGGGCGCGGCGCTACCCATCGGCGCTGGCCGCCTCCCTGGCCAACAACAACGTCCCCGAGGCGGTGTACCGCAGGCTCATCGCCGAGGCGCGGCAGGCCCTGCCCCTGCTGCATCGGGCCTTCCGCCTGCGCGCCCGCATGCTGGGGATCGAGGATCTCGCCTATCACGACATTTATCCGCCACTAGTCAAGGAGTTGAACCTGCGTTTCCCCATCGAGTCGGGGCAGGAGCTGGTGCTGCAGTCGCTGCGCCCCCTGGGGGAGGAGTACGTGGCGGTGGTGGCCCGCGGCTTCGGGTCGCGCTGGATGGACGTTCACCCCCGCCCGGGCAAGCGCTCCGGGGCGTACTCCAACGGTGCCGCCTACGATGTGCACCCTTACGTGCTGATGAACTACAACGACGACTACGAGAGCGTATCCACTCTGACCCACGAGTGGGGCCACGCCATGCACTCCTACCTCGCCAACGCCGCCCAGCCCTACCCCACCGCCGAATACTCCATCTTCATCGCCGAGGTGGCGTCCACCTTCAACGAGGCGCTGCTTTTGGACCACATGCTGCGGCAGGCGAAAAACGATGACGAGCGGTTATATTACCTCGGTTCCTACCTCGAGGGACTGCGGGGCACCTTCTTCCGCCAGACCATGTTCGCCGAGTTCGAGCTGGCCATCCACGAAGCGGTGGAGCGGGGGGAGGCTCTCACCGGCGAGCGGCTGTCGGCCCTGTACCTGGAGCTCCTGCGCCGCTACCACGGCCACGAGCAGGGAGTGGTGCGCATCGACGACGCCTACGCCGTGGAGTGGGCGTACATTCCTCACTTTTACTACAACTTCTACGTCTACCAGTACGCCACCTCGCTGGCCGCCTCGGCTCTGCTGGCCCAGCAGGTGCTGGCCGGCGAGGCCGGGGCGCGGGAGCGCTACCTGGGGCTGCTGAAGGCGGGGGGCTCCCGCTACCCCTACGAGCTGCTGGTGGAAGCCGGGGTGGACCTGGCATCGGAGGCTCCCTACCGCGCCCTGGCGATGCGGATGGCGTGGGTCTTGGACGAGATCGAGACGATCCTGGCCAAGCGCGGCGGCCGCTGACCCGCCGCCCGGCTTCACCTCGGCCACCGACACCGACACCGGCACGGACAGGGGGCCTCCGGAGGACGGGCGCTCTTGCCTGTCCGGGTGGGGGAGGGCATGGCCGGACAGGAGTGTCTTACTTTTAGGGACACCGACGTGGGGGCTGGTGGAGTCTAGCGTTTCTCCAGCCCTGCCATGCGGGCGTGCACCATGGCCAGGGTGCGGTAGAGCATGTGCGCGAACTTGGAGTAGGGGAAGGTGAGGAAGAGACAGAGCACGAACCCGAGGTGGAGGATGTAGGAGGACAGGGCGAAGGACGGGGCGTGGGCAAGGCGGGCCAGTTCCACCACCATGCCGGTGGCGATCACCAGCACGACGACGCTCAAAAAGAAGGTGTCGAAGGCGGACGAGGCGCCGGCGGCCTTGCGATCCCCCAGGCGGTTGCCCACCAGGATGGCGGCGCCGACGATGAGCAGGCCGGCCGAGACGTTGCCGAGGATTTTGTAGGGGTGGTCCAGGGCCAAGGGCATGGGGAGGTGTTGGATGTACATGCCGACGATGAGCAGCCCCGAGGTCACCGCCGCCCCCACAAACCCCCACAGCAGCGTCAGGTGGCCGAGCTTGCGGGGGCGGGCGGCGCCGCAAGAGCCGAAGCGCTTGTGGGTGGCCACCTCCACAAGGGCGGGCATGAGGTTTCCGAGGAAGGACCCCGAGCGAGGACCGGACGCCCCCAGCGCCGTCCAGAAGCGGCGCCCCGCCACCCAGGACGCCAGGATCACCCAGGCGGCCACGGGGAAGTACACGGCGTAAATGAAGGAGTGGGGCACCAGCGCGTCGTACGCCCACCCCGCTTCCAGGCCCGCTGGCGGAGTGAGGCGACCGGTCAGGCCCAGGAGGGTCACCCAGAACAGCACCGGGAGGGCGAGTAACAGTGGCCAGGTGAGGCGTGCCGCCCCCACCAGCTTGCCGAGAAAACCTGGAAAGGCGAGCTTTTCGATGGCCAGGGAACGAACCGCCCCGAGCACGTCGCCTGGCCGCGCATCCCGCGGGCAGCGCACGGTGCAGTCGTTGCACTGGTGGCACAGCCACACCGCCGGATCTGCGGCGAGCTGATCGGCCATGCCCCACTGGGCGAGCAGCATTTGCCTGCGGGGGAAGGGCCGGGCAGCGGGTGCCAGCTCGCACACGCTGGAGCAGGTGGCGCACTGGTAGCAGCGCGCCGCAGACTCGCCGCCCCGACGGCGCAGCTGGTCGCGAAACGCGGTGGAGGGAAGCAGAGCAGGAATGGCAGCCATGGTCACTCCCTTGCGGCGGAACTCGTCCTAAAACCCCTTCATGGGGTTCGCACCCAGCCCCTCGATCTCGGCTGAGAACTCGTTAAAGATTTGAGGGATACGCGAAAACTCGTGGTGCGACAGCTCCACCACCTTGATGCGCTCGGGCTCCAGGGCCAGGCGGGTCAACGTTTCCTGGACGTTGCCCAGGCGCGTCTGGGCGAGCTGCGAGCCGCGCACGTAGTGGCACTGATAGTCGTCCCCCGACTTGCAGCCCACCAACAGCAGGCCGTCGATGCCCCGGGAGAGGGCGTCGGCGATCCAGACGATGTTCATGGAGCCCAGGCAGCGCAGGGGAATGACGCGAATCCACGGCGACCACTGCTGCCGCTGGGCCGCCGCCTGATCCAGGGCGGGGAGGGCGTCGTTCTCGCACATCAGGGCGACGATGCGCGGCTTTTCCTCGAACTCCTCCGGCACGCTCATCGCCTTGATCATCGCCGAGATGCGGTCGACGCCGTAGTCGGGGAAGGAGATGATCCGTTCGGGGCAGGCGCCCATGCAGATGCCGCAGCGCCGACAGCGTAGGGGGTTGAGCTGGGGGGTGCCCTTGACGTCCTCGTTCAGGGTACCGAAGGGGCACTCCTCGGTGCAGCGCTTGCACTGGGTGCAGCGCTGCAGGAAAAAGTCGGGCATGCCCAGATCGCCGGCGCGCGGGTGCACGGCGGCGCCGCGCTTGGCGGCTTCGATGCACTGGATGGCCTTCATGGCGGCGCCCCAGCCATCTTCGGCGGCCTGCGGCGGATCCATGGGGGCGCGCACCGTGCCGGCGGCGTAAATGCCGGTGCGGCGCGTCTCGTAGGGGAAACAGATGAAGTGGGAGTCGGGGAAACCGTACTTCAGCACCGGCATGTCGGGACCCTGGCGGTACTCCAAGTGCAGGATTTCGGTGCCCTCGTGGTGCGCCAGCTGCTCGGCGAGGGCCGCCGCGTCCCGGCGCTGCGTTTCCGAGTCGCCCTTTTCGGCGCGCACCTTGGCGTCGTGCAGGGCGCGCACCGCCTCGCCGTCGGCGGCGTTGGGGACCATGCCCACGGCCAGTACCACCAGGTCGGCCTCCAAGGTGATGTCGTTGCCAAGCAGGCTCTCCCGCAGGTGGACCTGCAGGGGCCCGCGGCCGTTGCCGCTCACCCGCTCCACCTCGCCGCGGGTGAGCATGGTGTGGGGTTGGCTCTGCACCGCCAGGTAAAAGCGCTCCAGCTGCCCCGGCGTGCGCATATCGCGGTACACGACGGCGGTCTCGATGTCGGGGTGCTGCTGATGGATGGTCGCCACCTGCCGGAGGGTGGTGCCGCAACACTCGGCGGAGCAGTAGGGCAGGTGCTGGGGGTCCCGCGAGCCGGCGCACTGGACGAAGAGAACGCGCTTGGGGAGGGCCCCGTCCCCGGGGCGCTGGAGCGAGCCCTTGGCGAGCATCTCATCCAGCTGGGCCGAGGTGATGACGTTGGGGGAGCTGCCCCAGCCCAGATGAGGCAGCCTGCCGGCGTCGTAGGGGCGAGCCCCGGTCGCCTGGATGATGGCGCCGGCCATGAACGACTTCTCCCCCTGGGGGGTGGTGAGGGTGACGGCGAACTGACCGGGCTGCCCGGCGATGTGCTGGATCCTGGCACTGGTGTAGACGGTAACGCGCTCGTCAACCTGCACCTTGGCGACCAGCTCGGCGATGCGGTTGGGGTGGAGGACGTCGTAGGGCGGACACTCGGGCAGCAGGTGGGTGAGCCCCGACATGCGCCCGCCCAGGGTGGGCGAGGACTCCACCAGCACCACCGGGTGGCCGGCGGCAGCGGCGGCGCGAGCCGCTTCCAGGCCGGCCACCCCCCCTCCCACCACCAGGACGGTGTCGGAGATCTCGGCGGTGAAGGGTACCGGCAGGGACATCTTGGCCAGCTTGGCGATGCCCATGCGCAGGAGGTCGTCGGCCAAGAGCTGGGTGTCCTCGTGGTTGGGAGGCTGACACCACACCGCTTGCTCCCGCAGGGACACTCGTTCCACCGCCACCTTCAGCGGGTCGAAGGAAAACTCCTCCACCTTGGCGCGGGGGGAGCAGGCGGCAATTAGTACGCCGTCCACGCTGCCGTCGTCGATGGCAGCACGGATGGTGGCCACCCCTTGAGGGCTGCACAGGCAGGGGTGTACGGCGCGGTGGGCCGCCTTCTCTTCGCTGGCGGCCCTTTCTAGAGCAGCGACATCGAGCGCCTCGCCGATGCCGCAACCGCTGCACAGGAACACTCCGATACGTTGCATGGCTGCTACCCCCTTCTTCCGGTGGCTGCAATGGCACGCGCCGCGGCGCCGGTGGCGTCACGTACGGAGGCGGCGACGTCCTCGGGACGCCGCGCCACGCCGGCGACGCTCAGGCCGAGGTCGTGACCGGGCAAGCCGAAGCCGTCCTCGTCCAGGAGAACCCCGAAGGGCGGGGCCTGCAGCTTGAGGTTGGACACCATGCCGGTGGCCAGTACCACCAGGTCGGCCTCGGCCTCGCTGAGCACCCCCCGCTCCACGTCCTCCACCTTGAGCTTGAGCACGCCGTTGGTGCGGGCGATCTTGCCCACCTTCCCCTTGACGAGGCGGACGCCCTCCATGGCGGCCACCCGGGTGAGCACGTCCTCGTTGCGCCCGGGGGCGCGCCGGTCGATGTAATAGATGGTCACTTCGGCGTCGGGGAGCTGCTCTTTGACGTACACCGCCTGTTTGAGGGAGGCCAGGCAGCACACCGCCGAGCAGTAGGGCAGGTGGTTGACGTCGCGGGAGCCGGCGCACTGCACAAAGGCCACCCGCTTGGGAGCGGTGCCGTCGGAGGGGCGCAGGATCTTGCCCGCCGTGGGACCGCCGGGGGAAGCCAGCCGCTCCATGTGGACGTTGGCGATGACGTCCTGATCGAGGCCGCCCCGCAGCTCCGGAAGCTTCTCCAGGGGGTAGGGGCTCCACCCGGTGGTGACCACGACGGCGCCCACCTCCAGCGTCTCCTCGTGCGCTTGGGCGTCGAGGTCGATGGCCTGATAGGTGCAGGCGTCCACGCAGGCGCGGCAGCCGGCCGGGCAGGCGGCGCGGTCAAGGGTGAAGCGGCGCGGCCAGGCGTTACCGTGCGCCAGGCGAATCGCCTTCACCCTGGCCAGACCCAGGTTGAAGGGGTCAGCCACCTCTGCCGGACACACCGGCGAGCAGGCGCCGCAGGCGGTGCACAGCTCGTTCACGTAGGCGGGTTGGTGGCGCAGGGTGACGCTCCAGCCGGTGTCTGTCCGCCGGGCGGCGGTGACCTCGGCGTTGACGCAGACGCGCACATTGGTGTTGCGCTCCAGCCGGCGAGTGTTGATCTCCAGGCCGCAGGAGGGCGGGCACATCTTGGGGAAGTAGTGGTGAGTGCGAGTGATGCGTCCGCCCACGTAGGGTTCGCGCTCCACCAGCACCACCTTGCGCCCCGCCTCGGCGGCTTCGAGGGCGGTGGTGATGCCGGAGATCCCTGCGCCCACGACGAGCAGCGGGAGTTGCTGGGGTGCGGCACTCATGAGGTCCTCCGTTGCGCGGGCGCCGCGGGGCGCACCGTGAGAGTGGGTTCGGCAAACAGGGCGAAGCGCAACCAACGCCAGGCGAACTCCAGCAGCGCTTCGTCGTCGCTGCGCAGTTGCTCCACCAGCTCGGCGTCGAGCTCGAAGCGTTGCAGGAAAGTGGTTTCGAAGATGAAGGAGCGGAAGGAGTCGAGGTCGTAGGCGGCGGTGAAGAACATCTCCATGCGCTTGGGATCCAAGGTGCGCCCGCCAATGAACCAGGGGTGGGAAACAATGGCGCGGTAGCCGGCCTCCCGGGCGTCGCGCTCGTCCACCCCCTGATCGGCCCGCCACTGCTCGGCGGTCCAGCGGCGGTCACCGCACCGCCCTTCGCAGAAGTCGTCCTCGAACAGGAAGTACACCGGCGCCGGCTCGACGCCGGCACGCGCCGGCGGGATGCCCATCCCCACCGGGTACATGCGGCACGCCCAGGGGCGATCCTCATACACCGTGCACCCCTGCTCACCCACGAAGGGGCAGCTCTTGCGCTCGTCGTCGTTCATGCGCAGCATCACCACCGGCAGGTGCAGCTCCTTGGTGATGGGGGTGAGGGTGTGGCGATCCAGGAAGGTGCGCGTGGGCAGCTCCAGTCGGCGCGCCAGGCGCAGCACATCTAGCGGTGTCAGAATGATGTTAACGTCGGCGCAGCAGCGGTTGAAACAGGGCACGCCGGGATGGCAGGAAAAGGCGAAACTCTCGTGAGCCGAAAGCTGCCGCTTGCCGCGCAGCGCCTCCGGCACTTCGGTGACTGGTACGGTCACGATGTCCCCCCCGTCCCCGAGTCGCCCTCGGGGATCACGCCAGCCTCGACCTGCCCGTCCGCCCCTCGTTGATCAGCACGGGTGGAAGTGCTGCCGAGACTCGGCGGTGGGCTCTTGGCTACGCTGCTGGCGTCATCCCCGATGATGCGATCCTTGAGGGCGTCCCGCGACCACACCGGCAGGGGCGAGGCGGCGCCGGTGCGGGGATCGACCCGGTGGCGGTAGGACGATTTCACCCCGTACTTTTCGAACATCCACACCCAGCCGCGGCGGAAGTAGGGACAGGCGTCGTTAAAGCAAGCCAGGTGGTAGGGCTCCTGCCAGCCGGTGTTGTCAGGGAGCGCGAACTTCCTCAACGGCTCATGACAATGCGGGCAAAACGCAACTCCATCGGTAGTCATGACCAGGCCTCACCGGGGGGCAGTAAGGGGGGAACCCCCCGGGCGCCGTGCGACGCCCGGGGGGGTGGGTTGTCGGGAGATCAACCGCCGAGCAGTTCATGCTCTTTGGGCGGTCCGAAGACGTGCAGGATCGGCCGCTTGAGCATCTTCCACTCGCCGGTGTGCTGGTTGTAGATGCAGTTGACGAAGCAGTGCCAGTTCTCCTCGTCCAGCTTGGGAGTGTCGGCGCGGAAGTAGTAGCCCGGCCAGCGAGTCTCCTCGCGGAAGAGAATCGAGCGCACGTGCGCTTCGGCCTGGTACATGCGGTGGACGTTTTCCCACGCCCGCATCAGCTCGTGCAGGTCAGCGGCCCCCAGGTTGGCGGAGTCCTCCTTGAGCAGGGCGAGCAGCTCCAGGGCTCGGTTGAGCAGGGGCTTGGAGGTGGTGAACTGGGCGCTGACGCCGCCGGCGTACTCGTCCATGAGCTTCTGCAGCCGCATCATGAACATCTTGGGGAGGATGTAGTGGGGGTTGACTTCCGGCTGGGTGGTGGCGTTCTTGTGCTGCTCGTAGTGGAACAGCGGCTTGTAGGTGGCCGCCTTGAGCGCCTCGATCTGGGCGGCGTTCACCGTGGGCTTGGGCGGATTCTCCTTCACCAGGTAGCGGATCGCCGCCTTGGCGACGATGCGCCCCTCGGCGTGGGAACCCGAGGAGAACTTGTGCGACGAGGCCCCCGACGCGTCGCCGGCGCAGAACACGCCCTTGACGGTGGACATGCCGTCGTAGCCCCAGAAGTACTCCTTCCGGGTCTCGTCGGTCTGCAGGTCCTCGGGACCCGAAACCCAGGCGCCGGAGGCGCCGGAGTGGGAGCCGATGAAGTACGGCTCGGCGGCGGCGATCTCCGAGGACTTCTCCTCGGGCTGCACGTTGCTGGCAGCCCACAGGATGGCCTGGGAGATGGTCATGTCGAGGAAGTCTTCCCAGGCCTCGGACTCCAGCTCCTTCATCTTCTTCTGGTAGGCCTTGGGGTCGTCCTTGTAGGTGTCGGCGATCCTCTGGATCGCTTCCTCGGTGCGCATGTAGATGGGGCCCTTGCCCTCCATCACGTCCAGCATGCCCAGGTAGTTGCGCAAATTGGCCGGGATCGGCTTGACGTGGCCGTAGGGCGCCCAGTTGGCCAGTTCGGCCTTGCGCTCGACCATGTACTCGCCGCCGAAGGCGTTGGTGGCCCGGGACTTGAAGAGCAGGAACCAGGCTCCGACGGGGCCGTAGGCGTCCTTGAAGCGGACCGGGATGAAGCGTACTTCCTGACAGGTCATCTCGGCGCCGGCCATCAGGGTGAAGTAGGCCGAAGCGCCGGCGTTCCACGGCGGATACCAGGCGCGCCCCTGTCCCTCACCGGAAGAGCGCGGCTTGAACACGTGTACCGCACCGCCCATGGCGACCAGGGTGGCGCGCGCCTTGAACACGTAGAAGGCGTTCTCGCGCACCGAGAAGCCGTAGGCACCCTTGCACTCTTCGCCCTCCATGATGGGGCCGACGATGAAGACGCGCTCGTAGATGTTCTCGGTGCCGAGGGCGTTCTTGGCCGCCTCGGCGACCACCACCTTGTAGGACTCGCCGTTGATCATCAGCTGCCAGCGGCCCTCGTGCACGTAGCCGCCCTTCTCGTCCTTCCAAATGGGCAGGCCCCACTTCTCGAACAGATGCACGGTGGAGTCCACGTGGCGGGCGATGGACGCCACCAGGTCCTCGCGGGTGACTCCCATGAGGTCGTTGCGGACGTAGTCCACGTAGTCCTTGACGGTGTTCTGGCCGTCCTTCAACCCGACGTACTGGTTGATGGCGGAAAGGCCCATGGCCACGGCGCCGGAGCGATCCACCGCCGCCTTGTCCACCAGGGTTACCTTGAGGCCGTGCTGCTTGGCCCAGTACGCGGCCTCCACGGCTGCGCCGCAGGCCGCCATGCCGCCTCCCAGGATCAGGAGATCGGTATCTACCTCGACGGTCTTGAAGTCCACCATGGCAGCCTCCTTCACTTGGTCCACACGGCGGGGAGGCCGAGGGAAGCGGGTTCGGTGAACAGCGTGGCATCATCCAGCGTCGCCGTGGTTTCCCACCCGCCGGCCGGCTGTGCCTGACCCTCGGGGGTGGTCCGGATGGGGAACTTGAAGCGCTTGATCTGGCCGTTGCGGAACTTCACCGTCCACATGATGCTGTCGGTGGAGCGCATCGGCACCACGGAGGCCCCCATGGGAACAAAGTCGGCGTAGCCGCGCACGTCCACCGCCTGCGTGGGGCAAATCTTCACGCAGTTGTAGCACTCCCAGCACATCTCGGGCTCGCGGTTGTACGCCTTCATCTTCTCCTTGTCGAGGACCATCAAGTCGTTGGGACAAATGTACTGGCAGGCGGTCTTGTCAAGCGCCTTGCACCCGTCACACTTGTCCGGGTTCACAAAACTCGGCATAGCTTGCCTCCTCGCCGCATCCCACCTCCCGGGCAGGATGCTGGTGTTGATCTCTGGATAGTCCGAGCGGGCCGAAACGCCGGCACGTTCGCTGGAAGTTCTGTCCCAGGTCGAAATCGAGTGATTGCACCACCTCCTCGTTCGTCGTTTTCAAGGTTGTGCGGGCGGCCTCCCGTCCGTTCACCCATTCCGATGCAAGCAAGACTTGTGCCGCGCTTCACAAGAGTAATGAGGCGCTTTTCCCATAAGGCTTTCGCGCTGCTGTGCAAGGTCGGAAACGGCGTGGCGTTACGCAGCACAGACCATGAAACTGCGACGTTGCCGCGGCAGCCAATACGCGTTGTTTGTGAAGTTGATGTTAGAACGATGTTTGTGCTTTTGTTACCATCGGGTAACGGTCGCCTTCTAGACCCGTCCACCCAGCCACTCTGCCCTCACCTCCTGCACCTCGGGGAGAGCGCGCACGGCGGCGAGGACGGCGACTCGTTGGCGCTCGGAGGGCAGGACCCCCGCCAGCGTCACGACCCCGTCCTGCGTCCCAACCTCGACCATGGCGGCCGCTGCGCCCACCTCGGGGTTGAGAAAGAGGGAGGCGCGAACGTGGTTGAGCAGGAAGAGGTCGGCGAGGGCCTGGCGCGAGGAGGGGGTGGCGCGGAACTCTGGGCGGTCGGCCACCGCGGCGATGGTGAGGCAAGCCGAGTCCAAGGGGATCCTCTCCAGGTTGATGACGAGGTCATACAAGCTGGGGTCGTGCCAGTCGACGTTGTACAGGAAACGCGTCCACGCCACTCGCTCCTCGTCGCGGGAGCGAATGTAGGCCTCGGCGGCCTTGGCCTCCAGACCGTGGGCGGCCATCGCCTCGGGCAAGCGCATGGCCATGGGTGCGATCACCCGCACCCGCACCACGTGGGCGATGCCGGCCAGCAGCAGGTGGCCGGCGTGGCCGTGGTAGACCACGTTGTCACCCAGGGCTTCCTGACACAGCGCCGCGGTGATGGCGGCCAGGTACTTCTGCCGGTCGAGGCTGAAGCGCTCCCAGAAGCCGGGGGGATGTTCGATGCCCTTGGTCAGAACCTCCTCGTGGACGCCGTAACGCTCGGCGGCGGTTATGAGCACCTCGCGGCTGATGACGCGATAGCCGAGGGTCGCCCCGAGGCAGGCGGCCAGCCGTTTTCCCCCCGAAAACGTGCCGCGCGAGATGGTGATGATGGCCATCGTCGTGTCCGTTCCTGGGCTGCTGCTCCCCACCGGCGACCACCGCCCCAAGTGGCCCTTCGGCGCCGCCGACGATTCATCGTACGATAATCCGAGCAGTACAGGGGGTGATATGCGCGGCAAAACTCGAGCCCTGGTCTGGTTGCTAGTCCTCACGGGTGTCGTTGGTCTGGGCGTGCTGGGCTTCCTGATTGCTGTCGGCGTGGCGGCGCGCCACCTGCCGGGGCAGGCGGTGCTTCACCTGGAGATCGGCGGCGCCATCCCGGAGGCTTCTCCGGAGGTGCCGCTGGCAGGACTTTTCGGGGCGACGCCGGTGAGCCGGCGGGACCTGCGCGATGGCCTGGTGGCGGCGGCGAAGGACGCCCGCGTGCGGGCGGTTCGGGTCCGCATCAACGAGCTGGCCACGGGACTCGCCACGCTGCAGGAACTGCGCGCCCTGCTGGAGCGGGTCGCCGAGGCCGGCAAACCCACCACGGCCTACCTGGACACCGCGGGAGAGTTCGCCCCCGGTAACCTCGAGTACTACCTGGCCACGGCTTGCGACCGCATCGTCCTCAACCCCCTCGGGGACGTCAACCTGGTGGGGCTGTCAGCGCGCGTTCCGTTCATGCGCGGGACCTTCGACAAGCTCGGCATCGAGCCCGAGTTTCCCGGCATCGGGGAGTATAAGACCGCACGCTTCTTCTATACCCATAAAGACTTCACCCCTGCCCATCGGGAGATGATGGAGTGGTTACTGGCCTCCTACGGGGAGCAGCTGGCGGTCGGCATTGCCGAGGGGAGGGGAGTGAGCGAGGAGGAGGCGCGCCACTGGATCGCTTCGGGACCTTTCCTGGGTCCGGAGGCGCTAGCCCGAGGGATGGTGGACGAGCTGGCGGACTGGGAGTCGGTGCGGCAGGAGACCGCCACCCTGAAGGGAAAAGGGCTGCAGGAGATTTCCCTGACTCGTTTGCTGCGCAGCAGCCGACCGGATACCTCCGGCGCGAAGATCGCCGTGGTGGTGGGGCAGGGTGCCATCATGCGCGGCGAGAGTGGCTTCTCGCCCATGCCCATGTTTGGCGGGGACGTCATGGGCGCCGATACGCTGGCCCGGGCGTGGCGCCAAGTGCGCCGGTCGGGCGCGAAGGCGGCCATCTTTCGTATCGACTCCCCCGGCGGCAGCGCCGTCGCCTCCGAAATCATCCGCGCCGAGATGGCGCGTACCGCAGAAGAGATTCCGGTCATCGTCTCGATGGGGAACGTGGCCGCTTCGGGGGGGTACTGGGTGGCCTGCGGCGCCCGGCGTATCATCGCCTCCCCGGGCACCATCACCGCATCCATCGGGGTCTTCGGCGGGCACCTAGCGACCAGTGACTTCTTCGAGGACAAACTGGGGATCACCTGGGGGCGCATCGACACCTCCCCCAATGCCGCCATCTATGGCGGCCTGGACCCCTGGACCCCGGCCCAGCGGGAGGTGGTGGAGCGGCAGCTCCACCGCATTTACGACGCCTTTCTGGAGCGAGTCAGCCAGGCGCGGCGCATGAGTCGGGAGGAGGTCGACGCGGTGGGACGGGGGCGGGTCTTCACCGGCGCCCAGGCGCTGGAGCGCAAGCTGGTGGACGGCCTCGGCGGCTTCGAGGAGGCGCTGGCGGCGGCGCGGGAGGAGGCGGGGTTGGCGGCGGACGCCCCCGTGCAGCTTAACGTTTTCCCGCGCCCGGTGCCGATCTGGAAGCGACTCATGCAGCACGGCGACGAAGCGTCGCTGCGGGCGTTCCTGCGCGCCCTGGCGCAGGGTCGCCTGCCGGCCCCTCGTGTACCCGGGGCGGTGTGGCTGCCCCCCATGGAGATCCGGTGACGCGGACCCCGCTTACTCGGTCAAGTAGGCGTGCAGGGTGACGCTGACGGTCTTCTCGCCGGCGTTGTAGAGGAAAACCCGGTACCGCGGGAAGGCCACCGTGAACGGCAGGGGCTCGGCGGCGAAGTAGGCCGCCCCGGTGGGGATCGCCGTGACTTTGAGCTCGGTGGCCAGCAGCAGTTGCCCACGCTCGGCCAAAGCGCGCAGCACCCGCTCCTCGTCGGGCAGCAGGATCGCCCCCACCGCCCCTACCTTGCCCTGGGGCCCTTTCAGTTCCCCGAGCAGGGTGACCACCCCCTGGGCGAACCCGTCGGCGACGATCACCCCGGCGTCCACCAGCCGGGTGGTGTCCTCTCGCCGGACCGGCGGCACCAGCACATCCGCCAGTGACACCAGCGAGGTGTGGGTCAGCTTGCCGGCCAGGGACACCTCCCCCTTGACGGTGAGCACATCGGGGAGGTTGACCACCTTCACGGGGGTCACCCGGGGTTGTTCTTGGGCGCTGGCCAGCGCGGCCAGCAGAGCAGTGAACATCGCAACGCATCGCGGCCTATTCATGACAACTCCCCGTTGACCCTTGTACGCGTCGCGCGAGAATCTCGTTGGGTACCTGCTCCGAAAGTAGAAGAACTCAGCAAATTATTTACGAAATCTAATTTGTCGTACCTTTGCGTTTACTGCAGAGCCAGGCCCGAAAAACGCCCGAAGGCGAAAGTAACCTGCGGGGACGCTGTTTATCCCCACTGGCGACGGCAAGTCGTCATAGAAGACTGGTTTGGCGTTTTCGTCACTGTCTCAGTCTGGCCTTCTCTTGCCTGGCCAGCAGCCGCTCCAGCTCATCGCATCGTGCCCCGAAGGATGGGTCCTGCCGGCGGCGGAACGCAGCCCGGGTGAGCCATCGGCTGACCGTGCTGGGAGGCACGTTGAGGGTTCTGGCCAGCTGGCCGACCCCGATGTCGTGGTGTTCGACCCCCACCGCGGCGATGGCTTCCCGTGCCTGGACGATGGCGCGGGTTTTGCGCGGACTTCCCAGCGCCTCGACCGCGATCTCCAGGGCTGCGGCAGCGCGGTCCACCCAGTCAGCGACCTCGCCGTCATTGCGCCGCTTGACGGCGTGGGCCAGCGCTGGCCTCGAGGTATTGGCCCAGGAACCCTCATCCAATTCTTCCCGCCCACCACGCCACCACGGGGTCTTTCCGAACTCTTCCCGAATCCACGGTTGCTGCTGTTGCCCCTGCACCGATTGGGCGTAGGCGCGCCGGGCCTGCGAGCGCAGCCGGCCGAACAGCAACAGCGTGGCATCCACATCCACCAGTGCCCCCTCGCCGGCGCGCAGCAGCTCACGATGCCCGCTCCAGCGGTAGCGGGCGGGGTCTTCCACGACTCCCGCCACCACCGGGTTAAGGTGGATGTAGGCGATCACCTGGAAATGGTGGCGTGGCTCGATGATCATTTTCACCTGGTAGCGGTCCTGCCAGACGGGTCCGCGCTGTTGTCGCCGCTGGTTGTACTCGCGGGCGAAGCGCCACTGAATGAGGCGCATGGAGCGCCACAGCGGCACCGCCGAGGTGCGCAGCGCCAGGTGGTAGTGGTTGGCCATCACGCACCAGGCGAAGATGGTCAGGCCGTCGCGCCGCTTCACTTCGTGGAGAACATCGACGAAACGCGCGGCCTCTTCTTCGTCGGCGAAGATGTGCTCGCCCCGGCTTGCGCGGGCATAGACGTGGTAGAAGGCACCATCGACGTAATACCTGGGCGCTCGTGGCATGTGTGAGACCTCCTCCCGCCCTTCCCACTGTAGGCCAAAAATGAAATGATAGCTATACCAGGTACCCTTAGCAGGTCGAGTGGTTGGGGCATGCCATTGGCGGCGCGGCCACGGTCACCCTGGCGATGACGGGAGGGGCTGTGGCTGCCGTACCGGTGGGCGAGGCTACAATGACCGGTCGTGGTGCGCGTCCTTCCCTGCCTCCTCGTGCTCATGGCGCTGGCCGCTGACGGCTCGGCAGAGCCTGCGTCTCGGTCGGCGCAGAGCCCGCAGCGGCGGTCCTCTCCGCCGCCGCTGACCATGAACTGGTACGTCGAGGGCCCTGGGGGCACCGTGGTTTCCCAGCACGGAGCCGAAAGCGGCATCAACCCGGCCTCGGTGGTCAAGGTGGCGACGTCGCTGTGGGCGCTGGAGCGCCTGGGCAGCGAGTTCCGCTTCGAGACGCGCTTTTTCGCCCGCGGCCCTGTGGTGGCCGAGCGCGGGGAGGTGCGCGGTGACCTGGTCGTCCAGGGGGGCGGCGACCCGGATTTCCACCTGGAGAACGCCTTTTTGGTCGCCCAGGCGCTCAACCAGGCGGGCGTGCGGCGGGTCAGCGGCGCCCTCATCGTCAGCCGCAACTTTTGGATCGGTTGGGAGAACGGTTCGGCGGGCCGGGAGAGCGATCCCACCCGGCGGGGCCTGCTCATGGCCGACCGCCTGCGTCAGGCGTGGGACCCCCGCCGCTGGGTGCCTTCGACGCGCGCCGCCTGGCGATCCTTTGCGGTCCGGCGGGGGCTGGACGCCGGGGCGCCGCCAAGCGTCGAGGCGGCCGGCGGCGTGGGGGTGGACGGCGAGCGGCGCCAGGGCGAGCTCCTCCTCGTCCATCGTTCCCAGCCGTTGGTGGACATCCTCAAGCGTTTCAATGCGTTCTCCAACAACGATATCGAGCGGCTGGGCGAGGTGCTGGGGTCAGCCGAGGAGCTGGCGGGGCTGATCGCCGCCCGTTGTCGCGTGGCCCCCAGCGAGGTCCGCCTGGAGACCACCTCTGGGCTGGGCTCCAACCTGTTGTCGCCACGGGCGGTGGTGGCGCTCCTCAAGGAGTTCCGCGCCACCTGCGACCGCCTGGGTCTGCGGGTGCAGGACGTTCTTCCCCAGGCGGGGTGCGATCCGGGAACGGTGGCCCGCTTCTTCCCGCGGTTGACTAGCGGCGAGGTGGCCGCCTCCCTGGTGGGGAAGACCGGCACCCTGGTGATGACCGACGGCGGCGTCAGCGTGCTCGCCGGCTTTCTGTCCACCGCAGAGGGTGAGCTGGTGTTTTGCGCCGCGGTGCCGCGCGCCGGCGGCCGTCTGCTCACCGCCCGCCGCGCCGAAGAGCAGTGGGTGCTGGAGCTGCTGAACTCCCAGGGTGGAGCGCGTCCTCTGCCCTGCGCTTCGCCGGTTCGGGAACCGGACGAGGTGGCCAGTATTATTCGGGTGCTTTAACAGAAAGGGAGCACCTACTGCCCGTGAAAAAGTTGGAACAGGGGCGGCAGGCGCGCTCGGCGGGCCGGCGGCGCTGACCTAGGGCGGGGTGCGACGACAGGTGGCCAGGCCAATCCCGACGAGACGCCGGCCGCCCTGGTTGCTCGAGGTTGTGAAGTATCATGCGCGCGATGATGACGCCAGCGCCCGCGACTGCCGCCCTCGCCAAGGCTTGCAAAGATGAACTCGCCACCCCGGGGAGAACAGCGCCCGTTGAGGCCCCAAGCAGCCATGGGGAGGCCGGGCCTCGGCCCCTGGCGAGCCTGTCCGCTGTCATGCCCGCCTACAACGAGGAGGAGGTGTTACCCCGGGCACTGGCCGAAGCGGTGGCAGCCCTGGACAAGGTGGCCGACACCTGGGAGCTCATCGTGGTGGACGACGGCTCCACCGACCGCACGGCGGAAATCCTGGCGGCGTGGGCGGCCCGGGAGCCGCGGGTGCGCGTGCTCACTCTGCGTCCCAACCGCGGCTACTCCAAGGCCCTGGCCCACGGTTTCGCCGCCGCGCGTTACGACGCGGTGTTCTACACCGACGCCGATGCCCAGTTCGATCTCGGTGAGATCGCCGCCCTCGCCCCCCACCTGGCCCACCACCCCATGGTAGTGGGGGTGCGCGTGAAGCGACGCGACCCCTGGCTGCGGCTGCTCACCTCCTGGGTCTTCAACCGCTTGCAGGGCATCGTGCTGGGCGTTCGCGTGCGCGACGTCAACTGCGCCTTCAAGCTCTTTCGCCGGTCGTTTTTCGAGCGGGTGGACCTCTCCAGCGGTGGCTTCCTGATCGACGCCGAGCTTTTTGCCCGCGCCCGGCGGGCGGGCCTCAGTTGGGTCGAGGTCGAAGTCACCCACCGACCGCGATCGGCCGGCCGCTCCACTGTCAAGGCAGCCACCGTGGCCGCTACGCTGCGCGAGCTGTGGGCGTTGCGGCGGAACTTGTCGCAAGACCGGATCAGTGCGCCACCGGCTGCGCCCGGGGCGGCAGACGCGGGCTGGCTCCCGCGTGGGGCGGCAAAAACGGCACGTCCGCCAACTCCGGGGGTGGCGCGCCCACCGTTGCGGAAAACTGGCTCATCCGCGAATGATCGGCCGCAGGCCCGCGGGTGACCCGTGCGTCGCCGCGCTTTACCAGGTGAACTCCGACTGTTCCTGATCACCATCGGAGTCTTCACGGGCCTCCATGTGGTCCTGGCGGCGATGCTGCCGCTAGCGGGGGACGAGATGTATTACTGGGAGTGCTCCCGCCACCCCGACTGGAGCTACTTCGACCAGCCCCCCCTGGTGATCTGGGCGATGATCCCCTTCCGGGCCCTGCTGGGCGAGACGGCGCTGGCGGTGCGTGGCCCGGCGCTGCTGGCGAGTCTGCTCATTGGTCTCTTCTTCCTGCCCATCGTGCGGCGGCTGGGGGGAGGACCGCGGCAGGCCGCGGGGGTCTACCTTCTCCTGCACGCCACGCCGGCGTTCTTTCTGGGGTCGTTCTACGCCTCCACCGATGTGGCGATGGTGGCGGCCTTCGTGGCCGGCACCTGGGCCGCCATCGCCTTAGCCCAGGGCGAGGTGAGGGCCTGGTACGGTTTCGCCCTCGCCATCGGCCTGGGCTTTTTGGCCAAGTTTCCGGCGGTGTTGATGTTGCCCGCCCTCCTGCCGGTGCTCGCGGCCAGGTACAACGGTCGGCGCCTGGGCCATTTGGCCACACCGCACCCTTACCTGGCCGGCGGCCTGGCCGCCCTGCTCACCGCCCCGGTGTGGGTGTGGGCCCTCCAGCACGACTTCGACAACATCTGGTTCCAGCTCGCCAAACGGCACACCGAACATCGATTCACTTTCCTGTACGTGATCGAATTCATGGTCTCGAACCTCATCCTCTTCACCCCCTTCCTGCTCGTCGGCATCGCCATTGCTTTGGGGAGGAGGCGGCGAAACGCGGACCCCGCCTGGCGGGTGGTGGTGATGGCTGCCCTGGCGCCGATGGCGTTCTTCACGCTGGTCGCCCTGCGAACCCGAGTCGGCGCCCATTGGGGTGCGCCGGGGCTCATCGTGGGGCTCGTCGCCCTGGCCATGACGGCGTTCCACCGGCGGCGGGCGCTGTTCGTCCTGGGGGGGGCGTCGGGTCTGCTCCTCATCACCGCCGCTCTGGCCACCGTGCTCAACCCCGGCCCGCTCATCAATCTCCAGTGGTCGTACCGGGGGCGGCCGGAAACCTTCTCCACCAACACCCTGGCTCGGCTGGTGGGCAACGACGCCATGGTGGCGGAGGTGCAGGCCCGTCTGGCGCCCGGTGAGCTGGTGGCCTCGGAGAGCTACACCACCGCTCACCAGCTGGCGTTTCTCTCCGGGGGGGCGCTCGAGACCCGGCTCGCCCACATCCTAAACGGGCGCCACGGCCTGGCCTCCCTGTACTGGTACCCACCCGGTGAGCTTCGCGGCCGCGACGCCCTCTTCGTCACCGAGCGCCCCCAGGTGGAGGAGCGCCTGCGCACCGTGTTCGCCTCGGTGGCAGAGGAACCGCCGCTGGAGATCTCACTCGACGGGCGAGTGGTGCGCCGGGTGCACTTTTTCCGCTGCCGGAATCTCCTCCACCCGGAGGCGGTGTTCACTCGCCTGGGGGAGCGACGGCCCTTCCCGTGGGAAGCTCGGTAGTCGGTCCCGGACGCCCGCCAGAGCCATGCCCGGTATCCCGGTCAGCCAGGGACGAACGGTCGGTCTCTGCCCGCGGGCGGGGGGGGTGTTGTGCGACCGCCACGCTGTCCGCCAACACAGGGGAGCGGTCTGCCAGGCTGTCATCGCTCGGGTGAGCTCTGCTACCTTCCCCCCGGGAGGTCTAACCATGCGCCTGCGGACCTGGAAATTTTCGTTGCTGCTCGCCTGTGCTGCCGCGCTGGCAATGGCGCAGGAGCGGGTGAGTCTGGATACCCTGCTGGACCGGGGCATCGCCGACAGCACCGGGACCCCCGGCTACACCTGGCTGGCCGACGGCACGGCGATTCTCTACGACCGCCGCGTGCCCGCCGCCCAACGCACCCTGGAGCGCCTGGACCCGGCCAGCGGGCAGCGCACCCCTCTGCTGGACCCCAGGCTGGCTCTGGAGGGGTGGGCGAAGGTCCTGAGCGAGGGTGAAAAAGCCCCTCCGTCCCTCCCCTGGCCGGCGGAGATCCACCCCTCGGGTCGGGTGGCGCTGTACGAGCACTTGGGGGACCTGTTCCTGTTGGACCTCCCCGCCGGCACCGTCCGCCGCCTCACCGCCACCCCCGCCCAGGAATCCAACCCCCGCCTGGCCCCCGACGGGCGGGCGGTCTCCTTCGTCCGCGGCAACGACCTTTACGTTTGGGTGGAGGGCGAAGGGGAGCGGCGGCTCACCCACGACGGCGGCGACACGGTGCGTAACGGGTCCCTTTCCTGGGTATACTGGGAGGAGATCTTCGGGCGGGAAGACCTGGCCACCTGGTGGGCTCCCGACGGCACCGCCATCGCCTTCTTGCAGACCGACGAGGGCGGGGTGTCCGAGTCGTTCTTCCCCGAGTTCGAGCCCGCCACCCCCAAGGTGATCCGCCAGCGCTACCCCAAGGCCGGCGAGCCCAATCCGGCGGTACGCCTGGGAATCGTGGAGGTGGCGAGCGGTGCCATGACCTGGGTGAAGGTGGGCGACCTCGCACCCGAGTACCTGGTGCGGGTGACCTGGCTGCCCGATGGCCGGCGCTTGGCGGTGCAGACGCTGGATCGAGCCCAGCGCAACCTTCACCTGCTCCTGGTGGATCGCTCCAGCGGCCGCGCCCGGGCGGTGCTGCACGAGTCCTCCTCCACCAACCTGGACCTTCATGACGACCTGCGCTTTCTCGCCGGGGGCACCCGCTTCCTGTGGACCTCCGAGCGCTCGGGGCACGCCTGCCTGTACCTGTACGGCGAGGACGGCGTGTTGCTGCGCCAGCTCACCGAGGGTCCGTTGCACCTGCGCCCATCTTCGGGGGTGGCCGCAGTGCGAGGGGCGGTGGTGGGGGTGGATGAGGCCGCTGGGTGGGTCTACTTCACCGCCGTGGCCGGAGCCCCCTTCGCCCCGGCGCTGTACCGGGTGTCGTTGACGGGCGGCCAGCCGCAGCGCTTGAGCCCCCCCGGCGGCACCCACCGGGTGAGCCTGGACCCGAGTGCTACCTGGGTGCTGGACCAGGCCTCCAGCCTCAGCGAGCCGCCCAGCCTGGTGCTCACCCGCGCCGACGGCAGCAATTCGCGGGTGATCACCCCTCCCTACCGTGAGCTCCTGACCCGCTTCGGCCTCCTCACCCCCACCTTCCTCACCATCCCCGCCGAGGACGGTTTCCCTCTGCCGGCCACCGTGGTGCGTCCGGCCAAGCTAGGCAGGGGGGCCCGCCTGCCGGTGATCGTCTACGTCTACGGCGGGCCGTCCGCCCCCCAGGTGCGGGACGCCTGGGGGCGCGACCTGCTGTGGGCCAACCTGCTGGCCCTCCACGGGTTCGCCGTGGTCACCGTCGACAACCGCTCGGCCACCGGTTTGTCCAAGACCCTCGAAGACACCTCATACCTGAAGCTCATGAGCGCCCGGGAGGTGAGTGACCTCCAGGCGGCGGTGCGCTGGCTGAAGGCGCAGGGCTGGGTCGACCCGGCCCGCGTCGGGGTGTGGGGGTGGTCCGGTGGCGGGACCTTCACGCTACAGTTGATGACCCATACCCGGGAGTTCAAAGCCGGCGTGGCGGTGGCCGCGGTCACCGACTTCCGCTACTACGACACCGTGTGGACCGAGCGCCTTCTAGGGCGGCCCGAGGACAACCCCGAGGGCTACCGCGCCGGCTCCCCGGCCAACTTCGCCAGGGACCTGCACGGCCGCCTGCTGCTCATCCACGGTACCTACGATGACAACGTGCATCCCCAGAACGCCTGGCGGATGGCCTGGGAGCTGCAGAAGGCCGGGATCCCCTTCGACATGATGATCTACCCCCTGGAGCAGCACGGCCTGCGCGGCGCCACCCGGCACGTCTACCAGACCATGCTGGAGTTCTGGAAGCGCTGGCTGTAGCCGGCCGGGGCGCGGTGGTGATCGAGCTCGCACCGGGGGTGGTGATCGACGAGGCGGAAATCCGCTTCCAGGCCTCGCGAGCGGGTGGGCCGGGAGGGCAGAACGTCAACAAGGTGGCGACGCGGGTGACCCTCTTCTTCGATCTGGAGGGGGCATCGGGACTGGCAGCGCATACCAAGGAGCGCATCCGCCAGCGCCTGGCCACCCGCATCTCCCGTGACGGGGTGCTGCGGGTGACCTGCCAGCGCCACCGCAGCCAGTCGGCCAACCGCCAGGCGGCCATGGAGCGCCTGGTGGAGCTGCTCCAGCAGGCGCTGCGGGAGGACCTAGAGCGCACCCCGACCCGGCCACGCCGCGCGGCCAATGAGCAGCGGCTTGAAGACAAGCGGCGCCGCGCCGACCGCAAGCGGGCGCGGCGGGTCGCCTGGGAGGACTCGTGAGGGGGGGCTATGTCATTCTTGAATAGGGTTCTGGGCATTGCCGGGGGGAGCTCCTTCCCAGCCCGGGACAGCGGCGAGACGGCCACGGTGCGTAAGATCGTCGCCGAGCTGGAGGCATTGCCGGCAGAGCAGGCGCGCTACGTGGCTACCTTTGCCGCCATCTTGGCGCGGGTGGCTTACGCCGATCTGGCCATCTCCGAGGAGGAAACCACCCGCATGGAGGCCATCCTCGAGGAGGTGGGGGGCCTGTCGGAAAGCCAGGCGGCGCTGGCGGTGCACATCGCCAAAGAGCGCAACGTGCTCTTCGGCGGCACGGAGAACTTCCTGCTCACCAGGGAGTTCGCCGCCATCGCCAGCCGCGAGCAGATCGAGAAGCTGCTCCACTGTGCCTTTGCCGTGGCGGCGGCCGACGGCTCCATCGCCGTGGTGGAGGAGGAGCGCATCCGGCAGATCGCCACCGAGCTCAAGGTGTCC
Source organism: uncultured bacterium (assembly GCA_937924755.1). Lineage (GTDB taxonomy): Bacteria > Acidobacteriota > Thermoanaerobaculia > Thermoanaerobaculales > Thermoanaerobaculaceae > CALEVZ01. The sequence goes on from CALEVZ010000005.1 coordinate 83,930, forward strand.
CACCGGGAGTACATCGATATCCGCGCCCGCTACAGCGCCCAGAGGGAGGTGATGCAGCAGCTGCGGGCCCAGCGGCAAGACCAGTAGGAACGCCGGTCGCCTGGCCCGATTCTTGCTGTACCGGTGAAGTGCACCCTGTCAGGGTGCGGGAAGGAGGACGCCATGACCTGGACACTTCGCCGTGTTGCCGCCAGTGGGTTGATCGCCCTCGCAGGTCTCGCCGTCGCCGTCACCGCCGAGGAGCCGCCGGTGGATCCGGTGGTCAAGGCGGTGAGCACGGCGAACGAGAAGCTCCTGGGCTGGCAAACCAAAGAGGCCCGGGAGGCCCTCGATCCCATCAAGGACAAGGCCGCCGACAACGCCGCCGTGGCCGCCGCCCTCGCCCAGGTGCTGGTGCAGGAGAGGAAGTACCCCGACGCCGTCAGGCAGATGGAGGCGGCCGCCAAACTGGCGCCGTCGGATGCGGGGTTGCAGCTTGCCCTGGGGGACACCCTCCTGCTGGTGCGGCGCAACGATGACGCCACCGCCGCTTTCCGCCGGGCTGCCCGGCTCGCCGAGGAGGCGGTGAAGGAGGACGAGAAAGACACCCGCGCCCTCTTCCAGCTGGCGCGGGCGCAGCAGCGCCTTCGCGAGTTCGACAAGGCCGCCGTTGCCCTGGCCAAGCTGGTGGAGCTCAGCGAGGGCAAGGACACCATGGCGCTCTACGAGTTGGGGGTGACCCAGACCTTCCAGGGAAAGTGGCAGGAGGCTTTCGATGCCCTCTCCAAGGCGCTGGATCAGAACAAGGGGATCGCCTACGCCTACTACTACCGTGGCCTGGCGGCCGAGAAACTCAACCGCAAGGACGTGCTCATCAACGACATGAGCCGCTTTTTGGCGCTCGCTTCCAACGCTCCGGAGGCCTCGCGGGCGCAGGCCATCTTGAACGCCGCCCGCCGCTGACGGCGGCGGGCGTCAGCCAACCGGCGGCGGGAATCAACCGCGTCCCCACCGTGGACGACTTTCACCCCCCCAACAGGCCGCGCGGCGGGAGGTCGAGATTCTGGCAAGAATCACGGAGAGGTCGGCGTCGTCGGCTACGGGCTCAACTTCAACCGCTACTTTTACCGCTACACGCCGTCCCGGCCCCTGGAGGAGATCGAGGCCGACATCCGGGCGCTGGAGCAAGAAATCCTGCGGATGCCGGTGATGAAAAGGATTTTGAGGGTCCGGTGGATCGCCTCCAGGGTGAGCCTGACGCGGTGGGCCGGGGGCTTGGTGCAGAGGCAGGTCAACTACCGAGGGCGGTGCGAGCAGATTCCGGCCTTGGCGAAAAGGCCTTCTGGGACGAGCTCGATCGCCGAGGACTGCCCTGTGCCGTCGTGGCCAGGATGAACCGCCTGGTGCGGCGAGAGATCGCCGGTATCACCGCGTGGCGCCCTCTCGGTGACGGACTCGAGGTTGCCGCCATCCCATACCAGGCGTACAGCTAGGAAAAACCCCCTCGCCTGGTCGCCTTGACAGAGCAGATCCGTCGAAGAGGCGAGGGCTGGGGGGGCCGACTACTCGACCTTCCCGACTCCGCTTTCCACGCGGGCATCTCTCCAATGAGCGACCCTCCCGAGGAGGTCTGGAGGTTTGACAACGGCGGCGCCGACGGCGAAAACCGCCGCAACGAGCTGAACTACGACCTCAGCGCCGATGGCTTCTGCCCTCCCTCTTTCTTCGGCGTCGCAGCGCTCTTCCGCCTCCTCTGCGTGCTGTTCAATTTTCTAGCGCAGTTCAAACAGGGCATCCGGCTCGACCACGCCCCCCGGTTCAGCACGGTTCGGGACACTACCCTAAAAGTCGGCAGCATCCTCGGTTCCGGGGGCCGCCCAGCGGTCCTCCGCCTGGTCCTCCGGCGGTCGCTAGCGAGACCGCTTGGCGAGCCTCCTCGCCCGCATCGCGCCGCTGTCAACTGCAATGCAGCCCTCCCATCGTGAAGACCCCACAAAGTTTGAACCACCAACTCCGTGGCGCCGGCGGCCCCCAAGCCGCCGCCTCCTGCCTTTCCAGGCACCTCTCCTGGCTCATCGCTGAAAAATTCGTGACTACGTCGACCGGGTGAGTGGGGCGCCAAGGGCCTTCTCAGAACACCGAGCCGAAGCCGACGTAGAGCTTGTAACGGGGGTCGGTGGGGCGACGGTCGAGGGGCAGGGCGGCGTCCAGGCGCAGCACGCCGATGGGAGTGGCGGCCCGCAGGCCGAGCCCCGTGGCCAGGGAGAGCTTCCCGAGGTCGATGGCCGAGGCCGACTCCCACACCTGTCCGGCGTCCACGAAGATGAGGCCGGTGAGGTCCCACGGCAGGGCCAAGCGCAGCTCCTGATTGAGCACCAGCAGCGCCTCGCCCCCCAGGGGGCGGGTGGTGAACCCCAGGTCCTCCCGGGGCCCCAGGCTCTCGGTGGGGTAGCCGCGCACCGAGAACTCCCCCCCGGCGAAGAAGCGCTCCGAGCGGATGAGCTCCTGCCCGCCGCCGGTGCGCGCCAGCCCCAGCCGCAGGGAGGAGGCCCAGGTGAGGTTCTGTCCGCCCAGGCGCCCGACGGGCAGGAAGGAGGCCACCTGGGCGAAAAGGCGCTCGAAGGCCAGATCGGCACCGAGGGCGCTGCCGGTGCCGGAGAGATCCAGGTTGGCCAGCAGACCGCGGCGGGTCAGAACCCTGTCGTCGCGGGAGTCGTAGGCCAGGCCCGCCCCCAGGTAGGGCAGAGTGAGGGTGATGTCCAGAGGGAAGAAGTCGGTGCGCTCGAACAGATGGGTCCGTTGCCAGCGGCCGTAGGTGCGCGCCAGCCAGTGCTTGCCCAGTGGCCGGGAGAGCTGGAAGGTGAAGCGGGTGGAGTCCTCGACCAGTTCGGGCAGAAACTCCTCGCCCGGGGTGATGCGCCGCCGCAGTTCCAGGTAGGTTTCCGAGAGGACTCCGGTGCCCAGGAGGTCGGGGGCGCTGAGGTAGAGGCGGCCAGCGCGGGTGGTGGAGTCGAACAGACCGCGGGCGCCGAAGGTGAGGGCTCGCCCCAACAGATTGCGGTCCAGGTAGTCCACCACCCCCGCGGCTCCCCGCGAGGACTCCCACCGCACCCCGTAGGCGAGGGAGATGGGCGGGCGCTCCTCCAGCCGGTAGCGCACGGTGGCCGCGCCGGTCGGGTCTCGCACCACCTCGTCGGTGACGCCGGCGAACAGCCCGGTGCCCAGCAGGCGACGGCGACCCTCGCGCACCACGTCCAGGCGCAGGGGCTCACCCACCCTCACCCCGGCCAGCCGAAGGGCAATGGCCGGCGAGGTGCGCCGTGAGTCGGCCAGCTCCACCGCCGCCACAGAAAAGGCGGACCCCGGCGAGATCTCGAAAGTGACCGTCATCGCCAGGGGGTCGACGGGATCCGGGGTGAGCTCGGGCCGCACCTGCACGTCGGGATGGCCACGGGCCCGGTACCACTCGGCGATGCGCACCGCTCCCGCTGCCGCCTCATCGCGGCGCGCCGGACCACCCGCCGTCAACCCGACAAGCGTCTCCAGGTGAGCAAGATCCTCCTGGCGCGCACCGACGACCTGCACCTTGACGAGGTGCTGGCGGGGGCCGGGATCCACGGTGACGGTGAGTCGTTCCCCATTTTCGTCCAGGGTTCGGCCGAGCACCCGGCCCGCCGGGTAGCCCAGCGTCGCCAAGGTGGCGAGGAGGCGCCGGTCCGCCTCCGGCAGCCCGGCGGCCAGTTCCATCAGCTCCACGGTACCGGCAAAGGCGGCGAGGAGGTGAGGCTCTACGTCGTCTTCCACCCCGGCCACGTGAGTCTGCTTTAGGGAGTCCAGGCGCCGTCCCGGGGTACTGGCGATGGTGACGGTGCGCGGGTGTTGGGGCGTGGCCGGCGCTGCGGTGACGGTGACCTGGGGCTCCACGTAGGCCAGACTGCGCCACACACGCACCGCCGCCAGGCGCATCTCTTCGAGAGACTGGGCTTCCCAGACGCCGGCGCGGTAGAGCGAGGTGATGAGGGGGCGGGCGCCGGCGGGGGGCAGCTCACCGGCGAACGCAATGGATACCGGGGCCCCGGGGTCAATGATCACGTGCAGGTCGACGCGCGCCCGACGGCCGATCACCGGCCGCGCCTCCACCTGGACGTCGGCGTCGGGGTAGCCCAGCTGGCGCAGCTGGTACTCCAGTTCCAGCTCGAGATCCAGCTCCACCCCCTCGGGCAAAAGGTCGCCGCGGGCCAGGCCCATCGTCCGGCGCAGGCGGCCGCGCGGCAGCTCGGGCGGTGTCTCCAGGACGAGGCGGCGCAGGGCGGGGCGGGGGGTCTCCTGGCGCCGACGGGTGCCGCCCAGCTCCAGGGCCTGCTGCAGGGTGGCGCCGCTGTTGCCCTCGTCGTTGGTGAAGATCTGGGCGGTGAGGGTGGGCAGGCGAGGGAGGTTGTGCAGGTCGAGCAGATAGGTTTGCCGCTCGGCATTGCGCAGATCCAGCGACACGGCAAAGGCCACGGTGGGGCTCACGTCCCGGGCCACGGTGAGGCGGGCCGAGGGGTCGGCTTCTCCGAATACGAGCACGGGCTCCAAGGAGATGCGCGCCGCCCCTCCCAGCGATTCGGACAAGGAGGAGGCGATGGTGCCTCCCACGGCTCCGGCCGCCGCGGTGGCCAGGGCCGCCTCCAGCCCGGCCCCCGTCGGGCCGGCGTCGGCCTCCAGCAGAGCCAGCGCTCCGGCGCTGCCCCGTCCGATGCTGGGATCGTCCAGGGAGGAGGTGACGGATACCTCCAACTGAGGGTCGGTGAGCGGATTTCCGGTGAACGTGGCGATCGCCCGGTCCAGGCGCAGGGTCTGGCCCAGGGCGCGCACCAGTCCGCCGGGGTCGACGCTCACCACCCCCTCCAGATGGGGGGCCCAGGCGGTGCCGCGGATGAACAGGTCGTCCCAGCGCAGGCGCAGGTCGGCCAGGTTGTTGCGCACCCGTACGCCGTCCTCGGTGCGCACGGCGATGTCCAGATCGATGAGGTCCAGCTCGCCCCCAGCGGTGCCGGCGGTGGTGGAGGGGGCGAGGAGGAAGGGCAGCAGCTCGTGGCGCAGGGACAGGGGGCGGTCCAGGCGGCCGCGGGACACCGTCATCGTGCCGTGGATGCGGCTGCGCCCCTCGGGGGGGAGCTCGGCCACCAGCTGGCCGTCCAGCTGCACCAGCACCCCGAAATCCAGGCGGAAGCGGGTGCCGGCAAGCTCCACCTGGGCTTCGCTGCGGCCGTCGGCCGACCTGGATCCGACCACCCCCAGCCGGCCGCCGTTGAGGGTGCCACTGGCAGAAAAGAGGGCGTCGCCGGTGGCGGTGATGCCAGCGTCAGCCTTGAGCCCATCCAGCCGGGCGGCGTAGGGGGTAGGCCAGAAGAAGCTGGCGGCGGAGGCGTCCAGGGTAAGCCCCGCGCGGGGAGAGGCGGGAGTCCCGGAGAGCTGGGCGTCCAGGTGCACCGGCCCACTGGCCGCCGCCCCGGCCAGGTACGGCTGCATGAGGGCCGCCTCCAAGGTGCCCTGCGCCCGGCCGGCGAGGCTTTGCACCGCGGCGATGGGCGGATCCTCGGCTGGGCGCCAGCCGGGCGCCAGGGTCGCCTCGCCCACCACCTCCAGGGTGGTGCCGGCGGCGGTGAGGGCCACCGGGGCCAGAGTGGCGCGATGGCCGTCCAGCGCCAGCCGCACCTCCTCGGCCCTCGCCAGCGCCCCCTGGCGACCGTCCACCTGAAGTCGCGAGAAGATCACTTCCCCCGTGGCGGAGGTGGGGTTGGCGGGATCGAGCACCGCCGCGGCGGTGATGCCGGCGGTCAGTCGCTCGGGCCGGTCCAGATCAGGAAGGAGGGAAGCCAGGGCGCAGCTGTCCAGGGAGGGGAGGGCGAACTGGAGAACCACGGGGCCGTCCTGCTGGTGGACGGGTAGCCGATCCAGGGCCTCGCCCAGCAGGGGCCGCAGGGCGCCCAGGGGCACGCTGGCCGCCAGCCACGCCGGGCCGGTCACCGTGTCGGCGCGGGGCACCGCCACTTCGAGAACTCCGTTCTCGAGGTGCACTTGCACCTGGGCCTCGTCGACGCCCGGGGCCGGCCTTCGAAGTTCAAGATCAGACATGACGTGGGTGATGGGCGGGGAAAGCGAGGCGGTGAGGGTGCCGGCGGCGAACCGCTCGCCCAGCAGGGCGGCCAGGCGATCCAGGCGCAGCTCCCGCCCGTCACTCTCGCCCGCGAGGTGCAGGTAGTCCACCACCGGCTCGCCGGCACCCAGCGCCGCCGCGTCCAGGGTGAAGCGGGCGAGGAAATCCCCGGGAGTGCCGCTCACGTGAAGCCGGGCCGACACCGTGCCGGTGACGCCCTCGGCGAGCGGCTCGAGCCGCAGGGCGTCAGCCTGGATCTCCACCTCGCCGGTGAGGGCAGCGGGGCGGCCCTGCCCGCTCACCTCCACCAGCTGCCCCGGGCCGGGGTGCCAGGTCGCCCTCGCCCGCACCTCGGGGTCGACGGCGGCGCCGTCCAGGCGGGCGGAGAGCTGCAGGCCCCCCCGCAGGGGCACCTGGGGGGGCGGGGCAGGCACCAGGCCGGGCCAGCGGCGGCGCAGCTCGGCCACCGCTTGCGCCACCTCGGGTTCTTCCACCTCGAGGGTGAGGCCGTCCAGGTGCGCCTCCACGGGAGCGGACAAGTCGGCCAGGGCCACGCGCCCGTGCAGCCGCCGCCGCCCCGGCAAGGCGGGCAGCAGAGTCGCGTCCACCATGATGGCCGCCGTGCCCTCCGCCACGCTCCCCTGCGCCTGCACCGTCAGCAGGCCCTCCTCGCCTCGCCGCCAGAGCGCGGTGGCCTCGCCTTCCCCCCGGGGCGCTGCCCCCTCGGGGAGGGCGAAGGACGCCGTGAGGGTAAGATCGACCTGGGTCCCTGAAAGTGCGAGGTCCCCGCCAAGGTCGGGTGGCAGAAAGGGGCGTGCCGCCGCCGGGGACACCCCGGTGGCCCGCAGTCGCAAGGTGCCGCGGGGCGCAGGGACAAAGAGCTCACCCTCGATCTCCAGCTCCCCCCCCAATTCCAGCTCGGGGGCGAGGGCAGCGGGGGTGGCGAGGAGCTGGAATCGGGCCTGGTGCTGCCCGCCGGGGGCGAGGTTCCCGTCGCCGGTGAGGGTGACCTCGAGGCCCGGCCCCCGGAGAGACCCCTGTTCCACTCGCCAGGGCCCCCCCGGTGTGACCTCGGCCCGGGCGGTGAGGGCAAAGCGCTGCTCCCCGACCCCTGGCCGGTCCAGCAGGAGCTGGTCCAGGTGGAGCGCGAGCCGGGCCGTGCCGTCCCGGAAGGAGCCCTCCACTGCGATATCCTCCGCCCGCCAGGAGCGCAGCTGGGCGCGCAGTGCCTTCGGGACCTCACCGCCCGAGATGGCGGCATCGACAACCACCAGTCGTTCCACTACCAGGGGGGGGAACCCGGCGGGCGGGCTGTCTCGGGGGGGCGTGGGCAGGGTCGGTAGCGGTGCCGACAGGTCCAGCTTTAGGCCCTCGAGGGAGAGCAGGCGGATCACCGGCGTGCCCCGCCACAAGGAGGCCAGCTCCACTGTCACTTGCGCCCGCTGGATGGTCAGCGCGGGCGCCGCCCCGGGCATTCCTGCCCGCACCCCGATGAGCGCCAAGTCCCGTGCCAGGGGACGCACGACGACGTCCTCGGCTCGTACCTCCAGACCGGTGCGCTGCTGAAGCGTCGCGGCTACCCGGGCCAGCACCGCCCGTCGCACGCCGGCACTGCGCCAGGCGAGGAGGGCCCCCAGCACCCCCACCCCCACCAGGAGGAGGAGCACCGCCGGGAGGAGCAGCGCCCGGCGCCAGCGTCGCCGACGAGCCACGACCACCCTTGTATGGTAACGGTTCCCTCTCGCTCCCCGCAGTGGGTGGATCCTGTGCTACTCTCTGCGACAGGTTCTCGATCACGACAGGGAGCGGCCGCCCCCAGTGCCGGTCGCCCAGGAGGAAGAGAAATGGTGGGATTTGAGGCGTTGTGGCTGCCGGTGCTGCTCTCAGCGGTGGCGGTGTTTATCCTGAGCTCCATCATCCACATGGCAACGCCCTGGCACAAGGGGGATTACCGGCGACTGCCGGAGGAGGACAAGGTGCTGGATGCGCTGCGGCCTTTCCGCATCCCGCCGGGGGACTACATGGCGCCGCGGGCTTCCAGCATGGCCGAGCGGACATCGCCGGCCTTCGAGGAAAAACTCAAGCGGGGGCCGGTGCTGATGATGACCGTCATGCCCTCGGGCGCCTCGGGAATGGGCGCCAGTCTGGCCCTGTGGTTCCTCTTTTCGCTCATCGTCGGGGTGTTCGCCGCCTACGTGGCGGGGCGGGCGCTGCCGCCCGGGGCAAGCTACCTGCAGGTGTTTCGCTTCGTCGGGGTGACGGCGTTCCTGGGGTACTCCCTGGCGCTGTGGGAGATGTCCATCTGGTACAAGCGCTCCTGGGTGACCTCCCTGAAGAGCACCATCGATGGGTTGATCTACGCCCTTTTCACCGCCGGCGTGTTCGGCTGGCTGTGGCCGCGGGGGTAAGGCGCTCCCAGCGGGCGGTGGGCGGCAGCCCGGCCGCCGCCCGGCAGAGGAAGTGTTCCTACTGCAGATTGGGGGGGATGGTGGCGAGAGAGTTGGGCAGTCGCATGAGAGGGTCGGAGGTGCCCGGCTTGCCCTGTGCCGGGATGCCGTCGTTGATGGTGATGTAGGCGAAGTACGAGGTGTTGGTGTCGGGTGAGACCAGCTGCACCCACAGGCCGACGTTGGCCGCCTGGGCCGGGGTCAACCCCATGTCGGTGAGCACGTCGTTGATCTGGAAGTAGCCGCTCGAGGGGCCGTAGGTCTTGGTCACCTGTGAAGGACTGCCATCCGGCGCGGCGGTCACCTTGATGGAGGTTCGCGCCCCGGCGTTGTGGCGGGGGATGTACCCCAGGTTGATCCGCCCCTGCCCGCCGGGCACCGCAACGAAGCGGGAGGTGCTCGCGGTGTCGCAGTGGTAAAGGAAGGGGACGTCCATGCCGCAGGTGCTGGAGGAGGCCTGGTTGTACACCTTCAGCTGTAGCCAGCGGTAGCTGCCGCGCAGGTGGTAGAAGTAGTGGAACTGCTAAAAGACCAGGAAGAACCCTTTCTCGCTTGTTGTGACCCCGAACAGCGACTCCAGGGTGTTGTCCAACATCTGGGTGCCTACGGCGCGACCACGAGCTGCTTGCTGGCGCTGGGGGTGCCGCTGTTGTTGCCCTCCTTGTAGTGGAAGAGGTGGCAACAGGGCATGTGGCAGCCGTTGAACACCGACAGGAACGTTCGCCACTGACTGCCCCCGGCGCCTGCGAGCTTGGCAATGTTGGGCGCCCAGACGCGGCTGTAGATACCGGCGCTGCTGCCGGTGTCGGTGCAGTTGGGGTCGAACGCCGCCTGCAGATCGGTCATCGGGGTGCCGGCGGCATCGGTGACGAAGCGCACCGAGAACGACTTGGTCACATCGTCGGGGTTGGAGGAGCTGGAAGATCCGAGCTTGGGGAAGGGGTGCTTGAAGACGAGGAGGTTCCACCCCTGCCGGAGGTTGACCGGTGCCTTGTACTCGTCGGCGGTGTAGGTCCTGGCGCCGCCGCTGGTGCGCTGCAGCACCAGGGCGCCGTTGACCCACAGCTTGAAGTAGTCGTGCGCCCCCACCCACACTTGGCCGCTGCGGGCCGAGGGGGCGAAGATCCAGGTGACGAAATAGCGGGTGAGGTCCGTGTGATCGTAGTTTTAGCAGTAGCCGGTGGGAGTCTTAACGTATTCGCTGTAACCGTTCCGGGAGTAAGTCTGCACCCGCCCCTGGGAATCGGTCCAGTAGTTGACGTCGATGGACGGCGCCGACGAGCTGTTGGTCATTTTCTGATTGGAGCAGCGCCCGTCGATGTCCGCCTCGCCGACGCGATCCCCGTCGATGGCGCCCGGGATGACGTAGTAGTGGGTCAACCGGTGGTTGATGAACTGTTTCTGGTACAGCGGCGTGTTCATGGCGGACGCGGCGATCTCCTCGGCCGATCCGGCGGGGAGGAGGGGCGCGCCGATGATGGCAGCGAACTCCTCCGGGCTCACGCGACCGGCCAAGGCCTCCGCCAACAGCGCGGGCTGGGCGCGCTGCAGCATCTCGGGTGGACAGCGCGCCGGGAGATCCGCGGCGCTGCCGTGGGAGTGGGCAGAGGGAGCGCCCGTGACGAGGGCGGGAAGCAAAAACAGACATGCACATAGGGAAGGGCGACGCATGGCTGAGGCGTCTTTCGGAGGGTTTGCGAGCCCAATCTACGCCGCGAGAATTGAGATTGTCATGTTTTCAACGTGCGATATTGCCCAGCAAACAGGGTCACGCGGCGGCCGCGACGAGGCCGCGGCGCAGGGTGATGAGATCGATCTCCGGGGGAGAGCCGTAGCGCACCGGCAGTATCCCGCTTACCCCCACGCCCCGGGAGACGAAGAGGATGGCCTCGTCGCGCACGTAGGGGCCGACGACGAAGGGGGTGGCCAGGCGGGCGAGGTTGAGGCGGCCGCCGGGATGGGTGATCTGGCCGCCGTGGGTGTGGCCGGAGAGGGTGATCTCCGCCCCCTGCTCGATGCCGCGTGGCCATCCGTTGGGCTGGTGGCACAGCAGCAGGCGGAGGTCAGCCGGGGTGGTGTGCAGCACGCCGAACTGCGGCCCCCACCCGGGGGGCGCGTCCACGTCGTCCACTCCCGCCACCAGCAGGCGGGCTTGCCCGCGCTCCAGCAGGGCGGCGCGGTTGACCAGCGGCGTGATACCCACGGCAGTCAGCGCCTCGATGGCGAGCTGCGCCCCGGCCATGTGGTCGTGGTTGCCCAGCACGCCGTACACCCCCAGGGGGGCGTCGAGCCCCGCGAAGCCGTGCACGAAGATGTCCGCGTCGACGTCGCGGCGGTCGAGCTGATCCCCGGTGAAGACCACCATGTCGGGAGCCAAAGCGTCGACCAGCTCGCGCACCCGCGCCAGGCGGGACGGGGGCATGTAGGTGCCGGCGTGGACGTCGGAGACTTGCACCAGGCGCAGCCCCTCGAACTCGATGGGCAGGGCCGGGTGCCGCAGGGTGACGATGCGCACCAGCGGCAGCTCCGACTCGGAGTGCCAGCGCGAGCGGACGTTGCGCAGGATGCGGCCGGGAAAGCGTCCATGCCGGAGTCGGGGGGGAAAATTGCTCTCCGTCAGATAGCTGACCGTACGCATGGCGGCTCGCCGCACTGGCGAAGTGTAGCACGTCCTGATCCTCTGCTAAGATCCGATGGCCATGTCAAAGGCCAGTGTCGGTGAGGCTCTGATGGTGGGCTTGCGGGGGGCGCCCGCCTTGGAGCGGCTGCGGATTGCAAGCGAGCGGGTGTTGGTGGGCCGCGATCCGGGGTGCGCCTTGGTTATTGCTGATCCGACTGTTTCGAGGAGACACGCCTATCTGTGGGTGGAGGATGGCCAGCTGGTGGTGGAGGACGCCGGCTCCTCGGGCGGGACGTACGTCAATGGGGTGCGCGTCGAGCGCCAGGTGGTGCTGCCCGGCGACTCCCTGCGCTTTGGCGTGCGCGCCGCCTACTCGGTGGAAATCGACGGTGCGTCCAGCGCCCTGGGCCGCGCCGCCCTGGCCGCCGGCGCGGACACCTTCCGCCACCTCAACATGCTGTTGGACGTGGCGCGCACCCTCAACTCCACGACGGTCCTGTCGGAGGTGCTGGAGGTGGTGCTGCAGGCGGCGGTCCGCCTGGTGGCCGCCGATCAGGGGTGCGTGGTGCTCCGCGACGAGCAGGGGCAGCGGCGCATCGCCGCCGTGCACCCGGCCCACCAGTCGGAAACCAGCTGGGGTGAGGAGAGCACGCTCCTGGATCGCGCCATGGCCGAGCGTCGGACCATCACCGCGGAGGCGGGGACCAACCCCGACATGTCGGCGATTGTCCGGGGGTTTACCTCGGCGGTAGCGACCCCTTTGCTGGTGGCCCGGCGTCACCTGGGGACCGGCGGCCGGGACTCCTCCTTCGCCGCCAGAGTGGAGGTGCTGGGGGGGATCCTGCTGGAGCGCCGCGGGGTGGCCACCAGCTTTCGCAGCGAGGAGCTGGCCGTCTTCGAGTCCCTCGCTGCCGATGCGGCGGTGGCCATCGACAGCGCCCGCCTGTACCGGGAATCCCGCGCCAAGGCGCGCATCGAGCACGAAATGGAGCTGGCCCGCACCATCCAGCGGGCGCTGCTGCAGCAGCCTCCGGGGACGGCCTTCTGTGATGTATGCGCCCTCTCCGCCGCGGCGCGCACGGTGGGGGGTGACCTCTACCACGGCTTCCTCCGGCACGACGGCACCCTCGCTGTGGCGGTGGGCGATGTGGCGGGCAAGGGCGTGGCGGCGGCGCTGATCATGGCCATGGCCCAGGGACTGCTGGCCATGCTGCACGACCTGGGGGTGCCGTTGAACGAGCTGGCGCACGCCCTCAACCGCAACCTGGCGCGATTCAACCCCGGCAACCGCTTCCTCACCCTGGCGATGGCGCTGATTGCCGCGGACGGCCGGGCGGAGGTGCTCAACGCCGGCCATTGCCCGGCGGCTGTGCTGCGCCGCGGCGGCCACGTGGAGCTGGTTCCCCCCGGCGGCGCCATTCTGGGCATCTTGGACGGGCTCGAGTGGGAGACGTCGGTGCTGCGTCTGGGCAAGGGCGACGCCCTGGTGTTGTACTCCGACGGGATCGTGGAGTCGTTTGCCCCGGACGGGTCGATGTTCGGCGAGGAGGGGGTGCGCAAGGCTCTGCAGGCCCGCGCCGGCCTGGCGCCGCCGGCCATCGCCGAAGGGCTGATGATCGCCGCCTCCAACCATCGGCATGGCGGAGATCCGGACGACGATGTGACGATTCTGGTCGCTTCCTACCGCGGTTAGGGAGCGCTGCGCAGGGTGATCACCGTGATTTCGGCGGCGCGGGGCAGGCGCATGCGGGGGCCCCAGGTGCCGGTTCCGCGGGAGACGTACAGGGTCATTCCACCCACCTGGTAGCGCCCCTCCATGTAGGGGTACTGCAGGCCGGTGATGTAGTTGAAAGGCCAGATTTGACCCGCATGGGTGTGTCCGGAGAGCATGAGGTCCACGCCGGCAGCAGCGGCCTCCTCCACTTTCCAAGGGGTGTGGCTGAGCAGGATCGTCAACCCCGGGGGGCGGCCGGCGAGCGTCGCCGGCAACGGGTCGCGCGAGTCGCCGAACTGGCGTCGGGCGGTGAGATCGTCCACCCCGGCGAGGACCACGCCGGGCACCAGCTCCGCCCACTCATCTCGGAGCACGTGAAACCCTGCTTGGCGCAGTACCTCGACAGACGCCTCCAGGCCGGCGTAGTACTCGTGGTTGCCGGTCACCGCCCACACCCCCAGCGGCGCGGTGAACTCCTGCAACTCGGGCAGCACCTGGGCCACCCGGCGGGCGTTGCCGTCTACCAGGTCGCCGGTGATCACCACCGCAGCCGGCTCGAGGTTCGCCACCTGCGTCCCGATTTTTTGTAACCACTTGGAGTTCAGTAGCGCCCCCACGTGCAGGTCGGAAAGCTGAACCAGCCGAAGACCATTCTGGTCAGGAGAGATCTTCGGCGAGGTGATGGTCACCTCTTCCACCACCGGCGACCGCGTTCCCTGCACCAGGGCGATGGTGGCCAAAAGCAGGGCTGCGCCCACCGCGGTGGTGCGCGCCGGCAGGGCGGCTGTCGGCCACACCCGGCCGAAGCCGGTGACCAGGTCGCCGAAGAAAAGGCAGACGACCAGAAAAAAAATGGTGCCCAGCCAGGCGGCGCCGATCCACTCCAAGGGGTGGGCGAGGGTGACGTGGCCCCGGCGCTCCAGCACCCGTGCCACGGGATAGGCCAGCCACAGGAGGGCAAAGACCACCAGCAGGAGGCGGTGAGCGAGGGGAGAGTCGAGGCCCGGCAGCCGCCACAGGCGCGCCAGCACGTAGGCGTGCATGGCGGTCCAGATGGAAAGCACGGTAACGAAGAACACGGCGAACCTCCAGCTCTCGCTCACGCTACTGTGGTACGTCGGAAACCCGGGAGGGATTCCCGCAGCGGTGCGGTACGGCAGGGCTGCAGCGACGCGGCGCCCTCATCACGCTTGGGGGGAAGGGTGGCTCCCAAAAAAAGCCGGCCTGGGGATTGCCTCGCTCGGCCAGCCTTGCGGGGATCACGGCAGGGTCCCGCTCACGAGCCCTCGGCCGAGGGGTGCCAGAGGTTGGCCTCGGTCAGCGCCTCCTCGGCGGCGGCAATCCCTTTGCGGAACTCGTCCCACAGCTCGGGGGTCACCGTAATCCCCTTCTTGGTGGGCTGCAGCTCGCCGTTGGCGTCTTCGTAAAACAGCCGCACGTCGATGTAGGTGCGGCCCTTGAAGGTGGACAGGGAGACGCGTAGGGTCTCCTCGGGGTTGCGTTTGAACTCGTGCAGTATCTTGCGATCGTTGGCCATCGGCCCCTCCCCAAGGCCGTAGAGTCTAGCAGGGGAGCTTTCTAGGGGTGCCCGCCTCTGGACGCCGGCGGGTGGCGATGGGAGCATGGACGGTGGCGCCGGCGCGCACCTAGACCCGGCAGGAAAGGTTGCGGAGAGCTCGGCAGGGCCGGGTATTCCAAATGGTGAGCGGGCTCGAGATGGCGGGGGGTGCGGTCATGGCGAAGTGGAGGAAAGCATGAGCGTGGGGCGACGATGGGCCGTGGTGCCGCAGCAGGAGGCACCGGAGCAGCCGGTTCAAAAAGCACAGGGGGCTCGCATGGCCGTGCTCATCGGGCCGGAGAGGGGTGCGGTGCGCTACGTGACCAGGCGTTTCACGCTGGCCCCCGGGGGTCGTATCCCCGCCCATCGGCACGAGGACATCGAACACCAACAAGTGGTGGTGCGCGGCGAGATGGTGCTTACCCTGGATGGCGTGGAGCGGGTCGTACGGCCCGGCGACGCGGTGTTCATACCGGTCGGCACGGTCCACGCCTACGCCAACCGCTCGCTGGAAGAGGTGGAGTTTCTGTGCATCGTTCCGGCCACCTCCAACTACGCCACCGAGTGGCTGGAGGAGCTTTCCGGGTGCGCCCCGGTGGGCGAGGACACCGCGGCAGCCGTCGAACGCGGTTAGAATCGGCAACCTGAAGGAGATGACCGTCATGCGCCGCCCGCTCATCGTGCTTTGCCTGTTGGTAGCTGCGCCGACGTTGCTCGCCCAGCCAGCCAGGACGCCCGCCACCCAGCCGGCGGCGGTGCGGGCGCTTTCCCTGCAGCGCGTCCTGGTGCAGGTCCCCGAGGCACGCCGCCTGAAGGTGACGCTGTTTGCCACCCCCCTCTCCCAGGGCACCAGTCGCGCCTTCACTCGCGCCCGCTTGCTCCTCGCCGGACAGGACATCCCGCTGGCGACTGCGGGGGTGGCCACCGACCAGCCGGGGAACACCCTCATCCATTTCGAAGTGGATCTGGGCGCCGTTCCCGAGTCGGCACTCACCCTGCCCGCGGAGAACCTAACAGTGCGCTGGGAGGGGGTGAGCGACGGCGGCCGCACGGTGGTGACGGTGGCGGGCACCATCGATCCCGGCGACCGCTCCCAGCTCATCCTCAACCAGGACGACCTGCACACCCTCTACGCCCGTCTGGACAGCCCGTCGGTGACCCCGTCGGGGTTGATGCTGACCTTCCGGGGGCTCGCCAACATTCTGAATCCCTTCTCCTTCGACGTGGTGGTCAAGGGGCTGGATTACCGCGTGTTGGTGGGAGGAGAGGAAGTGATGGCGGCGCAGCGCCCGGGTTTCCGGCTGCGGGCCGGGCAGCGCTCGGACGTGCTGCTGGAGGCGGAGGTGTCGTTGGCGTCCGCCGCCCTCGCCGCCGCCGCGCTGCTGCGCGGTGCCGGCGTGGAGGTGACCGGGCAGCTGCGCCTGGCCACCCCCGACGGCGATCGCCTGGTGCCCGTCGTCCTGCGCCCCGGCTCCTAAGGCCGCGGCGCCGACCGCCGCGAGCGCCCCTCAGCGCCCCCCTCTTGCCATCCCGACGTGACAGAGCCTACACTTGGGTAGGATCAGGGATCAGGATGGCAACAGAGAAGCCGGGCAGGGCGAACCGTTTCGATGCGATCGTACAAAAGAGCCGTGCCCTCGTCTACACCACCGCCGTGGCTCTGGGTATCGTCGGCAAGCTTTTGGGAGTCATCGACATCGGCTGGGGTTGGCTGGTCGTGTTTCTGGGCGTGGCCGACGCCTCGGCGGCGCTCTTCTTCTTCCTGGCCAGGCGTGGCATCGGGCGGCTGGCGGGGGTGCCGGTGCGCTTTCTGTGGATGGCCGCCGACGTGCTGATCGTTTCCTGGGCGGTTCTCCTGTCCGGTGGGGTGAAGTCCTTCTGGTTTGTATTCTACCTGACCAACGCCGCCGCGGCCACCTACGTGGCGGGGGTGCGGGGCATGGTAGCGGTGATGCTGGCCAACACCGCCGCGTACGTGGGGGTGGCGGCGCTGGGGGGTGAGGTGAGCGGCGTGCTGCTCGCGCAGCTGGTGGGCCGCAAGGTGCTGTTGTACGGGGCGGCGTTCTTCGCGTTGCTGGGCATCCCCCGCCTGGAGCGCCGCCGCCAGGAGGTTCGGGAGCTGCAGCGGCAGGCGCTGGCGCGCGCCCGGGAGCTCGAGGAGCTGGCGGGGAAACTGGAGCAGGCCAACCACGCTCTGCACGAGCTGTCCATGCACGATGCGCTGACCCGTCTACCCAACCGCCGCTTCGTCGAAGAGCACGCCCGCCGCGATGTGTCCCTCGTCCGGCGGTCGCTGGATGCGGCGCGGCGGTACCGGCGAGCGGTGGACGCCAACTCCTCCCTGGGTTTTTTCATGGTGGATCTAGACCACTTCAAGGCGGTCAACGACAGCTGGGGGCACGAGATCGGCGATCGCCTGCTGGTGGAAACCGGTCGCACCTTGCAGCGGGCGCTGCGCGACGCCGACTCGGTGGTGCGCTGGGGCGGGGAGGAGTTCCTGGTGGTGGCGCGCAAGATCAACCGCGCGTTCATGTGGACGGTGGCGGAGCGCCTGCGGCTGGCCGTGGAGGCGCAGCGCCTGAAGACCCGTACCGAGGAGTACATCACCATCACCTGTTCGGTGGGCTACTGCTGCTACCCGCTGGGGGCGCCGGAGCTGTTTTCCTGGAAGGAGGTGGTCCACCTCGCCGACGCGGCCCTGCTGCTGGCCAAGCGGGCGGGGCGCAATCGCTCCGTCGGGCTGGAGGTGGGTCTGCGCGAGCTCGAGCTCGGCGACCGCGAGCGGGTGCTGCGCAACCCGGCCTGGGCGGTGCGGGCGGGATTCTTGACGCTCATCGGCGAGGTGGACCTGGCGCTGCTCGACGGCGAGTTCGCGAGTTCAGGGGCGCGGCCGCCCGTGAGTGCGGCGCAGTGAGCGCCCCGTCCGACCGTGCCGGGGCCCCGCCGTCGCTCCAGCGGCGCGTCCGGCTTCGAGAAACCCGTGGTTTACAATGCCGCTCCGCATGGGGAAGAAGTGAGCGAGGATCCACGCACCGCGGCGGCGAACGACGCCCCCGCCTCCCTGGCGGGGAGCACGGCGGTGCTGGTGCTGGGCATGCACCGCAGCGGCACCTCGGCGGCCAGCGGCGCCCTGCAGTGCCTGGGGGTTTCCCTGGGGCGCACGGTGTCCTCGGCTGGACCCTCCAACCCCAAGGGGTACTTCGAGAACACCCGCGTCATGCTGCTGCACGAGGAGCTGCTGGCGTCCCTGGGTGCCGGCTGGGACGATCCCCGGCCGCTGCCTCAAGGGTGGGCGGGGGAGAGCCGCCTGGCGCCCTGGCGGGACCGCCTGACCGCGATTTTAAATGAGGAGTTCACCGGGGCGCCGCTGTGGGGGGTGAAGGACCCCCGGCTGTGCCGCCTGCTGCCGCTGTGGGTGCCGTTGCTCGCGCGGGCGGGCGTCAAGACGACGGCGGTGCTGGTCCTGCGCCACCCCGGAGCGGTGGCGGCCTCCAACGGGCGGCGCACCGGCATGCCCCGGGAGCAGGCGTTCGAGCTTTGGCTGGAGCACGTGCTGGAGGCGGAACGGCACTCCCGGGGGCTGCCTCGCACGCCGTTGTCGTACCGGGCGCTGCTGGAGAACTGGCGGGGGGAGCTGGGCCGGGTGGAGAGGGACCTCGAGCTGCCCCTCGCCTGGGAGGCGGGGGAACAGGGGGTGGAGGCGCTGCTGGCGCGGGAGCTGGATCACCACCCGGCGGAGGGGGTGGGGGTGGCCGAGCCCCTGGTGGGGTGGGTCCGGCGGGCCTGGCAGGCAGTGGACCGCTGGCACCGGGAGGGGGTGGACCCCGGGTCGGCCCTGGACGAGGTGGCGCAGGAGCGAGCCCGGTGGGCGCCGGCGGCGCTGCCGGTGGCCCAGTACCTGGAGCGGCGGGCGGAGGGGTGGCGGCGGCGGTGCGAGGAGCTGCAGGCCCCGCCGCCGGCGGCGGCGGCCACGGCCCGCCAGGTGGAGGTGGAGCAGCGCCTGGCCGGCGTGGCGACGGAGCTGGACCGCACCCGCGCCGAGTTGGGGCGGGTCCGGGCGGAGCTGGAGGCCGAGCGGGCTCACCGACGGGGGGCGGAGGAAGAGCTCCAGCGGTTGGTCAACACGACCTGGATGCGGCTGGCCTCGCGCTACTGGCGCATCATGGCGCGGCTGCGTCGCAAGGGGAGCTGACGCTCCGGCGGGGGGGCGCCCTCACCGCAGGAGGCTGGCCAGGAGCCCCCGCAGGCGGGAGCGCCAGGGCACGGGGTAGCCGAAGCGGGCCAGGGCGGGGGCGGCGATGGCTTCCAGGTGGGCCACCACTTTGGGGTCATGGCCCAGAAAACGGCCCACGGTGGCCGGGGGCGAGACGACCTCCACCGCCCTCTCGGCGAGCTCCGGCGACAGGCCGAAGAAGGCCAGGACACGTCCCCCCGCCTCGGCGGGGGAGGCGCACAGTGCCTCGAAGCGCACCGCCAGGTAGCGCTCCTTGAGGGTTTTCTCGCCGTAGGCGGCGACCCGGGAGTTCACCCGCGCCCACAGGGCGATGGACCGTTCCGGCTGGGAGCGTTCCGCCCACGCCGGCCCCAGTACCGTGGCGCCGTGCTTGGCGAGCTGGTTCTGATTGCCGGAGAAGGCCATGTCCCGGCCGTCCCGCAGCAGGTGCAGGAAGCGCAAACCGGGGAAGAGGGAGCACCAGAACGGAAGCAGGTACATGCAGCGGGGCTCCTTCCACCCCCAGGCGGTCCACCGCCCCCGCTCCGGCCCTTCCAGGAGGGGCTTCAGGTGGCCGCGCAGCACCTGCGCCAGGTCCTCCGCCATGGCCCCCCGCAACTCGGCGGGCAGCGGGTGCCGCCACCCCGCGGTGGCGCTCCAGAAGCGGTCGATCCAGCGGTTGGAGTACAGCCCCAGCGGCAGGGCGTCCCAGGAGTCGTTGAGCTCCGACCCGATCCACACGCCGGCCCGGTGCACCAGCTGGGCCACCGCCCGGGTGCCGGAGCCGCCGGTGGCGCCGATGAGCAGGGGGCCGGGGGGCAGGCCGGGGGGCAGGGGGAGGGGCTCGCCGGTCATCGGTCCCCGGCCTCACCTGCCGTGGGGCGAGCGAGGAAGAAGTGCCTGCGCCGGGGTTGGGAGAGGTCGAAGCGGCCATCGGGGCCGAGAACTTGGAAGAACTCCCGCGGCGGGAAGCGCACCCCCTCGGCGCGGAAGGCGGCGCGCTGGCCGTGCCAACCGCGGGACAGCTCGGCGGGGTCGAAGGTGCGCTCCCCGTACTTCCGGCAGAGGTGAGCCAGACTCAGGAACACGTAGTGGCGGAGGACGAACGGCTGGGGATACAGGCGCTGCCGGGGAAACTGCACCCGGTGCCCCCCCGAGGAGGCCAGATCCACCCGCGCCCCGAGGTTCTTCCAGGCGTTCACGCGGTGCTCGGGGCGCGGGGCGAAGGGGTAGTAGTGGCGCATTTCCGCCACGTAGTCCCGCCCCTCGAAGGACTCCTCGGGTCCGGTGGGAGTGAACACCACCTCGGCGAAGTCGATGGCGTTGTAGCCCTCCTCGTCCACGGCGGCGATCCCCTCGGCCAGGGTGCGCCATGGGGCAGGAGCCTCGCGGATCTCGTCGGCGTCGTGGTGGATGAACCAGTCGGCGGGTAGGTGAGCGGCGAGTTCCTCCTTTCTCTGGAGGATCTTCCCCCACTCGTACAGGCCGCGGTAGGGGAAGCTCTCCACCGTCACCCCTCCCCGCCGGGCGAACTCCCGAGCGATGGCCGGGGTTGCGTCGGTGGAGCCGTGGTCGATGAGGTGCACCTCGATGCCCTGGGCCAAGAGGTGCTCCAGGCAGCGGGCCAGGTACAGCTCCTCGTTGCGGACGGCCAGCAGCGCGACGATGCGCACGCTGGCAAGGATAGCGCGCCGGCGGCCGGCCTCGGCTCACTTCACCAAGTACGCCACCTTGCGGTGGAGGTGCACCGGGGTCCGGCCCACCCGCGCGGCGAACTCGGCAAAGGCCGGGGTCCAGCTGATGTCGTCGGAGGCCAGTACGCCCCCCGGGCGCAGGTATTGCCACGCCAGGCGGTACTCGAAGCTCTGGCACTGGTAGGAGTGCTCGCTGTCGTGCAGGAAGAAATCGATGCTCCCCAGTCCCTGCAAGAGGTCGCCCAACAGCTCCTGGGAGCGCCCGAGGTGCAGCCGCCAGCGGCGCCGCAAAGGCGTGGGGACGAGCCAGCCGGGAGACTTGCCGCGGGGGACCGCCGCCCCCAGCTTGCCCTCCCAGAAGGTCCCCGGCGCGTAGGGGGTGTCGGTGTACTCGGGGAAGTCCAGGGAATCGAGCTGCCCCTCCCCGTTGCGCTCCAGGGCGGTGAGCAGCACGGCGGTGGAGGCGCCGTTACACACCCCGGTTTCGACCAGACGCCGGGGCCTGATCTCCCGCACCAGGGCGTAAAGCCCCTCGGCGATCTCCCGCCTCACCCCGCCGAAGGTGTAGGGGGTGCCGCGGCTGGTGGTGCCCGCCACGGTGGCGGCAAACTCCTCCTCGGCGCGGCGGATGTGCGCCAGGATGGCCTCCAAGGCCGGGTCGGGCAGGTGGCGGGCGAGGGCGGGGGGGAGGGGAGGAATGGTCGCGGTCACGTGGAAAGAGGGGTGCGGTCGAGGCGGAAGATGGCCAGGGGCACCTCGTACACCAGCGGGTGATGCACCCCGTGGCCCCAGTACCCGTCCTCGCCGAAACACTCGCCGTGGTCGGCGGTGAGGATCACCACCGTGTCGCCGGGCAGGGCCGCGAACAGCGCCGGCAAGTGACTGTCGAGAAACTCCGCCGCCGCCACCTGGCAGCGGAAGCCGCAGGTGGCGGCCCCCACCGGGCCGGAGGGCACCGGGGGCCAGCGCATGAGGCGGGCCAGCACCCGATCCCGGCACGGCTCCGCCTTTCCGGCAAAGCTGTAGGGCGCGTGGGTTTCGCCGAAGTTGATGAAACCGAAAAACTTCTCTGCACCTTGCAGGTTCTCGATGAGGAACGAGATCTGCCTTTGGGCGTCGGTGCCGGTGAACAGGAAGCGCTCGAATCCGAAGGTGAGGGAGTCCTGGCGGAACCAGTTGGCGGCTCCCGCGCCCACCGTGCGGTACCCTGCCTCTTTGAGCCCCTGCACCAGGTTCCAGGGCGAGGACACCTTGAGGAGGGCGTCCTTGGCCACCTGCCCTTCGCCCACCGCTGCAAGCCCAAGCAACTGCTTGCGAAACCGGTTGTAGTACGGCAGGTCCTCGGGCACGTGGGGGAGGATGCCGACGAAAAACGCCTGATGGGCGGGGTAGGTGAAGTTGGCCGGGGAGTGGGCACGCTCGACGCGGCAGTAGGAATCCAGAACCGGCGTGCGGGCCGCGCAGAGCACGTCGTAGCGGCAGCTGTCGTAA
This sequence comes from uncultured bacterium, assembly GCA_937924755.1. Taxonomy (GTDB): domain Bacteria; phylum Acidobacteriota; class Thermoanaerobaculia; order Thermoanaerobaculales; family Thermoanaerobaculaceae; genus CALEVZ01. Next base: position 105,788 of record CALEVZ010000005.1, read on the forward strand.
ACGAGCAGGAGGACGTTCATGGGCGGCGGGTGTCTCCCTGCGCTGGCCGCCCTTCACCGGCGTGGGCGGGGCGGAAGCGGATCACGCTGCTGTGCCAGAGCGTCGTCAGGTCTTCCTCCAGCACCTCGAACCCCGCGGCGGTGACGGCGTGCCGCATCTGTTCCGGGGTGGTGGCGGCAAAGCCGGGGTTGTTTTGCGCCATGATCTTCGTCTGGTCGGCGTACTGGAGCACCGCCTGCCCCTGCGGGGCGAGGATGGTCGCCAGGTTGGCGAGGTACGCCGCGATGATCGGCAGCTCGAGGTGGACGAACGTTCCGAAGGAAAAGACGAAATCGACACTGGCCGCCGGGATGCCGGGAAAATCGTCGCCGTGGTTGAGGATGAAGACCACGTGGGTGGAGCGGCGAAAGCGCCGGCGCGCCTCGGCCAGCACCTCCGGCACGTAGTCCACCAGGTACAGCCGGCGGAAGGGCAACAGGTACGACGTCCACCGCCCCCCGCCGGGGCCGATCTCCACCGCCACCCGCTCGGGGTGTACGTAGGGGAGCAGAAAGTGGTCACGGACCCACACCAGCGGCGGCACGGTTTCCGGATCCCCCCAGCGCATCCCGTACACCCCGGCGGCGGCCCACTCCCGCCGGAAGGCCCCCCAGGCCCGCCCCAGCCGCCGCCACCACGCCCGCTCCCGCTGGAAGCGGGCGAACATGTGGCGGTGCAACGGCGTGTCGCGCTCGGGCATGGCCGGTCATTGTGCCACATCCGCCCTCGCCGGCAGGGAAGGCGGCGGCGGGCCGCCCGGAAAGCGACCCGCCGCCGCGCCTTTCGGCCTTGCGGCCTCAGGGATTGTTGTTGGCGTGAGAGAGGCAAAGCGCAAAAACATCTTCGGAGTCGTTGGCGTCGCTGCCGCTGCTGGTGAACGGCGGCGACCCCATCTCCTGCCAGTAGGTGCCGCTGGAGGCCGAGGGCGGCGTGCCGCACCACGTCTTGCAGCGCTTGTGGCTGTTGACGCCGTTGATCCAGGGGCCGCCCACCCAGCCGGTGTAGTTGACGCCGTCGGTGTCGGCGTAGTTGTTGGCCGGGTTGGCGTGGCGGGTGCCCAGCCACCACGGGCCGCCGGAGCTGCCGCCGGTCATGTCGGAGCCGATGTACTTGGAGGAAAGGTTCGGACTGGTCTCGCCGTCGTTGCTCATGTTCACCGAATACCACTCGGTGGCCGCCACGGTGATGATGTGGTAGCCGGGGAACGGCGACCCGGCGGGGTAGCCCCACGCCAGCGTCGCGTCGGTACCGCCCCAGTTCCAGGCGCGCCCCAGCCACCCGGTGACGTTACCCAGCTTGTTGCTGTGCACCGTGCCGGTGGTCGCGGTGACGATGCAGGCGTAGTCGCGGTCGAAGTTCGCAGAATTGTGCCACTGGGAGCTGGTGACGATTGTCACCCCGGACCAGCATCCGCGGGACGGGTGGCTGCCGCCCGATCCCCCCGCCTTGTAGTACGACGGGCAGAACAGATGATTGGTGTGCCAGGTCGGCGTGCCGCCGATCAGGCTCGACACGCAGTGCCCGGCGGTGGCGATGGTGCTGCGGCCGATGGCGGTCGCCGAACAGACGAAGTTGCCCTGTCCTGGAACGGTGAAGAACAGCTTGCCGATGGTCGAGGTGGGCCAGGTCAGGTAGTTGCCGTACCAGGTCCAGCGCGCGAACTTGCCGTAGCCCGGGTAGTCGACGGGGTCGGCCGGGGGTGAGCCGAACGCCTCCGGCGCGGCGGCCTTCAGGCGGCCGTCGTGCTCCCTCCAGTACCAGTCGAACGCCGGATCCCCCGGGGTGATCTCGTACCGGGTCAGCGGATCGGGGGGCTCCAGGCCGCTTTTGGGGTCCCAACCCGGCGCGAACCCGGGGTTGCCGAGGGGCGGCTGCGGGGAAAAGGCCGCGCCCCTCAGCTCCTCGTGGTCAATCACTTCCGGCATGGGCATGGGCTTGGCCGCCGCCATGCGCTCCGCCGTCCAGTAGGCCAGCACGGCTTCGTGATTCTCGGCCGGCGAAGAAACGGGTCCCTTGTCCTCGTCAGCGAAGGCCGACGACGGCGGCGCCACGGCCGTCAAAGCCGCGAGCGCGCCACTTAATAAGCACACGAGGAATGCTGCACTGCGCATTGGGTTCATCCTCCTTGGACTGAAAATATTCTGTTCGATCGCTGTTGTCAAGACGGGGACTCAATTCCATTTGCAACGAGACTGCCATGTAGGTGGCAAAGATGCTGTCACGGGGCGCTGTTTCGACCGTGTTTTCCAGCGCTTTGTTCCAGTTGCGCAGCGAATGTGTCGATTACTATCGCATCAGTCCACCGTCAGGGTCTTGGAGAGGTTGCGGGGGTAGTCGGGGTCGAGACCCTTGGCGGTGGCCAGAGCGTAGGAGAACAGCTGAAAGGGAATGGCGCCGACGACGGCGTACTCCAGGTCGCTGGCGGCCGGTAAGGGAAGGAAATGCGAGGCCTCGGCCTGCAGCTGGGCGTGCGGCGCCGCCACCACGACGGCCTGGCCGCCGCGGCAGGTCACTTCGGTGATGTGGTTGGTGAGCATGTCGGCGCCGGAGGGAGAGGCGGTGAAGAGCACCGGCGTGCCCGCCTCGACCATGGCCAGGGGGCCGTGCTTGAACTCGGAGGAGAACAGGCCCTCGCACGGCAGGCCGGTGACCTCCTTGCACTTGAGCGCTCCTTCCAGGGCGATGCCGTGGCCGAGCCCGTAGCCCAGCAGGAAGAGGCGGTCGCAGCTGACGAAGCGCCGCGCCAGCTCGGTGACGGCGGCGGCGGTGGCGTCGATGGTGCGCTCGATCCAGCGCGGAGCGTCGGTGAGGTGGTGGACCGGCTGGCCGGCCAGCGCCCCGGCGATGGCCAACAGGGCGATCACCTGATTGGTGTAGGTCTTGGTGGCGGGCACCGAGATCTCCCAGCCGCAGGCCAGCGGCAGGTACACCTCGGTCTTGCGGGTGAGGGTGGAGCCCAGCACGTTGACCAGGCCCAGCGGGGTGACGCCGCGCTCACTGGCGAAGGCCACCGCGTTGAGGACGTCCTTGGTTTCTCCCGACTGCGAGACGTACAGCGCCACGTCGCCTTTGCGCAGCGCGCCGCCGTATTGCTCGATAAGCTGCTGCGGCAGCACCGGAAGGGCGAGGGTGCCGGCCAGGCGGGAGAAGAACGCAGAGCCGACCAGGCAGGCGTGGTACGACGAGCCGGAGGCCACCAGGTACAGTCGCCCGCCGCGGCGCAGCCGCTCCACCAGGGCAGGGAGGTGCTCGGCGTGTTCGAGCAGGTGGATCAGCTCCCGCGCCGTCTTGGGCTGCTCGTGGATTTCCTTGAGCATGAAGTGGGCGAACCCTCCCTTTTCGGGAGCGCCCATCTCGTCGGCGACTTCGCGGGCCGGCCGCACCACCTCGGCGCCGTCGGCCACCCGGTACAGCCGGACGCCGTGCGGCTCCAGCACCACCATCTCGCCGTCCTCCACCGGGATGACGCGGCGGGTCAGGGGGAGGATGGACGGCAGGTCGGAGGAGCAGCAGGTGAAGCCGTCGCCGATCCCCACCACCAGGCCGGAGCCCTTCTTGACCGCCACCAGCCGGTTGCTGGTGCGGTCGGTGACGACGAAGGCGAAGTCGCCGGCGAGGTCGCGGTAGGCGGCGCGCACCGCCGCGGGCAGGTCGGCGCCCCGCCGGTGGTAGCGCTCCACGGCGTGCACGCACGACTCGCCGTCGTTGGTGCCGCGCACGGTCATGCCCTCGGCGACGAACTGGCGGCGCAGCTCGGCGTTGTTTACCACGTTGCCGTTGTGGGCCCCCACCAGCTGCCCATCGGAGTCCAGGTGCGGCTGGGCGTTGGCCACCGAGGGTGCCCCGAACGTCGCCCAGCGCAGCTGGGCGATGCCCCGCAGGCCGGTCAGCTCGTCGAAGCGGTGGCGTGCGGCGACCTCGCTCACCTTGCCGACGTCCTTGCGCAGGTCGATGACGCCGGCGGCGGACACCGCCGCCGCTCCCACCGAATCGTAGCCGCGGTACGACAACCGCTGCGCCGCGCCCGTCAGCACCTCACCGAGAGGTCTTTCTTGATCAAAGACAATTCCGAAGATGCCGCACATGGAAACCTCCGCCCGCCGGGAGGACGGGCGCGCCATTGTAACGGGGCGGGCGAGGAGTCTGCACACGACGGGGCGGGAGAGGGTCACGATCGCCGTGGCCGTGACCGTGCCGGCGTCCGTGAGCTCGGGGCGGTCCGGCCGCATCGATGAACCGCCGAGGAACGTGTACCATTCATTCCGACGAGATGGAGGACCTCATGGTGCTCGCCTTGCTTTTTGCCTCAACCGCTGCCCTGGCAACCACCACGGCGGTCGCCGAGACGCACCCCTTCTCGGTGCACGACATGCTGGCCATGGACCGGATCTCGGATCCGCAGGTATCGCCCGACGGTACCCTGGTGGCCTTTACCGTGCGGGTTACCGACCTGGCCGCAAATCGGGGCCGAACTGATATCTATTTGGCCTCCGTGGATGGTGGGTGGACACGCCGGCTGACCACCCACGAGGCCTCGGACTCCTCCCCGCGTTGGGCGCGCGATGGCAAGAGCGTGTACTTCCTTTCCACGCGCTCTGGATCGTCGCAGGTGTGGCGTATCCCGGTGGACGGCGGCGAGGCCGAACAGGTCACGCGCTTACCGCTGGATGTGGACGCGCTTAAGGTATCGCCGTCGGGAAGTCATCTGGTACTGGGCATGTCGGTCTTTCCTGGGGCGTCGCCGGAGGACACCAAGGCGCGGCTGGAGGCCAAGGAGAAGTCCAAGGCCACGGGGATGCTCTTTGACCGCCTCATGGTGCGCCACTGGGATACCTGGCTGGATGGCCGGCGAAATCACCTCTTCGCCTTTGACCTGGCCAAAGGTTCGGCAACGGACCTCATGCCGGCCATGGACGCCGACTGCCCCACTCGCCCCTTCGGCGGCAGTGAGGACTTCGACATCTCGCCCGACGGCCGTACGGTGGTGTTCTCGGCCAAGGACGTGGGCCGGGAAGAGGCCTGGTCCACCAATTACGATCTTTTCGCCGTGCCCATGGATGCCGCCTCACCGCCCAGGAAGCTGACCTCCCACAACCCCGCCTGGGATGCCGCGCCGCTTTTTTCGCCCGACGGCAAGACCCTGGCGTACCTCGCCATGCGTCGCGCCGCCTACGAGGCGGATCGTTTCGACATCGTGCTGCGGGACTGGGCCAGCGGAACGGAAAAGAGGATGACCGTGCGCGCCAACGAGTCGCCCTCGGGGGACCGCTCCGCCGGTGAGCTGGCCTGGTCGGAGGATGGCAAGGAGTTGTACTGCACCGCCGATCACCTGGGGCAGAAGGCCATCTTCGCGGTGGACGTCGCCACTGGCAGAAGCCGCATCCTGGTGGAGGATGGCACTTGCCTGGCCCCGCAGCCCGCCGCCGGGGGGCGCATCCTTTACGGGATGCATTCGTTGCTCGGCCCGACCGAGCTGTACACGCTTTCCACCGACTGTCGGCAGGGTTGCCGGGTCACCCGCCTCAATGACGCCAAGGTGGCTGCGGCGCGCTGGGGACGCCCCGAGCAGTTCACCTTCAAGGGAGCTGGTGGCGATACCGTGTACGGGTACATCGTGTATCCGGTGGACTTCGTCCCGACAAAGAAGTATCCGGTGGCATTCCTGATCCACGGCGGACCACAGGGGTCCTTCGGCAACGACTTCCACTACCGGTGGAATCCCCAGGCCTACGCCGGGGCGGGGTACGCCGCGGTGATGATCGACTTCCACGGCTCTACCGGGTACGGACAGGCGTTCACCGACTCCATCAACCAGGACTGGGGGGGCAAGCCCCTGGAGGACCTGCTCCTGGGGCTGGAGTTCGTTCTCAGGCGCTACCCGTTCCTGGATAGCACCCGGGTGGGCGCTCTGGGGGCGTCCTACGGGGGCTACATGATCAACTGGATCGCCGGCAAGGCCCCCGACCGCTTCAAGGCGCTGGTGTGCCACGACGGTAACCTGGATGAACGGATGGCCTACTTCGACACCGAGGAGTTGTGGTTCCCCGAGTGGGAGCGGGGGGGCACGCCCTGGGAGGTTCCCCAGAACTACGCCAAGCACAACCCCATCGAGCTGGTAAAAAACTGGAGGACCCCCATGCTGGTAATCCACGGGGTAAACGACTACCGGGTGGTGTACACGCAGGGGCTGTCCACCTTCACCGCTCTGCAGCGCCGGGGGATCCCCTCCAAGCTGCTCATTTTTCCCGACGAGAATCACTGGGTCTTGAAGCCGGCCAACTCCATCCAATGGCACGAGACGGTGCTCGGCTGGCTGGACCAGTGGTTGAAGTAGACCTGTAGCGGTTCGCGGTTACCACCTGAGGTGGGCTGCGCGGGCGGCGGCCGGTGCCGGTGCGCTGCCTAGCCTTTCCGACTCCTCCTAAGACTGCGCCTCCAACGGCGAACGCCGAAGTTTCCGCTCTGCGTGCCCGTTCCCGTGTCCCTGGGAGCTCGGGCCTCCGGCCCGCTATCAGGGCCGGCGCGGCTTGCCCCCTGCGGATCGGTGCCCGTGTGGTTGTCCGTGCCCGGGATGCGCTGGACGGGGGCAGGGGCCCGCAAGTCAGGGGTTGCGCAAGAGGTCGATAACCCTCGCCACGCCAGGCGTGTTCTGGGCGACGCGCAGCACCATGGCCTTGGTGTCGGCGTCGGGCAATACCCCGCGCAGGGACACCCACCCTTCGGAGGCCTCCACCTCCACCTGCCGGGCGCGCAGTCCGAGGAGGCTGGCGAGACGCATCTTCACCCGCGACTCGAGGGCGCTGTCGCTGACCTCTCGCTCGGCACGGGCGACGGTGGCGGCGACGGGGGTGTCGGGCGAGGCGGGGCGGGGGCGCACGTCGATGTAGTTGGACACCCGGGTGATGCCCGGCACCCACAGGGCCACCTCCTTGGCCAGCTCGGCGACCGCTTTGCGGGGGGCGCTGCCGAGGAGAACGGCCCGGTTGCCGGTCACTTGCACGGTGATGTCCCGAGCTTCATCGGCGAAGTGCTCGGCGAGGGCGCCGCGGATGTCACTGGCCAGGGCCTCCTCGTGGGAGACGGGGGCGGCCGGTTGGGGTTGGGTCGTCTCCTGCGCCAGTGCAACCACCGAGGTCGTGCCGGTGAGTGCGATAACTAGGCAGAAAACAGTGGCTTTCATTGGCGCCTCCTGACGGGATGTCGGCCTCAGTGCCGGTGGCTGCCGTCGTGGATGTGGCCGTGGGCCAGTTCCTCCGGCGTGGCCGCCCGCACGTGGATTACCTCCACCTCGAAGTACAGATCCTTGCCGGCCAGGGGGTGGTTGCCGTCCAGCAGCACGGTGTCCCCCTCCACCTTGGCGATGGTGAAGACCATCGGTTCCTTGGTGCCCTGGGCCATCACCTGGGAGCCGACGACGAGGTCGGCATCCACCGGGAACTGGTCCCGCCGTACGGATACCGTGAGCTCCGGCCGCCGCTCGCCGTAGCCGTCGGCGGCGGGTACCACCAGGGTGGCGTGGGCGCCATCGGTGAGACCGGTGAGTTGGCGTTCCAGGGCGGGGAAGAGCTGGCCGTGCCCGTGGAGGTAGGCCACCGGCTCCCGTCCGCGGCTGGAGTCCAGCACCTCGCCCGAGGCGTCGGTGAGGGTGTAGTGGAAGGAGACAACAGTATCCGAAGCGATGAGCATTGGCGTCCTCCCCCCCGCCATAACCCCCGAGGGCAACCCAGTAATCCTCGCACAATGTGGGTCGTCTCGGCCAGCCTGGCCGAAAAGCAGCGGTCGATGGCAGCCGTTGCTCCGGTCTGGCCATCTCCGCCGAGGCGCCAATCCGGTCGCCCCCGACGGTCGAGACCGAACGGCCTGAAGGCACCGGGCCCCTCCAGCTGCACCGACCCACGCAGGGCTCGTGCCGGGCAAGGCGTTGCCCGGGCCGAACAGGCCTGAAACTGCCGTGACGCAGGCCCCGGCGGGTCAGGGCACGCTAGCAGGGCTGATTGGGCGACGCCGCCCGGATGGTCGCTCGCTGGAGGTGGGTATGGCGGAAACCGTTCGTTACGAGGAGCTGGCCGGACTGCTGGGGAAAATGTTCACCTCCGCCTGGCGGAGGGTGACGCAGGGAGAGGTCAACCTCTTCGCCCAGGCCACCGACGACCATCCGTGGATTCACTTGGACGTCGAGCGAGCTCGGCGCGAGTCGCCCTACGGGGGCACCATCGCCCACGGGTATTTTTCCCTTTCCCTCATGCCGGCGCTGTTGTTCAAGACGCTCGAGGTCACCGGCGCCGCGGCAGTGCTCAACTACGGCGCCAACAAGCTGCGCTTCCCGACACCGCTGCCGGTGGGCTCCCGGAAGTGGGGGGTGTTCGCCGTCGCTGGCGTGGAGCCAGTGAGCGGCGGAACCCAGGTGACGATGTCGTGGCTTGTGGAGGTGGAGGGCAACAGCAAGCCCGCCATGGCCGCCGAGATCCTCTTCCGCTGGCTCATCTGAGGGTGCCTGGTCTCGATTTCTTAATCCTCGCGCTGCTCATCCTCTCCGCAGGCATCGTCAAGGGTTCGAACGCGCTTGTAGCGCGGCGGGAAAGCTCCCCGGCTCCGGATGCCGGGTGAGTTGGCGGCATCGATTTACCTTGTCGACAGTTGCGAGCCGTGCGGCCCGCGCCTCTGGGGCCAAGGGGCCTGACGGCTGCAATCGTCGGGTTGCCCCGGCTGGCCCCTCCCCGGGGCCTGGGTCAGGGTCATTGGCGTTGGTGTCATACTCGCAGCCGTGAAAGGGATCTTCGCTGGTCTGGCAGTGGCGGCGGCGGGCGCGGCGCTGCTGATGGGCAGCGCCGGGCCGCCCGAGGAGGAGGCACACCCTTGCGCCCGCGCCAAGGCGGCGAGTCGCTGGCCTGGGCCGTCCTCGGCGCCGGAGCTGGCGCGCGCACTGCTCGCTACCGCCGCCGAAACCGACGTCCAGCATTACCAGCTGGAGCTGGAGGTGATGCCGGCCAGTCGCACCCTGGCCGGCAGCAACGTGATGACCGTCACCGCCAGGGTGAATGGGGTGCGGCGGTTTCGCTTCCGGCTGGCGTCTGCTTATACCATGACGGCGGTGACGGTGGACGGGATGGCGGCGCCGTGGTCGCGGCTGGACGCTGCCACGGTGGAGGTAGAGCTGGGTCGGGAGCTGGAGGTCGACGAAGAGTTTCGCCTGCGCGTCGCCTACCAGGGAGTGGCCCCCCTGGGGGGCGGGATCACGTTCGGGAGCCACTCGGGGCAGCCTATCGTTTGGACCCTCTCGCAGCCGTGGTTCGCCTACACCTGGTGGCCGGCCAAGGACGACAACACCGACAAGGCCACCGCCGAGCTGGCCTTCATCGTGCCGGCCACCATGACCGCCGTCGCCAACGGCGTCCTGGTGGGGTCCGAGGCGCTGCCAGGCTCCCGCCGGCGCTTTGTCTGGCGCACCCGCTACCCCACCGCCGATTACCTGATCTCGCTTGCCGCCACCAACTACCGCGAGAGCTCCCGAACGTTCTCCTGGGAGGGCGTGCTCGTGCCGGTGGTGGTTTACCTCTACCCGGAGAGCGACAGCGCCGCCCTACGCGCCCAGGCGTTCGCCTCGGTGGATATGCTGGCGGCGTTCAGTCGCCTGTTCGGCCCTTACCCGTTCCTGGAAGAGAAGTACGGGCTCTACCAGTGGGGGTTCGGCGGCGGCATGGAGCACCAGACGATCACCGGCCAGGGGTCGTTCGGCGAGGCGCTCACCGCCCACGAGCTGGCGCATCAGTGGTGGGGGGACCTGGTGACCTGCGCCAGCTGGTCCGACATTTGGCTCAACGAGGGGTTTGCCACCTACTCCGAGGCGCTGTGGGAGGAGAGCAAGAGCGGCCGGCCGGGGTTGCTCGCCGCCATGCAGACCCGCCGCCCGTCCCGCGTGGACGACAGCGTGTACATTCCCAACCCCTCCAGCGTGGAGCGGATCTTCTCGGGTGACTTCTCTTACCGCAAGGCGGCCTGGGTGATGCACATGCTGCGGCTGGTGGTGGGCGACGAGAGTTTCTTCGAAATCCTCGCGCGGTGGCGGCAGCGCTACGGGTTTTCCGCCGCCACCACCGAGCAATTCCGTGTGGTGGCCGAGGAGGTTGCCGGAGTACCCCTGGAGTGGTTCTTCGACCAGTGGGTCTACGGCGTAGGGGCCCCCGCCTATCGTTGGGGGTGGCGGCCGGTCTCCGCCGGGGAGCGGCACTTCGTAGAGCTGTACGTGGAACAGACTCAGACGGCCACGTGGCCGGTGTTCACCATGCCCCTGCCGCTGCGGGTGGGGCTTGGAAGCACGGCAACCACCCTGGTGGCCCGCAACGGCGCCCGCCGCCAGCACCTGCTGATTCGCACCCCGGCGCCGGTGGCGGCAGTGGAGTTGGATCCGGAGCGGTGGGTGCTGGCGTCGGCGGTGTTGCCGGTTCCCTTCCCGGAAGGCCCGCCCAAGCTGGTGGACAGCGTGCCGGATCCGGGGGGCACCCTGGCGCCGGGGGCGCCGGTGCGGGTGGTGTTCCACAAGGGGGTGGAGGTTACAGCCGACGACGTGGGTTGGAGGGGGCCGGACGGCGCCGAGGTTCGGTTCACTTTTCACTACGATGGCGCCAGCCACACCGCCGTTCTCCGGCCTCGCGGCGTCGTGGCACCCGGACCGCATGCGGTGACCATCCGCGATAGCGTGCGCGATGCCGCCGCCGGCTTGGCTCTGGACGGCGAAATGGCCGGTGGCCTGCCCTCCGGCGACGGCATTCCCGGCGGCAGCGCGGTGCTCTCGTTCACCGTCAGCGAGTTGCGGGCGCCACGATCCGTTCTCGTGAGATGAGCGAGCTCGCGTGGGTGGCGAAGGAAGCTAAACCCCCGTGGGTGGACGATCGCCGGCTGTTCCGGAGCTCTTTCATCCCCCCGCCTCGCGCGCGAACCCCGGGGCGGTCATCGGGTTCAGGCGGGGTCGAGGCGGGCCAGTTCGGCCAAGCCGTCGGCCAGCAGGGCCGCGCCGATGACCACGGTGGCGACCGCCAATCCCGGCAACAGGATCAGCCACCAGGCGGTGCCCAGCACCTCGCCGGCCTCGGCCACCATGCCGCCCCAGGACGGCAAGGGCAGCGCTACCCCGAACCCCAGGAAGGACAGCGACGCCTCGGCGAGGATGAGGTCCCCCAGCCGCAGGGCGGCGTCCTGGGACAGCGGCGTCAAAGTGTTGGGCAGAAGGTGTACGAGGGCGATGCGCAGTGGGGAGGCACCGATGCCTCTGGCTGCGAGTATGAATTCCCGCTCCTTGAGGGAGAGCACCTGGCCGCGCACCAGCCGCGCCACCCCCATCCACGACAGCCCCCCCAGCATCAGCACCAAAGCGGTGAGCGACGGGCGAAAAATGGCCGCCACCAGGAGCAGGAGGAAGAGGGAAGGGAACGCCAGGAGGGCATCGGCCAGGCGCATGAGGACCCCATCCACGAGACCTCCCCGCCAGCCGGCCAGCAGGCCCACCGAGGTGCCCAGGAGCATCGCCACCGCCAGGGCAGTCAGCCCTACCGCCAACGATACCCGCCCCCCCCACAGCAGCCTCGCCAGGACGTCCCGGCCCAACGTGTCGGTGCCCAGCCAGAAGGTGGTGCGGCGCAGCGCGACCACCTCCCCGGCGGCGATCAGGCGGGGCTCCCCGCGTCCGGTGAGGAGCCATCCCCCCTCCTGGCGTTGCACCTCTTGAGCCGCGGTGCGCGAGCCATCGCGATGCTCTACCACCCAGCGGGTGCTCCCCGGCGGCAGGAGGCTGGCCTGGGCCGGTTCGACGATGGTAGTCGGATCGCCGGCCACCCAGGGGCCGACCACGCAGACAGTGGTGAGCACGCCGAGCACCGCGAGACCGTGGCGCAGGTGGGCGGGCAGGGAACGCCAGCTCACGCCGCGTCTCCCAGCCGGATGCGCGGGTCCGCCAGGGCGTACGCCAGATCGGCCAGCAGGTTGCCGGCCACCACGGCCACCGCCACGACCACCGTGCCCCCCAAAAGGGTGGGCAGATCGCGGGCCAGCGCCGCGCTGTACACCAGCTGGCCCATGCCCGGCCAGGAGAACACCACCTCGATGACCAGTGAACCCGAGACCAGGAACGGGAGCGACAGTCCGAGGATGGTGATGAGGGGCAGCAGGGCGTTGGGCAGCGCATGTACCCTGAGCGCCCGGCGCGGCGAGCAGCCGCGCCCGCGCGCCGCCAGCACGTACCCCTGGGCGCGTTCGTCCAGTAGTGAGCCGCGCAGGTAGCGGGCAATCGCCCCCACCCCGGTGATGCCGATGGCCAGCACGGGCAGCACCGAGTGGTAGGCGAGGTCAGCCATGCGCTGCCAGCCCACCGCCATCTCCCCTGCCGGAGAGCGCATGTGGCTGGGGGGAAACAGGGGCAGGCGAAAGGCGAACACCTCCACCAGCAGCAAGGCGACCCAGAAGGTCGGCATGGCGAAGGCCAGGAGCGTGGCGAAGGTGAGGATGCGGTCGCCGGTGCCGAAGGGGCGGCGGGCCTGGTGCAGGGCAATGGCTACCCCGCCCAAAAGCTCCAGGAGCAGGCCGGCGCCGGCGAGGAGGACGGTGTTGGGGAGCGCCTCGGCGATCATCGTGGCCACCGGCCGATAGGTGGTCCAGGAGGTGGACAGGTCGCCCCGGGCCGCACCGGCCATCCACCGGAGGTAGCGGGTCAGGAGCGGCTGGTCGAGGTCAAAGGTGCGACGCCACTGCTCCCGGATGGACGGGGAAACGCGGGTATCGGCCAGGCGCAGGGTGATGTCCCCGGGCGCCAGCGCGGCGGCGAAGAAGGTCGCCGTGGCCACCAACCAGACGATGAGCGCCGCGGCAGCCAGGCGACGCAGCAGCCAGCGCCCCATCACGGCTCCCAGTACCAGTCCTGCACGTTGAAGAAGAGCCCCGCGGCGTTGATGTTGGCGCCACGGATACGGCGGGATAACCCCACCAGCTCGTTGCGCTCATAGAGGAACGTCACTGGCTGGTCGAGCACGATGAGCTCCTGAATGCGGTCCAGGAGCAGCTTGGCGCGGGCGTGGTCCGCCTCCAACCGCGCCCCCGCGATGAGACGGTCCACTTCGGGGTTGGAGTAGGAGATGAAGTTGTACGACCCCTGACCTGCCGAGCGGCTGGCCCACACGCTGGACAGCTCGATGCGCGTGGCTTCCGTCCAGGCCGCCAGCATGGCCGTGAACTCACCCCGCTCCTGACGCGCCAGAAACGTGGCCGCCTCCACCGGCAAGGGGCGCGCTCGCACGCCGACGCGCGCCAGGTCGGCGCTGATCAGCTGCGCCAAATCGCGGCGGATCGCGTTGGTGGCCGGGTAGAGAATGTCGAACTCCAGCTTCTTGCCGCCACGATCGAGAACGCCGTCGCCGTTGCTATCCCCCCAGCCCGCTTCGGCCAGGAGCGTGCGAGCGGCCTCGGGGTCATGGCCCAGGATCGGCAGGTTGCGGTTGAAGGCCCACATGGAAGAGAGGATCGGCCCCTGGGCAACTCGCGCGTGGCCCATGAAGACGCTGTCGACCGCCGCCTTGCGGTTGATGGCCAGGCTCATGGCCCGGCGCACCCGGCGATCGTCGAAAGGCGGGCGGGCGTTGTTCCAGCCCAGATAGCCCCAGTCGCGGGACGGAAACTCGATGAGCTCCAGCTCGGCGTTAGCCCGCACCCGGTCGGCGTCGCGCGGCGGCACCACCCGCACCACGTCCACGTGGCCGGAGAGCAGCTGGTTGACCTGACTGGCGACGTCGGGGATGACGCGAAAGACGAGGTGATCGAGGTACGGTCTGGGATGGCCCCACCATGCCGGGTCGCGCGCCAAAATGATGGTCTGGCCGCGGGTGTGCGCTGCCAGCCGGTACGGGCCGCAGGTGACCAGGAGCTGGGAAAAATCGGTAGTGCGCCACTCGGCGCGGGGCACGGCACCCCAGACGTGGGCCGGGATGATGTGGCCGTCGTTGGCGTCCATGAGCTGGTAGGGGTAGACGTGGGAGAAGGTGAAGCGCACGGTGAGTGGGTCGAGGACCTCCACGCCGGTGATGAACTCCTTAAATTCCAGTCCGATCGCCCCCAGCTGGGGGTCCTTCTGGACGGAGAAGGTGAAGGCAACGTCCTCGGCGGTCACCGGTACGCCATCGGACCACCGCGCCCCCGAACGGAGGTGAAAGGTGAGCTGGCGGTTATCGGGGGAGAACTCCCAGGAGGTGGCCAGCCGCTCCCCGAAGGACGGCGGGCGCAGGGCGAAGTCCGGCTGCTCGATCATCAGGGAAGGGAAAAGGAGGTCCAGCACCTCGAACTCGGCCGCCTCCGGCGCCCACTGGTACTCGTTGAAGGTGGACAGGTCGCTGGAGATGGCCACCACCACCTGCCCCCCCTGGCGCGGGCCGAGGCCGGATGCGACGGGTGTGATGGGTTGCTCGTTGCCACACGAAAGCGCCGCGGCGATGAAAGCCAGGGTCAGCAGGTTGTGCGTGAGTCGTACCATTAAAAAAAATTCTATCGGGTCAACTATGGGTACCTGGTATAGCGTTTTTGTCATTTCTACTTCTCACGCCCCCGACTCACGCCGGAACCGAGAGGGGCAGGTCGCGCCGCGGACTGCCCAGGGCCGCGTGTCTCCGTCCTCCGGGTGGAGGGGCAACCAACGATCCCGTTGATGAGCCGGCCCACCCTCCGGTCCAGGGCAGGCCGCGTTTCTGGGACAGTGGAGTTTTGACGCAACTCCAGCGTCACACTCCGAGTCGAGGTTCGGCGAGCGCCGTGGGCGCGTTCTCGGTGACTGCCTGCCCCGCAGCTCCCCGCTGGCAGCCCCTCACCACGGGCGAATACGCTGGCGCGGAGCTCGTCCGCGCCCGCCGTACAATGGCCAGCGTGGCGGAGCGGGAGCCGCGGCTCGGGGTGCAGTACGTGGCGGTGGCAGTGACCTTCAGCGTCCTGCTGCTGGGCAGCTTCGCGCTATTCTTCCACCTGCTGCAGGACCAGCTGTCGCGGGGGTATCTTGAGGACGTGCTGCTGTCGGGGAAGCTGCAGGCGGAAGAGGTGGCGCGCGAGCTGGCCAGCGGAGAGGGGCCGTTGTACCGGGTGGTGGAGACCCGCCGCGAGGCGCTGGCCCGCATCTCGGCGGTGCTGGCACAAAAGGAAGTGGTTGACAGCCTGCAGGTGTACGACGAGCGCGGCCGGCTGGTGTGGTCCACTACCGTGCGCGCCGAGGGGTTTGCCGGCGGTTTTCCCGATAGCAACGTGGAACTCATGGTGCTGCCGGAGCCGGAAAAGGTCGTGGAGACCAGTCGCGAGTATCAAATCCGCATGCCCCTGGAGGACTTCGGTACAGTCGTGGTGACGCTCTCCAAGCCCCTGCTAGAGCAGCGCATCGCCGCGCTGCGCGGTCGCCTCTTGAGGCACACGGCGATGGCGGGGGGATCGGCGCTGGTGCTGCTGGTGGCCGCGGTGGCGTTCATCTGGCACTTGGTGCGGCGTAACGCCCGACTGGAGCAACGCCGTCGGCTGCAGGAGGACCTCGCGGCCCTGGGTGGGCTGGCCGCTAATCTCGCCCACGAGATTCGCAATCCGTTGAACGCCCTGTCCCTCAACCTGGAGATGCTGGAGGAAGACCTGCGGGACAACACCGACACCGGCGGTGAGACGGTGCGGGTGGCGCGCCGCGAGGTGGGGCGCTTGTCCAAGCTGGTCAACGATTTTCTCGTCTACGCGCGGCCCACCCCGCCGGTCGTGGAGCGCTTCGCGGTGGCCGATCTGTTGGCGGAGGTGGCGGCACTGCTGACCGGGGCGTGCGACAAGGCAGGGGTTGAGCTGGTGGTGCGGGGCACGGCCGACGAGGCGGCCGCCGACCGCGCCCAGCTTTCCCAGGTGTTGGTGAATCTTGCGCTCAATTCGGTGCAGGCGATGGCGGGCAGTGCGGTGCGCCGTCTGGTGCTATCCGGGGGCTACGACGAAGAACTGGAGGCGGTGGTGCTGGCCGTCGAGGACACTGGTCCTGGCATCCCCGCCGCGGAGCTGGATCGCGTGCGGCAGGCGTTCTACTCGCGGCGCAAGGGGGGTACCGGCCTGGGTCTGGCGATTGCCGAGCGCATCGTGAGCGCGCACGGCGGCACCCTCGAGCTGGCCAACCGCGACCAGGGGGGCCTGCTGGCGCGGGTGGTGCTGCCTGCCCCGACGGCGCAGGGCGGTGTACACTCCTGCGCCGGAGGTGCATGATGCGGGTACGGTGCCTGGCGCTGCTCGCCCTGATGCTGGTGGCGGCGCCCGCTGCGGCGATCTTCCGCGCCGCTGATCTGGTGGTGGTCCCGGTGGTGGCGTCGGTGCCGGGTCTCAACCAGTCCGGGTGGCACTCGGACGTGGAAATCTTGAACGTGGATTCGGTGGCCATCGATGTGATGATCATCTTGTTGCCCACCGGCGGCTTCTCCAATACGCTCTGGTTTGACAACATCGCCAACCACCTGGGGGGTCGCAGCAGTGACGGGTTTGGCCACGTGAACGAGGTTCTCAAGGATATTCCGCCCGGTCGCTCGGTGATCCTGCGGGACATCGTCAAAAAGACCTGGGGAGATGGGCAGAAAGGGGCGCTGCTGCTGTTCGCCTACGAGGCGGGCTCGCTGATGACCACAACCCCCCCGGGGGGCAAGCCGAGGCTAATCCAGGTTACCAGCCGCACCTACGACCTGGATTTCGTCACCCCTCGGGACGAGGACCCCGACGACGGCAAGGATCCCGACCCAGTGCCGGTCACCTACGGGCAGCAGATGCCGGGTCTGCCGTGGTACTACTACATGGACATGTTTGAAACTGCCAGGGGGTTCAATACGGTGACCTTCACCGGCATCGAGGAGAGCGCCGACTTTCGCACCGCCATCGGCTTCGTGAACATCTCCGATCGCCTGACGGCGCTGGAGGCCGAGTGCATTCTCAAGGCCGCTGACGGCACCGAGCTGAAGAAGACCACCGTTTTCGTGGCCGCACTGGCGCACCAGCAGTTCGATCTGGCGGTGCGTTCGCTGTTTGAGCTGGATCCCAAGGACCACCCCGAGGTGAAGGGCGCGACGGTGACCATCAGCTTGAAGAACGCCCAGTCCAGCGCCGCCGATCCCACCCCGGCGTTGATCGTCTACGGCTCCCGCATCGACAACCGCACCAACGACCCGGTGTACCTGGAGCAGGCGTTCGCCGCGGAGCTGCCGTGGGATTGCGTCTTCAACGGCAAGTGCGGCACGGCAACGGCAGCCTCTTTGCGGCTGCCGTGGCAGCGGCCGCACCCCTTGCGCCCCCCGCTGCCCGTTTCGCGGTGACACGTCAAGCTCTCCGATGAGTTTGTGCCCAGGGGCACAAGGCAACTTCCCAAGCAGGATGCGTGTGCTATGATGCGCGGCCGATCGCGACGGCGATGGCGCGCCGCCGTGCTGACGAAAGGAGCTGCTAATGGCCAACGTTGACGATCGACTTCCTGAGAACGCTCCGGGCAAGTGGTACGTGGATTCGAGCTGCATCGACTGCGACGTGTGCCGCACCACCGCCCCTAACAACTTCAAGCAGAACGAGGACGAGGGGTACTCTTTTGTCTACAAGCAGCCCGAGAACGACGAGGAGTTGGCTCTCTGCGAGGAGGCCAAGGCTGCCTGCCCGGTGGAAGCCATCGGCGACGACGGCGAGTGACGTAGCCTCGACACGATCGAGGATCCAAGCCCGGGATTGTCGACGCTCGCGTTGGAGTGATGAATGTTTTCCCCTTCCCGGTGAGGCCGGAAGGTTCGCTCTCGTTTGCCGTGCCACTTCTCCGGCGTTCCCCTTGACACCCCCCGAGGGGCACTTCTAGGCTCGCCACTTCGAGGAGGGCACCCTCATGCCGAAGGTGGAAACCATAGGGGTCATCGGCGCCGGCCAGATGGGCAACGGCATCGCCCACGTGGCGGCGCTGGCGGGTTTTAAGGTGGTGTTGTCCGATCTCGCCCCCGCGCTGTTGGACAAGGCGCTGGCGGTGATCGGCAAGAATCTGGACCGGCAGGTGGCCAAGGGGGTCATCGACGCCGGGGCCAGGGAGGCGGCGCTGGCGCGCATCACCACCACCACGCGGCTCGAAGATCACGCCGGCTGCGACCTGGTGGTGGAGGCCATCATCGAGAGCCTCGAGCCGAAGCTCGCCGTCTTTCGGGAGCTAGATGGCGTGCTGGGCCCTGGGGCAATCCTCGCCTCCAACACCTCGTCCATCTCCATCACTCGCCTGGCGGCCGCCACCTCGCGCCCCGACCGCTTCATCGGCATGCACTTTATGAACCCGGTGCCGATGATGCAGCTCGTCGAGGTGATCCGCGGCATCGCCACCGCCGATGAGACTTTTGCCACCGTCGAAGAGGTGGCGAAAATGATGGGCAAGACGCCGGTCGAGGTGAATGATTTCCCGGGCTTCGTGGCCAACCGGGTGCTCATGCCCATGATCAACGAGGCGATCTTCGCCGTGTACGAAGGGGTGGGCACCCCAGAGGCGGTGGACACCGTCATGAAGCTGGGGATGAACCATCCCATGGGACCGCTGACCCTGGCCGATTTCATCGGCTTGGACACCTGCCTGGCGATCCTCAGGGTGCTGCATGAGGGGTTGGGGGATCCCAAGTACAGGCCCTGCCCACTGCTCATCAAGATGGTGGACGCGGGCTGGCTGGGGCGCAAGAGTGGGCGAGGTTTCTACCGCTATTGAGTCGAGACGGGATTGATCGTCAACCGCCCGAGTGACGGCGGTCGGGCCCCGTCGGCCGTCGAGGACCGCCTGCTTCAGGCGATGGTCGGGAACGAGGAGTCCTGGTGACCATACTGTGCCAGTGGTGCGGAGCCTCCAACTCCGACGACCGTGAGTTGTGTCAGCGCTGCGGTCTCAAGCTCATGGTCTTCTCCGGCGAGATCCGGGAGTTCGGCGAAGCGGCCAGTGAGGACGAGGAGCTGGAGCAGGAGGGTCTGCTCCTCGACGAGAACATGCTGGAGCGCATGTCCACCGTCGAGGATACGGTGCGACGTCAGAGAGCGATGCTCGAGCGGCTGGAACGCCGCGTGGACGAGTTGGAGCAGGGGGTAGCCCTGCTGGATGCCGGGATGCAGGCGCTCATCGAGCTGCTGGACCGTCGGAGGGTGCTGCGGGAATCCGACGTGATGGCGGCCTGGGAACGTTCCGCCGCCTCGGACCAGGCACGTCAGGAGCTGTTGGACAAGATCAAGGAGCGAAAGGAACTCATCATTTCGCGAACGCGGATCGTCGGAGCCGCCGCGGCAGCGGCGTGCGCCCGCGCGTTGCAGGCGGCTGAGCTGGCGCTGGTGGCCGGGCAACCCGAACGGGCAGCCGAGGTGCTGGCGGAGGCTCTCCGCAGAGGGCCGGCTAACCCGGAGCTGGCCATGCTGTTGGGGGAGATGGCATTCGAGCGGCAGGATGGGCTCGCCGCCGAGCGCCACTTTCGCCAAGTCTTGGAGTGGGATCCTGGCAACGCTCAGGCACTGATCTTTCTCGGTACGCTGCTGGCGGAGCGGGGCGCGGCCGATGAGGCGGCGGCGGCGTTGGAGCGGGCCGCGGCGCTGGCGCCGGACAGTTTTCTCCCCCACTTCTGCCTGGGGGCGCTGAACGCCGCCAGCCAGCGTTTCGACGAGGCCCGTCGGCATCTCGCCGAGGCGGCGCGGAGAGACGCCAACCCCCAGGTGCTGTTCCTGCTGGGGGTGACCGAATTGGACGCCGGCCGCCCCGCCGCCGCGGTGGCAGCGTTGGAGAGGGCCGTGATGCTCGACGGCGAGTTCGAGGACGCCGTGTACCACTTGGGGCTGGCGTACCTGGAGCGAGGATGGACGCGCCGGGCGCGGGATTGTTTTCAGCGCGTGCTCGCCATGGACCCGCAGCGGCTGCAGTACCAGCAGGCGATTCAGTTGGTGGAGTCGGGGGCCGGCGCGCTGCCGGCCATGCCCGAAGAGGCCGCGACCCTGATGCGGGAGGCGTCGGAGGCGGCGGAGCGCGGCGAGCTGGAAGTGGCGCTCGCCCGGCTGGGTCGGGCGCGCCGGCTGGTGGACCACCCCAGCGTGCTGGCCTCTTTAGCGCTGCTGGCGTCGGCGGCCGGTCGTCACCGCCAGGCGCTGGAGGCCTCCCACGCGCTGCTGCGCCAGCAGGCGCGCGGGGCGCCGCAGCTGGCGGCGTGGACGGCGGTGCTGGAGACGCTGCGGGCCACCCGACGCTTCCGTTCGGTGGAGGAGTGGGCGGGGCGGCTGTTTCGCGAAGGGCCAGGGGCGCTGGAGCGGGCCATCGCCGCCTACGAGCTGGCCCAGGCGGAGCTGGACCGGGCGGGGGACGTGGCGCGGGCGGAGGAGTACGCCCACGCCTCGCTGCAGCTCATTCCCCGCGAGCTGCGCCACTACCCGCTCGCGACACTGGGGCGCATTCATCTAGCAAGGAACGAGTTTTCCGATGCCGTGGATTACCTGGAACAGGCCGCGGCGCTCTCGCCGATGCCGGCGGTGCTGACCCAGTTGGGTCTGGCGCTGCTGGGGATGGGGGAGGCGGCGCGGGCGCGGCAGGTCCTGCAGCGGGCCCGCCAGGGGTCGTCACGGGATCTGAAGACGGATATGCTGTCCCACCTGTCGCGGCTGGGGGCGCTGCGCGGCCGTGGCCGCCGCAAAGGGTAGAGGAAGGGTCATGCGCTGGAGTCACTATTTCCTGTTCACCCTGCGGGACAACCCCTCGGACGCCGAGGTGATCTCCCATCAACTGCTTGCCCGCGCGGGCATGATCGACAAGCTGGCGGCGGGGATTTACACCTACCTGCCGCTGGGGTGGCGGTCCATCGACAAGCTGATGCGCATCGTGCGCGACGAGATGAACGCGGCGGGGGCCGTGGAGCTGATGATGCCGTGCGTGCAGCCGGCGGAGCTGTGGCAGAAGTCCGGGCGCTGGCAGGTCTACGGCAAGGAGCTCTTGCGCCTTAAGGACCGCCACGAGCGGGACTTCTGCTTCGGCCCCACGCACGAGGAGGTGATCACCGACGCGGTGCGTCGGCGTATCACGTCCTACCGCCAGTTGCCAGTGAACCTCTATCAGATTCAGACCAAGTTCCGGGACGAGATCCGTCCCCGCTTCGGGCTGATGCGCGGGCGGGAGTTCATCATGAAGGATGCCTATTCCTTCCACACCTCGGCGGCTAGCCTTGACGAGGCGTACCGCGCCATGGAGCGCGCCTACCGACGGGTGTTCGACCGTTGCGGCCTGCGTTACACGGCGGTGGAGGCGGACACCGGCAACATCGGCGGCTCGGAGTCCCATGAGTTCATGGTGCTGGCGGCCACGGGCGAGGATGCGGTGGTGTCCTGCCCTGCCTGCGGCTACGGGGCCAACGTGGAGAAGGCCGCGAGCGGTCCGCTCCCGCCACCGCCGGCGTGGCCGGGGCGGGTTCCGGCCGCCCCGGAGGCGGTGCTGACGCCCGGCACCACCTCGGTGGCCGACGTCGGGGAGTTCCTGTCGCTGCCGCCGGCCCGCTTCATCAAGACCATGATCGTGGAGACAGATCGGGAGTTCGCGGTGGCGCTGGTGCGCGGCGACGACGAGCTCAACGAGGTGAAGCTGAAGAACGTGCTGGGGGCGGTGCACCTGCAGCTGGCCTCCGAGGCCAAGGTGGAGCAGGTCACCGGCGGGGCGATGGGGTTTTCCGGCCCGGTGGGCCTTAAGGGCGTGCGTATCGTCGCCGACTTCGAGGTGATGCGGCTGGAGGTGGCGGCCACCGGCGCCAACCGTGCCGATCATCATCTGGTGGGGGTGGTGCCGGGGCGGGATTTCACCCCCGATGTGGTCGCCGACCTGCGGGTGGTGCGGGGCGGAGACGCCTGTCCCCGCTGCGGGGCGCCGCTGGAGGTGCAGCGGGGCATCGAGGTGGGGCACATCTTCAAGCTGGGCACCAAGTACTCCGCTGCCATGGAGTGCTGCTACCTGGACGAGCGGGGGCAGACCCACCCGATGATCATGGGGTGCTACGGCCTCGGCATCGGCCGCACGATGGCCGCGGCGGTGGAGCAGAACCACGACGAGCACGGCATTGTCTGGCCCCGCCCGCTGGCCCCTTTTGAGGTGGAGCTGATCGCTTTGAACCCCGACGTGGCGGCGGTGCGGGAGGCCGCCGATGGCTTGTATGGCCAGCTGCAGGCGGCGGGCGTGGAGGTGTTGTTTGACGACCGCGACGAGCGCCCCGGCGTGAAGCTCAATGACGCCGATCTCATCGGTTTCCCGGTGCGGGTGGTGGTGGGCAAGAAGGGGGTGGAGCAGGGACAGGTGGAGCTGTCGCTGCGTCGGGATCGGATCAAGTTGCCGGTGCCTCTGGCCGAGGGGGTGGCCCGGGCACGGGAAGCCCTGGCGTCGGTGTGACGGGAGTATCGGCCTCTCCCTCGATGTTGGGGAAAAGGGAGGTGATAATGGGATATCGTGTTCCTTGTTCTACTCCGTCCCTGACCCGCCGCGCACCGGTGTGGGCGGTGCTGGCGGCCGCGTGTGTCGTCCTGCCCCATCTCCAGGCCGCCACCCTGGTGGTGGCCAACAAGGCGGAAGCCACCGTGTCCCTGGTGGATCTGGAGAGTGGCCAGGTGCGGGCGACGCTGCCCACCGGCGACGCCCCCCACGAGGTGGCGGTGTCTCCCGATGGGCGGCTGGCGCTGGTGAGCAACTACGGTACCCGCCAGGCGCCTGGTTCGACTCTCACCCTCATCGACGTGGCGGCGGCGCAGGTGGTGCGTACGATCGATCTGGGGGAGTACCGGCGCCCCCACGGCCTGGCGTGGCTCGGGGACAACCAGCGCGCCGTGGTGACCGCCGAGGGGAACAAGGCTCTGCTGGTCGTCGATGCGTTGGGTGGCGGCGTCCTGTTCGCCGTGACCACCGGGCAAGAGGTGTCGCACATGGTGGCGCTGACCCCCGACGGGCGCCGCGCCTTCGTGGCCAACATCGGCTCCGGTTCCCTTACTGCCATCGACCTGGAGAAGAGTCAGGTGCTGGCGTCGGTCCCCACCGGGGCGGGGGCCGAGGGGGTGGCGGTGACCCCCGATGGCCGGCAGGTGTGGGTGACCAACCGCGCCGCCGACACCGTGACGGTGCTCGATGCCATGTCCCTGGAGGTGCTCGCCAACCTGCCGGCGCCGTCTTTTCCCATCCGCGCCGTGGCCACCCCCGACGGGGCGCACGTGCTGGTGACGGCGGCCCGCTCCGGAGACATCAAGGTGTTCGAGGTGGCCTCCCGTCGTCTGGCCCGCGCCGTGACCCTGGAGGTGGCCGCCAGCGAGACCGCCGGCCGCCTCTTCGGCGACACCTTCGGATCGAGCTCGGTGCCCATCGGCATCATCATCACTCCGGATGGCCGCCGTGCCTTCGTCGCCCACGCCAATGCCGACGTTATCTCGGTGGTGGACCTCGCCACCTGGCAGCGGGTGGGCTCCTTGCGCGCCGGCAAGGAGCCCGACGGCATGGGATACTCCCACCTGAAGGTGGAGGTGGCCAGCGCCGCGGTGGAGCTGCTGCCTCGCTGCGGCCCCAAGGGGGCCGGCGGCAGCCAGTAGGGATCGGCGACAGCGTCTAGTTTGGGTAGAATCGCCGGCGGCGGCGACCGGTGAAGCTGGTCAGTTCCCTCCTCGCCTTTGTTTTCGGCGACCGGCAGGTGCAGCGCAACCTGCGCTCCCTGGCCAAGTACCTCATCGTCCTGGTGGCGGTGATCACCGTCTACGCGGTGCTTTTTCACATCATCATGGAGTACGCGGAAAGCCAGCGGCACTCCTGGCTCACGGGGGTGTACTGGACGCTCACCGTCATGAGCACCCTGGGGTTCGGCGACATCACCTTCCACAGTGACCTGGGGCGCGCCTTCAGCATCGTGGTGCTGCTGTCGGGGCTGGTGCTCTTGGTGATCATGCTGCCGTTCGCCTTCATCCGCTACTTCTACGCCCCCTGGTTGGAGGCGCGGCTGCGCCTGCGGGCGCCCAGGGAGGTGAGCGACCAACTCGCCGGGCACGTGGTACTGTGCGCCTGGGATTCCATTGCGCCGGGTCTCACCGACGAGCTCTCGGCGCTGGGCATCCCCTGGGTGTTGCTGGAGCCCGACCCCGTCCGCGCCGCCCAGCTGCACGGGGACGGCGTGCCTGTCCTGGCCGGCGAGGTGGACAGCGCCGACACTTACCGGCGGGCGGGGGTGGAGCGGGCGCGGGCAGTGCTGGCCAACTGCGACGAGGTCACCAACACCAATATCACCCTCACCGTCCGCGAGGTGTGCGCCACCGTGCCGGTGCTGGCGGTGGCCGAGAACGGTCGCTCGGTGGATATTCTCGAGCTGTCTGGGGCGACCAAGGTGCTGCCCCTGAAGCTCCAGTTGGGCGAGCAGCTGGCCGGCCGGGTCAACGCCGGTCGGGCGCAGACCCACCTCATCGGCAGCTTTCGCAACCTGCTGATCGCCGAAGTGCCGGTGCACAACACGCCGCTGGCGGGCAAAACGCTGCGCGACAGCAAGCTGCGGGAGATCTGCGGGGTCAACGCGGTGGCGGTGTGGGACTCGGCCCGGCTGGTGCCGGCGCGCCCCGATCTGGTGCTGGGGCCGTCCACCGTTCCGGTGGTGGTGGGGACCGCCGAGATGATTGCCGCCCTGGACGAGTTCCTCTGCATCTACGACGCCAACTACAACCCGGTGCTGGTGATCGGCGGCGGGCGGGTGGGCCGGGCGGCGGCGCGGGCCCTCAGGCAGCGGGGGGTGGCTTTCACTCTGGTGGAGAAGCGGGAGGAGATGCGGCCGCGGCTGGAGGGACTGGCCGACCGCTTGGTGATGGGCGACGCCGCCCGCCGCGAGGTGCTGGATGAAGCCGGCATTGCCGAGGCCCCCTCGGTGGTCATCACCACCTCCGATGATGCGGTCAATCTGTACCTGTGCATCTACTGTCGGCGGCTGAACCCCGAGGCGCGCATCGTCTGCCGCATCACCCACCAGCGCAACGTCGCCTCCATGCAGCGCGCCGGTGCCGACTTGACCCTGTCCTACGCCCGGCTGGGGGTGGAGGCTGTGCTGGCGGTGTTGCAGCACCGGGATCTGGTCTTCATCGGCGAAGGGGTGGAGCTGTTCACCGCGGCCGTTCCCGAATCCCTGGCGGGGCAGACCCTGGCGCAGACCGCAATCGGCGCCCGCTTCGGCCTCAACGTCATTGCGGTCGCCGCCGGCGACGGCGGTCAGCTCTCCCCGCCCGGCCCCGCCACCGTGCTGTCCGCCGGCGGCGAGCTCTACATGCTGGGCTCCGCCGCCGCCTTCCGCGCCTTCCGGGAAACGATCGCCCAGAACAATTTACAGTAGGAGATGCAGCCCGAGGACGGGCAGGACGATGAGGGAGAGGAACACGACGGCGACGGCTAGGAAGAGCATTCCGCCCAGGGCCACCCAGAGGCCGTCCTGCTCCAGGAGGCCCACCGACAGCACGGCGATCACCAGGGCCGGCATGGTGTTGGTGAAGATGATGGGCAGCGGCAGCGCCAGCTCGACCCCCGAGACGGCGATGATCAGGCCGGCCATGGCGTTGGCCCACGGGTGCGCGTGCAGCCAACGCCCCCGCGGCCGGATGAAGCGCTCGGCGCGGGTGAGCAACCGCTGGCCGATCTTCACCGCCCGCAGCACGACCTGGGGGGAGAGCTCCTTGTCCAGCCATCGTTGCGGCAGCCAAGGGGGCTTTCCCAGGGCCATGAACGCCCCCAGCAGGGCGAGGGCCAGGCCGATGGGGGTGGACAGACCCACCAGCGGCACCGGCTGCAGGAACGGCAGCACCAGGAGCAGCGCCAGCAGGGCGTGACCCCGCGCCGCCAGATGGTCCAGGAGCAGGCGCGCCGTCACGGGCCCCTCCTCGGCCAGGCGGAGGACCTCCTCGAGGTCCTCGGAGAGGCGGCAACAGCGCCACACCGGCCGCGTGAAACCGCTGTCAGTCATGACTGAGCATGGTACGCGATCCGTCAGCCTGCGGCCTGCCAGCGCCTGCGGCCCGCCTCACAGGTGGGCCATGAGCACCTCCACGGCCTTCTCTAGCTGCTGGTCGCGCCCGGCCGCCTCCAGGCCGGGGTCGTTGTCCACCTCGTAGTCTGGGTCCAGGTGCTTGTTTTCGGTGAGGTCGCCGTCGCGGTCCAGGTAGCCCACCTGGGGGATGCCGAAGGTGAGGGAGCGATCCTGCAGCCGCTCCCACCACACGGAGGTGCAGGTGCCGGGCACCTGCTTGCCGACGGTCTTGCCGAGGCCGAGCTGGGTGTAGGCGACGGGGAAGCAGTGGGCGTCGGAGTAGTTACCCTCGTTCATGACGACGATCGACGGCCTGGTCCAGCGCTGCCCCGGCTCGACGCCGATTTGGCGGCCGCGCGGCACGGCGCGGTAGTACACCTCACCGGAGAGAAAGATGGTGAGCGGCTCGACGAGGTTGCCGCCGCCGTTGAAGCGGGTGTCGAGAACGATGGCCTCCTTGTCCTGGGCGAGGCCGAAGATTTCCTGAAAGATCTCCCGGTAGGCGCCGTCGTTCATGCCGCGGATGTGGGCGTAGCCGATCCGTCCCCCCGACAGACGATCCACCTCAGCGCGGCGGGAGCGCACCCAGCGCTGGTAGAGAAGGCGCCCCTGCTCCCCCCAGGAGATGGGCTTGACCGTCTCCTCCCAGCGGGCTTTGGTGGCAGGGTCCGTCAGCGCCAGGCGGACCGGGGTGTCCGCTTTGCGATTCAGGAGGGGATACCAGTTGGACCCGGGGGCGATGGCCGCCCCGTCGATGGCCTCGATCACCACGCCGGCCCGGATGCGCGTGCCCGCCTTGGTGAGGGGCCCTCCCTCGAGGACTTCGAGGATGCGGACGCCGGCGCCGCTGTGGGCGGGATCGGGAAAGAACCCCAGGGCCGCCGTCTCGTCCCCCTCCCGCTGGGGGCGGAAACGACCGCCGGTGTGGGAGGCGTTGAGCTCCCCTTGCATCTCCGAGATCAGTTCGGCGAAATCGCGGTTGTTGTCGATGTGGGGGAGGAAGCGGGCATAGGCGGTCTTCAGGCCGGCCCAGTCGACGCCGTGCATGTCCTCCACGTAGAACTTCTTCAGCGTCTGCCGCCAGATGTGCTCGAACAGGTAGGCACGCTCGGCCGCGGCATCCAGGTCGAGCACCGCCGAGAGCTTGACCGCAGTGACCTTGCCCGACTCCAGCTCGACGCTTTGCAGCCGGTTGTCGGCCAGCACCAGCGCCTTCTTCCCCTCGCGGTCGAGGGCGAAGGAGGCGCTGTCGGCCCCCAGCTTGGCGATGAGCTTGGCTTCCTTCTTGCGCGGGGTGTACTTCCATAGGTCGAACCCCTTCTCAAAGCGCGCCAGGTACACCAGGGTCTCGCCGTCGGCGGTGAGTTCGGCGCCGCGCAAACTGGCCGAGTGCAGCGACAGCCGCACCGTACGGTCTTTGAGGCCCCCGAGCTCGAATTTCACCGGCTCGGGGAGCTTCACCTCGTCCTCTTTCGCCCCCTCGTCGGCCTTCTTTCTGACGGCGCCCTTGGCGGCCGCCGGCTCTTTATCCTTCTTCTCCTCGTGCTTCTCCTCCTTTTCCTTCAGCTGCTCCAGCTCCACCTCGGAGAGGCGGAAGCGGTCCCAGGCCCTGGTGGTGAGGAAGGCGGCGAACACGTCGTATTCGGCTCCCCAGCCGGCGTGCGAGCGGGCGCCGTGGCGGTCCGAGACCCAGTAGAACACGTCCCCCTTGCTGCCCCACCGCGGGCGCGCGTCTTCGTAGCCGCTGCGGGAGATGTTGATCACCTCGCCGTCGCCCGACGCCGCCACCAGACCCACCTCGGAGGACCAGCGGCCGGGGCTTAGGAACTCCACCGCAAACCAGCGGCCGTCGGGGGACCACTCGTACCACTGGTCCCCGTCGGCGTAGGAGTAGTTGCGGTCGCCGGGCAGGACGGTGCGGGTGGTTCCGGTGGCGAGATTTAACACCTTCAAGGTGGTGCGCTCCTCGAGATAGGCGACTTCCTTGCCGTCGGGCGAGAAACGCGGCTGGAACTCCTCCGCCGATGTGGCCAGCACGACCTTCTCCGCGAGCGCGGTGGCGTTGAAGAACGCCGGCTCGGCGGGGTCGGTGAGGTCGGTGCGGTAAAGGTTCCAGCTGCCGCCCCGCTCGCCGGCGTAAAGCAGCGAGCGGCCGTCGGGGGAAAAGCTCACCGACCGCTCCTGCTCTGGCGTGGAGGTAATGCGGCGGGTGGCGCCGTCGCTGATGGAGGTGACGAACACCTCGCCGCGGGCGACGAAGGCGATCTCCTTGCCGTTGGGAGACAGCTCGAACTCGCTGATCTCTCCACTTACGTCCAGACGCTCGACGAGGTTGGTGCGTCTGTCGGTGGCCACCGTCACGGTGAGGCGGCGGCTGGCGGCACTGCCTGCGGGGCGCACCCAGAGGCCGCCATCGTAGGAGTAGCACAGGTCGCCGGCCCGGGAGACGGAGAGAAAACGCACCGGGTGCGTGACGTGGGTGGTCACCTGGACGGGGTTGCCGGGGTTCTGGAGGTCCAGGCGCCAGACGTTGAAGGAGCCGGAGCGCTCCGACAGGTAGTACAGCGAGCGCTCGTCGGGGGACCACACCGGCTGGCGGTCGTCGGCGCCCGAGGCAGTGAGCCGGGTGTGGGTGCCCGAGGCGACGTCATGCAGCCACACGTCGCGGGCGAAGGAGGAGTTGTCGTGCTTGCGCCACTCCATCTCGTACCCCTTGACGTCGCTGTAGGCCAGGCGGGTGCCGGTGCGGTCGAAGACGGCGTACAGCGCCGGAGTGGTGAGCAGTTGCACCGGCATGCCCCCGGCGAGCGGGACGCGGTACAGCTCCGGCTGGGCACCGGTCGGAAAGCCCGCGTGGCGTGCCGCATCCAGGCGGGCGGAGGAGAACAAAACCGCTGTGCCATCCGGAGTGAAGCTGGTGGGGATGTCGTCGGCGGAGTGAAAGGTCAGCCGCCGAGCCTCCCCGCCGCTGGCGGGCATGACGAAGACGTCGAAGTTACCGTAGCGGTCGGAGGCGAAGGCGATGTGGGAGCCGTCGGGGGACCACACCGGGGCGTACTCGTAGGCCGGGTGCACGGTCAGCGGCACGGCAGTCCCGCCGGTGGCCGGGACCTTCCACAGGTCGCCCCGGAAGCTGAACACGATGGTCGTGCCGTCGGGCGAAATGGCGGGGTAGCGCAGCCACAGCGCCTCCTGGGCGGCGAGGGCGTTCCCCCGCCCGCCGCCGGTCAGCAAGGCAGCTGCAATGGCGATGTGCAAGATATTTCTGATCATTGGGTTCCTCCGAGCGTTCCGGGGCGGGGCCGGGGCCGGGCCGCGCGCATCACAGAGAGTGTACGTATGCCGACGAGAAAGGTTGGCGGCCGGAGTAGACTCCCGCGGTGTCCCAGGTCCTCTTCCCCGGCGCAATTGGCGACGCTGCCCCCCGCGAGCTGGAGATCAGCCTCGAGGGCGTGACCCTGCGGGGCACCTCGGTGGCGGCCCGGGCCACTGCTCTGGCGGTGCCCCAGCTGGGGGTGGCCCTGGACCTGGGGCGGCTTTCGCCCACCGTGGCTTCCCAGCCGGTGGTGCTGGTCTCCCATACCCACCTGGATCACTTCTCGGCGGTGCTGGCCTATTTGAACCTGCGGGCACGTTTCTGGCCTGAGGAACCGCCACGCCTGGCGGTACCGGCGGAGGTGGCCGAGCCGCTCAAGGCGGCGCTGCGCCTTTTCCCCGGGGTGGAGTCGGTGCGCAAGCGCCTGGACGTGGACGCCGCCATCGTGGGGGTGGGAGCGGGGGAACGGGTGGCGCTGCCCGGGGGGTGGGCGGAAGCCTTCGCCGCCGACCACGGCCGCCCCGCCCTCGGGTGGCGGCTGTTTCGGGACGGGGGAAAGCGGCCGGCCATGATCTTTGCCGGCGACGGCACCACCGAACCTTTCCTCGTCCGCCCGGAGTTGCTGGACGGCGGGGCGGCCGTGGTGGAGTGCACGTATCTGGAGGACAACCGCCGCATCGCCGCCCGGCTGGCCCGCCACGCCCATCTCAAGGACTGGGTCGAGCTGGCCGCGCATCTGACTTGCGACACTCTGGTGCTGGCCCACCTGCCGGAGCTGGGGTGGGAGGAGCTGGAGCGGGCGGTGCGACCCCTGGCGCAGGTGTTCCGGGGTCGTATCGTCCTCTGGGCGGCCAAAGGCTGACACATCAAGACGTGCAAAATGACACAAGACAGCGTGTCAATTTGCACGAGATGACCTTGACAGCAGGGTATTCATCGACGATAATCCGCCATCTGACGTTCGATAGGAGGTCATGTGGACAAGAACGAGGTGTTGGAGCGGTGCAAGGCGGAGAAGGTGCACTTTCTGCGGCTGACCTTTACGGACATCGACGGCATCATCAAGAACGTGGAGGTGCCCGAGAGCCAGTTCGACAAGGCGCTGGACGGGCAGATCATGTTCGACGGGTCGTCAATCGAGGGCTTCACCCGCATCGAGGAGTCGGACATGCTCTTGAAGCCCGACCTGGCCACCTTCCGGGTGTATCCGTGGGAGACCCCGCATGGACGGGTGGGCCGCCTGATCTGCGATGTCTTCAACCCCGACGAATCGCCCTTCCCCGGGTGCCCCCGCCTGGCCCTCAAGAAGGTCGTCGAGCGCGCCGCGCGGCAGGGGTGGACCATGATGGCCGGGCCGGAGGCGGAGTTCTTTCTCTTCCAGCGCAACCCCGACGGCTCCCCGAACCACCAGACCCACGACGTGGGCGGCTACTTCGATCTCACCCCGGTGGACCTCGGCGAGGACGCGCGGCGGGACATCGTGCTGGCGCTGGAGCGGATGGGGTTCGAGGTCGAGGCGGCGCACCACGAGGTGGCGCCGGGCCAGCACGAGATCGACTTCAAGTACGCCGACGCCCTGACCACCGCCGACAATATCGTCACCTTCAAGTTCGTGGTCAAGAAGGTGGCCCAGGACCACGGCCTGCACGCCACCTTCATGCCCAAGCCCATCTTCGGGGTGAACGGCTCCGGCATGCACACCCACCAGAGCCTTTTCGACCGCTCCGGTGGCAACGTGTTTTACGACCCGGCGGCGCCCTGGGAGCTGTCCACCGTGGCGCGCGGGTACATCGCCGGCATTCTGGACCATGCGCGCGCCTTCGTGGCCATCACCAACCCGCTGGTGAACTCCTACAAGCGCCTGGTGCCGGGGTACGAGGCGCCGGTCAACGTGGCCTGGTCGGAGAAGAACCGCTCGCCGCTGGTGCGGGTGCCGGCGCGCCGCGGGCTGGGGACGCGCTGCGAGGTGCGGGTGCCCGACCCCTCCTGCAACCCCTACCTGGCGCTGGCGGTGATGTTGGCGGCGGGCCTCGACGGCGTCGCGCGCGGCCTGGAGAGCGGTCCGCCCGTCAACCACAACATCTTCGAGATGTCCGAGCGGGAGAAACGGCGGCTGAAGATCAAGCAGCTGCCCGCCAACCTCGCGGAAGCGCTGGACAACCTCGAGCGCGACAAGGTGATGCGGGCCGCCCTGGGCGAGCACATCTTCTCCAACTTCGTGCGCAACAAGCGGGAGGAGTGGCACCGCTACATCTCGGTGGTGCACGAGTGGGAGCGCGAGCAGTACCTGGTGGCCTTTTGACGCCGCGGGGGGCGCCGCCGCCGGCGCCTCCATGACCGCATCAGCCCGGTGCCCGTGCCGCTGGGTGCGCGGGCCCCTGGCCCGCCCCCACGGTCGGTATGCTTCGCCCCGGCCGGAACGGTGCCCGCGCCCGGGGCCGCGGCGGCGGGGGCGGGGGCGGGCGAAACCGGGGAGGCGGTGGCGCGTATACGACTTAGAGGTGGGTCTGCCACCGAGGGAGGAGTGTATGTCCCTGGCAAAGCGCGCCTTGGCAACGGTGCTGGGGTTGGGGTTGGGCGGCGCGGCCGCCCTCGCTATCGACCTCGAGGACACCCGCCTGCTGGCCCAGCCGGCGGTGAGTGCCCGCCACGTGGCGTTCGTGTACGCCGGCGATATCTGGATTGTGGGGCTGGAGGGCGGCGCCGCGCGGCGGCTAACCTCCCACCCCGGGGAGGAGTCCCGACCGCGGTTTTCGCCGGACGGGCGGCTGCTGGCCTTTTCCGCCGAGTACGAGGGCAACACCGACGTGTACGTGGTGCCGGTGGAAGGGGGGGTGCCGCGGCGGCTCACCTGGCACCCCGGCGAGGACCTGGTGCAAGGGTTTACCCCCGACGGAGGCCGGGTGCTGTTCACCTCTCCCCGGGCGGTGTATACGCGCCGGCACACCCAGCTTTACACCGTGCCGGTGCAGGGGGGGCTGGAGGAGCGGCTGCCCATCCCTCACGCCGCCAAGGCCGCCTACTCCCCGGCTGGCACCCACCTGGCCTACCAGCCCCTGTACGACGCCTTCCGCCAGTGGAAGAACTACCGCGGCGGCACTACCGCCCGGATCTGGCTGTATGACGCGACCACCCATGCGGTGGGGCAGATCCCGCAACCCTCCGGCCGCTGCAACGACACCGACCCCATGTGGCTTCCTGATGGGGTCTACTTCCTTTCGGACCGGGACGGAGAGTTCAACCTCTACCGCTTTGACCCTGTCGGTGGGGCTCTACAGCGCCTCACCCACCACGACGACTTTCCCATCTTGGCCGCCTCCGCCGGAGGTGGCCGCATCGTTTACGAGCAGGCGGGATACCTACACCTCTTCGACCCCGCCAGCGGGACAGCGCGGCGGCTGGTCATCGCCGTCTCCGCCGATCTCCCGGACACCCGGCCGCGCTTCGTCAAGGGCTCCAAGTGGGTGCGCGGGGGGGACATCTCCCCCTCGGGGGCGCGGGCGGTGTTCGACGTGCGGGGGGACATCGTCACCGTGCCGGCGGAAAAGGGGGACCCGCGCATGCTGACGCAGAGCTCGGGGGCACACGAGCGCTTCCCCGTCTGGTCTCCGGACGGCACCCGCATCGCCTACTTCTCCGACGCCTCCGGGGAGTACGAGCTGCACCTGGTCCCCCAGGACGGCAAGGGCCAGGTGCGGCGCTACCCGCTGGCGGGGGCCGGGTTTTACGAGCGGCCGCGGTTTTCCCCCGACGGGCGCAAGCTGTCCTTCATCGACAACTCCCGCTCCCTCTATTGGATCGACCTGGATACGGGCAAGGTGACAAAGGTGTTCTCGGAGATCCTCTACGGCCCTGTGAACACCATGCAACACGCCTGGTCCCCCGACTCCCGCTGGCTGGCCTACACCCGCCTCACACCCTCCTATCTGCAGCAGGTGTGCCTGTACTCCCTGGCCGAGGGGCGCTTTTACCCCATCACCGACGGCCTGGCGGACGTGGCGGAGGCGGTGTGGGACGCCTCCGGCAAGTACCTGTACCTGGCCGCCTCCACCGACGCCGGCCCGGTCCGGGATTGGTTCTCCATGTCCAACAACGACATGGAGATGACCAACACGCTTTACCTGGTGGTGCTGACCCGAGGGGAGTCTTCACCGCTGGCCCGACAGTCGGATGAGGAGAAGCCGGCCGTCGGCGGGGAGAGCAAGCCGGCCCGTTCCGAGGAAAAAGACAAGGGGAATAAGGACCAGAAGGGAGGCACCGCCGAGCCGGAGGATGTCCGCGTGGTAGTGGACCTGGAGGGGATCGCCCAGCGCATCCTGCCCCTGCCCGTCAAGGGCGCCCTCTTCACCGACCTGCAACCGGGGGCCAGGGGGCAGCTGTTCTACCGCCGTTCGGCCGGCGGCGCGAACCGCTTCTCCCGCCAGGGGGAAGCTGTGCTGGTGCGCTTCGATCTGGACAGGCGGGAGGAGACCGTTCTGGCCGAGAAAGTGGACTTCTTCACCGTGGCCAGGGACGGGGCCAAGGTGCTGCTGCGCCAGGGGCAGACCTGGTTCATCTCCGAGACCAAGGGCAAGATCGACACCGCCAAGGGCAAGCTGGACCTGGACGCCGTGGCGGTGCGCGTTGATCCCCGCGCCGAGTGGCGGCAAATCTTCCACGAGGCCTGGCGCATCAATCGCGACTACTTCTACGACCCCAACTTCCATGGCGCCGACTGGGAGGCGATGCGGGCCAAATACGAGCCGTTCCTCACGCACGCCGCCTCCCGGGCCGACGTCAACCGCATCATCCAGTGGATGTGCTCGGAGCTGGCGGTGGGCCATCACCGCGTGGGTGGCGGAGACACGGGGGAGCGCCCCGAGGGCGTCAAGGGGGGCCTGCTGGGGGCCGATTTCGAGGTGGCCCACGGGCGCTACCGCTTCGCTAAAGTGTTTGGGGGCCTCAACTGGAGCCCGGAGCTGCGCTCACCCCTCACCGAGCCGGGGGTGGACGTGCGGGCGGGGGAGTACCTGTTGGCGGTAGGGGGGCGGGAGCTGGCACCCCCGGAGAATCTCTACGCACGCTTCGAAAACACCGCCGGGCGAACGGTGGAAATCACGGTGGGGCCGGACCCCTCCGGTCGGGGGGCGAGGACCGTCACGGTGGTTCCCATCGAAGATGAGGCCGCCCTGCGCAACCGCGACTGGGTGGAGGGCAACATCCGCAAGGTCCAGCAGGCGACAGGCGGCCGGGTAGCTTACGTCTACGTGCCCAACACCACCTCCCTGGGGCACGAGTACTTCAAGCGCTACTTCTTCCCCCAAAGCCACCTGCAAGCCATCATCGTGGACGAGCGGCACAACGGCGGGGGCCAGGTGGCCGACTACTACATCGACATCCTGCGCCGCCCCCACATCGCCTGGTGGGCGATGCGTTACGGCGCCGATCTGCGCACACCCCTGGCGGCCATCCATGGACCCAAGGTGATGCTCATCGACGAGACCGCCGGCTCGGGGGGCGACCTGCTGCCCTGGATGTTCCGCAAGGAAAAGCTCGGTCCCCTGGTGGGGCGGCGCACCTGGGGTGGCCTGGTGGGCATCCTCGGCTTCCCCGTGCTGCTGGACGGCGGCTTCGTCACCGCTCCCAACCTGGCCATCTGGACCGAGGACGGCTTCGTGGTGGAAAACGAGGGCGTCCCCCCCGACGTGGAGGTGGAGCAGCTGCCCGTTGACGTCATCGCCGGTCGAGACCCGCAGCTCGAGAAGGCCATCGAGATCGTCCTGGCGGAGCTGGAAAAGTACCCACCGCTCTCGCCCCAGCGGCCCCCATTCCCGGTGCGGGTCCGGCGCTAGCAGCGCGGTCTTTCGGTGCCCCCGGCCGTGCACCGCTAGCGGCCAGCCGGCTCGGGGTCTGTGACGGTGACCGTGCCCGTGCCCCTCGGTGCGCGGGCCTCCGGCCCGCTCTCGCGATCGGAAACGGTTTATCCCGGCTGCCCCGGTGTCTTTGGCCGCATCTGTGTCGGTGTCCGTGTCGGTGGAAAGGAGCGCGGCGCGCTATACTGCG
Source organism: uncultured bacterium (assembly GCA_937924755.1). GTDB lineage: Bacteria > Acidobacteriota > Thermoanaerobaculia > Thermoanaerobaculales > Thermoanaerobaculaceae > CALEVZ01. Next base: position 141,236 of record CALEVZ010000005.1, read on the forward strand.
CCCACAACGGCAGGCAGCGGACGGAGGTCTCAGCATGGACCAAGAGCTGGCAGGCGGTGGATCGGCGGGGGGCCAGGGGTCGGGGCAGGCGGCGCGGATCGCTGAGGGGGTGCGGGCTGAGCTGGAGCAGCTGGGGCTGTCGGTCACTGGAGTGGTGCACG
>CALEVZ010000006.1 GCA_937924755.1 uncultured bacterium
TTTGCCCGCGGCGCGAGGGGGGGCGCGGGGGGTCGAGCGCGCGGAGGTAGGGAGGGGGGCGCGCGGACCCCCCGACTCAAAGATTCTTCATCACATCATTGAATAGCACTACGACCACCAGCGCGATGATCAACCAGAATCCCACGTTGAGAATTCGCTCCTTGAGCTTCTCCGGGAGATCTCGCCGAGCGACGGTCTCAATGCCGATGACGGCCAGGTGACCGCCGTCCAGAACGGGTATGGGCAGCAAGTTGAAGATGGCCAGCTGCAAGGAAATGACGCCCAGGAGCCAGACCAACGATTGAGCGCCGCTGCGCGCCGCGGCCCCGGAAAAGCGCGCGATATCGATGGGTCCTGACATCTGACGAAGGGAGGCCCGCCCCGTCAGCATGCGGCCGATCACGTTGAAGGTTTCCCGCGTCATGCGCCGGCATTCGCGCACCGCTTCCAACAGGGCCGCGCCCGCACCAAGCTTTCGAAGGACCGTGGGGTTGGGGGCCGGGATACCGAGCATGCCCCGGCCGGCCTCCTCCCGGGTGGTGGCGGTCATGGAGAGGATCTCCGACTGGCGCTGCACGGTGATGGTGACCTGTCGCCCCGGCCGTTCGCTGATCAACTTGACCAGGTGATAGAAGTGCTCGACAGGGTGCCCATCGACCGCCAGGATGATGTCACCGGCGGCAAGCCCGGCCTTCTCGGCGGGACTGCCGGGAAGAACTCCCCCTACCTGGGCCGGCAGGGGTGGCGCCAGCCCGGCGTACCCCAGCTCATAGCGAGTTTCGCTGCGGGGGGTGAGGGTCACCTCCTGGGTTGTTCCACCTCGACGAAAGGTGACCTGGAGCGGACGATTAGCGGCCGCAACCGTGGCCAACTCCAGCTGCCGCCAGGTGGCGATGGGCCGGCCATCCACAGCCAACACCGCATCGCCGGGTGCGAGGCCGGCGGCGGCACCGGGCGAGCCGGGGTCGACCCACGCGATCACCGGCGGCTGCTGGTGCCACGCCGGCACCGGCACACCTACCATGTAGGACACGGCGATGAAAGCAACGGCACCAATCACGTTGGCCAGGGGGCCGGCAACCAGAATGAGGGCGCGACGCCAGCGGGCCAGGAGAGGAGTCGCCGATCTCTCGGCACCCACCACATCCGACTCGTCCGGTCCGAGGCCCTCGATCCGCACGTAACCGCCGAGGGGGATGAGAGACACCCGAAAATCCGTGCCCCGGCGCCGGATCCCGAACAGGCGTTTGCCGAAACCGAAGGAGAAAACGCTCACCGGCGCTCCCACCGCCCGGGCGGCGAGAAAATGCCCGCCCTCATGGAGGAGGATCAACACCCCGAGGACGATGATCAAAGCGAAGGCATTCAATAACATCCGTTTCCCCAATCCACTCCCGTTCTAACTCCGCCCCAGGCTGCCATATTTCGCGGCTTCCTCGTCGGCCCACGCGCGGCCCCGAGCGTCCGCCTCCAGCACATCCTCAAGGGAGGTAACCTGGGCGGGCATGCCGGCATCGCGCTCCAGGGTCGCAGCGATCACCGCCTCGATGCGGTGGAATGGTAGCTCGCCGCGCAGGAAGGCCGCCACCGCCACCTCATTGGCGGCGTTCATGGTAGCCGGTGCGCTGCCTCCCCGCCGCAAGGCGGCCCGAGCCATGGCCAGGCAGGGGAAGCGCTGTTCGTCGGCCGCCTCGAAGTGGAGAGCGCCAACCGCGCTGAGATCGAGGGTCCCAAAGGGAGAGGGCAGCCTGTCGGGGTAAGCGAGGGCGTACAGGATAGGGAAGCGCATGTCGTTGATCGAGAGCTGCGCGATGAGGGTGCCGTCCTCGTATTCAACCAGCGAATGGACCCGACTTTCGGGGTGGATGAGCACCTCGATGCGATCCTCATTCACGCCGAAGAGATGATGAGCCTCGATGATCTCCAGCCCCTTGTTCATCATCGTCGCCGAGTCGATGCTGATCTTGGCGCCCATACTCCAAGTTGGGTGGGCGAGGGCCTGCTCGACGGTGACTTCGACAAGGCGCTGCCGGGGCCAGGTGCGGAAGGGTCCCCCTGAGGCGGTCAGGATGAGACGGCGGACGCTCTGCGGTGGGCCCACGCGGAGAGCTTGGTGCAGGGCGTTGTGCTCGGAGTCGATGGGGAGAATCGAGGCGTTGTGAGCCCTGGCACGGGCCATGACCAAATCGCCGGCCATCACCAGCGTTTCCTTGTTGGCGAGAAGGATTTCTCGGCCTTGCCCGAGGGCATGCCACGTGGGCACCAGTCCCAGAGCTCCCACGAACGCGGCGACGACCGTGCTGGCCTGGGGGGCGGTGGCGACCGCGATCCGCCCCTCCTCGCCGGAGAGAACAGTGATCCCAGGCAGCTCCCTGGCAAGCCGTCGGGCGTCGTCCCGCTTCTCCACCGCCAGGAGAGTCGGGCGGTGCTGGACTGCCTGCTGGTGCAGCAGCTCCACGTTGTGCCCCGCCGCCAAGGCGACGATGCGGAAGCGGTCGGGGAAGCGCTCCACCACCTCCAGGGTGGCCCGTCCGATGGAGCCGGTGGAGCCGAGAACCGCCAGGTGTTTCACGCGCCGAGTCCGAAGCCCAGTAGCAACGCGAGGGTGAAGGGGGCGGAAAAGAACAGCGAATCGGTACGGTCGAGAAAACCGCCGTGACCGGGGATCAAGGCGGAGGAGTCCTTGACCCCGGCGTCGCGTTTGAGGAGCGACTCCACCAGGTCACCCAGGGGCGCCAGGATGCTCAGGAGGAGCGCCAGACTCACGGTGGCTTGGAGGGGGAGATCGGCGAAAAACAAGGTCCGGCAAACCCACACCGCGAAAAAGGTCGCCGCCGTACCGCCAGCCACTCCTTCCCAGGATTTCTTCGGGCTGACCACCGGCGCGAGGCGATGCCGACCGAAGCGGCTACCTAGGTAATAGGCGCCGGAATCCCCGGCCCAGATGGTCAGGCAGTGCAGCAGCACCACCTTCCACCCCACCTCCTCGCCAAAGGCCAACCGTAACTGCCCCATGGCTCCCCCAGTGACGGCGAAAAAGGCGGCGGCGAAGACAGTGCCAGTAATGGCCGCCGCCGCTCCTTCCGTGGGATGGCCAGTGAAGAGGACGACCAGTGGAAGCGCCAGGACCATGGCTGCGAGGGCAGGCCCCGCGGCGGCCAGGCCCACGTGCCAGAGCAGCGGCAAGGTTACCAGGAGGACCACCCCAACCGCCGCCGCCACCGCCGGCCGCCTCGTCAACCGCAGCAGCTCCAGTAGCTCCCAGCACGCCAGGAGGGTGACGATGGCCACCGCAGCCAGGTACACCCAGGGAGGAAGCCACACGATGCCAGCCAGGACCAGGGGAAGCAGCGCCATCGCCGTCGCCTCACGCTGGCCCATCAGGTCTCCTCAAGCTCGTCCTCAGCGTTGCCCGGGCTGGGCTCCACCACCCCGCCGAATCGCCGCTCGCGCCGCACGAAATCGGCCACTGCCCGGACCAGGTGCAGGGCGGTGAAATCGGGCCACAACACGGGGGTGATGTAAAGCTCGGTGTAGGCGATCTGCCACAAGAGAAAGTTGGACACGCGCAGCTCGCCCGAGGTACGGATCAGGAGGTCCGGATCGGGACACCCGGCGGTCTCCAGGTGGGCGGCCACCCACTGCTCATCGATCTCGCGTGGGGAAAGAGCCCCGGCGGCCGCCCACTCGGCAATCCGCCGGCCGAGGTCGACGAGCTCGGCGCGGCCCGAGTAGTTGAGGGCGATCTGGAAGAGTAAACCAGTGTTGCTGGCAGTCGCTGCCACGGCGCGCTCGAGGCCGCGCTGGATGTCCTCCTCGAGTTCGTGGATGCGGCCGATGGGTCGGAAGCGGATATTGTTATCGACCAATGCGCTCAGCTCTTTCTGAAGGTACTCCTTAAGGAGCGCCATCAAGGCGCGGATTTCCCACCGGGGGCGCTTCCAGTTCTCGGTGGAAAAGGCGTACAGGGTCAACGCCTCGAGTTCGAGCCGGGCAGCACCCTCAACCGCCTCGCGCACCGCGTGGATGCCGGCACGGTGGCCCTCCACGCGCGGCAGACCACGGCCCTGGGCCCAGCGCCCGTTGCCGTCCATGATGATGGCGACGTGTCGGGGCAAGGAAGAGGGGTCGACCTGATCGAGAAAGTCACGCTCCGGGGTGCCGGGAAGGGCGAGTCGATCGAGGTCCTTCATGGGCCGGGGCAGTCTAGCACGGCCACCCCTCCCCCGCCCGGCGAGTCAGGCGCGGCTGGCCGAGGGGCGCCGGTAGACGACGCGTTCGAGGGTGAGGCCATCGGCAAGTGCGGTGGGAGCCGGGGGGGCAACCTCGGGATCGCCCAGGAGCGCGGCGAGCCACCCCGCGTCCTGCTTCCCCCTGCCAATCTCCACGAGCGCTCCCACCAGCCGCCGAACCATGCCCCGCAGAAAGCCGTCCCCTTCAAAGAGGAGATCGAGACGCCGCCCGCGAGCGCGAAGGTCCACCGCGGCCAGGGTTCGGACGGTGCCTCGCTGGCCGGTGCCGCTGTGGCCGCGGCGAGCGAAACCGGCGAAGTCGTGGGTGCCGGGCAGCAGCGCCATTGCACCGCGAATGGCCGCGAGATCGGGCCGCGAGGGGAGGAGGATGCGCCGCTGCGCTTCCCAGGGTGCCAGGGGAGCTCCCCAGGCGAGGCGGTAACAATAGACCTTGGCCAGAGCATCTCGCCGGGCATGAAACGTTTGCGGCACGCGCCTGGCACCCAAAACCCGGATCTCGTCGGGAAGCAGGATGTTGAGCGCCGCCAGGACGCCGGTCGGAGGAATGGGATGGGGAGCATCGTAGTGGGCCACCTGGCCGGCGGCGTGGACCCCGGCGTCGGTACGCCCGGCGCCAACCACCGCCACCGGCCGAGCGTACAGCCGCTCGAGCGCACCCTCCAGCTCTCCCTGCACGGTGCGCCTGCCGCTCTGTTTCTGCCAGCCGGCGAAGCCGTGCCCCAGATAGGCGAGGCGGAGGGCCACGCGCATCGGACTCTGCACTTCAGCATTATCCCGCCGGCCGGGGCTGGTTGTGATGGCGGTGGGGAGCCCGTAGAATGCCCCCAGCAGGCAGACGAAAGGTGCGCTGATGAAGACCCTTCGCGATCTTTTTGAACATGTCGTCGCCCACCACCCGCCCCGCAAGGTGCTGCTTCGTATTCGCCAGGGCAAGGGGTGGCGCGAGTACACGGTGAAGGAGTTCGAGAAGGCGACCAGGGAGCTGGCGGGCAAACTGTACCGCGCCGGTGTGCGCCACGGCGACCGGGTGGCGCTGTTCTGCGAGAACCGGCCGGAGTGGCACATCATCGATTTCGCCTGCCACCTCCTGGGTGCCGTCTCGGTGCCGTTGTACGCCACCCTGCCGGCGCACCAGGTGCGCTACATCGTCGCCGATGCAGAGGCGAAGATGTTGCTGGTTTCTGGTCGTCAACGGGCGGCGGCGGCGCTGGAGGCCACCAGCGGGCTGACCGGCGTGCGCGTGGTGGGGATCGAGCCAGGCTTGGCGGAGAATCTCGACAGCATCGCCGACCTCCCGTCCCCCCCCAAGCACGATCAGCCACCGGTCGTTGACTTGGCGGAGGAGGATCTGGCCAGTCTGATTTACACTTCGGGGACGACCGGCGATCCCAAGGGGGTGATGCTGACCCACCGCAACTTCATCAACCAGGTACAAACCATGGCGCCGCTGTACCCGATCAGCGAGAGGGACATCAGCATGTCCTTCCTGCCCCTCTCCCACGTCTACGAGCGCACCGTGGATTACGTCTTCTTCAACGCCGGCACGCAGATCAACTACGTGGAGTCGATCGAACGGGTGCCCTCGCAGCTCACCGAGATCCGACCCACGGTGATGGTCTCGGTGCCGCGTCTGTATGAGCGCTCCTACATCAAGATCATCGCCAAGATCCAGCAAGAAGGCGGCGCCAAGAGGCGTCTGTTCGAGTGGGCTGTGAAAGTGGGGAGAAGGGTCAAGGAAGCGGAGTGGCGGGGAGAAAAGGCCGGGGCCTTCGCCCGTGGCCAGTACGCGGTGGCGAAGGCGCGAATCTTCTCGAAAATCCTGGAGCGTCTGGGCGGTCGACTGAAATTCACGATTTCGGGGGGCGCGCCGCTGGCCCGCGAGGTGGCGGAGTTCTTCGACATCGTCGGCCTGCCAATCCTGCAGGGCTACGGCCTGACCGAGACCTCACCGGTGATTGCCGTCAACCGCCTGGACGCCAACCGTATCGGTTCGGTGGGCAAGGTTTTGCCGGGGTACGAGGTGCGCATCGCCCCCGACGGTGAGATCCTGGCGCGCGGGGCCAACATCATGAAGGGGTACTGGCGCAAGCCCGAGTTGACCGCCGAGGTCCTCGACGCCGAGGGTTTCCTGCACACCGGTGACGTGGGCTACCTGGATGCGGATGGGTACCTGTTCATCACCGACCGCAAGAAGGATCTCATTGTCACTTCTGGGGGCAAGAACATCGCCCCGCAGCCCATCGAAGGACGGCTGGGAGCAACGCCCTACATCGCCCAGGCGGTGGTCATCGGCGACAAGTACCCGTACCTGGTGGCTCTCATCGTGCCCAACTTCGAAAACCTCGAGGCGCACTTTGCCGAGCGCGGCAGCAAGGGTCTCTCCCGCGAAGAGATAGCCGCCCATCCGGAGACCGAGCAACTGATCGGCGAGGCGGTGCGGGAGATCAACCAGGAGCTGGCGATGCACGAGCGGGTGCGACGGTTCACCGTCCTGGCCCGCGAGTTTTCCATCGAGGAGGGGGAACTCACCCCGACCATGAAGGTTCGGCGCCGGGTGGTGGGTGAGCGGTACCGCGACCGCATCGAGCAGATGTACCTCAAGACCCAGCGTGCTTCCGGCTACAGCCTGGAGGAGTAGGGAGCCTGCAGGGGGTGACCGTCGCCCAGGATAGCAGCGAGCGCATCGGGGGCGGCGAGGGAATCCAGCACCGCGTCGGGTTTGAGGGCGACCAGGACCTGCCGCGGCGTCCACCCGGTGGCCACCGCCACGGCGCGCGCCCGGCCGGCGCGAGCGCAGTGGATGTCCGCCTCGGCGTCGCCCACCACCACCGTGTCCGCGTCGGCGAACTCTAGTCCGGTGGCATGACGAGCACGCTCCCGGGCAATGGGCACCAGCAGGTTTCGGTCCTCGGCGTCGCTGCCGAAGGCGCCGAAGCCGAATACGGCATCAAGGCCGGCGGCCCGCAGCTTGAGCGCGGCCCCCGGGGCGATGTTGCCGGTGAGCAGGCCGAGGTGAACACCCGGGGTGGCAACGAGGGCGGCGAGGACGGTACGCACCCCCGGCAACACCTGCGCGCTGCCCGGGGGCAGCTCCGTCTCGAGGTAGGTGAGGTAGCGCGCCAGCGCCGTGTCCCGATGCTCCTCGATGGTGGCGGTGGGCACGCCACTGGCGGTGAGGAGCTCGCGCACGATCTGGGGGTCGGTCTTGCCGGCAAAGGAGTAGCCGTCCACCTGCGGGTAAATGCCGTACGTGTCTCGCAAAGCTCGCAGCAACGCGCGGCCGGCCCGCCCGCCGGTGGAGATGAGAGTCCCATCGATGTCGAAGAGGATGAGACGAAAAGCGCTGCTCGGCATGGCGGGAGTCTAGCAGCGGTCCCGGCCTTTAGAGCCCATCAGTGACGCCGCCTTCGCGCCTCGTCACCTCCCCGAGGTTTGACACCTTGCCGGCAGTCTCGTAGCATCAATGGCGTCGGGAGGTGGTGTCGCTCAGGTGCTGACGGGGTTCAATACCGACATCGAGTTCGAGGGCGTGACCTATCACGTACAGACCGAGGACCGCCGTGGGGCCAATCCGATCATCGAATCGCTGGTGTACGTCAAGGGCGAGATTCTGGCGACCCGCCGGACGGCCTACCGTAACCTCCTGGAGGCCGGTGCCGAGAACTCGGCCGTGCAGGCTCTCATGGAGCGGCAACACTTTGCCATCGTCGAGGCTATTCGCCGGGGCCGCATCCACCTGCTCACCGAGCCGCCGACCAGCGACGAGGGCGATACCACCGTCAGCCGCACCCACCGCCCCGCTGTCGTCGAACCTCCTCCACCTCCCTCCGTCGGGGGTGGGGGTCGCAAAACCCTGGACGAGGTCATCGCCGAGTGGCTCGCTGAGCAGGAGCGATCGGAAGGGATCAGGCTGGACGTGGAGGGTGGGGATCGTCTGCGGTTCGGAGGAACGTTTCCCCTCAAAGTGACGGTTCGCTCCGCCCCGGGTGGGACTCCGGTACCGGGAGCGCACGTTCTCGTGCGACTCCTCTCCACCGCCGGCAAGCCGGTGGAGCTGGCGGTGGGAAAAAGCGATGAGGGTGGCCGCCTGGAGGCCGCCGTGGCCATCCCGTCGCTGGAGCGGGGCACCGGGCTGGTGGTGGTTTCGGCCCAGCACGGCAGTGGCAGTGACGAGGCCAAGTTCTTAGTGCACCGCTGACACCGCCGGTACCCATGGATGAGCTGGATGGTTCTTCAGCTGCGGGGCTGGCTCGCCTTTTCAACGTTCACGATTCCACGCGACCCCGCAGGAAGGCCTCCAGCCCGACGCGGGCGATCTGAGGGTTCTCTCGCAACCGGCGAACCGAGTACGGGTACCAGTGGGATCCGAAGGGCACGTACACCCGCAGCCGATGACCTGCCGAGGTGATGATGCGGCGCAGCTGCGGGTCGACGCCCAGGAGCATCTGGAACTCGTACCGGTCAGGCGGCAGCCCCAGTCGCCGCACCATGGCGAGCGATTGGCACACCAGCCACTCGTCGTGGGTGGCGATGCCCACGTAGGTCCCCGCCGAGAGGAGCACCTCCAAGACGTTCATGAAATTATTGCGGATGATGTCGCGCTCGGTGTAGGCAATCTCTCGCGGCTCCAGATAGATGCCCTTGCACAGGCGAATGTTGACGTCGGAGCCGCCAAGGGCGACGGCATCGGCTAGGGTGCGCCGCAGCCGGGCCTGCAGGACGATGCCAGTGCCCCGTGGAAAGCGGGCGATGAGTGAATGGTAAACGCGCAGGGTGGCATCGGTGGTGGGTGAATCCTCCATGTCGATGCGCACGAAGATGCGCTGGGAATGGGCCTTTTCCAGGATGGCGGCGATGTTGTCGCGGCAGAACTCCTCGTCAATGGCCAGCCCCATCTGGGTGGGTTTGAGCGACACGTTGGAGGCCAACCCGTGCTCCCGGATGGCATCCAGCACGGCGAGGTATTCGCCCACCGCGGCACGGGCCAGATCCCGACTCGTGACGCTTTCCCCGAGCACGTCAATGGTGGCGCAACACCCCTCGGCGCTGAGGCGCTGGACGGTGGCCACCGCATCGGCCAGCGTGTCGCCGGCCACGTAACGGCGAGCGAAGTAGCGAATCAGCGGCCGCGGCGTGATGGGTAGGGTGAGCCTGACCGCACGGTCGAAGAGACTCATGGGATCCTCCCGGGGCGGGGAGCTCGTGCCACGGTGAGCAACGACACCGCCGTCGCACCGGCGGCGTGGAGGACGTGGGTGCAGGCACGGGCCGTTGCCCCGGTGGTGAGAACGTCATCCACCAGCAGGGCGTGGCCGGTGAGGCGACGGCGGACCGCAAAGGTGCCGTGCGCCAGTGCCTCCCTTTCCCTGCGGGTGCGACCCGCTTGAGTCCCGGGGCGCCGGCGGCGAAGAGCTCTGATACGGCGGCCGGCCCCGAGTGCGGCGAGGTGGCGGGCGAGCAGGTCGGCGTGGTCGAATCCCCGCCGCAGCCGCCTGCCCCACCAGGCGGGCACGGGAACAATGGCGTCAGGCGACGGCCAGGGGAGCTGGTCGAGGCGGCGCCGCAGCAGGTGGGCCAGCGGGGCGGCCAGTTCGTCACGCCGGCCGTGCTTGAAAAGCAGGATCAAGTCACGCAGAGCGCCACCGTACTCGCCGACGCTGGCAGCTGCTTGCCAGGGTGGAGGGTCATGCCGGCAGACGAGACACTCCTCGCCATCGCCAACTTCCTCGCCGCACCGGGGACATCCCACCGGCCTGGCAGGGGCCACATCGTCCCAGCAGGAGCCACACACCCCGGCGTGGCTTCCGGCGACCGGCAGGGGTTGCCCACACAACGCACAGCGGGCGGGGAGGAAGACGCGGGCGAGGACTTCGAGCGGCGCCGCCATCTCGGCGGGATTGTAGCAAGTCGGTCACTCGCGTTGCGCTGGCCGCGGGTCCGTGCGCCTATACTGATGTCCTGGAGGGATGGCATGCGCACGGTGGCACTGGTGGTCCTTGCGGTGGTGGCAAGCGGACTCGCGCCGGCTGCCCAGGCGCAGGTGGGTTGGCTGGGGGTGGCGGGGGGGACGAGCTGGACCTGGAATGGCGACTCCTCGGCGTTGGTCCGCGCTGACGATGCTGCCCTGGGCGTCTTGGTGGGCGTTTCCCTCGACAAGGACGCGGTCCTCCGGCTGCGCGGCGTCGAGCTGCCGATGGGTGATGTCAGCGGCGCGACCATGCGCGGCGTTGCTCTGGGTGTCGACTACTTCTTCCCCGGCGTGCTGGGTGAGGCGCTCTTCTCGGCCGGCTTAGGGGGGTATCGACTCAACCTCCCCGAGCCCCTGCGCGGAGAGCCGGATCATGGACGGTGGAAACTCGGCTTTTACCTCGGGGTCGGGGAGTGGTTCGCCCTTTCCCGTCGTACCCGGCTCACCGTCGAGGTGACCTGGGACCGCTCCCGGCACGCCGGGACGCCATCGATGCTCACTGCCATGGCAGGGTTGGCTTTCGCATTGTAATCGTATGCCTCACATTGTTTTACGAGGCGAGGTCGAGCTCGAAACGGTGTGGCAGGCGCTGCCTCGGGGTCCGTGGCGGTGGGGACGGGCGGTGGCGCGGGTGGAGGGGTGTTACCTGGCGGCCGGGGGCCGTGCGCTGCTGGTGGCCGGGGTGGTGGTGGAACTGGGGCGGCCGCTGCATCCCGTGCTCGTGATCACGCTCCGTGATGGGACGACGGCGGTGCACCTGTGGTCGGCGGCACCGGTAGAGCGCACCGAGGCGGTGCAACGCTTTTTGGTGCAGGTGGGGATGGAGCTGCGCGCCTTCGGCGCCGGCGAGGTGGCGGCCACCAACCTGGCGGCCCTGCTGCCCCCGTGAACTGTCACTGCGCCTCGCGCTCCACCTGCCGGCGCTGCTCGTCCAGGGAGCGCTGCAGGTTGTCCAGTTGGTCCTTGATGCCGCCCGCCGGACCGCTGGGCAGGGGTGCCTGGCTGGCGAGCGCTGCCCGGGCCTCGGCCAGCAGGCGGAGCGCCTCCTCCCGCCGGGGGTCAGCAAGATCCGGCGAGGCGTCGAGGAGGGCGTTGGCGGCGCCGCGCAGGCGGACCGCGGCCCGGGAGGCCCCCCCGCCGGGGGCGGACGAGCGAGCCCAGCCGGCGGCGGTGGCGGCGGCTGTCTCCAGCTCGGATCGCGGCAGCTCCCGGGTGGTGGCCAACGCTTTGAGCCGGTCGGCGAGTCGCAGCGCGGCCGTGGCGTCGAAGGGTACGGGGGTGATGTTCTCCTGCAACGGCGCGATGGCGCGGGTGGTCATAATCACGCTTCGCCCGGTGCTGCGCGCCTGCAGCGAGAGGACGACCAGTAGGACAATGAGCAGGGCGACGAGTCCCAGAATCCATCGCATGGTTCTACATTACCGCACGGATCGACGGTCGCGACCGGACGACGGAATGCGGCCGAGATGGGCGGGGTCTTCACCGCGCTTCAGCCGCGGCCCTTGGCGATGGCCCGGAGTCAGGGGTGCCGGTGCCCTGCGGCGTCAGGGCTCGAGCGTCCTCAGGTGGGGACGTTGGCGTGGGCGTGTCTGATGGCAAAGTCGTGGCGTGAGCTGGCACGAAGCGTGCTTGGGCCTGGTGCGGGAGGTGAGGCGATGACAAGGACCATGGGCGTGATTGTCATGATCGTCGCTCTGGCGGGAATCGGCGAGGGGAGGGAGCTGACCTCGGCCTACGCCATCCCAGCTGCCGCCAATACGCCGGGCAGAAACGGGACGGACTGGCACACCGACCTGACCCTATATAACCCCCAACAGCACCCCTTGCCGGTGGTGCTGCACTTCCTCCCGTCGGGCCAGAGCAACACCGGGCAGGTGCCCACGGTCAGCTTCGAGATCCTGCCTTGGGAAACCCTCAACCTGTGGGATGTGCTGGGACCGAAAGGGTTCAACGCCCGCGGCAAGACCGGCGCGCTGCTCGTCTATGCCGACGACCAGCGGATCAGCTGCACCGGCACCAGGTGCGATTTCGCCGCCTTCTCCCGTACCTACACCTTGGATCCCAAGGGGGGCCGGGGGGAGTTTGGCCAGGCGTTCCCGGGGGTGGCTGCACACCTCGGGCTGGACCGCTCGGTGATCGGCTACCTGCCCCAGCTCACCCACAACGCCGATTTCCGCACCAATCTGGGAGTTGCGTCCTGGACGCCGGCATGGGTCACTGTCCGGGTGGAGCTCCAGGACACCAAGGGGACGATCATCCATCGCAAGGACCACCTCGTGCCGCCCTTCGGGCACATCCAGTGGTCGTTGGATCGGACGGTGGTGGGCGGCACTGCGGCGGTGTTCATCGTCGAAGGACCGGCCGATTCCATGGTTTACCCCTACGCCTCGGTGGTGAACAACGTGTACGGTGACGCGGTCACCGTGGAGGGCCAGTACTCCACCGTGGGACTGTCGGCGCAGGCGGCGAGCACCGACCGCACCCCGGCGGCACGGGCGCGGCCCCTCACCGCTTTGGCGACCGATTTCTCCATCGAGGCGTTTCGTGCTCTTCACGTCCGTGACTGATGCAGGTCACCATCGCCGCTCGCCGTTGTCAGGTTGGTAAAATGCCCCGGTGACCGAGGCACGGGATCAGGCCAACTCTCCCCACGTGATCGTCGTCGGGTCAGACAAGAACTGGCGCGAGGCGCAGATCCGACGGGTTATCAAGGTCTTCGGCGATGTGCCGTTCACGAGTCTGGGGGATCTGGCGGCGGTGGAGTCCCACCTGGATCACCGGGGCGGCGAGGTGGTTCTGCTCGGCTGCGGGTTGTCGCCCGACGAGGTCCTGCGCCGGTTGAAGGAACTGCGGGCACGGTCCGAGTACGCGAGACCCTACGTCCTCGTCTCCTGCCACCAGGTGGTGGAGGAGGCTCTCGTCAAGGTGATGGTGGAGGGGGCGGACGATTTCCTGCTGGAATCCTGCGCCGACGAGGAGTTCGCCGCCCGCCTGCGGGTCGCCTGGGAGCGGGCCCGCAGTACGCCGCGGGTCGCCGCGCGGGCGGCGGAGCTGGAGGAGCTGTCTGCCCGCCAGAGCGACTTCCTATCAGTGGTGTCCCACGAGATTCGCACGCCGCTGGCGGCCATTCTCTCGGCCGCCAACATCCTGGTGCGGTATGGGAGTCAGCGGCCGGAGTCGGTGGAGCGCTTCGGCCGGGTGATCCAGGAGGAGGGGCGACGGCTCACGCGGCTGATCAACAACCTGCTGGATCTCTCCAAGATCGAGGCCGGCCAGGTGGAGTGGGACGCCCGTGAGGTGCCGATCGCCGAGCTCGTCTCGCAGGTGGAGGAAGCCTTTACCGCCCTGGCGGACGAGCGACAGCTGCGGCTGGAGGTGACGGTCGAAAAAGGTGTTGGGCCGATCATCGCCGACCGCGACAAGCTCATGCAGGTGCTGATTAACCTCATCTCCAACGCGGTCAAGCACTCACCCGACGGCGGCGGGGTGTACTTGCGCTGCCGCCCCACGGCCGATGGCGGAGTTCGGCTGGAGGTCGAAGATGAGGGCCCCGGCATCCCGCCGGGAGCCGAGGAGCGGATCTTTCAACGCTTTCAGCAGCTCGACCTGGAGGATCGCAACCGCGGCACCGGCCTCGGCTTGACCATTTCCCGCCAGATCGTGGCGCGGCATCAAGGGCGCATCTGGGCCGAGCCAGGACGCCAGCGAGGCGCCTTGTTCATCATCGAGCTCCCTGCGGACGGCCTCACGCGGAGCGGGCATGGTCCAGTTCGATAACCAGTACAAGCAGGTCAAGCTCAAGATCGTCTACTACGGCCCCGCTCTGGGCGGCAAGACGACGAGCTTGCAGTACATCCATCGCGTCACCGATCCGCAGCGCCGCACCAAACTGTACGCCCTCAACACGGCATCCGACCGCACCCTCTTTTTTGATTTGCTCGGCGTGGACCTGGGTCGTATCCGCGGCTACCGGCTCACGCTGCAGCTGTACACCGTTCCCGGACAGGTGCAGTACAACGCCACGCGCCGGGCCGTCTTGGCGGGCGCGGATGGGGTGGTCTTCGTCGCCGATTCCCGGCGCGATCAGCTCGAGGCCAACAGAGAAAGCCTCGCCAACTTGCGAGAAAACTTGTTGGCCAACAGCCTCGACCTCGAGACGTTGCCGCTGGTGCTGCAGTACAACAAGCGGGACATGCCCGACGCCATGCCCCGCGCCGAACTGGAGGCGGCGCTGAACCGCCGCGGGTTGCCGGCCTTCGACACGGTCGCCACCTCGGGCGAGGGGATCATCGAGGCGTTCGCCGCCGTCACCGAGGCCACGGTGCGCACCGTGGCCCAGCGCCTGGGCATTGCCAGCCAGCCGGAGGCGGTCCGGCGCCTGATCGACAACGTCCGGACGGCCATGGATCCACTCCTGCCGCGGCGGCGGGGAGAGGCGGTGGAAGCTCCGACGGTGCTCCGGCCCACCTCGGCGTCGCCGGCGCTGGCCGGGGACGAGCTGGTGGCCGAGGCGGTGCGCGCCAACGTGGCCATGACCGACCTCAACGCCCAGCTGGATCGGCTCAGTCAGGAACTGACTCGACGCGTCTCGCAGCTGCGCGCCATCGCCGAGTTCACCCGCGCCGTCACTTTCACCAGCGCCCCGGAAGAGGTAACGAGGGGATTTCTGGAGCGGCTACTGGCCGAGCTGGGCGCGCCCTGTGGATCCTTGCAGCTAATCGGCGAGGGTGGCGCGCCGGTGGAGGTGCAGCGCCGCGGCTTGGCCGAGGACCCTCTCCTGCGCGCCAGCGGGGAGGGCAGCCCGGCCCGGGTGGTCACCACCACCCGGCAGCCCTGGGCCGTGCACCTGCCGGATGTGGAGCCCTCCCAGTTGCTGGCGTCCCCGTGGCTGGAGGAGATCGCTGCGCTGGAACTAGAAAGCGCGCTGATGGTGCCGTTGCTCGCCCACGATCAGCTACTGGGGCTGGCGACTGCCTACGCCGGCTCGCTTCGGCCGCCCTTCTCGGAGGAGGAGCTCGACCTGGCCAGCATCTTTGCCGGGGTGGCCGCCACCGCCCTGGACGGCGCGCGGTCGTGGCAGCAGCTGGAGGATCTCAACCGCTCCCTGGAGCAGCGGGTGGCGGAGCGCACTCGCGAGCTGGCGCAGGCACTGGAGCGCCAACGCGCCCTCGCCGACGAGCTGGAGGTGCGCAACGCCCAGCTGGAGCAGGCGAATCGTCAGCTCAGCGAGCTGGAACGATTGAAGAGCGAACTGCTGCAGCGGGTGGCCCACGAGCTTAACACACCGGTCACGTCAATTCAGACGGCGGCGCGCATTCTTTCCAAGTACAGCGAGTTACCGGCTGACAAGGCGGCCAAGTTCGTGGCCATCATCCAGCAGGACGCCGCCCGTCTGGCGGGCCTGATCGCTTCAGCGCTGGAGGCGGCGGTGTTGGGCGTGGCCGGCACACCGGTCGATGCGGGCACGGTGTCGGTTTCGGAGCTCTTCAAGGGGGTGCTGGCGCCGTTTCGCGGCGAGATCGCCGAGAAGGGGATCACCCTGCAGGTGAAGGTGGCCGCCGGGCTGTCGGAGCTCAGGGCCGATGCCAGCCAGCTGGAGGCAGCGCTGCGGGCCATCATCAAAAACGCCGTGGAGTTCAACCGCCCCAACGGGTCGATCACCATCACCGTTCGGCCGCTGCGGCGCGAGGCGCGCTCCTTCGTGGAGATGCGGATCGAGGATTCGGGCAACGGTATTCCAGCCGGGGACTTACCCTATGTGTGTGACCCCTTCTGGCAGGGCGGCAACCTGCTCACCAGCAAACCCCGCGGTCTGGGGTTGGGGCTCGCGGTGGCCCGCCGCGTCGCTCGCAACCACGGCGGAGATCTGGAGATCTCCTCGTCCGAGGGCTCCGGGACCACTGTCAGTCTGTTGATCGCTGCGCAGGGCCGGGGGGTCTCATGACCGCCGCAGGCGGGCACGAGGCCCCGCAGGCCGACGGCACCCTGGTGCTGGTGGCCGACGATGAGCCCAACATCCGCGAGACCATCTCGTTCATTCTGGAGATGGAGGGTTTTCGGGTGGTTCTTGCCGAGGACGGGGTGAGCACCTGGGAAAAGATCGTGGCGCTAAGGCCACAGGTGGTGTTGCTGGATGCCATGATGCCGCGGCTGGACGGGTTTTCCGTGTGCGGCCGGGTGCGCAGCGAGCCATCCCTGGCGGGCGTGCGCATCGTCATGGTGACCGCCCTCGGGCAGCGGGCCGACCGCGAGCGGGCGCTCGCCGCCGGAGCTGATCGCTACATCCCCAAGCCCTTCGACGAGGAGGAGCTGTTGCGTACCATCCACGAGCTGCTGGATTCCCGGTAGGTGGTCATGCCAGCGGTGGTTGACGCCCTTGTGACCTTTCCAGCGGGGCGCCAGGTCGCCTGGTTTTGGCCGCGGTGGGTGTCACGGCGATATCGGTGGCAGCCGAGGTGTTCATGAGCGACCTGCTGGTCCTCACCTCGCAGCCGGCCCTGCCGTTGTACGGGGAACTGCGGCAGGCGGCGGCGGCCACCGGGCGGTCGCTCACCGTGGTGGATGCCACGACCGCCGTGGCCAGGGCGTGGCCGCCGGCGGTGTGGGCCGCCGGTGTGCCCGTTCACGGGGCGAGGGCGGTGCTGCCGCGGGTGGGCAACTGGCGACCGGCCTCGACCCTGGCGGTGCTGGAGGCGCTGGAGGCCGCCGGCGTGGCCTCCCTCAACCCGGCCTGGGCGGTGCGGGTGGGACGCGACCACTGGCGTACGGTGCAGGTTCTGGCGGCGGCCGGCCTGCCGTGCCCTGAAACCATTGCCGGCAGCGAACCGGAAAGGCTCGTCGAGGGCGCCGAGCGGCTGGGCTATCCCTGCGTGGTCAAGCAGCGACGCTCGCGCCAGGGGGTGGGAGTGATTCGCTGCGGGGACCGGGCGACCCTGGCCGCGGTGTTGGACTCCCTGTGGCGGGTGGGTGACGAGGTGGTGGTGCAGCGGTTTTGCTCTCCGGGGGGGGTGAGCGTGCGGGTGCTGGTGCTGGTGGGAGAGGTGCTGGGCGCCACCCGTCACACCGCCCGCGCCGGGGAGTTCCGCAGCAATGCCGCCCAGGGAGGCACCGTCGAGGCTTTCGAGCTGCGGGAGGATCTCGCCGGCCTGGCCCTCGGTGCCGCCGCCGCCGCCGGTCTGGGGTTCTGCGGGGTGGATCTGCTGCCCGATGGGGAACGCTGGGTGGTGGGGGAAGTTAACCCCACTCCAGGGTGGACGCACTTCACCGGCGCCACCGGCATCGACGTGGCCGCTCGCCTGATCGCTGCCCTCCGCCGGCTGGGGGCCGGGGAGTGAACCCCTATCGGGTCGGCAGACGGGTCCGTCTGAAGCCCGGCAGGGAGGCGTCGTTGGCCCGCCTGCACCCCTGGGTGTACCGGGGAGCGCTGGAAGCCGTGGAAGGGGCGTCGGGCGCCGTGGAGGTGCTTGGCGCCGGCGGCACGCGCCTGGGCGTGGCGCTGGCCGGCGAGCCGGGCGCCTCCCTGGCGTTGCGCATGGTGGCGTGGGGGCATGAGGAGTGGTCGCGGGAAACGTTACATCACCGACTCGCCCACGCCAGCGCTCTGCGCCGCCGGCTGCCCCTCGATGCCGAGGCGTTTCGGCTGGTCAACGCCGAGGGCGACGGCCTGCCCGGTCTGGTCATCGATCGCTACGGGCCCTGGGCGGTGATCGAGCCGTTCATGACCGCGTGGGATGATTACCTCTCCGACGTCGTGGCTTTTCTCCGCGATGCCGAAGGCGTGGCCGGTGTGCTGGTGCGGCGGGGCCAGAGGGTGGAAGCGGCGCTGGGGAAGCTGCCCTCAGCTCCGCTGGCCGTCCGAGAGGGGCCCTGGCTGCTGCTGGCCGACCTGGTGAGGGGGCAGAAGACGGGACTGTTCCTGGACCAGCGGGACAACCGCCGGCGCGTCTTTGAGCTCGCCCGGGACTGCAAGGTGCTCAATCTCTTCTCCTACAGCGGCGGCTTCGGGGTGGCGGCGCTGGCCGGCGGTGCCAGGCGGGTGGTCAACGTGGACGCCTCCGCCGCAGCCCTAAAGCTGGCCAGAAACACCTGGCAGGTGAATGGTTTGGCCGTGGCGGAAGCGGATTTCGTGCGGGGCGACGCCTTCCATCTGGCGCCGGAGCTACACGCTGCGGGGGAGCGGTTCGAGCTGGTCATCGTCGATCCGCCGGCCTTCGTCAGCCACCGTTCGCGGCTGGCGGAGGGGCTGCGCGGCTATAGGGAGATCAATCGCCAGGCACTCCGCGTCACCTCGGCGGGAGCGCTGCTGCTCACCTGCTCGTGCTCGGCGCTGGTGAGCGAGCAGCAGTTCGCGGAGGCGTTGCTGACGGCCGCGCTGGAGGTGGGTCGCCGCCTGACGGTGTTGGGGCGCTGGGGGGCCGGGCCGGATCACCCGGTGTCGCTCTACTGCCCCGAAACCCGTCACCTGAAGGCCTGGCTCTGCAGCGTTGAGTGAGTTCGGGGGCCGATGCGCAGCCCAGTGGGAGGCGCTGGCGGGGGACTTGCGTTTTCTCCGCCGATCGCGTATATATTCGGCGGCTGCTTTCGATGAGAAAGTGGGACCGGTGGTCCCACTTTTTTTTCGAGCGGCGGGCCCGCGGCGGCCGCGATTCGCCGCCTAGAGGAGACGGGTGGCACGACTGACGGAAGAGCTGATGGCCCGACTTCATCGCCTGGCGCGGAGCGAGGGGATGGAGCTGGTGGCGGTGGAGGTGGGGGGAACCCCCCGCCGGCCGCGACTGCGGTTGGTGCTGGATCGCCGCGAGGGCAGCGTCACCCTGAACGACTGCGAGATCGTATCGCGGCAGGCGAGTCTGCTGCTGGACGAGGCCGATCCCTTTCCGGGCCCCTACACCCTGGAGGTGTCGTCTCCCGGACTCGACCGTAAACTTTATGGACCAGAAGATTACGAGAGATTCCGCGGCCACGCGGTGCGGGTGAAGATGCGGCCGGGGGCGGGAAGCTCTCGGGTGATGGAGGGTTTTCTCCTGGGGCTGGAGGCGGGGGTGGTCCATCTCCGGATGGCCAGCGGTGAGGAGATAGGCATACCCGAGGAGGGTGTTTTCGAGGCGAGGCTCGATCCGTTTCTGGAAGAGCGACTGACCAGGCAGGGCGAGCGCCCTCGGCGGCGCGAGCGCGATAGGGCGAAGAGGGAACGGCAATGAAGATGGAGCTGGGCAACCTGATCCGGCAGGTCTCCCACGAACGGGAGATTGAGCCCGAGCGGCTGGTGGCCGCCCTGGAGGAGGCGATCTCGCAGGCGGCGCGCAAGCATTTCCGAGAACGGGGGGTGCGCACCCGCATCGATCTCGCCAACGGCGAGCTGACGTGTATTCGCGTTCGCCAGGTGGTGGCCACGCCGGAAGAGGTGCTGGACTCCACCGGCGAAGTGACGCTAGAGATGGCGCGCCTCACCCACCCCACCGCCGAGGTGGGGGACGAGATCGTCCTGGGAGAGCTAGACACCTCCCAGTTGGGGCGGATCGCCGCCCAGGCCGCGCGGCAGATGCTCTTCCAGCGCGTGCGCGAGGCGGAGCGGGACAACATTTACAACGAGTTCATCGGCAAGGTGGGAGAGCTGGTCAACGGCATCGTCAAGCGTTTCGAGCACGGCGGCATCGTCGTCGAGCTGGGGCGCACCGAAGGTATCGTGCCCCGCGCCTACCAGGTGCGCCACGAGCGCTATAGCCAGGGGGACCGCATTCGCGCCGTCATCGTCGATGTGACCAAGGACGCCAATCGTCCCCAGGTAATCCTGTCGCGCACCTCTCCTCAGCTGCTGATCAAGCTTTTGGAGATGGAGGTGCCGGAGATCTACGACGGCACGGTGATGATCCGCGGGTGCGTGCGCGAGCCGGGGGAGCGCGCCAAGGTGGCGGTATCGTCCCGGGATCGCGATGTGGATCCGGTGGGCGCCTGCGTGGGCATGAAGGGCTCGCGGGTGCAGGCGATCATGCGCGAGCTCAAAGGGGAAAAAGTCGATATTATCCCCTACTCCCCCGATCTCGTGACCTTCGCCCAGAACGCTTTGGCGCCGGCCAAGATCAACCGCGTCGCGCTGCGCGAGAACGTCATTCGCACCCCCATCGTGGACACCGATGGCAGCCCCGCCCTGGACGAATCGGGGGCGCCGCTGGTGGTCACCCGCACCGAGACGGTGCTGGATGTCATCGTCTCCGACGAGCAGCTCTCCCTCGCCATCGGCAAGCGCGGCCAGAACGTGCGCCTGGCCTCGCGCCTGCTCAACAGCCGGATCGAAATCAAGAGCGAGGAGGCGGTGAAGGACGAGGTAGCCGCCGCCCTCGCCGCCATGCTGCGCCAGGTGGAAGGAGTCGAGGAGGAGATTGAACCGGAGGAGCACGCCGCCGAGGTGGACTACGACTCCCACCTGCCCCTCGAGGACGTGCCGGAGCTTCCCGAGCGTCTGCGCGAACGCCTGCTGGAACATGGCATTTCCCACGCCGGGGCTCTGGCCGCCGCCGATCCCGCCAAGTTGATGGAAATCCCTGGCATCGGACCCCATACCGCGGCCAAGCTCATCGCCGCCGCGGCGGGAGCGCTGGCCGCCCAGGTGAACGAGGAGTAGCGCATGCCGCAGATGTTCCGTGTCGGCGATCTTGCCCTGCAGATGGGCGTCTCCGCGGAGGAGCTGATCTTCAAGTTGCGCTCCATCGGCGTCGAAGTGGGCAGCGCCAACGACACTCTCGACCTGTCCACGGTGCGGGCGATCATCACTGGAGAGACGCTGCAGCGGCGGCCACGGGAGGTGATCGTGCGCCGGGATGCGGCAGCGGTGGAAGAAACTCGGCAGGCCGCGACCCCTGCCCTGGAGCGTCTGCGCCGCCGGCGGCCGGCGCGGCGCCTGCAAGGAGAAGAGGTTCCCGATGAGGTGCCCAACCTGGCGGCCATGACCTTGCCCGCCTCCGCGCCCAGGCCGCGTCCCGCCGCGCCGGTGACCCCCACCGGTGGCGAGGAGGTGCGGGGGACCGCTCCCCCTCCCGAGCTGCCAAAGGTCGGCAAGGAGGTGCCATCGCCCGGTGAAGCCGTCGAGCCCACGCCTGCGGGGCCCGAGGCGATTGCCGGGGAGGAGGCGGCCGTGGAACCCGCGCCGAAGCTCGTACAGCCGGAGACCGCCCCTGCGCCGCTCGTGGAGGCCGATAGTGGGACGGCCGTGGAGGTTGCCGAGGTGCTGGCGCCTCCTCCACAGGTGGCGGTGCCAGAGGTGGGGGTGGCGGAGGGACAGCCACAGCCGGCGGTGGCTGCGCCGGCGGGAGCCTCCGAGGCGCAGCCCAAGGGCAAACCCGGCAAGAAGCGGGTGGCGCGCACGCCATTGGAGTCGCAACTGCGCGAGCTCTCCGACGACGAGATCAAGCAACGAGTACTAGCGGCCAAGCAGGCGGCGGCCAAGCCGGCAGCTCCCCCTCCGGCGACCAAGCCGGTGCGGGGGAAGGCCTCGCGCAAGGCCAAATCGGCCGCGGATGCCGACGAGATCCGGGACCTGCTGGCGAAATTTGAGGAGTCCCGCGTCCGGGTGGCCGACGCCGTACCCGCCCAGGCGCGCCCCATGGCGCCCGTCGGACGGCAGCGACCCCAGCGCACCCGGCGGGTGCGCAGCGACGCGCCGGTGGCGGTTCGAACCGTTTCCCTGGAGTTCCGCGACGGCAAGAAACCCGAAGGCCCCATCTACCTCTCCGAGGCCCTCACCGTCCGCGAGCTGGCGGAGAAGCTCAACGTCCTCGTCAAGGACCTCATGGCCTACCTCATCTCCAAGAAGATCCTGGTGACCGCCAACCAGACCCTGCCCCAGGATCTGGCGGAGGAGATCTGCGCTGAGCTGGGCGTCGAGGCCATGGGCGTGACGTT
This sequence comes from uncultured bacterium, assembly GCA_937924755.1. GTDB lineage: Bacteria > Acidobacteriota > Thermoanaerobaculia > Thermoanaerobaculales > Thermoanaerobaculaceae > CALEVZ01. The sequence goes on from CALEVZ010000006.1 coordinate 22,120, forward strand.
CGAGGAGGAGATCGATCTGGAGCAGGAGGAGACGGCCGTCGCCGTCGGCGCCCTCACCCCACGCCCCCCGGTGGTCACGGTGATGGGGCACGTGGACCACGGCAAGACCTCGTTGCTGGACGCCATCCGCTCCACCCGGGTGGCGGCCGGTGAGGCGGGGGGCATCACGCAGCATATCGGCGCCTCGCGGATTGAGCACGGCGGAAGAGCAGTGGTGTTCATCGATACCCCCGGGCACGAGGCGTTCACACAAATGCGCGCTCGCGGCGCTCGGGTCACCGACATGGTGGTATTGGTGGTGGCCGCCGATGACGGGGTGATGCCACAGACCGTCGAAGCGATCAACCACGCACGCGCCGGAAGGGTTCCGATCATTGTCGCCATCAACAAGATCGACAAACCAAACGCGAACGTGGACCGGGTCAAGAAGGAGCTGGCCGGCCACGGGGTGCTGGTGGAGGGGTGGGGGGGTGACACGCCGGTGGTCGAAGTCTCGGCCCTCAAGCGCCAGGGCATCGACGATCTTCTGGAGGTGATCCTGCTGGTGGCGGAGATGGCGGACCTCAAGGCCACCGTCGAGGGTCCGGCCCGCGGGACAGTCCTGGAAGCGCGCCGGGATCGCGGGCGGGGGGTGGTGGCCACGGTGCTGGTGCAGCAAGGGACGCTCTCGTCGGGAGATTACTTCTTTGCCGGCGCCACCCACGGCCGGGTGCGGGCCATGGTGGACACCAACCGCAAGCCGGTGCGCCAGGCCCTGCCATCGGACGCGGTGGAAATCATGGGCTTCGACGACCTCCCCGAGGCCGGCGACACCTTCCAGGTGGTGGAGTCGGAGGCACGCGCCCGCGAGGTCGCCTCTTACCGCCAGGCGAAGCAGCGCGAGGAACAGATGGCCAGCTCCCGCAAGGTGAGTCTCGAGGGGCTGATGGACAAGATTCGCGCCGACGAGGTGCGGGCCCTCAACATCGTTCTCAAGGCGGATGTGCAGGGCTCGGTGGAGGTGCTGCGCGACGCCCTGACGCGGCTTTCCACCCGCGAGGTGGAGGTCAACGTTCTGCACGCCTCTGCCGGCGCCGTCACCGTCAACGACGTGCTGCTGGCCTCCGCCTCCAACGCCGTGGTGATCGGGTTCAACGTTCGCCCCGAGCGCTCCGCCAAGGAGCTCGCCGAGCGGGAGCGGGTCGACGTGCGGCTGTATTCGGTGATCTACCACCTCACCGAGGACATCCAGAAGGCGATGACCGGCATGCTCGCCCCCACCTTCCGGGAAGAGGAGCTGGGGCGAGCGGAAGTGCGTGAGGTCTTCCACGTCAGCCGGGTGGGAACCATCGCCGGCTGCATGGTGCTGGATGGGGCGATTGCGCGCAACGCCAAGGTGCGGCTGCTGCGCGACCATGTGGTGGTGTGGGAGGGCTCGATCGCCTCCTTGCGCCGCTTCAAGGACGATGTCTCGGAGGTCAAACGCGGGTTCGAGTGCGGCATCGGCCTCGAACGCTTCCAGGACATCAAGGTCGGGGACGTAATCGAGGCCTACCGCGTCGTCGAGGTGGCCCGCGAGCTGGCCAAGGAAGCGTGATGCAGCGACGTACACGCGCGGCCAGCCGGGAGTATGCCTGGGCGGTCAACGGCCCGGTCGTCGGCCAGGAATGGGCATGAGCGAACCGGTGGCCCTGTTTGTGGCGCTGGGGGAGGTGCAGCTGCACCTGCCGGGGGCGCGCTCGCTCAAAGAGAAGCGGCACGATCTGCGCTCGTTGATCGATCGATTGCGCGCCCGCTGCACGGTGTTGGTGGTGGAAAGCGACCATCAGGAGCTCCACCAGCGGGCAGGGCTGGCGATTTCCTCCCTGGCCAGCGACGCCGAGGCGGCCCGTACCACCGTGGCGCGCGCCCTCGACTTCGTGCACTCCAGCTTCCCCGGGGTGGTGCTGGAGGAGCGAATCAGCGTGGTGCAGGTGCGCTGATGTCGGGTTGCTGTACTTTGCACCGCGTGATTGTGCCCCCGGCCCTGGCAGCCGGGCCAAGGGAGGAGGATGGCAATGCGTGATCCCGCCCTGCGCCGCGCCCGCCTCACCCACGCCATCCGCCAGGTGCTCTCCGAGCTGCTGCTCACCGAGGTGAAGGATCCGCGACTGGCCGGGGTAGTGATTTCAGAGGTGGAGCTGTCCCGCGACCTGAAGCTTGCCCGGGCGTTCTTTTCGGTGATCGGCGAGGGGGAACGGGAGAGGCAGGCCGCCGACGGTTTGGCCCAGGCCCGCCAGTACCTGCGACGGGAGATGGGTCGGCGGCTGAAGATCCACAACACCCCCGAGCTGCAGTTCGAGCGTGACCGCGGCTACGAGCGCGCCGACCGCATGGATCGGCTGCTGGCGACGTTACACCCCGGCGGAGGGGAGGACCGCGCCCAGGAGGAAGGTGGGAATGGCTGAGGTCACCCGCGAGGCTGCCCGCGCCGTGGCCTGCCTGCGCCGGGCCCGGCGCATCCTGATCACCTCGCACTCGTCCCCGGACGGCGATTCGTTGGGCTCGGCGCTGGCGGTGTGGGAGTTGGCGAGTGCCCTGGGGATCGCTGCCCACATCGTGCAGCGGGATCCCTACCCGGCTTCCCTGTCCTTTCTTCCCGGTCTGGAGAGCGTCGAGCTGGCCTCCTCGCTGTCTTCGGAGGTAGTCGAGGGGGTGGATTTCGCAGTGGTACTGGAGTGTCCGGGCATCAACCGACCCGGGCTCGCTGGGCTCGAGCGCCTGCCCATCCTCAACATCGATCACCACCTGGAGAACGAGCGCTACGGGGTTCTCAACTACCTCGACGAGGAGGCGCCGGCGGTGGGCGAGATGGTGCTGCGCATGGCCGAGGCGGCGGAGGTGCCGGTTTCGGCCACCATGGCCACCTGCCTGTACACCGCCCTGGTGACTGACACGGGTGACTTTCGCTTCTCCAACGCCACCCCGCGCGCCTTCGAGGCAGCCCGGCGGCTGGTCGCTGCCGGGGCGGTGCCGCACCAGATCGCCGATGCCCTGTGGAATCAGACCCCTTCCCGCGTCGTCCGCCTCACCGCCGAGGTGCTGGGCAGTCTCGAGCTGCACGCCGCCGGGCGCCTGGCCGTGGTGACCTGCGACCTCGGCATGCTGGCCCGCGCCGGCGCCAGATTCGAGGACACCGAGAACCTCATCAACATCCCCCGGGCCATGGCCGGGGTGGAGGTGGCGGTTTTATTCAAAGCCTTCACGCCGGAGGCCACGCGGGTATCCCTGCGCTCCCGGGGCACGGTGGACGTGCAAAGGGTGGCGGCCCGATTCGGTGGGGGCGGCCACCGCAGCGCCGCCGGCTGCACCATCGCCCGCCCGTTTCGGCAGGCTCGCCAGGCTCTGCTGGACACCCTCGCCCCCTTGCTGGAGAAGCCATGAGCGCCTCACATCACGGTCTCCTCCTGGTGGACAAGCCCGCCGGGCCCACCTCCCACGATGTGGTGGAGGCGGCGCGGCGCGCTCTGAAGGAGCGCCGCATCGGCCACACCGGTACCCTCGATCCGGCCGCCACCGGCTTGCTCGTCCTCTGCGTGGGACGCGCTACCCGGTTGCAACACTACCTGTTGTCCTGGCCCAAGACCTACAGCGGCGACATCCGCCTGGGCTGGGCAACCACCACCTACGACGTCGAGGGGGAGCCGCTGGGTGAGCCAGCAGAGGTGCCAGCCCTGGATGAGGACACCCTCGCCGCCCTCGCCGCGCAATTTCGCGGCGAGGTGGACCAGCTGCCCCCGCCCTACTCGGCCAAGAAGGCAGGGGGGAAGAAGTTTTACGAGCTGGCCCGCGCCGGGGAAGAGGTCCCCCTGCAGCCCAAGCGGGTGACCATCCACCAGGTGACCCTGCAAAGGCGAGACGCAGAACACATCGCCTTCGAGGTCACCTGCTCTTCCGGCACCTACCTGCGCTCGCTGGCCCACGATATCGGCAAGACCTTGGGCTGCGGCGGTCACCTGGCGGCGCTGCGCCGGTTGCGCATCGGCCCGTGGCAAGTGTCCCGCGCGGTGGCCGCCGAAGTGCTGGCCAATCGACCGCGGGAGGTTCCCGAGGAGGCCTTCGTTCCCCTGGCCGAAGTGGCGCTGCCGTTTCCCACCGTGGTGCTCAATCCGGTGGCGGCCAGCCACTTTCGCCATGGCCAGGACGTCGTCGTGCGCGAGGCCGAGGGGGATTTCGTGAGCGGCAAGGAAGTGGTGGTCCGTGACCGCGACGGGGGGCTGGTTGGCATTGGCGTCGCCTTGGCCTATCTCCCCCGCGCCCGTACCCTGAACCTGGCGCCTCGAGCCGTGCTCGGAGCCCACCTTGAAGCTGAGCTAAACCCGTGATACCCTACGCATCCTCCTCAATGCCACCGGGAGGACGCTGGAGTGATGACGAGATGACGGAACGTGAGTACCAGGAAGCGAAGGACAAGGTAATCGCCGAATACCGGCGGCATGACCATGACACCGGTTCACCCGAAGTGCAGGTGGCGCTCTTGACCAAGCGCATTGCCTACTTGACCGAGCACTTCAAGGTCCACAACAAGGACCACCACTCCCGCCGTGGCCTCCTGATGATGGTCGGCCAGCGCCGGCGGCTCTTGGAATACCTGCGGCGCAAGGACGTCAACCGCTACCGCGCCCTCATTGAGCGTTTGGGCCTGCGCCGCTAGCCCGTCCGGTTCTGCCGACAGAACCGGTTACGAGGAGTCCAATGGTTTTCACAGAAACTGTCGAGCTGCAAGGGAGATCCCTCCAGCTTGAAACGGGAAAGCTCGCCAAGCAGGCCGATGGGGCCTGCTTGGTCCGTTTCGGGGAGACACTCGTCCTCGTCACCGCCTGCTTCCAGAGGTCCTCCCGCGAGGGGATAGATTTTCTCCCCCTCACCGTGGACTACCGCGAGTACGCCTCGGCGGGTGGCCGCATCCCGGGCGGCTGGTTCAAGCGCGAGGGTCGCCCCACCGAGAAGGAGATCCTCACCTGCCGGCTGATTGATCGCCCGCTGCGGCCCCTCTTCCCCAAGGGGTACACGCTGGAAACCCAGCTCATCGGCACGGTGTTTTCCGCCGACGGCGTCAACGATCCCGACGTGCTGGCCATCAACGGCGCCTCCGCCGCCCTGACCCTCTCCGACTGCGCCTTCGACAACCCCATTGGCGCCGTGCGCATCGGCCAGGTGGAGGGCGAGCTGGTGGTCAACCCCACCCACAAGCAGCGCGAGGTGGCCACCCTGGAGATCGTGGTGGCGGGCACCGCCGACGCCGTGGTCATGGTGGAGGCCGGGGCGCGGGGGGTGAGCGAGGTGGTCATCCTGGACGCCATCGACCTGGCGCACCAAGAGATCAAGCGCATCATCGAGGCCATCCGGCGACTGCAGGCGCGCGCCGGCAAACCCAAGCAGGCGGTGGCTCCCCCCGAGCCGCCGTGGCCGGCGGAGTTTGCCGAGAGCATCCGCGCTCGCTGGTGCGGGCCGCTGGATGAGGCGCTGCGCACCCGCGGCAAGCTGGCCCAGTACGACGCCATCGATCAGGTAGAGGCCGACGCCATCGCCGCGCTGTCCGACGACGAGCGGAGCGAGCGAGAACCTTGGGTCAAGGCGATTCTCCACGACATGGTGAAAAGCCGGTTCCGCGCCGCCATCCTCGAGCGGGGCGAGCGCCTGGACGGGCGCGCCTTCGACGAGATCCGCCCCATCGCCTGCGAGGTGGGGCTCCTGCCCCGCACCCACGGCTCGGCGCTGTTCACCCGCGGCGAAACCCAGGCGCTGGTCACCTGCACCCTGGGCACCTCCGAGGACGCCCAAATGATCGAGGCGCTGGAGGGGGACACCGAGCAGCGCTTCCTGCTGCACTACAACTTCCCCCCGTTTTCGGTGGGCGAGGTGCGTTTTCTGCGCTCCCCCGGCCGCCGCGAGATCGGCCACGGCGTGCTGGCGCGGCGGGCGCTGACCCCCGTTCTGCCCGATCCCAAAGACTTCCCCTACACCCTGCGCATCGTCTCGGAAATTTTGGAGTCCAACGGCTCCTCCTCCATGGCCACGGTGTGCGGCGGCACCCTGGCCCTGATGGACGCCGGCGTGCCCATCAGCGCGCCGGTGGCGGGGATCGCCATGGGGCTGGTGTCGGACGGGCAGGCCTTCGCGGTGCTCTCCGACATCGCTGGCCAGGAGGACCACTACGGCGAGATGGACTTCAAGGTGGCGGGCACCCGCGACGGGGTGACGGCCCTACAGATGGACATCAAGATCGCGGGGCTGCCCCGCGAGGTCATGGAGCGGGCCCTGGAACAGGCGCGACGAGGGCGGTTGCACATTCTGGACTGCATGGCGCAGGCCATCGCCGCGCCCCGCGAGGACATCTCGGTCTACGCCCCCCGCATCGTCACCGTCCACATCCACCCCGACAAGATCCGCGACGTCATCGGCCCCGGCGGCAAGACCATCCGGGCCATCCAGGAGCAGACCGGGGCGCGCATCAACATCGAGGACGACGGCCGGGTGGAGATCGCCACCCCCGACGGTGCCGCCGCTCAGAAGGCGATCCAGATCATCGAGGGGCTCACCCGCAAGCCGCAGGTGGGTGAGATCTTCGACGGCGTGGTGCGGCGCATCGAGGCGTACGGGGCCTTCGTCGAGCTGCTGCCCAACCTCGACGGTCTGCTGCACGTCTCCGAATGGGCCTGGGAGCGGACGCGGGAAATGGCCGAAGTGGTCAAGCTCGGTGACGTGGTCAAGGTGAAGATCATCGGCATCGACGCCAACGAGCGGGTCAAGCTCTCCCGCCGCGCCCTGCTGCCGCCCCCCGAGCAGGGAGAGGGCGACGAGGTGGCCGCTGAGGAGGGCGGCGAGCGGCCGCACCGCGACCGCGACGGCTTCCGCGGCGGCGACCGCCGGGAGGGCGGGCGACCCCCGCGCCGGGACGGGGATCGTCCGCCGCGCCGGGACGGCGACCGCCCCCCGCGGCGCGACAGCGGTCCGCGCCCCCGCGGCGGCGGCCGGTAGCCGCACCGACACCGGCACGGACAAGGACACGGCGGCGGGCAACGACGGCGCCGCGCGGCCCCGCCGCGCGGCGGAGGACCGGATATCCCACGAAAGTGGGATTGACCCGTCGCGGGGGGGGTAAAAGGTGCTCCGAGAGGAGAGACGCTATGGCTTGCGCCTTTCGCTACCCCATCCTCGTGCTCGTGGCTTTCGCTGTCAGCACGCCCGGAGCGCCGGTACTCGCGGAGGATCCGCCCCCGGACTACGAGGATCCGTGCCCGTATGCTGACCCCCTCGTCTGGCCCGAGTGATTCGGCTTGGGAACGGGGGGAGGGTCGGTTCGACCTCGCTGCGATTGTGTCCAGAGGATGATGCCGGGGGGTGTCCTGCTGCGGAAATGCTGCGCGGCGTCGGCTTGTGAGCGGGACGACTGGCAACACCTCGCGATGGCGTTGCCCGAGGCGGACGGAACGTTCGTAGTCCATCTGCCCGCCACGGCCGCAGCCACGGTCTTGAACATGGTGGTGTGCGCGCCGCCCGCAATTCTGGCCAGCGCCGGCTTGGCCCCGGGCAAGGCACTCGAACTCCACCTGGCAGCGGCCGGCGGCGTCCTGGGGTTGCGAACTCCGGCCCGTACCAGGGTTCCCTGGAGCACCCTCTCGCTGGTAGCGGAAACCGGCGGCCTCCTCCCCCCTCGGCTGGGCCATGGGGTGCGGCAAGGCCGGAGGGGAAGCCGGTACGTACCGGATAGGGATCCCTGCCGGCCGCTGGCAGCCGGTGCGGGTGGCGCACCCGAGGGGAACGGCCCGCTGGCTCGAGGCGGGGCGGTGGCGACGCAGACGATCGGCGCCGCGCGGGTACCGCCGGGCGGGAGTGCGGAGCTGCCCTTGCCCCGTCGCTGAGGGGGCCGGAGGCGGCTACCGCCGGGACGGGACAACGCATCGGCGCCTGCGCCTGCCAAAGGCGCAGGCTCCCGGGAAGGGTGTGCCGGCGCCAGACTTACGACCTGTCGGCGCCTGAAGCGGTCGCTTGGGCGCCGGGGGTGGCCGGCAGGGGAGGGCGGCGTCGGTGGAAGTCGGTGGCGCGCTGAAAGGCGTGTGCCAGGGCAAGCGCCGCGTCCTCCCGGAACAGGTTGCCGCAGAAGGTGATGGAGGTGGGCGTGCCGTCGGCGCGGAAGCCGATGGGCAGCACCACCGCCGGATGGCCGGTGAGGTTGGTGAGCAAGAGGTTGGCGCCGCCGTAGGTGGGAGAAACGTAAGCGTCCAGCCCGGAAAGGATGCGGTCCATCTGCTGCATGGCCAAGCGGCGCACGCGGTTGGCCTGGATGTACTCGACCGCGGGGATGGTGCGCGCCTGCCGGAAGAGGTTGGGCCACGCCCGCTCGTCCTGGCGCACCAGCTCGGCGTCGCGGCCGGAGCGGGTGAGCTCGTCGAAGGCCGCCGCCGCCTCGGCGGTGAGGATGAACGACAGGGCGTCGATGGGCAGGTCGGGCAGCTCGATGGGACGCAGCTCGACGCCCAGCCGGCGCAGCACCTCCAGGGCCTCGCGCTCGTGGGTCCGCCACTCGTGGTCTTCGTCCTTGCCCCCCTCGCGCTCGAAGAGAGGGGCCAAGTACCCAACCTTCAGGCGGCGCACGTCCGCCTCGCCGTCCCAGACGAACGGCGCTTCCACCACCGTGTCGTCCCGCCCATCCGGGCCGCGGAGGGCGTCGAACACCACGGCGCAGTCTTCGGCGCTGCGGGCGATCGGCCCCAGTTTGTCCATACTCCAGGCCAGCGCCATGGCGCCGGTGCGCGGCACGGTGCCGAAGGTGGGGCGCAGTCCCGTGGCCCCGCAGCGGGTGCAGGGGGAGAGGATGGACCCCCGGGTCTCGGAGCCGACGGCGAACCCCACCAGCCCGGCGGCCACCGCGGCGGCGGGTCCCGCCGAGGATCCCGAGGATCCCTGCTCCAGCTTCCAGGGGTTTTTGGTGGTGCCGCCGAACCACACGTCCCCCATCGCCAGCTCCCCCAGGGTGAGCTTGGCCACCAGGACCGCCCCAGCCGCGTCCAGCCGCCGCACCACCGTGGCGTCCTCGTCGATCACCTGGGTGCGATAGGGGCCGGCCCCCCAGGTGGTGGGGTAGCCGCGCACCGCCAGCAGGTCCTTGGCCCCCCAGGGGATACCGTGGAGGGGCCCGCGCCAGCGGCCGGCGGCCAGTTCCCGGTCGGCGCGGCGGGCCTGCTCTAAGGCCCGGTTGGGGGTGAGGGTGACGACGCAGTGCAGCTTCTCGTCAAGGCGCCGCAAGCGATCCAGGTACAGCTCGGCCAGCTCCTGGGCGCGCACCTGCCGGGTGCGCAGCAGGGCCGACAGCTCGGCCACGGAGAGAAAGGCCAGGGCCTCGAAGTCGGCGGGCCGGCGAGGGGCGGGGCCGGGACGTCGGCCCCGCCGCCGCGGCGCGGGGGCCGGAGGCGGGGCGGGCAGGCGAAACTTTAGGGCCGGAGCCACCCCGTTGGGCAGGGGCACCCGGCGCAGGGCTTGGAACTTCTCCCGCAGCTCGTCCACCCCACGGAGCATCAGCTCCTGCTGCTCCTCCGAAAACTCCAGGCCCGCCACCTCCAGGGCGCAGGCGAGGGAGTCGGCGGTCAAGGGGCGGCGCTGGGCGGCGGCCCACAGGCGCTCGGCCACCGCCGCGGATACCCCGAAGCTCCCCAGCAAGGAGAGGAAGTGTCTACGGTGCAGGGCTTTCATTGTCTTTCTCCGGAGTCCGGCAGGGGAACCTGACCCCCAGCCGGTAGCAGGTGAGGTGGCCGTCACTGTAAAAGCGCTCCACCGAAGGCGGGAGGAACGCCTCCAGGCAGTCGGCGACGGAGAACACCGTCACCTCTCGGGGGGCCGTCACCAGCTCCCGCGCCAGCCGTCGGTACAACTCTCCCCCTGGGCCATCGGGGTTGACCGGGCGGTATAAATAAAAGAAGTCACATGACCGGACCGGGAGATCCAACACGTCCCCCTGCACCCAGGCCACCCGCCGGGAGGGGATCCCCAGCCAGCCTTGCAGCGCCTGGCCCGAGCGCAGCATGAGGAGGGAGATTTCCACCTGCACGCTCAGCCGGTGCGGGGTGAGTACCTGCATGAGCAGCAGCTGCAGGCCGTTGCCCGCCCCCAGGTCGAGGGAGATGCTGTTCGGCTGCAGCACGTCGGCGGCCTTGAGGACGGGGGAGATCCCCCCGGCGTGCGCCCAGTACCCCCCGACGCGGTCCACGCGGGCCCGCTCCGCCGGGGTGTAGGGGGCCTGGTACCCGTGCAGGTGAGCGTAGAGCTCCAGGAAGGTCTCCTCCACGGCCTCCCCATTCCCCTCGGGCAACAGTGCCCGTAGTCGCTCCTGCAGCTCTCCAGCGCGGGGGTACAGGCCAATCGGGTCGGGGGGCGGGGGGAGGTGGGCGAGCAGCGTGGCCAGGTTGGCCAGGCGCTCCGCCTCACCGGCCGGCCGCCCCTCCAGGGCCAGGCGGGAGGCCAGGTGGTCGAGGGAAGGGAGGGCGTGCATCGCCGTCCCTACCCTAGTCGTTCCCCCGGCCGCGGAAGGTGGCCACGATCTGGGCGGCGATGGCCAGGGCGATTTCCGCCGGGGTTTCCGCGTCGATGGGCAACCCCACCGGGGCGTGCACCCTCCCCAGCTCCTCCTCGCCGAACCCGTCCCGGCGCAGGCGCAGGAACACCTCCGCCACCTTGCGGCGGGAGCCGATCATGCCGATGTAGCCCGCCGGCGTGGCCAGCGCCTGGCGCAGCACCACCTCGTCGTGGCGGTGCCCCTGGGTGACGATCACCACGCCGTCGCGGGGGGTGAAGGCCATCCCGGCCAGGGCCTCCTCGAAGGGCACCACCCGCAGCCGGGCGCCGGGGAAGCGCTCCGGGGAGGCGTACTCCGGGCGCGGGTCGATGACTACTGTGTGCATCCCCAGCAGCCGCAGGAACTGGTGCAGGGCGTGCCCCACGTGCCCGGCCCCGGCGATCACCACCCGGCGGGGGGGGTCGATGGCCTCCACGAACACCTCCATCCGCCCGCCGCACAGGGGTCCGTCGGCGCCGGCCTCGCTGTAGGTCACCTGCAGCAACCGGGATCCCCCTTCCGCCTGCAGCTCCCGCGCCGCCGCCAGCACCTCCGCCTCCCGCACCCCGCCCCCGACGCTCCCCAGGGTGGAGCCGTCGGCCCGCAGCAGCAGGCGGGCTCCGGCCGCCCGCGGAGTGGAGCCGTGGGCCGCCACCACCGTAGCCAGCACCACCCGCTCCCCGGCCTGGCGCCGGGCCACCAGCTCCTCGAAAAGATCGGGATCCGCTCCCTCAGCCATGGGGCACCATCCTCGCATACTCGGCGGGGGTGTCCACATCGGTCAGGATCCCGGGGTCCTCCACCGCCATCTCCACCACCCGGGCGGGGTCCGCCCCCACCACCGCCCGCGCCCCCGCCTCCAGGGGGCAGGCGGCCAGCTCGGCGAACACCTCCCGCGCAAAAAGCACCGGGTGTCCCCGCCGCCCGGCGTGCACCGGCACAACGATGGCAGCCCCCTGCGCCGAGCGGGCCCGCAGCAGAATCCGCACCGTCTCGGCCTGCACCAGGGGGTGGTCCACCAGCAGTACGACCGCCGCGTCCACGCCGGTGGGGAGGGCCGCCAGCCCCACCCGCAGGGAGGAGAGCTGCCCCTCCTCGGGGTGGGGGTTTCGCACCAGCAGGGGGAGGAGCTCCGGGTGGCGGGCGACGATCTCGGGGTGGGCCGGACCGGTGACCACCACCAAAGGGGCCAGGCCCCCAGCCCGGGCGGTGCGCACCACCCGCGAGAGGAACGTTTCCCCCCCCACCGCCAGCATGGCCTTGGGGGTGCCCATGCGCGAGGATTGCCCCCCTGCCAGGATGACGCCGGCCACCTGGTTCATACCAGGGCCAGTAGGGCCTCCCGCACCAGCTGCCGGACCAGCTCCACTTTGTAGGCGTTGCCCGCCAGGGGCCTCGCCCCCCCCGCCGCCGCCTCCCCCGCCCGGGCGGCCACCGCCGGGGTGAGGGACTGCTCGGCCAGGAGCTTTTCGGCAGCGGTGGCCCGCCACGGCACGGGGGCCACTCCGGCGAGCACCACCTGGGCGGTCCGCACCTTTCCGCCCTCCCCGGCCAGCGCCAAGGCCACCCCGGCCAGGGCGAAGTCCCAGGCCGCCCGGGGGCCCACCTTGCGGTAGGCGGTGCGGGTGCCGGCCGGGGGCAGCGGCACCACCACCTCGGTGAGGAGTTCTCCGGGTTGAAGCACCGTCTCGTGGGTGAAGTCCTCCTCGGGGAGGACGTAGAACTTCTCCAGCGGCACCACCCGGCCGCCGGCGGGCCCGGCCAGGCGCGCCAGCGCCCCCAGGGCCACCAGCATCGGGGCCAGGTCCGAAGGGTGCACGTAATAGCAGCTTTCCCCGCCGAAGATGGCGTGGTAGCGGTTGTCCCCCGCCACGGCGTAGCAGGTGTCCCCCCCCTTGCGCAGGCAGTGGAAGGGACCGCGGTAGTACCAGCAGCGCGGCTTCTGGCACAGGTTGCCCCCCACCGTACCCTGGTGGCGCAGCTGCGGGGAGCCCACCACCGCCGCCGCCTGGGCCAGTCCCGGCAGCAGGCGCCGCACCACCGGGTGGGCAGCCACCTCGGCCACCGTGGCCAGCGCCCCCAGGCGCAACTTGCCCCTCTCCTCCTGGATGCCCCGCAGCTCGGCAAGCCCGGCGAGGCTCACCAGGGTGTCGGCCCGGCAGACCCCGTCCCGGAGACATCCCAAAAGGTCGGTGCCGCCCGCGTGCACCACGGCCCCGGGGGCGGCGGCCAGGCGGACGGCCTCCCCCAGGGTGGCCGGACGGACGTGGCGAACGTGGGGAAGCATAGCGTTACCCTCGCTTTCCGCCCGCGGCGGCCAAGAACCGCGCCGGGGTGATGGGGGCGTCGGTGACCCGCACCCCGGTGGCGTGGAAGATGGCGTTGGCCACCGCCGCCGCCGTGGGAATGGTGGCCGGCTCGCCCAGCCCCTTGGTGCCGGTGGAGTTGAAGGCCTCATCGGGTCGGTCAATGGCGACGCAGGCCATTTCCACCGGCACGTCCAGCATGGTGGGGAGCTTGTAGTCGTGTAGGTTGGCGTTGACCATGCGGCCGGTGGCGGGGTCGAGGACCCGCTCTTCGGTGAGGGCAAAGCCCAGCCCCATCACCACCCCTCCCAGGGTCTGGTTGTCGAAGGTGAGGCGGTTGAGCACCCGCCCCGAGTCCTGGGCGGCCACCACCCGCAGCACCCGCACCTCCCCGGTGGCGGTGTTCACCTCCACCTCGGCGAAGTGGGCGGCGAAGGGGATGGTGACGGTCCCTTCCGGGTTGGGGGCGCGGGTGCCCACCCCCACCAGCACCCCCTGCCGCTGCAGTCCCTCCAAAGCGCTCATGGGGAGAGACACGGAGGGGTCGGCGGGGGTCACAACCCGCCCTTCCCGCAGGGTCAACTCCTCTACCGGGCGCTGCAGCTGCGCCGCCGCCAGCTCCAGCACCTGCCGGCGCACCGCGGCGGCGGCGGCGCGCACCGCCGGGCTGTCCGTGGGGACGGTCTTGGAGCCCCCGGAGGGGGTGGCGTAGGGGGTGGTGCCGGTGTCGGCGTGCTCCACGGCGATGCGCTCCACGGGGATCGCCAGCTCCTCGGCGGCCACCATGGCCATCACGGTCTTGGTGCCGGTGCCGATGTCCGAGGCTCCCATGGTGAGGGTGGCGGAGCCGTCGGAGAAGAGCTTGACGATGGCGGTGGAGGGGGGGCCGCCCGAGAACCCCCAGAAGCATGCGGCCATCCCCACACCCCGGCGGATGGTTGCCCGCCCCGGCCGGGCGCGGCGGGCCCGCTCCCACCCGAAGGCCTCGGCCCCCCGCCGCAGACACTCCTCCAGCCCGGCGGTACTGTAGGGGAGATTGCCGCGGCGCTGGGCGGTGCGGGGGACGTTTTTCAGGCGCAGCGCCAGGGGGTCCATGCCCAACTTGCCGGCCAGCTCGTCCATGGCCTGTTCCAGCGCCCAGGCGCACTGGGGGTAGCCGGGGGCGCGCATGGGGCGGGCCCGCCCGGCGTGGATGAAGACCGTCTCGTCCCGGGCCCGCACGTTGGGGCAGGCGTACAGCTCGGTGGCCATGAAGGTGGCGGCCGCCGAGGCCGGGTAGGCCCCGGCCGCCCCCAGGCTGGTGATCTCCAAAGCGGTGAGGGTGCCGTCGCGGGCCGCCCCCAGCTTGACCGTGAGGCGGTTGGCGGGGCGGTTACCGGTGGCCAGGAAGGTGTCCTCCCGGGGGAGGAACAGCTTCACCGGGCGACCCGTGGCGCGGGCCAGCAGGGCGGCCAGCACGGTGTACTTGCCCGCCTCCAGCTTGGCGCCGAAGCCGCCTCCCATGTAGTGCCCGATCACCCGTACGTGGGCCAGGGGCAGCCCTAGGGCGCGGGCCACCTCGGCCTGCACCGCGAACACTCCCTGGGTGGTGTCCCACACGGTGAGGCGGTTGCCGTCCCAGCGCACCACCGAGCCGTGCACCTCCATGGGGGCGTGCAGCTCGCAGGCCGTGCGGAAGGTGCGCTCCACCACCACCGCCGCAGCGGCAAGGCCCGCCGCCACATCCCCCCGCTCGTACACCGCCGGCTCCCCCACCCGGTTGCTCCCCTCGTGCACCGGCGGGGCTCCGGGGGCGGTGGCCTGCTCCTCGTCGAGGACGAAGGGGAGCACCTCGTACTCCACGGCGATGGCCTTCAGAGCGTCGGCCACCTGGTAGGGGGTCTCGGCGGCCACCGCCGCCACCTCCTCCCCCTGGTGGCGGCAGTGGCGGTCCAGGAGCCGGCTCCAGGCCCGCCCCTGGGCCCGGTACCAGGGGATGTCGGCCCCGGGGGAATCCGGCCCGATGGCCGCGCGCACCCCCGGCAGGGCCAGGGCGGGGGACAGGTCCACCCTCCTCACCCGGGCATGGGGGTGGGGGCAGCGCAGGATACCGGCGTACAGCATCTCCGGCAGCACCACGTCGATGGGGTACACCGCCGTGCCGCTCACCCGCTCGTAGGCGTCCACCCGGGGCAGGCGGGCCCCCACCACCCGGGTGCTCGTCCAGGGGGGCAGCGGTTCGGTGGGGGTGGCGGCCTCGGGCAGGGCGCCGGCGACGAAGTAGGTCCCGCTGTTATCCATGCCCCACCTCCCGGCGGGCCGCAGCGGCCCGCCGCACGGCCTTGACGATGTGCGCGTACGCGCCGCAGCGGCACAGGTTTCCGGCCATGGCGGCGCGGATCTCGGCCACCGTGGGGTCAGGGTTGGCGCGCAGCAGCCCCTCGGCGGCCATGATCTGCCCGGGGGTGCAGAAGCCGCACTGGAAGGCGTCCTCCTCTAAGAAGGCCTGCTGCACCACCCCCAGCTCCTCCCCCCGCAGCAGCCCCTCGATGGTGGTGACTTCGTGCCCCTGCGCCTCCACCGCCAGGGTGAGGCAGGCGTAGCGGGGCAGCCCATCGACGAGGACGGTGCAGGCCCCGCACTCCCCCCGCTCGCACCCCACCTTGGTGCCGGTGAGGACGAGTCGCTCCCGCAGCACGAAGAGCAGCGACCAGCGGGGCTCCACTAGCAGGCGGTGGGCCCGCCCGTTGATGCGCAGCGTCACCCTCACCAGCTCGGCGGGATCCGCCGGCTGCTCAGCGGCGACAGGGACGGCGGGCAACCCTGCCGCCGCCAGCACGGCGCCGGCCCCCACCGAGGAGAGAAACCCCCGCCGACTCACCCCGCCGCAACAGTGTCCCTTGTGGCCGTCTTCGTCCTTCATGGGGCCTCCTGCCGGTTGACAGACGAAACTGAAACACATTCGTGAAATTTCACCACTCCAACAAGTTCCCTCTCAAGTATAGGGACTCGGAGACCCCCGGGCAACGTTGCCCGGCGAGAGCCCTTGCCAGCTCCGCATCTCTCCTGTCACCTCGTAGTCGCTGTTGCCTCCAGTGATCTGCGTCACTGTCCCGG
>CALEVZ010000007.1 GCA_937924755.1 uncultured bacterium
GGGCCCCCCCTCGCGCCGCGAGTCAAGCCCGACGGCGCTCGATCCTCACCCCCTCCCTTGTTTCGCCGGCCCCCCGGCCGCGCTTCCCGGCTCCAGCCCCTTGGCCCCGCTTGACGCGCCGACGCGGCTTTTTTGACACGGAGACTCACACGGGTCCGGGGTGGAGACGGGTACTCCTGCCTGTCCGGGTGGGGGGTGACCATGGCCAGACAGGAGTGTCCGGCCTCCCGCGGTTGCGGCACCGACACCGACACGGACGGCGCGCGAAGGTTGGGGGAGGGGTTCCTTGGCGGGTTAGGGGTGGGCCGCGAGGAGCCTCTCGGCGGCGGCGGCGCCCGCCCGCACCGCATAGTTTTGCCCCCGATCCTCGGGGTAGATCTGGGCCATGCAAGAGTGATAGAGCCCCGGCCATGGGGTGGCAAAGGGCGGGAGAGCCCGGGAGTACATGGGAGGCACAACCGGTTGGGCGTAGGCGGCGCGAAACACGTGGCGCGCCAGTACCCAGGAGTCGTCGAAGGCGGGGTTGAGGCGCTGGAGGAAGGGGCGGTAGAGCGCCCACAGCTCGCCGTCCCGCATGGCCCAGGCAGGGGCGCTGGGGAAGAGGTATTTGGAGAGGTACACGATGACCCGGCCGCCGTAGCGCTGGGCGGAGATGTAATTGGTGTGCTCGATGACTCCCCCGAAGGGGAAGGTCGAATCGGCGATGTTGAGCCAGTAGTAGGGAGTGAGGGAGCGGGTGAGCTCCATGACCATGCAAAGGGCGGCGGTGCCCTCCAGGGGGGCGAGGAGCTGCCGGTAGTTGTCGGGGAGGGCGGGGCCGGCTGCCTGGAGCAGCTCCTCGGGTGAGCCGGTGAAAAGCACCAGGGGGAAGTCGAACTCCTGCCGGCGCACGGTCAAACGGATCGCACCCGCTGCGGGGGCGAGCCGGCGCACCGGGCTGGCCAGATGGAGGGCGACCCCCAGCCGTTCCAGTCGCCCGACCAGGGCATCCACCAGCCGCCCGAAGCCTCCCCGCATGTAGCCGAGTCGTTCCCCCATCCCCGAGGGGGAGCGAGAGCGGCCCCGCAGGTAGACCTTGCGCCACAGCCACGCCATGGACACGGCGCTGGCGCGGTCGGCGAACTTCTGCTCCAGCAGCGGGCCCCACACCGTTTCCCAGACAGCCGTGCCGGCCCACCGCTGGATCCAGTCGGCGGCGGTGACGCGCTCGAACTCGGCCAGGTTGTCCCGGTGCCGTAGGTATAGGGTGGTGAGGGCGAAACGCACCTTGGCGGGCCAGGGGAGGGGACGAAAGCGCAGGAGCGAGGCTGGGGTGCCGAAATCCCACAGCCGCCCGCGGCAGTACATGCCCATGCGCGAAGGGAGCCACTCGATCGTGGGGCCGAGCCCCAGCTCCTCTGCGAGCTCTACGTAGTCGGTGTCAGTGGTGAACAGGTGGTGGTAAAAGCACTCCAGGGGCTCCCCTCCCACTTCGAACATGGCCACCAATCCGCCGGGGGCGGGCCAGCGCTCGAACACCTCCACCTGCCAGCCGGCTTGGGCCAGGCGATAAGCTGCCACCAGGCCGGTCAATCCGGCGCCGACAATGGCGCAACGCTGCGTCACGTCCCCATGCTAGCGCGCCCTGGGCGGTTGTATGGTAGCGCCCGGGCCGGTCATGATGCGCTCGGGCGTGGCCCCGCCCGCGGAGGACGACAGAGGTGAAGCGATTCCCTGCGCTGCTGGGAGCAGCCGTGGCGGCGATGATCGCGGTCTATCTCCCCGCGGTTCACCTGGAGCTGGTCGGAGACGACTATCAGTGGGTGCAGCACGCCCAGCGGGCGGTGCAGCGGCCGTCGCTTTTGCTGGCCGATCTGGATGGCTTTTTCCGCCCGGCAGGAACGTGGACGCTGGTGGTTGACCGGCTGCTGTGGCCGTGGTCCCCGCCCGGCTACCACGTCACAAACCTTCTCCTGCACGCTCTGGCGACAGCCCTGCTGGGCGTGGCGGCACGCCGTCTGGGGGTGCCGCCCGGTGGGGCGGTGGTGGTGGGCGCGCTGTGGGGAATTTCCCCTTGGGCTGCCGATGCCGCCATCCACATCGCGGTGCGCTTCGACACGTTGCTGGTGGCTTCCTGGTGCCTAATGACGGCGGTCTGGCCGCGGGACGGGGAGTCCTGGCGTGGGGGCCGGCGCGCCGTGGCGACGGCGGCGATCGTTTTGGCGGCCCTGAGCAAGGAAACCTGGGTGGTCACCCCCGGCCTGGTACTGCTGCTGGATCTCGTCCACCGGCGGCAACGGGGGGTGGCGGCTTTTGTTCCAACCGCTTTGGTCACCGCCGCGGTGCTGGTCTACAGCACGCTGCACGTGACGCTTCTGTCGTTGGGGCGCACCTACTTCGTGTGGGAGTGGGGACTTCTCGCCAAAATGCCGCAGCAGCTGGCGGCGTTCCTCCTGCTCACTCCCCACCAGGCGGCAGAGTTTCACTTCACACCCGCCGCCTTCGCGGCGATCCTGGCGCTGGGCGCAGCGCTGTTGGCGGCGTGGCGCACGCGGTCCCCAGTCATGGCGGTGGGGCTGGGTCTGTTGCTGCTACCGGCGCTGCCGACGCTGGGAACGCCGGTCTTGCCGCTGCGCTACGCGACCGCCTCGTACGCCGGCTTCGTGCTCGTCGTGGCGGGAGTGGCGGTGGAGCTGGGGCCCCGTCTGCCGAGCTCGCTGCGCCGTCCGGCGGCGGCGGCGGTGACCGCCGGGGCGCTGGCTCTGGCGGTGTGGGGCGGCGTGCGGGTGCGCCTGGAGCTGGAGGATGCGCGCGCCGTGTCCGACGCGCATGCCCGCCTGTTGCGGCAGGCGGCGGAAGTCGCCCACCAGGTTCCGGAAGGGGTGCCGCTGATCGTCCTTACTACGGACGGGGTGAGTCCTCTGGCCGACATCGCCGCTTCCCCCGTGGGCTGGAAGAAGCCTTTCTTCGTGCGCGGCAGCGACCCGGCCGGGCTGGTCGACAGCGCGGCGCTGCTGGCCTGGAGTCGTCGGGACCCGACCCTCGACGTGGTGCATCTGAGCGACTGGACGACGGCGCCGGCGCGTCGCCCGGGGCGCGTTCTCTTCTATTCGTGGGCGCAGGGGTTCAAGTGGGGCGACGCCTGGGTGGCGGATGCGGGAGCGCTCGCCACGGCGCTGCGTGCCCAAGGGGCAGGGGTGCGTCTGGTGCTGGCCTCGCACCCGGCGGCCCAGGTCAGTTGACCTCGCCATCGTCGTCGGTGAGGAAACCGGGCAGGGCGTAGCGGCCCTCCACCGGCAAGGCCGGCGAGGTCTGGGTTGCCTCCACCTGCCAGCGCTGGTACAGGTGCCCGGGCAGCTCCGAGAGGAAGCGGGAGGGCTCCAGGATGACGTCCACCCGGTAGCGGTCTCGGGCCGCGAAGGGGTAACACAGGAGTAACGTATCTTTGGCCCGGGTGCAGGCCACGTAGAAGAGTCGCCGCTCTTCCTCCACGTCTTCCGCCCGCGCGGAGGGGAATCGACTCTCGGCCAGCCAGACGACGAAGACCACGCGCCACTCCAGCCCCTTGGCCTGGTGCACAGTGGAGAGGGTGACTTTCTGTTTCTCGCCCTCTACCGCTGCCACGTCCTCTCCCGAAAGCTCGTTCATCAGCGTGACCTCGTCGAGGAACGCCGACACCTCCTCGTACCCGTCAGCAAACAAGGCCAGCTGTTCGAGGTCGTCCAGGCGCGAGGCGGCGTTGTCCAGGGTGGCCCGCACGTACTCCCGATACCATGAGCCCACCACCTCGCGAACCATCTCGCCCGGACGGGTGCGCATCCGCTCCAGCCGGCCGACCAGCTGCGCCAGCTCGCCGGCGGAATGGGCCGCCCCTGCCGGCAAGCCCGTCCCGGCAGGGTCGAGGTTCAACATGGCGTAAAGCGCATCTCCGGAGGCCCGCAACCGCTCCCACAGCCTGGCCACCAGCCGCTGTCCCAGGCGCGGCCTCAGCCTGGCCATACGGGTGAAGGCCACCTCGTCGGCGGGGTTGGCCACGAAGCGCAGGTGGGCGAGTACGTCCTTGACATGCCGCTGCTCGAAAAAGCGCAACCCCGAACGCACCTCGTAGGGGATGTTGCGGCGCGCCAGCTCGACCTCGATCTCTAGGGAGTGGGAGTGGCTGCGGTAGAGCACAGCCAGCTCGGCCAGGGGGATATCCTCATCGATCAGTTCCAAAATATGAGAGGCCACGAAGGCAGCCTGGTCTTCTGGGGAGGGTGCAGCGCACACCACCGGCAGCTCGCCGCCCTCCCGCAGGGCCCGCAGATTCTTTGGGAACTGTCTCTTATTGTGGGAGATGGAGGCGTTGGCCAGGTCCAGGATGGGAGGCAGCGAGCGGTAGTTGGACTCCAGGCGGAAGGTGGCGCAGTCGGGGTAACGTTCGGGGAACGAGAGGATGTTGGCAAACTCGGCGCCGCGAAAGGCGTAGATGGACTGGGCGTCGTCCCCCACCACGACGAGGTTGCGCCGCTCGCCCACCATGGTATCGACGATGTCCGCCTGCAGCCGGTTGGTGTCCTGGTACTCGTCCACCAAAATATGAGCGAAGCGGGCTTGCAGCGCCCGCCGCGTGTCGGCGTGACGGCGCAACAGGAGCAGCCAGTTGAGCAAGAGGTCGTCGTAGTCCATGAGGTTAGCGGCTCGCTTGCGTTCCAGATAGCGGCGGAAGACTTCGGCGATGGTATCAGTATCGGAGGCGAACTGGGGGAAGCGGGCCGGCACTACCTCGGCTAGGCTGCGGCCGGTGTTGATGCACAGGGAGTACAGCTCCACCAGCTGCGCGGCCCCTGGAAGCCGCCGGGCGGGGGGGGTGGGGACCACGTCTGCCAGGGCGGCCCCCATCAGATCCCGGGCGTCCTCCCGATCGAGGATGCCGTAGTTGGGCCGGTAGCCGATCTGTTCGGCCCAGCGTCGCAGCAGGCGGTTGCCCACCGAGTGGAACGTCCCGCCCATCACTCGACTGGCGTCCTGGCCCAGAAGCTTTCCGACCCGCTCCAGCATTTCCCGGGCGGCGCGGTTGGTGAAGGTGAGCAGGAGCACCTCGGTGGGGCTGACACCATCCTCCAGGAGGCGGGCGACGCGGTAGACCAGAGTGCGAGTCTTGCCGGAGCCGGCGCCGGCGAGAACCAACATCGGTCCACCCGGGTGCATCACTGCCTCGAGCTGCTCCCGGTTCAACTGGCTGGCGTAGTCGATTCGGCGCCGGGCCCCGGGGGCGGCCCGCAGGGCAACGCGCCGGGCAGAGGGTGGATGTGGCATCGCGGCGAGGATAGCGCAGCGCCCCTCCCGGGTTGCGACCGGCGCAGAGATTTCACACGCCGAGGCCGGTTGTCATGACTTGTGCACCCGCGTACAATGCCGCTGGCGCGGGGGGGCCGGCTCGTCGCCCAGTCGGGAAGCAGATGCCGCAGCGGCGCCTGCTCCCCGCGCTGGAAGAGAGGGGTCAGAGTGTTCACCATTCTCAAGAAGGAAGAGATCGGCCCCAAGTTCTGGCGCTTTCTCATCGCGGCGCCCGAAATCGCTCGTAAGCACCGTCCGGGTCAGTTCGTCATGGTGCTCATCGACGAGAACGGCGAGCGCATCCCCCTCACTCTCGCCGACTCGGACGCCGAGGCAGGGACGATTACCCTGGTGGTGCAGGAGGTGGGCAAAACCACCATGCAAATGGGGGCCCTCCCCGAAGGCTTCCGCTTGATGTCGGTGGTGGGTCCGCTGGGTGCGCCCACCCACATCGAGAAGGTGGGGACCGTGGTGTGCGTGGGGGGAGGCGCCGGTATCGCCCCCCTGCTGCCCATCGCCCGGGGGATGAAGGCGGCTGGGAATCAGGTGATTTCGATTCTGGGCGGGCGAACCAGGGATCTCGTGATCCTGCGCGCCGAAATGGAGGCGGCCTCCCACGAGGTGATTTACACTACCGACGACGGGTCCTTCGGGCGCAAGGGGCTGGTCACCCATGCCCTCACCGATCTGATTGCCGAGCGGGGGAAGCCCGATCTGGTGGTGGCCATCGGACCGGCGATTATGATGAAGGTGGTGTCGGACCTCACCCGCCAGCACGGCATCAAGACGCTGGTGTCCCTCAATACCATCATGATCGACGGCACCGGGATGTGCGGCGGCTGTCGCGTCACCGTCGGCGACGAGGCCAAGTTCGTGTGCGTAGACGGCCCTGAGTTCGACGGCCACGCGGTGGATTTCGACCTCATGATGAAGCGCCTGCGCACCTACCTACCCGAGGAGCAGTTGGCGCGCGAACGCTACCTGCGCGCTGAACACACCTGCCAGGCGCTCAAGGGAGTGGACCATGCCTGAGACCTTCGCCGGCCTGCCCGAGCTGCCCAAGAAAGATCGCCTCAAGATCCCCCGCCACCCCATGCCCGAACAGGCGCCCGCCGAGCGCGTCCGCAACTTCTCCGAGGTGGCGCTGGGGTACACGCCGGAGACAGCCATCGAGGAGGCGCAACGTTGCCTTCAGTGCAAGGAGCAACCCTGCGTGGCGGGCTGTCCGGTGGGCATCGATATCCCTGCCTTCATCGACCTCATTCGCCGCGGCGACTTCGCCGGTGCCCAGGCCAAGATCAAGGAAACCAACACCCTACCGGCCATCTGTGGACGTGTCTGCCCGCAGGAGGACCAGTGCGAGCAGGTGTGCGTGACCGGCAAGAAGTTTAAGCCTGTGGCCATTGGTCGGCTGGAGCGCTTCGTGGCCGACTGGGAAATGGCCTCGGGTGAGGTTGCCATGCCCGAGTGCGCCCCCTTTTCGGGTCACAAGGTGGCTATCGTGGGCTCCGGCCCCGCCGGCCTGACCTGCGCCGCCGAGCTGGCGCGCATGGGCCACAAGGTGACCATTTTCGAAGCCTTGCACAAGGCCGGGGGAGTGCTGGTGTACGGCATCCCCGAGTTTCGCCTGCCCAAGGCTATCGTGGACTACGAGATCGCCAACCTCGAGCGGATGGGGGTGGAGATCCGCACCTCCTTCGTGGTGGGCAAGACGGCCACCGTCCACGAGCTGTTCCACGAGATGGGGTACGACGCCATCTTCTTGGGCACCGGGGCAGGGCTGCCCTACTTTCTGGGTATCCCCGGGGAAAACTACATCGGCGTGCTCTCCGCCAACGAGTTCCTGACCAGGGTCAACCTCATGAAGGCTTACAAGTTCCCCGCCGCTGACACGCCCGTGCGGCTGGGCCGGCGGGTGGCGGTGATCGGTTCCGGCAACGTGGCCATGGATTGCCTGCGCTGTGCCAAGCGCCTGGGCGCCGAGGAGGTGATCTGCGTTTATCGGCGCACCCGCGCCGAGTCCCCGGCCCGCGCCGAGGAGCTGGAACGTGCCGAGGAGGAGGGGATCGACTTTCGCTGGCTGTCGGCTCCCCTGGAGATCTTCGGCAACGAGGAAGGGTTCGTCACCGGGATGCGCATCCAACGCATGGAGCTGGGCGAACCCGACAGCTCCGGTCGGCGCCGGCCGGTGCCGATCGCCGGCTCCGAGTACGAGATCCCCATCGATACAGTGATCGTCGCGGTGGGCCAGGGGCCCAACCCGCTGGTGACCCGCACCACCCCGGGGCTGGAGCTCAACCGCCACGGCTGCATCGTGGTGGACAAGGAGACCCAGATGTCCTCTATCCCCGGAGTGTTCGCCGGGGGGGACATCGTCACCGGGGCGGCCACGGTGATCCTCGCCATGGGTGCCGGCAAGCAGGCGGCGGCGGCGATCCACCAGTGGCTGGGCAAACTGGAGCGGGGCGAGGTGTCCAAGCCATGGTTGGCGAGCCCGGCGGTGGCCTGAGCGGGTGAATCCCTTTCCACCCCCCACGCGACATGAGCTTCCGGGATGGCTGTTGTTCTGGGCGGCGCTGCAGGCGCGTGCCGGCGCCCACACGCAACTGGCGGAGCTGCGCCGGGAAGTGGCGGCGAGAGCGCGCGCCAGTCACACCCTCGATCACCTGTCCGAGCATCCTAGGGTGGCGGCGTTACGTCGCCTCTACCGCCAGGCCGGGTGCGACCCCACCCGCTACCGACCCTCTTCGGAGGCGTTGCTGCGCCGCCTTCTCAAGGGGGAAGAGCTGCCCTCCATCCACCCTCTGGTGGACCTCAACAACTGCCTGTCGGCGGAGCTGGCGGTACCGGCTTGCGTCATGGATGTGCGCTTTCTCCGACCGCCCTTCGTGCTCCGCGCCGGCCGGCCGGGAGAGGCTTACGAGTCCCTGCGCGGCCCCTTCAACCTCGAGGGCAAACCTCTTCTGGTGGATGAGCTGGGCCCCTGCGACACCCCCATCACCGGCGGAGTGCGCGTGAAGGTGCGAGAGGACTCGCGCCAGGTGTGGCTCGTCGCCTACATGCCGGCCGAAGTGATGGCCGAGGAGCGCGCCGGCAGCGCGCTGGCGGCGCTGCTGGCACAGGCGCCGGTCGCCGAGGTGGAGGCCACCGGCGTGACCGGCCCGTGAGGGCGTGAACGGCCGCACTTTTGCCGGGCGGTGTGCGCGTTCTTACCCTCGGCGGCGACGTGCAGCCACGCGCCGCCACAGCCTCCGACAGCGCGCCGGCAGCTCGCCCACCCGTTCGTCCACGGCGCTCAGCAGGGCCGGGCGGGAGGGCACCAGCGCCAACACCTGCTCGATGTCCCACATGTCCTCGGGACCTCCGGCGCACAGCTTGAGTAGCACCAAGCCAAGCGCGTCCACCACCGGTACGGGGTGGCCGGCGATTTCATGGGGCACCGCCTCGGCCACCACGCGACATTGCCAGCCCGCCTCGCCAACGATAACGTCCCGCGGCCGCTCCCCTTGCAGGTCCAGGCGAACGACGCCGGTGATGGGGTCGTGGGCGTTTCCCAGAGGCACGTCGGCCAGGCAATCCCGGGCGGTAAACCCTGCCCAGAACTCCCTGCCCAGCCCCCGGCGCTCGGTGGTGAGCAGATCCAGGTCCTGGGTGGAACGGGCCGCCCCCAGCACCGCCAGGGCGGCGGCGACGATGACCGCGTGGTTCATCTCCCCTTGGTGGGCGAACGTGCTCACCTCGGCCAGCAGCTTCATAGAGACTCCGCCAGGCAGCGGCAGGGCACCCGCCCCACCTGCCGTGCCCGGCGCAGCTGCCGTCTGCCCTCCTCGCGGCTGAGGCGGCGCGCCAGGCTGAACGTCTCGACATCCTCGTCGCCGAGTCGCAGGGCGAGCGCGACGCGCTTGGCAGCACTCAACGAGGCGAGCCGTTGGCGGTCCTCGAGTCGCATCGTATCCGCCACGGAAATCATAAAGTCAGTATAGCGGACGGGTCCCGCGGCGCGGCCCTCGGGATGACGGCGTCGCCGCCGTGCGGGTCGACATTCTGATGTCTCCCGCGGGCGTGGTTCACCACGACGGAGTGCAGGGAATCACCACGGCGGCGCTCTTTGGCGTGACCGCACGGGCAGGGGAGCTCGCCAGCCGTTGCATGTGCCGGCGCGCACGTGCACAATGCCACCCGCCGCCTCGAGGCGGCGAATCTGCGAGGAGGGGTTGCCGATGAAGGTCCACGAGTACCAGGCCAAGGAGATCCTGGCGCGTTTCGGCGTGGCCATCCCGCGGGGGCGGGTGATCACCCGGGCGGAGGAGGCGCGAGGGGCGGCCGAGGAGTACGGGGGCAAGGTGGTGGTGAAGGCGCAGGTGCACGCCGGCGGGCGGGGGAAGGCGGGGGGGGTGAAGCTGGCGAAAAGCCCCGAGGAGGCGGTGGAGGCGGCCTCGCAGATCCTCGGCATGACGCTGGTCTCCAAGCAGACCGGCCCGGAGGGGCGGCTGGTGCGCAAGGCGCTGGTGGAGGAGGCGCTGGACATCGACAGGGAATTCTACCTGGGGGTGGTGCTGGACCGCTCGGTGGGGCTGCCGGTGATGATGGCCTCCCGCTTCGGCGGCATGGAGATCGAGGAAGTGGCGGCGGAGCACCCTGACGCCATCTTGAAGGAGCACTTCGATCCGGTGACCGGGATGGCCGCCTTCCAGTGCCGCAAGCTGGGGTTCGCTCTCGGGCTGCAGGGCGAGACCTTCAAGCAGTTCACCCGCTTCGTGGCGGCTTTGGCGCGGGCTTACAACGACACCGACGCCTCGCTGGCTGAGATCAACCCTCTGCTCATCACCGCCAAGGGCGATGTGCTGGCCCTGGACGCCAAGATGAACTTCGACGACAACGCCCTCTCGCGTCACCCGGACATCGCCGCCATGCGTGACCTGGATGAGGAAGACCCCTTCGAGGTGGAGGCCTCCAGGTACGACCTCAACTACATCAAGCTGGACGGCTCCATCGGCTGCATGGTCAACGGCGCCGGGCTGGCCATGGCCACGATGGACATCATCAAGCTGCACGGCGGCAGCCCGGCCAACTTCCTGGATGTTGGCGGCGGAGCGAGTCAGGAGCGGGTGGAGCAGGCGTTCCGCATCCTGCTCTCGGACCCGGCGGTGAAGGGCGTGCTGATCAATATCTTCGGTGGCATCGTGCGGTGCGACATGCTGGCCGCCGGGGTGGTGGCGGCGGCCAAGAAAGTGGGGCTTGCAATCCCCCTGGTGGTGCGCCTGGAGGGGACCAACGTGGAGGAGGGCAAGCGCATTCTTGCGGAGTCGGGGCTGGCCCTTGAGAGTGCGGACACCATGGCGGACGCGGCGGCCAAGGTGGTGGCCGCGGCGCAGTGAGGGAGGAGGCGAGGGATGGCCATCTGGGTTGATACCAACACGCGCGTGGTGGTGCAGGGGTTGACTGGCAAGGAGGGACAGTTCCATGCCGCCCGCTGCCGGGAGTACGGGACCAAGGTCGTGGCCGGGGTGACTCCCGGCAAGGGTGGCCAGGAGGTGGACGGGGTGCCGGTGTTCAACACCGTGGCCCAGGCGCGCGCGGCGACCGCGTGCAACGCCTCGCTCATCTTCGTGCCGCCGCTGCTGGCGGCGGACGCCATCCTGGAGGCGGCGGACGCCGGGGTAGAGCTCATCGTCTGCATCACCGAGGGGATTCCGGCGCGAGATGAGGTGTTGGTAAAGCGCTCCCTGGCCGGCAAGCCCACCCGCCTCATCGGTCCCAACTGCCCCGGCATCATCTCGCCCGGCAAGGCCAAGCTGGGAATCATGCCGGCGCACATCCACCGGGAGGGGACGGTGGGAGTGGTGTCGCGCTCGGGAACGTTGACCTACGAGGCGGTGGACCAGCTCACCAAGCTGGGGCTGGGGCAGTCCACCTGCATCGGTATCGGGGGGGATCCGGTGCCGGGCACCAACTTCGTGGACGTGCTGGCGGCGTTCAAGGATGACCCCCAAACCGAGGCGGTGGTGATGATTGGCGAGATTGGGGGGTCCGCCGAGGAAGAGGCGGCGGCCTGGGTGCAGGCGCACCTGGCCAAACCGGTGGTGGCCTTCATCGCCGGCCAGACGGCCCCCCCTGGGCGGCGCATGGGGCACGCCGGGGCGATCATTGCCGGCGGCAAGGGAACCGCCAAGGAAAAGATGGATGCACTCTCGGCGGCCGGCATCCACGTGGTGGCCTCGCCGGCGGACATCGGTCTCACCATGGCTCGAGTCTTGGGGAGGGCGTGAGGGTGGTCGAACTTCGCCCTCCGCGGGGACGCTCGCCGCGCCCCGCTGTTTTCGGTGTGGTTTCTTCAGGGAGGAAGGCAATGCGTGAAGTGACGTTGACGATCCTCAAGCCGGACACGGTGGCGCGCCGCCGGGTGGGGCAGATCATCGCCCGGCTAGAAGAGGAGGGGTTCGAGATCGTGGCGGCCCGCCGCATCAAGCTCAGCGAGGAGCAGGCGCGGGCCTTTTACGCCGTGCACAAGGAGAAACCTTTCTACACCTCTTTGGTAGCGTTCATGACCGAGGGGCCGGTGTGGGTCATGGCGCTGGCCCGGGACAACGCGGTCGAACACCTGCGCAAGGTGATGGGGGCCACCGATCCGGCCAAGGCGGAGCCCGGCACCATTCGCGCTCTACACGGTACCTCCATCGAGCGCAACGCCATCCACGGTTCGGATTCGCTGGAGAACGCCCGCATCGAGGTGGGTTTCTTCTTCTCCGCCGCCGATCTCGTCTAGGACGTCGGCTTTCACACGGTGTGGCCGGGTGGGCGCGGCGGCCCCGTCGGCCGGCCGTGGGCGGGACCACGCCGGGGTGTGATGGTGCCGGGACGAAACGGGTTTTTGCCAACAATTTACCACCGCACAGCAAGAGGCTCGTTCGTTTCATGACGCAATATTGACTGCTCGGCGGAAGGACGGTATGGTGGGAGTTGGTCAGGCGCGGACCGTGTGGATGAGGGCCTGGCCAGGGGGGGATCCCATGAGACCTGACACGCTCTCACAGGTTCTTCGGTCGGCAGGATTCGTGCTGCTCGCCCTCTGGTGCGTCCTCGCCGCGCTGCCCGTCGCCGGGGCGAGCGACGAGGACTGCCTGATGTGCCACTCCCAGGCGGACATGTTCGAGGGCGCCGAGCAAGCGAAGCGGTACGTGGTGACCCACGAGAGCCTGCGCGGCTCGGTCCACGGTCCGCTGGACCTGTCGTGTACGGCCTGCCATGCGCCCATGGACTATCCGCACCCCGAGCAGCGTACGACCACCTGTTCACCGTGCCATGAGGATGTGGAGAGGGTCTACGCCAAGAGCCTGCACGGCTACGCCCTGGCGCGGGGCAATCGGCGCGCCCCGACCTGTGCCAGCTGCCACGGCAACCACGCCATCCTGCCATCCTCGAACCCCTCCTCGCCCACCCACAAGGTGCGTCTGCCCGGCACGTGCGCCTCCTGTCACGGGCAGGCGGGCCTGTTGACCGACCAGCTGGTACGGCTGCCCCAGTCGTTCCAGGAGTACGCCCGTTCCGTGCACGGTCAGGGCACGACGCGGGGCGTGGCGGCGGCCGCGTCGTGTGCGGACTGCCACAGCGTGCACGACCTGAAAGGGGCGGCGGATCCCGCCTCCCCGATCAACCCCCTCAACGTCGCGAAAACGTGCGGCCAGTGCCACCCGGACATTCAGTTGGAGTACGACCGTTCGATCCACGGCCGGGCGCTGGCCGCCGGGATCCGCGACAGCCCTACCTGCACCGATTGCCACGGGGAGCACTTCATCCTCTCCGCCCGCGATCCCGACGCCCGCGTCTTCGGGGCCAGCCAGGCCACCGACACCTGCGGCCGGTGCCACGACGATCCCCTGATCATCGCCAAGTACGGTTTTCAGGAGGGGGTGGTGGGTTCGTACCTGGACAGCTACCACGGCTGGGCCAACCGGGCGGGGTACGGGCGGGCGGCGCGCTGCATCGATTGTCACACCGCCCACGCCGTGCTGCCCAAGGCCGATCCGGAGTCGTCGATTTCCCCCGAACGAATCGTCTCCACCTGCGCCACCTGCCACCCGCGGGCGACCGCGAACTTTGCCGCTTCCTACGATCACCGGTCGGCCTCCATCGTGGCCAACCCGGTGAATCGGGCGATCCGCAGCATCTATCTTTGGCTCATCGCGCTCATCATCGGTGGCATGGTGGTACACAATCTCTTCATTATCAATTACTTCATGATCAAGCGGCGCAAGGAACACACCGCCGCCGACAGCACGGTGACCCGCTTCACCATGAACGAGGTGGCGCAGCATCTGATCCTCACCGTAGCGTTCGTAGTGCTTGCGGTCACCGGCTTCGCGCTGCGCTATCCGGACACATTCTGGGTGCGGTTCCTCGCCGCCCTGGGGATGTCCGAGGGGGTGCGCGGCGACATCCACCGGGGCGCCGGCGTGGTGTTGATCTTGATCTCGTGCTATCACGCCTGGTACGTGCTGGCCACTAAGCGGGGGCGGACCGAGTTCAAGGCTCTCCTGCCGAGCCGGAAAGATTTCACTGATCTGGTCGAGAACCTGCGGTACCACCTCTTCCGCTCGCAACGAAAGCCGCGCTTCGGGCGCTACGACTACTCCCAGAAGGCCGAGTACTGGGCACTGGTGTGGGGGACCATCCTCATGGCGGTCACCGGGCTGATCCTCTGGTTTCCGACGACGGCGGCGAAGTTTCTGCCCGCCCTGGCCATTCCCGCGGCGCAGACCGTGCACTACTACGAAGCTTGGCTCGCGACCCTGGCCATTTTGGTGTGGCACTTCTTCTTCGTCGTTTTCCACCCGGAGGAATACCCCATGAGCTGGACGTGGCTGACCGGCAAGATGAGCAGGAAGTCGGCCAAGGAGCACCACGCCCTGTGGTACGAGGAGGAGCTGGCGGCCGCCGAGGAGACGGCGGCCGGCGAGGCTCGGGACCGCAGGACGGAGGATTCCGCCGGCTGACCCCGGCGTCCCGGCGTAGATCGACGGCGGGGTGCGGGGGTGGGGCCAAAGCGACACATAGGGCAGCGCCCTTGTGGCATCGGTCCGATTGGCGTTGTGAGGGATGTCTCCCCGCCTTCTCATTGAAATCTGGACTACCCCCTCGTCCCCTTCACCCAACAGTCACGACGCCTAAAAATGTCTTGGGAATGTCAGGACGGGGCGCCGAGTTTGCTGAGAAGGAGTGGGACGGCCGGTGCGCCGCGCGGCTGCGGCGAAGGGCAGCAAGGGCGCCGCCGGCCGTCAGGAGGGGGGTCGACCATGAACGACGTCTACACCATGCCGGTGGTGCCGTTGCGCGAGGCGGTGTTTTTCCCCGGGGTGACTGCGCCGCTGGGGGCCGGCCGGCCGGGCTCGGTGCGCGCCATCGAGGCGGCGCTGGCCTCCTCCGACCGTCACGTCTTCCTGCTGGCGCAGCGGGAAAACACCGAGGAGGTGCGCCCCGAAGGCCTGCACACGGTGGGCACGGTGGCGCGCATCGTGCAGTCGCAGCGCGGCCCTGCCGGGATTCAACTGATCGTGCACGGGGAGCGCCGGGCGCACGTGCTGCGCGTCGCCGAGTACGAGGGGTACCTCATCGCCACCCTGCGCGACGTGGAGGTGCCACCACTGGTGGATCCCACCGATGCCGGTTTCGTAGCGCTGCTCAAAGAGGTCCGGGAGCGAGCCAGGGAGCTTGGGGAGAAGCTCGGTCTGCCGCGCGAGGCGGTGCAGCAGTTCCTGGCGGAGTCGTCCGACCCGGGATCGCTTGCCGATCTGGTGGCGGCCTACGTGGAAATGCCCCACGCCGAGCGGCAGGCACTGCTGGAGACCGCCGGGGTGGAAGAGCGACTGCGGGCGGTGCTGGTCCCCATGCAGCGACAGATCGCCGTGCTGGAGGCGCAGGCGGCGATCAAGTCCAAGGTGCAGCAGGAGGTGGGTGATCGCCAGCGGGAGTTTTTCCTGCGCCAACAGCTCAAGGCGATTCAGCAGGAGCTGGGTGAGGCGGGCGGAGGAGAGGGGCTGGAGGAACTCAAGGAGCGCCTGGCGGCGCTGGATCTGCCCGAGGTGGCCCGCAAGGAGGTGGACCGGGAGCTGGCGCGGCTGCAGCGGATCGGCGGGGAGGGGCAGGAAGCTCAGGTGATTCGCACCTTTCTCGAGACGGTGGCGGAGCTGCCGTGGAATGAGCGGTCGGAAGAGATCCTCGATCTTGCCCGGGCCGAGGAGGTGCTCGACGAGGATCACTACGCCCTGGGCGAGGTCAAGGACAGGGTGCTGGAGTTTTTGGCGGTGCGCGCTTTGCATGCCCGGCGGCAACGCCCGGACAATGACTCCCTGAAGGATGAGCGACAGGGTAGCGACGGCGGGACGGATGATGTCCAGCGTTCGCCGATCCTGCTTTTTGTGGGTCCTCCGGGGGTGGGGAAGACCTCGGTGGCCAGGTCCATCGCCCGCGCCATCGGGCGCACCTACGTGCGGGTGGCCCTGGGCGGCGCCCGGGATGAGGCCGACATCCGC
This sequence comes from uncultured bacterium, assembly GCA_937924755.1. Taxonomy (GTDB): domain Bacteria; phylum Acidobacteriota; class Thermoanaerobaculia; order Thermoanaerobaculales; family Thermoanaerobaculaceae; genus CALEVZ01. The sequence continues at coordinate 15,828 of CALEVZ010000007.1, forward strand.
GGTCACCGGCGCACCTACGTGGGAGCCATGCCGGGGCGGATCATCCAGGGGATGCGCCAGGCCGGCACCAGGAACCCGGTGTTTCTCCTGGATGAGGTGGACAAGTTGGGGGTGTCCTTCCAGGGCGATCCCGCGTCGGCTCTTCTGGAGGTGCTGGATCCGGCGCAAAACGATACGTTCACCGACCACTACCTGGGGATCCCCTTCGACCTCTCCGAGGTGTTATTCATCGCCACCGCCAACTACGTGCAAAACATCCCGGCCCCTCTGCTGGACCGCATGGAGGTGGTGGAGTTCTCCGGCTACACCGAGGACGAGAAGCGGGAGATCGCTTGGCGCTTCTTGATTCCGCGGCAGCAGCGGAGCGCCGGCCTGGAGGAGGGTCAGTTCGCCCTGGAGGAGGCGGCTCTGAATACGGTGATTTCCCGCTACACCCGCGAGGCCGGGGTGCGCCAGCTAGAGCGGGAGATCGGCCGGCTGGCCCGCAAGGTGGCCCGGCGGGTCGCCGGCGGAGGCGACTCGCCGGCGTGCCTTACCGCTGCCGATGTGGAGGCGCTGCTGGGGCGCCCGAAGGTGCGCCCCGAGCGGGCGGCGCGGGAGGACCAGGTGGGGATCGCCACCGGCATGTACTACACGCCGGTGGGGGGCGACATCATGTTCGTCGAGGTCTCCACCATGCCGGGCAAGGGCGAGCTGGTGCTCACGGGGCAGCTGGGCGACGTCATGAAGGAGTCGGCCCGGGCGGCCTGGAGCTTCGCCCGCGCCCACGCCGGAGCGTTGCACATCGATCCGGAGGCGTTCACGCGCGACGTGCACGTGCACGTGCCGGCCGGTGCCATCCCCAAGGACGGTCCGTCGGCCGGAATCGCCATGGCGGCCGCCCTGGTGTCGGCGCTGTCGGGCAGGCCGGCGCGGCACGAGGTGGCGATGACCGGGGAGATCACCCTGGCTGGGCGGGTGCTGCCCATCGGCGGCCTCAAGGAGAAGATTCTCGGGGCGGTGCGAGCCGGAATCACGGAAGTGGTCATCCCGGCCGACAACGTCGCCGATCTCGCGGATTTGCCCGAGAAGGTGCGGGATTCGCTGGTGGTGCACGCCGTGGAAGAGTTGGGCGAGGCCCTCGCCGTGGTCCTGCGGGGGGGGAGCTTCGCCTCCGGTCGTCTGCTGTTCGACGGGCAGCGGCCGGAGGACGTGCCGCCGCTTTCGGTTCGCGCCCACTGAGCGCGAAAACCGGAGTCGAACCCAACTGCAGTTTGCCAGCCGAGCTCGGGCATAATGCCGGGTCATGTTGCGGACAACGGCCTCCCTGCTCCTGATCACGGCCGCCGCCCAGGGCGGCCCCCCTCTCCCCACCAGCGGCGCGCCGCCGGATCCGATGCGGCTCGCCTCCGCCCCCGCCTCCCTGGATGAGCTGGGCTTTGCGGCACCGACCGGGTGGGCCGCTGAGGTAGCTCTGGCGTACTTCAATCTGTGGAACGGGACTTGGCACACCGGCACCATCCACAAGGAGTTCGGTCTCCTGGGGACACCGCTGCAGGCGTGGGAGCTGCGCACCCTGGAGGAGCGGCACCCCGCCGACGCCATCCACCGCTTCGACGTGGAGGGGTGGGTGGGCGCCGTGACGGTGATCCGAAAGCTTTCCCCCGGGCTGGTGCTGACCGCCAGGGTGCCGTGGCTGGTGGTGGGCTCTCCCCACTGGGACAGCCTGTCGTCGCGATTCCACCGCGCCGTCGGGCTCGACCAGGCGCGCCGGGACTGGTTCCCGCGCGGGGGAAGCATCGTCTACGCCCACTACCAGGGGGCCACCATCGAGGCCTGGGAGGAGCAAAACGGCAGCCGACTGGTTGATGCGACTGTCGCCGTCAGCGGCCCGGTGGGCGAATTTCTCGGGGCGTTGCACCGCTGGAGCGTGGTGGTGCAGGCGCCGACCGGCGAGCGCGGAACCCTCGCCGGCAGCGGCGGGTGGGACGGCGGCCTGCGCTGGGGGGCGCAGTGGTCGGGGGAGCGGCATCGGCTGACGGTTGCCGCTGGTTACACCTGGCTGGACGGCGGTGGCAGGTTGCTGGGCGCCCGCCGCAGCAACATCGCCTACGCCCAGGTGGTGGGAGCCCGCCGGCTGGGCGAGAACAGCTGGTTGGAGGGCAGCGCCCGCGTTGACAGCTCCCCCCTGGCAGGGTTCAGCCCGTCGGCGGTGGGACGCGAGGCGGTGGTGATCACCCTGCGACTGGCGCGGCGACTGGGTACCAAGGGGTGGGGGTCCTTCGAGCTGGGGGAGAACCTGCCCAAGTTCGGGGCAGCACCTGATTTCACCCTGGGGCTCGGGGTGACTTTCGCTTTGGGGGAGTGAGCGGGGGACCGCAGCTGGACCGGCCAGGCGCCGGGTGAGGAAGAGTTTTCGCGCCCCTCGGCGGCGAAAGCCCTCCGGGGGGGGCTTCGCTTTCGAGGGTGGTGAGGGGCGGCGGGGGAGCCGGCACTGGTCGGCGCTAAGCTACGCCGGAGGAGGGGCCATGCAGCCGTACGAGAAGCTCGGCGCGTTTTACCTGGGGCGTCTGGTGGATACGGGTAGCTGGACGACCCGGCCGGACGTGCTGCTTTATGACGAGCGGGACCTCACCACCCACGGCGTCTGCCTGGGGATGACCGGCAGCGGCAAGACCGGCCTGGGTTTGGGTCTGATCGAGGAGGCGGCCATCGACGGGATTCCCGTGCTGGCCATCGACCCCAAGGGCGACCTGGGGAACCTCATGCTGACCTTCCCTGAGCTGCGCCCGGAGGATTTCCGCCCCTGGGTGGACCCCGCCGACGCGGCCCGCCAGAATCTTTCCCCGGATGAACATGCCGTCCGCATCGCCCAGCGCTGGCGGGAGGGGCTGGCTCAGTGGGACCAGGACGGGGAGCGCATCGCGCGCCTCAAGGCGGCGGCCGACGTGGTCATCTACACCCCCGGCTCCAGCGCTGGCCTGGGGGTGAACGTGCTGCGCTCCTTCTCGGCGCCGGCGGCGGAGGTGCTGGACGATGCTGAGGCGCTGCGCGAGCGCGTCAGCGCCACGGTCTCGGGCCTGCTGGGTCTTTTGGCGATCGATGCCGACCCGGTACGCAGCCGCGAGCACATCCTGCTGGCTAACCTGCTGGAGCGGGCCTGGCGAGGCGGCCGGGACGCCGACCTCGGATCGTTGATCCGCGAGATCCAGACGCCGCCCTTCGAGCGTGTCGGGGTCCTGGATGTGGAGACGTTTTTCCCGACCCGGGAGCGCATGGCGCTGGCGTTGTCCCTCAACAACCTCTTGGCCTCGCCGGGGTTTGCCGCCTGGGTGGAGGGTGAACCGCTGGAGGTGCCGCGCCTGCTGTGGACCCCCGACGGGCGACCGCGGGTGGCGATCCTGTCGGTGGCTCACCTGTCGGACAGGGAGCGGATGTTCTTCATCACCCTCCTGCTCAACGAGGTGGTGGCGTGGATGCGCAGCCAGGCGGGCACCACCTCGCTGCGGGCGTTGTTGTACATGGACGAGGTGTTCGGCTTTTTGCCGCCGGTGGCCAACCCGCCCTCCAAGCTGCCGCTGCTGACCCTGCTCAAGCAGGCCCGCGCCTTCGGCCTGGGGGTGATGCTGGCGACCCAGAACCCGGTGGATCTGGACTACAAGGCGCTGTCCAACGCCGGGACGTGGTTTCTGGGTCGCCTGCAGACCGAGCGCGATGTGGCGCGGGTGCTGGATGGCCTACAGGGCGCCACGGCGGCGACGGGGGCGGGCTTCGATCGGGCGGGCATGCAGGCTCTCCTGGCCGGGCTGCGCAAGCGGATGTTCGTGATGCACAACGTGCACGAGCGGCAGCCGGTGGTTTTCGAGACCCGCTGGGCGATGTCCTACCTGGCCGGTCCCCTCACCCGGGCGCAGATCCAGACGCTCATGGCCCCCCGCAAGGAGGAGAGGAAGGCTGCCCACGACGCCGCCGGCGCCCCTCGACCGGAGCTCCGGCCGACCTCGACTCGCCCTGTGCTGCCGCCGGAGGCCGCGGAGGGCACCGTTCGACCGACGCGCTTCGGCGGCGTTGGTGGCGCCGCGCTGTACCGCCCAGCCCTGTTCGGCGTGGCCCGGGTGCGCTTTGCCGATCGCGCCGCGGAGCTGGACCTCTGGCAGGAGGTGAGGTGCCTGGCCCTGTTGGACGAGGAGACGGTGGAGCAACCCTGGGAAGGGGCGCGGCCGGTGGACCGGGAGCTGCCGCTGGAGAGGGGGGCGCCGACCGCCGGGGAGTTCGCTGCGCTGCCGGCGGTGGCGGCGCGGGCCGCCAGCTACCCCAGGTGGAGCAAGGAGCTGGCAGATTTCCTCCACCGCCGGCACACCCTGCGTCTGTACCGCTGCCCGGCGGTGAAACTGGTTTCCCGGGTGGAGGAGGGGCGAGGGGAGTTCATCGCCCGCGTCCGCCTGGCGCTCAGGGAGGTACGGGATGGGAAGCTGGCGAGGCTCCAGGCCCGCTACTCGCCGCGGCTCGCCGGCCTGCAGGAGAGAATCCGTCGCGCCGAGGAGCGCATTCGCCGGGAGGAGGGGCAGCTCAGGCAGCAGAAGGTGCAGACGGCGATTTCGGTGGGAACGACGGTGCTAGGAGCGCTGTTCGGGCGCAAGGCGATTTCCGCCTCCACCGTGGGGCGAGCCACCACGGCGGCCCGCGGTGTGGGGCGGGCGGCGCGGGAGCGGGAGGACGTGGAGCGCGCCCGGGAAGAGAGGGCCCGCCTGGAGGCGGAGTTGGCGGCCCTGGAGGCGGAATTCGAGGGGGAAGTGGCACGTCTCGAGGATCCCCGGGCAGACCTCGATCAGCTCATCGAAGAAGTGGAGATCCGTCCTCGCAGGACCGACATCACCGTGCTGCGCCTGCAGCTGGTCTGGACGCCCTGGGCGCCGCAGGCATCGGGGAGCCTCGAACCTCTTTTCTAACCGATAGCGCGCGAGTATACTGCGTCTCAGCATGTTCACACCGGTCAGCGTTACTCCGGGGGTTCGCAGTGCCGTCGGCGGCGAGGTGCGACCCATCGAGCCCGGTTGCGCCAGCCCCGGGCCGATCCTCGTCACCACTGCGGCGGAACTTTGCGCCTGGCGCGGCGACGACCTGGCGGAAACTCTGGTGGTGTGTCTCGGCAGGGGGAATCGGGGAGGGCCGGTGCCCTTCCTGGAGCTTCCCGAGGATGCGCCACCGACGGTGGTCGGCGTGGCGCTGGAGGCGGCGGCGAGAGCGGCGGAGCTGGCCTCGGCGGTGCGCTCGCGTCACCGGGAACTGGTGGGGCTGGGGGTGGCGCTGGGGGCCGAGCGAAACCTCGCCACGCTCCTGGAGCGCATTCTCGGCACGGCCCGGCAGTTGGGGCGGGCCGACGCGGGATCGCTGTACCTCCTCGAGGAGCACGCCGGCGGACGGTTCTTGCGCTTTGCCGTGGCACAGAACGACTCGGTGCCGGCGTTCCCAGCGGCGGCACCGCTGCCCCTGGATTCCTCCTCCCTGGCGGGGCACGTGGCCCTCAGCGGCGAGAGGGTGAACCTGGCCGATGTGCGGCAACTGCCCGCCGATACCCCGTTTCGCTTCAACCCTGCCTTCGATCAGGCATCGGGCTACCACACCCGTTCCCTGCTGGCGGTGCCCATGGTGACGCGGGGGGGCGAGGTGGTGGGGGTGATCCAGCTGATCAACCGCAGGAGAGACCAGGGCCCTCCCATCACCTCCCCGGAGGTGGCGGCCGAAAGGGTTATCCCCTTCGACGCCGAAGACGTGGAGCTGGTCTCGGCGCTGGCGGCCCACGCTGCCGTGGCCATCGAGAACGCCCGCCTGGTGGAGGAGGTGGAACGTCTGTTCGAGGGGTTCGTGCGTGCCTCGGTGCGCGCTATCGAGCAGCGCGACCCCACCACCTCTGGCCACTCCCAGCGGGTGGCGGCGTATACGGTCGGCCTGGCGCGGGCGTTGGAGCGCCACCCACCGCCGGGCTACCGGGGGGTGCGCTTTTCGCCCCACGAACTCACCCAGCTGCGCTACGCCGGGCTGTTGCACGACTTCGGCAAGGTAGGGGTGCGGGAGGCGGTGCTGACCAAGGCTAAGAAGCTGGCTCCGGATCGCCTGGCGGTGGTGCTGGAACGCTTTCGCCACGCCCTGCGGGCGCGGGAAGTGGAGGTGCTGCGCACGCTCCTGGCCAGGCTGGTGGAGGGAGGTTCGGCTCTTACACGGGAGATCCTCCAGGAGGCTGACGAGGCAATCGCGCGCATCGCCCACGAGCTGGACGGGGCTTTGCTCGCGGTGCTGTCGGCCAACGAGCCGCTGGTCCTCCCGGGCCAGCCGCCGGCCGACCTGGCAAGCCTGGCGACCATGACCTTCCCGGGCACCGATGGCGAGCGGCTGCCGCTCCTCATGCCCGAGGAGCTGCGCGCCCTGGCGGTGACGAAGGGCTCCCTGGATGAGGAAGAACGGCGCGAGATCGAATCCCATGTGGTGCACTCCTATCAGTTTCTCATCACCATTCCGTGGCCCAAACGCTTCGCGCGCATCCCCGAGATCGCCTACGGGCACCACGAGCTGCTGAACGGGCGTGGCTATCCCCGCCGGCTTTCGGCCCCCGATGTGCCCCTGGAGGCGCGCATGATGACCGTGTGCGACATCTACGACGCTCTGGCTGCCGGGGACCGGCCGTACAAGCGGGCGCTGCCCCCCGAGCGGGCGCTGGACATCCTCACCGAGGAGGTGCGGACCGGGGCGTTGGACGGGGACCTGGTGGAGGTGTTCATCGCTGCCCGGGTGTACTCCCGCGCCAGTGCCGGTGAGCCGTGGTAGACGAGGCGTGCCGCTGTTGTCAGAGGAGTCGCCCCGTGCCGAAAATGATCAGCGCGGCGCCCAGCAGGGTGATGGCCATGCCCATGACCCTCACCACGGCCCGTTCACCGCGCGGGGAGAGCAACGCCCGGCCGCGGCGAAGAGCCCACAGCAGAGGGATGTACCAAGCGATGACCCCGCCGATCAGGGCCGCCAGCATCCACGCCAGGCCCGGCGTGCCGTGGGCACGGGCCACCTCCACGAAAGCTAGCCCGGCGGTGACCCACCAGATCCAGTAGTGGGGGTTCGCGGCCGAGACCACTAGTCCCAAGGCGAAGTACCCCAGCGCCCGGTGCGGCTCTCGGTGCAGCCGGGGTCGCATGTGGTCGGCGGGAAAACGCCGTCTCAAGGAGGCCACTCCGCCCCACAGGAGCACCAGCCCGCCGATGATCTCGACCAGCGGCAGGGCGCCGATGCGGCGCAGGACGGGACCGGCCCCGGCCGCCAGAGAGGCGAACAGCGTCGCGTCCAGCACTGTGGTGCCCAGGAGAAACCAGGCCGCCGCGGCCAGGCGCCGGTCCAGAGCGAGGTGGGTGGCGACGATGGTGATGGGCCCGGGGATGGCCACCGTGGCCAGCGAGACAATGAACCCCACCGCCACCAGGGCGGGGAAGGGCAGCGGGAGGGTCAGGCCGTTCACGCCCCCAGCTTGTAGCCGATCCGCCGAAGGAAGGTGATGCGAGCCAGCTCCTCCGCCTCCGATTCCACCCCCTTGGGGGACACGCCATCCACGACCCCGAGGATGGCGCGGCCCCCAGCACTCTCGATTAGCACCACCTGGGTGGGGTTGGCGGTGGCGCAGAAGATCCGGCAGACCTCGGGGACGTTCTTGATGGTGTTCAAAATATTGATGGGGAACCCGCCTTCCATGAAGATGAAGAAGCTGTGGCCAGCACCCACCGCCAGAGCGTTGCGAGTGGCCAGCTCCACCAGGGCGGGGTCATTGCCGCTGCGCCGCACCAGAGCCGGCCCCGAGGCCTCACAGAAGGCGAGCCCGAACCTCATCTGGGGGGCGGTGGTGACGATCGCCTCGTGCAGGTCCTCGACGGTCTTGATGAAGTGCGACTGGCCGAGGATGAAGTTGGTGGTTTCGGGTTTTTCCACGGGCACGAACATCAGCTCCATGGGGACCTCCTTGCGCTGAACCAGGAAAGGGTACCACTACGGGATCACGGGCCCGGCCAGGGCCACCGCCATCGAAGCCACGGCGCGGGCCAGCAGGACCATGAGCTCTGGTGAGGTGGTGGCCACATCCACCTCCGCCGGCAGATCGGTTTCTGGAGCCCCGGGAGGAGGGCTCCAGGTGCGGAGGGTGACCGCGGGCACGCCGCGATGCTGGGCGACTGCGGCACCGCTGTGGGAGGCGGCATGACCTTCGCCCGGGCGCTGCGCCAGCCCCTGATCGCGCAAAGCGCGCAGGACGGCGGCAGTCACCGTCGGCGGGTTCGCCTCCCCCTCCACCGTGACGGTGGTGTGGTGAGGGTAGGCCTCGGGGGTGCCGACCCCGTCCAGCTCGATCCAGGCGCTGACGCGCCCCTCTAGCTCGTCCAGCAGCGCCCGCGCCCCCGCTGCGCCGTGCGTGCCGCCGGCCAGCAAGGCCACCACCACCGGGGCGCGACGGCGGCTGCGGGCGATGGCCCCGGCCGCCTCCAGAGCCACCGCCACCCCCGAGGCGTTGTCATGAGCACCCAGGGCGTGGAAATAGGCATCGTCGATGTGGGTGCGGGTGGCGTCCCAGTGGGCAGCCACCACCACTGGCCAGCGGCGAGGGTCGGCGCCGGGCAGCTCGATGAGGACGTTGGACCATTCCTGAGTGACCCGCGTGGGGGTGACCCGCAGGAAGCTCTGGCGGCGAGCGGGGAGAGAGCGATCGGCCGCCTCGGCGAGGAGGAAGTCGGCGACCCGAACGGCGGCGGGCGCCCAGGCGTAGCGCGTGGTGAGGGAATCGCCGCGGGCGGTGGCCCGCTCTCCGGTGAGGCGACCCATGAGGGTGGCGAGGCTGGCGAGGGCGCTGGTGCCACCGTCGGGAAAGCGGGAGGAGAGCAGGCGCCTGAAGTCCTCGGTCATGGCCAGACGCGACAGGCGTGGAACCCAGCCGAACCCCCAGTGCAGGGCGACCTGCCGGCGGTCGAAGGTGGGCGAGGCGGCGGGCAGCGGCAGCACGGCGACCACCACTTCCTCCCCCGGGCGCAGCTCGGCGACGTCCAACTGCGCCTGCCCATCGGCGTCGAAGACCAGCGGCAGTTCCACGTCGGGCCCACGCGGGCGCAGGAGGACCGCCCGGCCAACCCATCTCACCTCGGGCTGGCCCTGGAGGGTGAGAGGGTTGGATTTGTCGCTGCTGGGCCGCAGCTGCAAGTAGACGGGGAAACCCACCGAGACCGGGAGGTTACCGGCGGAGGCCCGGGAGGGATCCAAGAGGGCGTCCAGCTGACGTGGGGGGTGAACGGTGCGGAAGGAAAACCTCCCATCCGTCAGGTGAGGGTCAGCGAGCCAGGCTGCCATGGCGGCGTCGGCGAGCATCGCCGCCGCGCTGCCGGCGACGCCGGTGGCCCGGCTCACCTCCTCCCACGCCGCCCAGCCCTCGGCGGGGCTGGTAGCCAGTGCGGCCAACCCGTCTTCCCCGCCGCGCTCGCGCAGGTAGTGCAGAGCCAGCAGCCATAGACCAGGGGGGCGATGCCCTGGTAGATCTTTTTGCCCCAGGCGAGGTTCTTCCCCCCACAGCAGACGCGGGCCCGTCAACCTGCAGTGGTAGGGCGCGTAAGCGGCGATGGCCCGCGCCCACGCCGTCTCGGCAGGGTCGCGGGCGTAAAGCAGCAGTTCGGCGTAGGCGACGGCCAGCTCGGCGACGTTGTCCCGGCGGCGGTTACCGGCGAAGCCCAGGTCGGTGTAAAGGATTTCAGCCTCGTTGGAGTGGAAACCGTAGCGCCAAGCAACCTCGCCGGGCAACTGGTTGAAGCGCCAGAACTGCGTGGCTCCCCCGGCCATGCGGGTGATGAGGACAATGACGGCACCATTGCCGTCAACGTCCGGAGGCGGTCCGAACACGGCGGTGAGGCAGGGGTGAATGACGCTGTCGAAGGCCGCCACCAACTCATCGACGGCGAGGTTCTCCGAAGCGACCGCCGGGGTGAATCCTTCCTCCCGGTAGACGAGGAGGTGGGTTCCGCGGGCCAGCAGGTTCGCGCGCACCCGTACCTCCACAGGATGCCCGCCCGGGCCGGGATCGGGGCGCCAGAATTCCCGCTCCTGGAGGGCGGCAAGCGACGGGAGGGGGAGCAGCAGCAACACTCCCCCCATCAGCCGGGGTGCCAGGCGCGGGAGGAGGGTGAGACGGCCTGACCAGGGCATGGGAAAAGCGTAGCACGGCGCTCGCGATGCTAGAATCGGCGGCGCATGAAGCTCCTCATGCTGGCCGTGGTGTGGTACGTGGCGGTGGCCGCTGCCGGGCTCGCCACCTGGGGAGCGCTGCGGCGCGTCGGCATCGGCGCCGGCGCCAGTTGGGCGGTGGCGCGCCCGGCGGGGTGGGTGGGAGCGGGCTTCCTCGCCTGGATGGCCGGGGTGGCCGGGTTGTCCCACTGGTGGTGGGTGGCGCTGGGGGTGTTGCCGGTGCTGGCGCTGCTGGGATGGCGCTCCTGGCGGGGGGTGGCACCTGGCAGCCTAGTGGACGTGGAGCTGGTGGGGGCAGCGGCCTTCCTGCTGCTGGCCTGGCTGCGGGTGCCGGTGATGGCCATCCAGGGCACGGAGAAGCCCATGGACCTGGCCATTTTGGCCACTCTCATGCGCCCTGGCAGTTTCCCCCCCGGCGATCCCTGGCTGGCGGGGGAGGCCCTGCCGTACTACTACTGGGGATTCGTGCCCTGGGTGGCGCCCGCCAAGCTCCTGGGGCTGGCTCCGGACGTGCTCTATAACCTGCTCGTTCCCACCCTGGCCGCATTGACGTCGCAGCTGGCCTGGGCGGTGGCGCGCAGCCTGGGGGGCAGCCGCCGCAGCGCCGGGCTGGCGTCGTTCCTGGTGGTGTTCGCCGGTACGCCGGACGGTTGGCGCCAATGGTTGGGGGGGACCCCCCTGGTCGATCTCAACCTGTGGGAGTCGAGTCGGCAAATCCCCGGCACTATCACCGAGTTCCCCCTGTTTACCTTCCACCTGGGCGATCTTCACCCCCACCTGCTGGCCACTCCGCTGGTGCTGCTGGCCCTTTTCTTCGCGCGGAGCTGGGCGTGCACGGGTATGCGGCCGGCGCTGGCCATCCCCATGGTAGCAGTGGCGTTTGGAGCGGCGGCGGCGGCCAATCCGTGGTGTGCCCTGCCCACAGGGGTAGCGATTCTGCTGCTGGTGGTGGCGCGAGAGGAGGCGTTTTTGGATCCCCGTCGGCGGCAGGGGCTGCTGGTGTGGTTGCAGGTGGCCGCTGCCGGGGTGGCCGGGTGGGTGCTCTTCGCTCCCTTTTGGCTCAACTTTTCGCCTCCGACCTCGGGGCTCGGATGGGTTGGCCATGGCACCCGCTGGGACCATCTGCTGCTCTTTCTCGGTGCCGCGTTGCTGCCGCCCCTTCTGGTGGCCTGGGAGGTGGTGCGGCGTTGGGGGGGCTTTGCCGCCTCCCGGCGGCAGCTGGCCGTGGCCACCTGGGTGGCGGCCAGTACGGTGGTGGCCGCCTTGACGGGCAAGCCGGGGCTGGCCCTGGGGCTGGGGATCGCGACCGTGTTGCTGGCCGCCGCGGTGCCGGGACGACGGCGACGGGGGCGGCCGGTGTGGGTGCTCACCGCGGTGGCGGTGACTCTGCTGGTGGCTATGGAGGTCATCTATTTCAAGGACCCCTATGGTGCCGAGTTCTTCCGCATGAACACGGTGTTCAAGGCCTCGCACCAGGCGTTCACCCTGTTGGCGGTGGCGGCGCCGGTCCTTCTGGGTTGGCTGCGCCGCCGCCGGCCAAGGCGGGCGATCGTGGCCGCAGCTTTGGTGGTGGCTGCCGGTCTGCCGCATCTGGCGGTGTTGGGGTGGCGCTCGGGTCCGAGTTTGCCTCCCGAGTGGAGCGGCCTCACCTGGATGGCCCCGGGGGAGCGAGAAGCGGCCCGCTGGCTCCACCGGCAGCCCCCCGGGGCGGCCCTGGTCGAGGCGGTGGGAGATGCCTACTCGGACGCGGCGCGCATGTCCGCCGCCTCGGGGGTGCCGGCGGCGCTGGGCTGGGAGAACCACCAGCTGGTGTGGCGGGGGGACTCTATCCGCCCCGAGATCGAACGGCGGAAGCTGCTGATCGCCAGCGTTTTCACCTCGGGCAACGCCACCGCCGTTGCTACCGCGGCCCGAGAGTTGGGCGCCCGCTTCATCGTCGTGGGCAGCAAGGAGCGGCAGGTCTACCCGCCCGGGGGGCTGGAGGCGGCCCGCCAGGCGGGGCGGGTGGCGTTTGCCGCGGGAGAGGTCGAAATCATCGAACTTCATGAATAACCAGAAGTGGCTGCTGCTTCTGGTGGTTTTATGGGGGGCGGCGCTGCGCCTGGGCGGGGTGGGGTGGGACGGCTACACCTACCAGCATCCCGACGAACGCTTCCTGCTCATGGAGGTGCTGAAACTCCAGGCCCCCACCTCGCTGGGCGAGGCCCTCGACCCCTGGCGGACCCCCGCCAACCCCAACAACCACGGGACGGCGTTTTACGTCTACGGCACCCTGCCGCCCCAGCTCATCCGCGCCGTCACAACTCTCTTTGGCCTTGCCCAGCTGGACGAGCTTCTCCCCGCCGCCCGCCTACTGACCATCTTCATGGACCTGGTGGGAATGGTGCTGCTCGTGGCTCTGGCCAAACGGCTGGCCGGGCCGCGCGGGGCGCTCCTCGCCGGGGTGTTGTACGCCAGCGCGCCACTTTTGGTGCAGCAGGCCCGCTTCGCCACCGTGGACGTGTGGGGGACCACCCTGGTGCTGGCGGCGGCCTGGGAGGTGGTGGGGCGGCCGGTCACCCTCGGGAGAGTGGCGCGAGCGGGCCTCTGGGTGGGTCTGGCGGCGGCCTGCAAACCGAACCTGCTGCTAGCGTTGCTCGTTCCGATGGTGGCGCTGGGGGTGTCCGCCTGGCAACGACGGCAGACGTTGGGACGGACCGCGGCGTGGACGCTGGGGGCGGCGATGGCGCTGGGTGCTGCCGCCCTGCTCGCGGTCAAGGTAGCCGATCCCGGCCTGTTCGCCGGTGTTTTCTCGCTCCACCCCAACCCCCGCCGTCTGGCGGCACTGCAGCAGTTGGCCTACTTCTTCGCCGGCGGCGGGCAATACCCCCCCAACCTGCAGTGGGCCGACCGCCTGCCCGTGCTGGAGCCCCTCGCCAACCTGCTGATCTGGGGCACCGGGCCGCTGCTGGGGATGGCCGTGGTGATGGGCGTGGGAGGAATCGCGGCAAGGGCGGTGCTGGGTGAGGTTCGCTGGTGGCCGCTGCTGGCGTTGCTGCTGCCCGGGCTGGTCTGGCCGCTCACCCGTTTCGTCTGTTCGGTTCGCCACCTGGAGCCGGTGCTGCCGCTGGCGGTGCTGGGTGCCGGGTGGTGGCTGGCACGCCGGCGATCGTGGCTGCGCGCGGCGGTGGTGGGCGGCACCATGGTTTGGGGGTTGGGGTGGGCGTCCATTGGTTGGCGGGAGCACACCCGCCTGGAGGCCAGTCGGTGGCTGGAGGCCAACCTTCCCCCGGGGACCATCGTCACCAGCGAGTACTGGGATGACGCGCTGCCGGTGGGACGCAACCACGGGCTACTGCAGCTCACCATGCGGGTGTTCGACCCCGATACCCCGCACAAAAGGGAAGCCATGTTGGCGGCACTGGAGCTGGCGGATGCGGTGGTGCTGGCGAGCCAGCGCGGGGTGGGATCCATTTGCAGGGTGCCGGACGCCTACCCCCTGACCTCGGAGTACTACCACCTGCTGTTCTCGGGGGCGCTGGGATTTCGCCAGGCGGCGTTCTTCACTCGCCGGCTGGGGCCGCTGGCGGATCTGAGAGCGGAAGAGAGCCTGTCGGTTTACGACCATCCGCCGGTGTGGGTGTTCACCAAAACCCCCGAGTACTCCCCCGAGCTGGCGCGGGCGCTGCTGGAGCGGGTCAGCCTGCCCCCGTCGACGCGGTGGCACACCGGAGCGCTCCAGGCGCGGGGAATTCCTCCGTACCTGGAGCGGTGGCAGGAGCGGGGTGCGCTACCCCGCCGCCTGGGCGGCGCGAGGTGGGAGATGGCGGCGGCCGTGCTGCTCTGGGTGGCCGCCATCGAAGTGCTGGGCCTGCTCGCCGGAGGGGTGGTTCGACGTCTGGTTCCTGTTGCCCCGGATGGGGGTTGGGGCGTGGCGCGCTGGCTGGGTCTCACCCTCGCCGGTGTGGGGTGGCTGTGGTGCGGCTGGGCAAGTCTGCCCGGGTGGAACCGCTGGCTCCCGGGGCTGGTCTTGGTGCTGGCTTTTCCCTGGGCGGTGGCGGAGGCGCGCCGGGCGTCGCGGCAGCCCGCCTGGTGGATCAATACCGCGCTCGTGTGGGGGGTGTTCGCGCTCTTTTTAGGGCTTCGCCTGGCCAACCCGGAGATTCACTGGGGCGAGAAACCCATGGATTCGGCTCTGCTGCACGGCATCCTGCGCAGCGAACGGTTTCCTCCCGTCGATCCTTGGTTTGCCGGTTCGCCTCTCAATTACTATTTCTTCGGCCTCTTGCCGCACGCCTTCCTCGCCCGCGCCCTGGGCATCGCACCGACGGTGGCCTATAACCTCATCGCCGCCACGGTGCCCGCCCTGACCGCAGGGGCGGCGGCCTCACTCGGCTGGCTGCTGGCCGGGCGCGCGGTCGGGGCCGTGCTGGCGGTGGTGGCCACCCAGCTTTCCGGCAGCGCCGCGGCGCTCTTCCGCTTTCGCGAGCTGGTCCTCGATCCCTCGTTCGCTGGCTTCTGGGCAGCCTCCCGGGTCATTCCGGATACCATCAACGAGTTTCCCGTCTGGACGGCGCTCTTCGGCGACCTTCACGCCCACTTTCTAGCTTTCCCCGGCTTCCTGGCAGCCATCTGGGCGGCGAGCCTGGTGGCCACCCGCCGCCTGCGCGGTCGGCGGGCCGCCGTGCTGGTGGGGGGGGTCTGTGGCATCCAGGCCATGAGTAACAGCTGGGAGATTCCAGGGCTCGCCGGGGTGGCGCTGCTGTCCTCATTGAGGCTTTCGGCGGGGGCGCTCGACCGACGTCTGGTCGACAGACTTCGCTTCCTCGTGGGCGCCCTGGCGGCGGCGACGCTGGTGACGCTGCCGTGGTGGCTCTCGGTGCTGCCCGCCGCGGGGGGGGTGAGCTGGACAACCGGCTCGAGGCTCCAACCGGCCCACCTGACTGAGCTGTTCGGGGTCGCTGGCGCCCTGGCGCTGGTGGCCGCCGCCGCCACGCTGATGTCGAGGCCGAAGGGGGGACACCCGCGCTGGGGGTGGATTCTGGTCGCCGGCGGGCTGGCGGCGCTGGCGGCGCCCGAGGTGGTGACGGTGGGGGATCGCATGAACACGGTGTTCAAGATCCACTTGCAGGCCCACCTGCTGCTGGGGGCGAGCCTCGGGGGCATGGTGGGCGGCCTGCTCGGTGAGTTGCGAGGGTGGCGACGCGGTGTGGTGGCGTTGGGGGTGGCGCTGGCACTGGGGTGCGGTCTAATCACCACGTACGGGTGTGCGGCCTCGATGCTGGAACTGCGCCCCGTGGCGGGGCCCCGTCCCACCCTGGACGGGGGCGCCTACCTGGCCAGCACGGCGCCTGAGCGGCGAGAGGTACTTGCGGCGCT
Organism: uncultured bacterium; assembly: GCA_937924755.1. Taxonomy (GTDB): domain Bacteria; phylum Acidobacteriota; class Thermoanaerobaculia; order Thermoanaerobaculales; family Thermoanaerobaculaceae; genus CALEVZ01. Next base: position 31,416 of record CALEVZ010000007.1, read on the forward strand.
GGCAACGTTGCCGTACGGTGCCACCGTGTACGAACTGGCAGGGCCACCCTACCCCGAGTCGCTGCGGGTACCCATGTTCACCGGCTTGCCGGTGCCGGTCGGGTGGCGCTACCCCCTGTGGCAGCACCGGCACTCCTTCGCCGAGATCGATCTGCGCCTGCGGGATGGGGAGCAGCTGGCGGCCGGCGACAACCCGGCGCTGGTGCAGGCGCTGACCCGCAGGTATCGGGTGACCGCGGCGGTGGCCTGGGCGGGGGAGCGGCCGGCCCTGGTGGATCTGCCTGGGTGGCAGGAGTTGGCGCGGAGCGGGAGGGCCGCCGCGTGGCAGGCGTCCCTGCCGGGAGGGGAGCGATGACGCGACGGGAAAAAGCCTGCTGGTTGGCGCTGCTGGTCCTTGCTTTGGTGCTGCGGGTGTGGGACCTCGGCGAACGGCCGCCCCACCACGACGAGGCGGTGCACGGGCACTTTTCCCACGAGCTGTTGGTCAAGGGGAGCTACCGTTACGACCCCACCTACCACGGGCCGCTGCTGTTCTTCGTCACCGCCGGCATCTTCGGCCTGTTGGGAGAAAACCTGGTGACGCTGCGCCTGTATCCGGTGATCGCCGGGGTGTTGCTGGTGGCGGTGCCCCTGCTGCTGCGCCGTCGCCTGGGGGCACGGGCGGCGCTGTGGACCGGCCTCATCCTGGCCATCTCGCCGTCCTTCTTGTATTACTCCCGCTTTGCCCGCGAGGACCTTCCGGTGAGCTTCTTTACCCTGGCGGCGGTGGCGCTGTTCCTGCTGGTGCGGCGGGGGCAGTGGCGGGCGCTGCCGTGGGCGGGGGCGATGCTGGCCGGCCACGCCATCTCCAAGGAGACTATCTATGTTCTCGCGCCGCTGTGGGCGGTGGGGGTTTTCGGGGTACTGCTGCACCTGAGGCTGGGCCCGGCGTTTCGCCGCTCGGTGGCCTGGCTGGAGCGCCACGCCGCCCCGGCGGCCACCGCCGTGCTGGTGTTCGTGATCATCACCCTGACCTCCTTTACCGTGTTCTTCATTCACCCCGAGGACGTGGCGTTCCCCCTGAAGGCGTTCCAGTACTGGTACCATCAGCACACCATCCAGCGGGTCGGGGGGCCGTGGTTTTACCACCTGCCGCGGCTTGCCCTGTACGAGTTTCTCATCTTGGGGGCGGCCCTCGCCTGGGTGGTGCGGCGCCGCGGCCGCTTGCATAGCGTCGAAGTGTTTCTGCTGTGGTGGGGGCTGTCCTCCCTGGCCATGTACGCCTACCTGGGGGAGAAGGTGCCGTGGCTGTTGACCCACCAGATCTTGCCCTTCGTCCCCCTGGCGGGGATGCAGCTTGCCCGCACCTTCTCGCCGCGGGGGAAGCCGTGGTCGCGGGCCATGGCCGCGGTTGGCTTGGCGGCCACCGCCTGGTCGGCGGTGGCGGTAACCTATCTGTTCCCGGCGACGACCACCTCCTCCGACCGGGCCGAGTTGTTGGTGTTCGTGCAGACCACCCCCGAGGCGGGGGCGCTGGCGCGGGAGGGGATGGCGCTGGGGGCCAGCGGTGAAAGCCCCGCGGCGGCGGTCTCCGGGGAGGCCACCTGGCCGCTGGCCTGGCAGTGGCTGGGCATCCCGGTGTACTGGGACATCCCCAAGGGGGGTATGCGCCCACCCCTGGTGGTGTGCGATCCGGACAGGCAGGACCAGGTGGCGGGCAACCTGGGAGCGGGGTACCGCTTCCAGCGTATCCCGCTGCGCGCCTGGTGGGTGGAGGAGTGGAGCCAGGCGTCGGTGGGCAAGGTGGTCCGGTGGTTTTTCACCCGCATCACCTGGTCGCCGGTGGGGGCCAGCGACGTGGTGGTCTTCCGACGCACCGACGGCGGGGAGGGGCCGTGAGCTGCGAGCTGTCGGTGGTGGTGCCGGTGTTCAACGAGGAGGGGAACATTCCCGAGCTGTACCGCCGTCTGGTGCCGGTACTTGAGGGGTGCGTCGCCTCGTTTGAGGTGGTGTTCGTGGACGATGGCTCCCGGGATCGCTCCTGGGAGCTGGTGCGCGACCTGGCCGGCCGCGACGGGCGAGTGCGCGGCCTGAAATTTTCCCGTAATTTCGGGCATCAGATGGCCTTCGCGGCGGGGCTGGAACAGGCGCGAGGGGAGGCGGTGGTGATCATGGACGCCGACCTCCAGGATCCCCCGGAGGTGATCCCCGAGCTGGTGGGGCGCTTTCGGGAAGGCTGGGACGTGGTGTACGCCCAGCGCCGCCGCCGGGAGGGGGAGAGCGCCTTCAAGTTGTGGACCGCCAAGGCGTTTTATCGACTGTTGCGGCGCATCACTCCGGTGGACATCCCCCTCGATACGGGCGATTTCCGTCTCATGAGCCGGCGGGCGGTGGACGCCTTCCGACGGCTGGGGGAGCGGCACCGCTTCACCCGCGGGCTGGTGGCCTGGCTCGGCTTCCGCCAGACGGGGGTGCTCTACGACCGCGCCGCCCGCCACGCCGGGGACACCAAGTACCCTTTGCGCAAGATGGTTCGCTTTGCCATTGACGCGATTACCTCTTTCTCCCACGTGCCGCTGCAGCTGGCCACTTGGCTGGGGTTTGCTGTTTCGGCCTTCGCCTTTGCCTACATCCTGGTCGTGCTGGTGCTCAAGGTAGTGGGGATCTCTTGGCCGGGGTACACCTCCCTGATGGCGGCGATCCTTTTCCTCGGGGGGGTGCAGCTGGTCATGATCGGCCTGCTGGGGGAGTACCTGGGGCGGGTGTACGACGAGGTGAAGCGCCGCCCCCTCTATCTGGTGCAGGAGGAGGTGGGGGGCGGGACGCGGGGTGAGTGAGCCGCGGCTGGCGCTGGTTGGGCCCTCCTGGCCCTTTCGCGGCGGCATCGCCCGCACCACCACCGAGCTGGCCGCCGAGCTGGAGCGACGGGGGACGTTGGCCGCCTTTCTGACGCCCCGGCGGCAGTACCCGGGGTGGCTGTACCCGGGGGGCGGCGACCGCGACCCGGCAGCCTGCCCTCGCCTGGGGGTGGCGCACCGCTGCTTTGCGGTGCTCGAGCCGTGGACGTGGAGGGGATTACGGCGTCGGCTACAAGCTGCCTCTCCCACGGCGCTGATTCTCCCCTACTGGACCTGGGCGTGGGCACCTCTGCACGTCTATCTCTTGCGCCGCTGTGGTTACCCCGCCGTCGCGGTGGTGCACAACCCCGCCGACCACGATTCCTCTCCTTGGCAGCGCCGGGTGGCCGGGGCGGTGCTGCGCCGTTGCCGGGGTTTCCTGTGCCACGCCCAGGAGGTGGCCGACGCGGTGCGGGAGGCCTATCCCGGTCGGCCGGTCACGGTGCACCCATTACCGGCCATGGCCGGTGGGCATGCCGACCGCGACGTGGCGCGGCGACAGCTGGGGGTGCCCGACGGGACCGTGGCGGTCCTCTGCTTCGGCCTCATCCGCCCGTACAAGGGGATCGACGTGCTGCTTGAGGCGGTGGCACAGCTTCCGGGGGACCCGCCCCTGGTGGTGTTGCTGGCGGGGGAGCCCTGGGGCGGGGAAAGGGCGGTGCTGGAGCGGCGCCTGGCTGCTCCGCCCCTGGCCAGTCGGGTGCGGGCGCACCTGGCCTGGGTGGCTGAGGAGGAGGTGGGGTGGTGGGCGGCAGCGGCGGATGCCGCAGTGCTGCCGTACCGGCGGGCCACCGGGTCGGCGGTGGCGGCTCTCATGCTGGGGTACGGTCTGCCCCTGGTCGCCAGCCGGGTGGGAGGGCTGCCGGAGGTGGTGGAGGATGGGTTCAACGGTATCCTCGTACCCCCTGGGGATGCCGCAGCCCTGGCGGCCGCCCTGCAGCGACTGGCGGTTCCGGAGGTGCGGGAGCGCCTGGCGACCGGTGCGCGGGCCGTCGCCGCCCGCTGGAGCTGGGGCTCCTACGTCCAGAGGCTGGAAGCCATCGTCGGTGAAGTTCTTACGCGATGGGTGGGAGGGGGGGAAGCCACCACACCACGCGCCCGATGAGGGTCTGAGACAACGGCTCTCCGGAGCGCAGTCGTACCGCCCGGGGCAGGTAGGCGGGGTTATCGGAAAGGAGGATGAGTACCCGGGCGGCGGCGTCCAGCACCACCCGTTTGACGGTGCACCCGACCTCCCCTCCCAACTCCTCGCGCACGGCGTAGATGCCTCGGGGTGTCACCCCCCGCAGGGGGGCGCGGTCGACTAGGACCGTGGCGCCGGGGGGAATGGTATCGGCCATGGAGTCCTGGGTAAGGCCCAGGCGCACCAACACGGCGTGCCGCGCCTCCACCCCCAGGGTGTGGAGCAGCGCCCGGGGCAGGGCCTCCACCCGTTCCACGCGGTCGGCCATGAGGGCCGGCGGGCCGGCGGCGATGGTGTCCGCCACCAGGGGGACCGCCGCCAGCTCAGCGGCGGGAGCGACGGAGGGCGGATCCAGCAGCTCTCCCGCCGTTACCCCCAGGGAGGAGGCCAGCCGCTGCACCGTCGTTACCGTGGGGGTGGACTCCCCCCGCTCGATCTGGGCCACGAAGTTGCGGGAGAGACCGGCCCTGGCAGCCAGCTCCTGCTGCGCCCACCCCCGCTCTCGCCGCAGCTCCCGCAGCCGGGCCCCCAGGGTGTGCGGGAAAAGTTGACTCATATCGTTATCAATCTAGCGCGAGGAAGAAGGAAAGTCCAGCGATACTGGGTCGCCTGGGGTGGGCCGGTCCCGCACCCAAATCAGGTCCCGGCGGATATCGAAGGACCGCGGCGACGGGTGGAGCAGCAACACCGGCCGGTACAGCTCGGCCAGGGCGGGCGCCCGGGCCGCCTCGGCGCGGGCCGCCCGGTATGCCTCCTCGAGGTCCTCGCTCTGGGAAAGCGGGCGGCCCGGGACAACGACGGCGCACCCTTCGGCCACCGCCTCGGGCAACCCCCACAGGGTGTGCCCCGGGGTGACTCCCCCCTGTCGCTGCACCCGCGTGTTCAGGCCGTACAGGTCAAAGGTTGGCAGTCCGCTGGCGTAGGGAACGGCTCCGGCGGGGCCCACCGCCAGACGGGTGCCAGCGGGCAGGTGGTCCTTCAGCCAGGCCCCGAGCGCCTCCCACCAGCGGCACTGCACCCGGTGGGTGGCCATGGCACGCCAGAGGTCCCCGGGCCGGGCTCTCCCTGGCTCTTCCCAGGGGGCCAGGCGCCAGGCCGCCGTGGCCACCAGCAGCGCTGCCGCGACCACCTGCACCCGGGAGGACGACCAGCTCAGGGCCACCGCCAGCAGGACGAGCAGCGGCAGGAGGTAGCGGCTGGCGGGCATCCAGTCGCCCCCCCGCGCCACCACCAGGACGGTCCACCCCAGCACGGGCAGGAGGACAGGGAGCGCCTCCCGGTGCCGTCGCCAGATGGCCGGCAGGGCCAGCAGCAGGGGCCACCACTCCAGCAGTCCCCGCAAAAAGTAGCGGATCCCCGCCTCTGGTCCCGCCGCGGCGGTGACGCCCTTGACCAGGGCGGCGTGGGGAACGGGGCTGCCGTAGTAGAGCAGGCGTGCGGCGGCCAAGGCGGCGATGACAGTGGCGGCGCCGGCCACGGCAGCGCGGGCCGCCCTGGGCAGTCCCCCCCAGAAGGGGACGGCTAGGGCAGTGAGAACCAGGCTTTCCGGCCGCACCCCCGCCCCCAGCGCGCCGCCGGCGGCGGCGAGTCCCGGGGTGCGGCGGGCCAGGCCTGCCGCCAGCAGCCACAGGGCCATCCCCCAGGCGGCGGTTTCCAGGCCGCTGGCGGCGTAGAGCGCCGGCGTGGCCAGAGCGGCCCAGGCCACAGCCACGGGGGCGGCGGAGCCGGGGGCAAGACGGGCGGCGGCGGCCCCCGCCAGGAGCACCGCGACGGGGGCCAGGGCCAGGGACAGCAGGCGGCCGGCCACGCCCGGTTCCAGGCGGGCCAGCCGGCTGACCCCCGCAACGGCGGCGATCCAAACTCCTCCGGAGGCCCCCTCTAGTCGTTCACCGGGGTTGAACACGGGGCCGTGGCCGGCTGCCAGGTGGGCGGCGTAGCGAAACTGGATGTAGGCGTCGTCCACCAGGCCGTCGCCGGCGAGGGCGAGGGCGATGGCGGCGAGGGCGGCCACTGCCACGGCGTGGGTCTGCCTGCGGCGGGGGAGGAGGAGGGCCGCCACCAACAGCCCCGAGGCCGTTGCCCACCACGCCCAGTGGGGGACGAGGGGCGGCAGGAGGGTGGCCACGGGGGCATGACTCTCCACCCAGGCGGGTGGGATCATTACCTGTTCCATCGGCGTACCCTACCACGGTCCCGTTCCTTGTAGTGGCGAGTTTTTCGCGGCGGCGGGACGGGCTGCAGGGGTGCCGAACGGGTGGGGAGGGTAGGTTACTGCCGGAACAGGAGCCCGAGGATGGCCAGCAGGGTGGTGAACTGAATGCCCACCACTTACCAGAAGCGGGTCAGGAGCTCCTTGAAACGGCCCTCCCAGCGCTCCTCCAGAGCGTTGAATCGGGCTTCCCTGCGCTCCTCGAGGGTAGTGAGCCGGGCCTTACACCGTTGATCGAGGGTGGCGAGGCGAGCCTCCCATTTCTGGTCGAGAAACTTGAGCTGATCTTCGACGCGCTCCAGGTGATGGGCGATTTCCCCCGGCTGCCCGGAGAGGTGCTGGGTAAAGCGCTCCTGACTCTCCTTCCAACCCTCCAGGTAGGCCAGGCGCTGCAGCACCTCCTCCATGGGGATGGCGGCCATGAAGCATGAATGGCACACGGCAAGGATGTGGCAGGAAGCTGTGGACAGGGATGGGGTTGGGCATCCCATCCGGGTGATGGCGAAATGCAGTATTGACAACTAAAAATTTCAAAAATAAAATATTATTGACTATGATAGTGGTCTCAGTGCTGAAAGGGGGAGACACACCGTGGCGGCCGATGCGCTGACGGCCGCCGCGGGGGTCTCGGGGCAGGAGCTGCTGCACCGCCTGCGGGAGGGCACGGCCCGCTGGGTGCGCCGGGAGCGGGAGCGCCTGCGGGTGGACGCCGGGGCGCCGGAGCTGAACCGCTGCCTGGCGGGGGGGTGGCCCGCAGGGAAGGTGGGGGAGGTGGTAGGGGCCCCCTCCTCGGGGCGCACCACGGCAGCGGTGGCGGCGGTGGCGGCGGCCACCCGACGCGGGGAGATGGCGGCGTGGGTGGAGGCGGGAGACGCCTTTGATCCCCCATCGGCGGCCGCCGCCGGGGTGGACCTGCAGCGGGTGCTGTGGGTGCGGGTGCAGGGGGCGGAGGGGGCGGTGCGGGCCGCCGAGATCGTGCTGGAGGCG
>CALEVZ010000008.1 GCA_937924755.1 uncultured bacterium
AGGCGCCCACCCCTTCTCCGGGGTGGGCCGACCGCACCTGGTGACCGGAACAACCCGCGCACGCACCCCACAACCACGCCTCCACCCCCCCCAAAAATCACCCCGCCCAACCCCAAAGACGCCGGCGGTGAGAAAGGCGGGTTAGTCGATGGTGGCGTGGGCAGGGATCGGTGCTAAGGGGGCCTGTCTTTCGGCGGCCGCCAGGCCACCGGTGTGGGTGTACAGAGGTGAGTGGATATCAGCCAGCCGCGCCGCGAACTCCGCCTCCGGCACGCTGCCGCGCCAAAAGCCGGCGAGTCGAAAAGCTGCGGTGATACTTAAAAAGAGGGCCACTGCCACCACCACGGCACGCGCCGGCGAGATGGACCGGCTCGGCCGAGGCAGGCCCGGCACACGGACCGCCAGACACCCCGGGGCTGGACAGGCGGCCACGCAGTCCTGACACGAGGTGCACTCCACCGAGGCCACCCGCTGCAGGCGATGGACCGGCAGGCGCGCCGGGCACACCCGGCTGCACGCCCGACAGTCGGTGCACAGCCCAGGGTCCCGCGTCACTTTCAGCGGCGCCAGGCGGCCGAGAAGGCCCAGCAGCGCCCCGTAGGGGCAAAGGTAGCGACACCATAGATCGCGCACCAGCACCGATCCCACCACGAGAACCCCCAGCACGGCGATGGTCAATCGGGAGGGTGAGGCGAAGAACAGCAGCATCTTGACGTCGGCCACCTTGTTGTAGGGGCTATCGAGGAAGGCTCGCACCGCTGGAAGATCCATGGAAATCCAGACCGCCCAGAGGAAGAAGGCCAACAGCAGGTATTTCAGCGATCGCAACGGAACGTCCAGCCAGCGCGGCAGTTTCCAGGTGCTGCCCAGGACGCGCTCTCCCAGCCTGCCCAGTCCCTCCGACACCGCTCCCACCGGGCACAGGTTCGAGCAGAAGGACTTGGCGACCACGGCGCTCATCACCAGAATGGCCAGCAGAATCGCCAGGCCGGCAGGGTGCACGGGGTGGATCCCCTCGCCGGCCACCCATAGGCGCAACGACATGAGCGCCGAGATGGGCAGGAATCCCTCGACGCCGGGGGGACGGGGCAGAGCCGGCGGGTGGCCGGCGAGGTGAGCGAACGCCCACGCGGTAAACTGAGCGCCGATCGACAGCACGAGCACCAGGAAGGCCAGCTGAACCCATCGCCGCTGCTTCACGACCTTGCCCCTGAGTCCTCTCGCCATTGCTCCCCCTGGCGAGGAACTCTAGCAGCCGACGCCTCCAGCCGCCTTGACGTCGGTCAAACCGGGTGAATGGCCGAGCCTGGCCGCACCCTCGGCCAAAGACGGTATGATGGATCCCACGCGGAGGCGTGATGGAGAGAATCACATCCGTACCCGGCTCCACCTACTTTTACTACCCGCGCCTGGTGTGCGTGGTGGGGGTCCTCGACCAGGCCAAGGAGACCTGCAATTTCGCTCCCGTCGCGTGGGCGACCCCGCTCTCCTCGGCACCCCCGTTGTACGGGGTATGCCTGTCCCCCCGCACCTATACCCACAAACTGGTCCTTCAGGCCGGCGAGTTCACCATCAACTTCATGGCCCACGACGACGCCGGCATCGTCGCCGCCATGGGCAAGCTGTCGGGGCGCCTCACCGACAAGGTCAAGGAGCTGGGGCTCGCGCTGGATCCGCCGGATGCCCTGCGCACCCCGACCCTCGCTCGCGCCTACGCTTCCGCCGAGTGCTTGCTGGTGGCCCGTCACCAGCTCGGCGACCAGACGTTGTTTGCCGGCGAGGTCCATTCCATCCGCCATCGCCCGGAGGCTTTCGACGAGGCCGGGGTGCTGCGCCCCGAGCGCGTTGCTCCCCTCCTGTACTTGGGGGCAGGGCGGTACCTCTCGGCGGACCCCGCCTCGGTCGTCTCCCCCGCCGGTACGGGTTGATCCGCCGCCAAGGGGTGGGGTTCCTGCTGGCCTGTGCTGCTATCATCCCGGCGACGGCGGCCGTCGCCGGTGTCGGCGCTGCACTTGCGGCTGCCGCGGTGGCGGCGCCTGAGCCTCGCCCTTGCTGACGCAAGGGGGCGGAAGGACGTGGCATGCGGCCGATTGTTTGTGTCGGCGTGGCTGGAGGGACCGGGTCGGGAAAGACGACCGTGGCGGAGTTCATCGTCCAACGCATCGGTGCCCACCGCATTGCCCACCTCCAGCACGATGCCTACTACCGCGACCTCTCAACGGCGGATCAGCGGGCGCTCGCAACCCACAACTTCGACCATCCGGACGCCCTGGAGAGCGACCTTTTAGCCCGGCACCTCACCCTGCTCAAGGCGGGGCAGGCGGTGGATGTTCCCCTTTATGACTTCACTCGCCACGTGCGCACGCCGTTCACTCGGCGGGTCGAGCCCCGTCGCGTCATCCTGCTGGAAGGCATCCTCATCCTGGCCGAGCCGGCTGTGCGGGACCTGCTCGACATCAAGATCTTCGTCGACACAGACTCGGATCTGCGGTTCATCCGTCGGCTGCGGCGGGATGTCGCCGAGCGGGGACGCACGGTCGACAGCGTCATCGATCAGTACCTGGGGACAGTGCGGCCCATGCACCTGGAGTTCGTCGAACCCTCCAAGCGGTGGGCTGACCTGATCATCCCCGAGGGCGGTTTCAACCTGGTCGCGTTGGATCTGGTCTGCGCCCGCGTCGAAGCGCTCCTTGCCGAGGGGGAAGAGTGACGGTGCGGCGTGTTCTTCCGGTCGCCTCGGGCAAGGGCGGGGTGGGAAAAAGCACCTTCGCCACCAATTTTGCCCTCGCCCTCTCGCGCGTGGCGCCCACTGTCCTGGTGGATCTCGACCCCGGCACCTCTTCGATCCGTAACACCATCGATGCTCCGGTGGAACGCGACCTGTACCACTTTTTCCGCCGTGGTGAACCGCTTTCGCGGTGTCTTACCACCCTGCCCGAGCGGCTGGACCGGCGCGGTCTGTTCAAAGGGTTCGCCTTCGTCGCCGCTCCTCGCCACGCCATGGAGGAGTTCACCAACCTCGATGAAGCCCACCGCCTCCGCTTAATCAGGGCTATCAACGAGCTCCCGGCGGCGTACGTGGTGCTGGACCTGCGCGCCGGTTTGGACACCAACGTCCTCGACTTCATGCCCCACTCCAACTCCGGCATTCTGGTCTTCACCCCCCACCCCCCCTCCGCCACCCTGGCCGCCGCCGATATCGTCAAGGCACTGTTATTTCGAAAGCTGCGCATCATCTTCGCGCCCAACGGGCCCCTTGCCACCTCCCGCGCCGCCGCTCCGCAGCTCAACACCATCAATGCCCTGCTGGATCGCGTCGAAGATAGCTACGACGATTCGCTACCTAACCTGGACGCCTTCCTCGTCGACCTCGCCCACGCCTTCGGCGAAACTCCCCTCCTGCATGCCCTCGCCGACGTCGTCGCCTCCTTCAGCGTGTACTTCGTGCTCAACTTCTTCGACGGCGTCAAGGAGTCTTTCGAGGGCGCCATCGCCCCCTTCCTCACCGCGGTGCAGCGCAACGTCTCGGTCCACGTCAAGGCGCACAACTTGGGGTGGGTGGTGGCCTCGCCCGAGCTGCACCGGGCCAATTCGGAGCGCGTTCCCCTACTTCTCCAGACGGCCCGCGCCGCCGCTGCCGAGCCGGAGCGGGATCGGGTCACCGCCGAACTCGATGAGTTGGCCATCTCCCTCGGCCTTGCCCCCAAGGCTAGGCCCAAGGCTTCGCCGTCGCCCCTGCAGGATTACCTGCTCTCCATCGATCCGCATCGCGCCTTGGCGGAGCAACTGGAGATCCTCACGGCCATGCACCGTTCCACCGCCGCCGCGCACGTGCGCGACAACTTCGCCTACATCGTCCGGCGGGTGCTCCACATCCTGGCCACGGCGGGGCCCGACCACTTCGGTCAGCGGCGTTTACTCACGCCTTCTGAGCTTTTCGAGGTGTTGCTGGCAAGTCGCGGGGCACTCACTCCCGCGGGCGGCGGCGACGCTGGCGCAACTCCTCTTCCTTGAACATGAATCGGATGCAGTGCTTGTAGATCAGCAGGTTGGGTCCGTCGGTGCGGTTGAGTTTGATGCAGTCCTTGTCGTACCACTCGATCCAGCCGCGCAGTTCGGCGCCGTCGTCGAGCACCACAACCATCGCCGTTTTGTTCTGCATCTGCTTGATGAAGTAGTAGTTCTCGGCGTTGGTCTGTTCCGGTGGAGCCTGCTTGCGGTGGACGCCGACGCGAAGCGGCGTGCGGTCCGCCACCTCCGAGATTGAGGGTCGAATCAGCCGACGGCTGCTGAGGCTTTCGCCCTTGCGGGTTTCCGAGTCCTTCATCAGTGCACCATCGGTCGGCACCATGAGTCTACCACCTTTTCACAGCATTTGTTACGCAGCGGGTGTCAAGGGTGTTTATCACGACCGCCCCTTCACCCTCGCGGCCGAGCTGGGGGCCTCGTGGGCGAGGCAGCACATCAGACGACCGCACATCCCCGAAATGCGGGTCGGATTGAGCGAAAGGTTCTGCGCCTTGGCCATGCGGATGGTGACCGAATTGAAGCGCTCCATGAAGGTGGAGCAGCACAGCGTGCGGCCACAGGGGCCCCAGCCGCCCTGGGCCTTGGCCTGGTCGCGCACCCCGATCTGGCGCAACTCCACCCGTCGCCGGGTGCGCCGGCCGAGATCCCGGAGCAGGGAGCGAAAATCGACGCGCTGTTCAGCCGCAAAGGAAATCAGCAAGTGGTTGCGATCGAGGGGGACAAACGCCCACACCGGGCGGAGATCGACCCTTTCCTGCCGGGCCCAGTCGCGGCAGTAGCGAAGGGCGTCGGCGGCTACCGCCTCCAGGTCGCGGCTGCGTTCCTCTTCCGTCGGCGTGGCGAGCCGGACCACCGTGCCGACCACCGCAGCCGGCGCGTCGCGCAGGACGGGCAGCCGGAAACGGCGCAGCAGACCCAGACGCTCGCCGTCGGGGGTCGCCACCACGTAGCGCCGCTCCGGCACCAGCTCTACCCCCTCAGCGACGCGGCACAGCGCATCGGGCAAGTAGTCGCAGAAACCTAGCCGCACCAGGCCCGGCAGTTGCACCACCGCCGCGCACGACGAGCAGCTCACGCCGCTCTCCCGACGACAAGAAAGCGAGTGGTCACTCTATCCCCCGACCGATATCGGTGCGCACCTGCATGCCGGCAAACTCGATGCGCTCCACGGCGGTGTACGCCTGGGCACGGGCCGCCGACACCGTGGCTCCCCGGCCAACCACCGACAGCACCCGCCCCCCCGCGGTGACCAGTTTGCCATCCTCCAGCGCCGTCCCGGCCTGGAACACGACCACGCCCGGAACCGCCAGGGCATCGGCAATGCCGCTGATCGGGTCGCCTCGTCGCACCGAGTCCGGATAGCCGGCCGCCGCACACACGACGCACACCGCCGCCTCGTGCCGCCACTGGGCCCGCATGCCAGCGAGCTCCCCGGCGGCGGCGCCACGCAGAAGCAGCAAGAGGTCATCCTCCAGCCTAGGCAGGATCACCTGCGTCTCGGGGTCCCCCAACCGACAATTGAACTCCAGCAGTTTGGGGCCGTCGCTGGTCACCATGACGCCGGCATAGAGCACGCCGCGATACTCCCGCCCTTCTCTAGCCAGGCCGCCGAGGGCCGGTCGCACGATGTCCTGGAGGATTTCACCGGCCAGCGCAGGTCGTATCGGCGAGGGGGAGACCGCGCCCATGCCGCCGGTGTTGGGCCCCTGGTCGTCGTCCGCCAGGCGCTTGTAGTCCCGCGCCGAGGCAAGGGGCAGGATGGTGGTGCCGTCGGTAAGTACCATGAAGGAGACTTCCTCGCCCTCCAGACAGCGCTCCACCAGCACCCGCTCCGCCGCAGCCCCGAAGGCTCTTTCCTCGAAGAAGCGGACCAGCGCTGACTCCACGTCATCGCCGGTGCGGCAGATGAGGACTCCCTTGCCGGCCGCCAGGCCGTCCGCCTTCAGCACCACCGGCAGGCCGAGAGACTTGATGGCCGCCGCGGCCTGCTCCCGATCGTGAACCACCCGCGCCTCGGCGGTGGGTACCCCGTAACGCTGGCACAGCTCCTTGGTGAAGACCTTGCTTCCCTCCAACTCGGCGGCGGCGCGGGAGGGGCCGCACAGGGCCAGGCCACGCCGGGCGAACTCGTCGGCAATGCCGAGCACCAGCGGCAGCTCTGGCCCCACCACGGTGAGGTCGATCTTCAGCGATTGCGCGAACTCGGCCAGCTCGACCACCGCATCGGGTCGGATGGGCACACAGGAGGCCAGGGCGGCAATGCCCGGGTTTCCCGGAGCGGCGTACAACTCCTCGACGACGGGGGAGCGGGACAGCTTCCACGCCAGGGCGTGCTCTCGGGCTCCCCCACCGACGATCAGGACTCTCACGCTCGACGTTCCGTCACTAGTGTAGCCTGGAGCAGCGACAAACACGAGGTCTCCACCACGTCTCGCGCCGAGCAGCCGCGGGAAAGGTCGTTGGCCGGCCTGGCCAGGCCCTGCAGCAGTGGCCCCAGGGCGCGCGCCCCCCCCAGGCGCTCGGTGAGCTTGTAGCCGATGTTGCCGGCGTCGAGATCGGGAAACACCAGCACGTTGGCGTGGCCAGCGACGGTGGAGGCGGGCGCCTTGCGGGCGCCGATGGCGGCCACCAACGCGGCGTCCACCTGCAGCTCGAAATCGAACTCGAAGCCGACGTTGCGCTGGGCCAGGACGGCGCCGGCCTGGCGCACCTTGTCCACGTCCGGGTGTTCCGCCGAGCCCTTGGTGGAGAAGGACAGCAGGGCCACCCGCGGGGCGGCGCCCACCACCGCTTGGAAGGTGGCGGCGGCACCCATGGCGATGTCGGCCAGCTGCTCGGCGTCCGGGTTGGGCATCACGGCGCAGTCGGCAAACCCCAGCAGGCCATTGTGCCCCCATCGGGAGTCGGGGTGGGCCATGATGAAGGAGGAGGACACCGTCTTGATGCCCGGCGCGGCCCCGATGGCGTGCAGGGCGGCCCGCACCGTGTCGGCGGTGGTGCGCACCGCTCCCCCCACCGAGCAGTCGCACTCGCCGAGCGCCACCAGCAGCGAGCCGAAGTACAGGGGGTCGTTCACCGCCTGCTCCGCCTGCTCCCGTGTCCAGCCCTTCGGCCCGCGCCGGGCGAAGAGCAGCTTGACGGCCGCGCGGCGGCGGGGATCCGTGGCGGGGTCGGTGACCTGCACCCCGAGATCGGCGAGACGCCTGTGGGCCTCGGTGCGCTTCGCCTCGGGGCACAACACCGTTACCCTGCAGATGTCGTCGCGCCGCAGGCTTTCGGCCGCCTCTACGATCCTGCCGTCCTCGCCCTCCACCAGCACCACATGCCCAGCGACCGCCCGGGCCCGCATCGGAAGCTCGTCAAGAAAGCTCATCTTGCCTCCTCCATCCAATATTGTACCTTCCCTTCACGAGCGGCCAGGGTGCAGGCGAGGCGCCGTACAATACGCTCCGGAGCCGACATGCCGAACTACGACGTGGTGATCCTGGGGGGCGGGCCCGCCGGCGAACGAGCAGCCATCCAGGCCGCCCGCGCCCACAAGCGGGTGGCGCTGGTGGAGTGCCAGCACGTGGTGGGGGGTACGCGCATCAACTGGGGGACGATTCCCTCGAAAACGCTGCGGGAAAGCGCGCTCTTCGTGGCCTCCCTGACCCGCCACAAGCTGCACGGCATCCGCTGCGAGATGGCCGCCGAGGTGACGGTGGCGGAGCTGATGTACCGGGAGCGCCTGGTGGTGCAGCGGGAGCTAGAACTGGTCAACGCCTCCCTGGCGCGCTACGCGGTGGACGTCATCCATGGCCATGGCCGCTTCGAGGACCCCAACACCGTCGCTGTCTTCGGCAAGGACGGCATGGCTCGCCTGCGACTGCGCAGCGAGGTCATCGTCATCGCCACCGGCACGCGGCCCAACCGCCCCCCCCAGGTGCCCTTCGACGGCGAGCGGGTGTTCGATTCCGACACCATTCTCGCCCTGCCGCGCGTGCCCCGCTCCATGATCGTGCTCGGCGCCGGCGTGATTGGCGTCGAATACGCCTCCATCTTCGCCGCTCTGGGTTTGGAGGTGACCCTCATCGACACCCGTGCCCAGCTGCTGCCCTACCTGGACCGGGAAATGGCTGCACTCCTGGAACGGGAACTGCGTCGGTTGGGCATCATCCTCATCCACGAGGATCACTTCGCCACCATTGAAAGCTGTGCCGGCCCTCCCGCGCGGGTGTGCTGCTCCACCCGGAGGGGAGAGCGGCTGGAGGCCGACGTGCTCCTCTACTGCGTGGGGCGCGACGGCAACACCGACGATCTGGGGCTGGACACCATCGGGTTGCAGCCCAACCAATACGGCCTGCTGACGGTCAACGAGAACTTCCAGACCGCCATCCCCCACATCTACGCGGTGGGCGACGTGATCGGCTACCCGGCGCTGGCCTCCACCTCCATGGAGCAGGGACGGCAGGCCATCCGCCACGCCTTCGGCATCCCCGGCCCGCGCGGCCGTACCGAGGAACTGCCCTTCGCCATCTACTCCATCCCCGAAGTGGCGTTCATCGGCAAGAGCGAGGAGGCGCTCGGGCAGGAGAGGTGTGAGGTGATCAGGGGATACGGCCGCTACGACTACAACCCCCGCGGCCAGATCATCGGCGACGAGGGGGGGCGGCTGAAGCTGCTCTTCGCCGCCAGCGATCTCACCCTGCGTGGCGTTCACATCGTCGGCACGGGAGCTTCCGAGCTCATCCACATCGGTCAGGCGTTCCTCAAGAGTCGTGCCACCGCCAAGGACATCGCCGAAACCCTCTACAACTACCCCACCCTTTCCGACCTCTACCGGCACGCGGCGCTGGAGGCGCTGGGCGCCCACCTGCGCCGCTGCGGTCAAGGCGAACCTGTGCCGTAGCTGGCGTGACCCGCGCCCGCCGCGCCGGCTATCACCTGCTCCCGCCACCGCTCGAGCCGCAGCTCTCCCGCCCTGCCCCCGAAGCGGGCCACCAGCGCCGCCTGCCGGAAGGCGAAGATGCGGCGGACATCCCTCCCCACGAAGAGAGCCTGGGCGAGTCGGCCCCCCCGGGGGCGGTAGCGAACCCGGTCGACGACTAGCGTGCCGGTGGGCGTTGGCTCGAAGAGATGCTCATGCACCCAAGAATGGTAGGGGCCGGCCAGCTGGCGGTCGACGAAGCGCTCGGGCGGCTGCCAGATGGCAATCTCGGTGCGCCAACCGAAGGGGATGCCGTGCAGCTGCAGGCGGTAGTCGATGAGAGTGCCCTCCGCCATCGCGACGGGCAGGGGGGTGAGGATGCGAAAACGAAGCCAGGGCGGGGTGATGGCCTCCAGGTTCCCGGCGTCCGCGAAGAACGGGAACACACGAGGGCGGGGAGCGGAGAGAAGCACCGAAGCGGTCAGAATGAAGTTTGCCATACACGGTGTCAGCGATCAGCGGCACGAGCCGACGGGTCGACCACACCCGTGGAAATGAAACCGGCTCTCAGTAGAGTTTTCTGCCCATGAGCGATGTTTCTCGACGGGGGACGACATGTCCAGGAGCGCAGCAGAAAGCTTACCCAAATCCAACCAGGCGGTGGTCAACTTGCCCCGGCACCTGCAGCAGTTCGTCGTTGAGCAGGGGTGGGAACGGTACACCCCCATCGATCATGCGGTCTGGCGCTACATTATGTGCCAGAACGTACGCTTCCTGCGCCACCACGCCCATCCCTCCTACCTGGAGGGCCTGGCGAAGACGGGCATCGCTTTGGACCGCATTCCCCGCCTGGAGGAAATGAACGAGGCGCTGGGGCGCATCGGCTGGGGGGCGGTCACCGTGGACGGCTTCATCCCGCCGGCGGCCTTCATGGAGTTCCAGGCCCACCGAGTGCTGGTCATCGCCGCCGACATCCGCCAGCTGGAGCACATCGAGTACACCCCCGCCCCCGACATCGTCCACGAGGCCGCCGGCCACGCCCCCATCATCGCCGACGCCACCTACGCCGAGTACCTGCGGCGGATCGGCGAGGTGGGGGCCAAGGCCATCTCTTCCCGGGCCGACTGGGAGCTCTACGAGGCCATCCGCCACCTCTCCATCCTTAAGGAGGCGCCCGGCGTGCCTCCGACGGAGATCGACGCGGCGCAGCGCCTGGTGGAGGAGCGCCAGGCCAGCCTGGGCGAGCCCTCGGAGATGGCCCGCCTGTCGCGCTTGCACTGGTGGACGGTGGAGTACGGGCTCATCGGTTCTCTGGAGGGACCGAAGATTTACGGTGCCGGGTTGCTCTCGTCCATCGGCGAGGCCCAGCACTGCCTGACCGACGCGGTGGCCAAGCTCCCCTACACTCTGGCCGCCGCCGATGTGGCTTTCGACATCACCACCATGCAGCCGCAGCTCTTCGTGAGTCCGAGCTTCGAGCACCTCCTGGCGGTGCTGGAGGAGTTTGCCGACACCATGGCGTTTCGCCGGGGCGGGCTGGAAGGTCTCGCCCGGGCCAGGGAGTCGGGGGCGGTGGCCACCGTGCAGCTGAGTTCGGGGCTGCAGATTTCGGGCGTGCTGGCCGACGTTCTCGCCGACGACGGACGACCGGCGTATTTGCTCTTTCACGGGCCCTCGGCCCTGGCAGTGGCTGGCAAAGAGCTGCCCGGGCACGGCAAGGATTACCACCGCGACGGCTTCGGCACTCCCCTCGGGCGGCTCGAGGGCGAGTCGCTCCCCGTGGAACTCATGGGCGAGCACGATCTGCACCGCGTCGGCATCCAAGTCGGCCGGCTCGCCCGCCTGCGCTTCTCCTCCGGCGTCACCGTGGAGGGTCGGGTGGCAACGACCCGTCGCCACCAGGGCCAGCTGCTCCTGGTGAGCTTTGAGGAGTGCACGGTGCGGCAAGGGGAGAGGATGCTGTTTCGGCCCGAGTGGGGGAACTTCGATATGGCGGTGGGGGAGCGGGTAACCTCGGTGTTTGCCGGCGCCGCCGACAAGGATGCCTACGAACAGCCGGTACTGGTGCCCAGGGAACGCACCATCAAGGTGGGGCTCGAAGGCCGCCAGCAGTTGGCCGAGCTGTACGGCCGGGTGCGGGCGGTGCGCGCCGGCGAGTTGCCTTCCCAGGAGCTGCCCCACCTGTGGCAGGAGGTGCGTCGCCGCTGGCCGGAGGACTGGCTGCTGCCTAGCGATTTGTACGAGTTGGCCTTGGATCGAGCGGAATACGCTCCCCTGGCGGCGGAGCTGCGAGGACACCTCGAGAGCCTGGCGCAGCGACGCCCGGAACTGGCTCGGCTCATCGGCAACGCCCTGGCGGCGGCCGAGGAAGCCAGGTAGGAGCGGCAGCTCTCTACAACGTCCCCGCCCGGTGGCCCACGGAGAGTTCCGACACCAGCACCTCCTGGGGGCGCTCCAAGGCAAACGCGATGGTCTCGGCCACTTCCTGGGGAGCGAGCATGCGCTCCCGCGGCCAGACCCCCGCCACCCCGTCCCAGAGCTCGGTGGAGGTCGCCGCGGGGTACACATTGACCACCCGGATCCCGGCCGGGCGCAGCTCCTCCCGCAGGCATTGGGAAAGCCCCTCCAGGGCGAACTTGGTGGCGCAATATGCGCCCCAGCCGGGGAACCCCTGTCGGGCGGCCACCGAAAGCACGTTGACGATGGTGGCGCCGGGGCCCATGCGCGGCACCAGGGCGCGGCACAGCAGGAAGGGGGCGGTAAGGTTGATTGCCAGGCTCTTCTCCCACTCCCGCAGGGTCAGCTCCGCCAGGGGCTTGACGACGGCCACCCCGGCGTTGTTGACGAGGGCGGCCAGTGGGTGTTCCCCGGCCGCCTCGGCGAGGGCGTCCACCTCCCGGGGACGGGCGAGGTCACCGGTGAGGCTGCGGGCTGCCCCTCCCCGCTCCCTTACCAGGTTCTCCACCTCGCCCAGGGCAGCGGCGGCCCGGCCGTGCAGGAGCAATTCCCGGCCGGGCCGGGCCAGACGCAGCGCCAGTGCGCGACCGATGCCGCGGCTGGCGCCAGTGATGAGGATGCGCTCCACCCTCACTTTCCCCCTACTACCCGGCGCAGGGTGAAGCGGTTGTTCTCCGTCTCCCACAGGCGCAACCGCTGCAGGCGCCCGCGCAGGGCGTCGTCGAGACGGGGCCAGAGGATGCTCACGATGTTTTCGCTGGTGGAGGGGCGGTCGCAGAAGTCGGACGTTTCCTCGTCCAGGTGGACCATCTGCCAGCGAGCCAGCGAGCCCTCCAGTGCCCTCTGCACCTCCCCCAGGTCGGCCACCGTGCCGCTGGCGGGGTCCAGCACCCCACCGCAGGCGGCCTCCACCACGTAGCGGTGGCCGTGGCCGGTGGGGTTGTTGCATTTCCCATAGATGGTCCGGTTAGTGACCTCGTCCAGCCGGGGGGCGTGCAGCCGGTGGGCCGCCCGGAAGGAGGACTCCACCACCAGGCGAGCACGTTCACCCCCCAGATACTCCGCCGACAGCCAGGACAACTCCCACAGGCGGGTACGCGCCACTGGCAGCGCCGCCTGCAGCCTGAGGAAGGCGTGACGAGCCAGCCACTCGCTGGTGACAGGCCCGCTCCGCAGGGCGGGAACATCCTCGTTGAGGTAGCGGTGGTCCAGTTCCTCCCGCAGGGCCCTCAGGGCCCCCTGGAGCTCACCCTCCGGGACGATCACGCCGCTGCGGGCGTCCACCTTCCCCGCAAGGGTGACGCGCAGGCGGTAGGAGTGGCCGTGCAGCCGGGTGGCCGCGCCAAAGAGGGCGCGGTTGGCCGACTCGTCGAGATGGGGGGAAAGGGTGCGGCGGGCGGCGCAAAACTCCGCTGCGGCCCAGCGCTCCACCCTCCCGTCGGCGTACGCCGCCGCTCCCGCGCTGGGAGACTCGGCCAGGTGGCACACCACGGGCTGCGCCGTCTCTCCGGCGAAGGCTTCCCGCGCCTCCGCCAGGAGCGCCTGCGCCAGGTTTTCCAGGGTCGGGGGCAGCGTCGAGAAGGCGGGGTGGTCGCGGTTGAGGAAGTGGTGATCCCAGCGGGCGGCCAGTAACACCTGGATCCTTTCCTTCACCACCGCCAAATTCACCAACATCCCGGTGAGAGGCTCCACCGGTCCGGCAAAACCCACCGTGGCCACGTAGTTGGCTCCCACCGAGTGGCGCGCCCGCGCCGTCTTTCCCCACAGGTGAAGCGCCTCTCCCGGCGCGCCTTCGCCTCCCAGCCGCAGCGAAGCGGCAAAGGGGAAGCGGCGGCTGACCGTCAAGAGCTCTCCCATAGCAGGAACCGTGCCCACAATCCAGGGGCCAGTGTAGCGAAATCCTACCCCCGAGGTGCAACCGGCGCCGCAGATGGGCGATTTCGGCGCCGTGGACGGTGGCAGGGAGTTCATCGGCCCAACGCGGGGGAAAGAATTCGGGGGACCGCACTGGTCCCCCGACATCTCTCTTGCCCGATCCAGGAAAGGATCAGAATTTGCCGCGCAGCACCAGCTGGAGACTGCGGCCGGGGGCCAAAGCCGCCGCCTCGTCGGCGGACCCCGGGTACGCCCGGTCGGTGAGGTTGCGCCCCAGCAGCGAGAGATCCACCCCGGAGGGGAAACGATAGCCGATACTGGCGTCCACCACCGTGTAGCCAGGCATCACCTTTTCGGTGGGGCCCGGGCGGTCGTCGCGGGCGTAGGCCGCCGTGCGCGCCATCCAGGTCAGCCCCTCCGCCGGCTCGTGGCGATAAACCACGAAAACGCCCCGCGGGGGGATGTCGTCCACCGGCTTCTTGTCCCCGCGGACCTCGCCGCGCAGGACTTGGGCACCGAACCCCAGGGAGTGTTCGCCCGCGACTGCCCACGCCGCTTCCAACTCGGCGCCGCGGATCTCCGCCTCGCCGCGGTTGCGGAAGAAGAAGTTGTCCCCCGTCCGGTAGCGCTCGATGAGATCCTCGATGCGGTAGAGGTAGCCGTACGCGCCCAACGAGAAGGGGCTGGCATGCCAGCGCAACGCCACGTCGTACTGGGTGCTGCTCTCTGGCTTCAGGTCGGGGTTGCCGGTGATGAAACCGCGTCCGGAAATACCTCGGTAAAACCGATCGGAAAGCAGTGGCGAACGGAACCCCTTCGCCGCCTGCAGCGTCAGCTCGGCACCGGCGCCGAGGAGAAACGTACCGGCAAGAAAGCCAGAACCCTGGGAGTCGGTGACGCTGCGATCACCAAAGTAACCGCCGCTGTTCTTCGCCCGCACCTGGTCCGCCCGCACCCCAGCGGCCAGACGGACCCTGCCCACCTCCGCGTCGACGGCCGCAAAGGCCGCGTAATCGTCCCGACGGGCATCGGCGACCGACACTTCTCTGCTGGTTGCAGTCGGCGCACATGTCGGGCACTGCCCGTAGGTTAAGGTGGAGTTGATGGCAGAAAGGTTGTAGCGGCCGGAGACGTCAATCCCCACCACCAGTTTCGCCAGACCGGCCAGTGCACGCTCTCCCTCCACCCGCAACGAGTAGTCGTTGGCTTCCACGTCAGCACGGGAGACGGTGCGCGGCCTGGTGGAGGTGGCGAAGACGTCGCGATCAAGAATCACTTGATAGCTGTCCCAGGCGAGGGTGACGCCCAGCCGCGACCACTTCCCGGGACCGGGCTGCTGATAACTGACGTTGAACCGGTGGGAATTCTCCTCGGGATAAAAGGTCCGCCGCACGGCAAACTGGGGTTCAGGTTTGCCGATGTGGCGCCCGAAGTCGCTGCGCCACCCCAGCCCCAGTGTCCCCCCCAGAACCGGTACCTGGTAGGCTAGACGGAAGCCGCGGTGTTCGGCGTCGGAGTTGGGCACCCGACCATGGGGGCCCAGGTATTCGTCGAAAACCCGAAAGTGGCCGCCCACCAGGAGAGCGCCGGCGCCCACCGGCGCGCTGACGTCGACCGCTCCGCCACCCCCGCGCAAGCCGTACGCGCCGAAAACACTGTACCGAGCCTCGAAGGGCTGCCCCGGCACGGGCAGCCGGGAGCGAGCTCGTATGACGCCGCCGAAGGCGTCGGAGCCGTAGGCCACCGATCCGGGTCCGCGAACCACCTCGATCTCGTCCACCGTCTCCGGGACCAGGAAAGTGGCCGACGGGCCGGCGCGCCGCTCGGCGGTGACACGGCCATCATCCAGGAGAAGAAGGGTGCGGTGCTTGGGCAGTCCGCGCAAACCCGGGACAGGGTCGTAGCCGTCCGCCGCCCCCGTCGCTCCGGGGATGTTCTCCAGGACCTGCGGGAAGTTCACCGGCAAGCGCCGCGCGAGATCCTGCTTTCCCATCACCGTCCCGGCGGCGGCGGGGGGCAGGTGCAAGTCAGGCACCCCCCCTGAGACGACGGTGACGCTTTCGGCGAGGGTCTCCAGCCGCACCACCAGCACCTCGCCCCTGGGCGGCAACGCCTCCACGTAGACGGGGCGGAACGCCACCCCGTCCGGGCGGGTCACCATGAGATAAAACGGCGGGCGCGGGTCCGGCTCGAGCCGGAAGCGGCCCTCGGCGTTCGCCACGACCGAGCCGGCCTTCCCCAGTTCGGACACGCGAGCGCCAGCCAGCGCCTTGCCGCCGGGTCCAATGACCTGGCCCTCGAAGGCGCCCGCCGCACCCCCAACCGCCAAACAAAGGCAAAATAGGATCACTTGTCGCACTTCGTTCCTCCTTTCACCTTCGCGCCCGATTTCGAGCGCAGAAACACCTCGTCAGCACCACCAAGCCTCTCCGCTGGTGGCGACAGCGGGGAAAAGGGGCCTTCCCTGGCGAACCCCGGTCCGGTGGGCCTTGGCCTTCCAGCAGGTGCTGCAGGGTTGGAGGGAATCGGCCCCAGTGGGCGCCTGCCTCACCGGGCAGCCGGTCGGGTGTGATCCGCTGCGGGCGAGGCGGGGTGCTCTCTATCTCCGCAGAGGACGAGGCGTTGTCTCCCGTGGAATGGGAGGAGGAGGGTAGGAAGCAGTGCTGCCAACGTCAGCGACGACGATCTTCTCGGCAAAGGTCCGGGTGGGCGCCGCGCTCTCCCGGCGGGGGAGTTCCGCCACCAGCGCCAAGGCCGCGGCGGCCAACGCCTGCTGCTCGCCGCGGTCCAGCGAGAACGGCACGGGTGGGGCCGGGTCGCCCCCGAGGCCCAGCCACAGCTCCCCGGCGTGCCAACGGACCGGCTCGGCAACGACTTGAGCTTCGTTGGCAATGCGAAAGACCCCGGAGGGAGGCGCGTCGATCTCGCCTCGCCCCGGGATTCCCACCCGCAGGCGCAGGCAGGCTCGCTCGGTAGGCAGGTTGGGCACGCTCCACCGCCACGAGGTCAACCCCGGAGCCATTTGCGGCGTGAGACGGAGGGGGAAGGTGGCGCCCCCGTCCAGGGAGAGGAACAGCTCCATTTCCTTGGCTTCCCTGGGTATGGGGTACCAGCTTACATCCACCGCCGAGCCAACCCACACGGTGTCGCCGCCGCGAGGGAAGAAAACTCGCGCCGGCTCCGCTGCGGCCGCAGTGGAGAACCCGGTCACCACGACGAGGGCGAGCACCAACCCCTGAGCGGCGCGGCCTCGGCCTGCCTGCCCGAGCGAACTCACGAGCAGTGATTGTACACTCAAAGGAAGGCCTCTCATGGGGGCGCGACGGCCCGCCCCCATGCCGCCCCGCCGTCCACCCCTTCCACCTCCACCCACCCCCAGTGGTTGGGCTCGACGTTTCCCGCCGGTACGCGGACCGGCACGTAGGTGTCGGTGTGCCCCTCCCACCACCCGCCCCGCTCCCCTTCCCATAGCACCTCCACCCGCTGGCCCATGTACCCCGCGAGAAAGGCCCCCTGCGCCGCAGCGGCCGCGGCGCGCATGGTGGCTACCCTTCTGCGGATGACCTCCGGCGGCAGCTGCCCCGGCAGCGTGGCCGCCACCGTGCCTGGACGGGGGGAGAAGCCGAACACGTGGGCGCGGGCGAACCCCATGGCGGCGACAAAGGCCAGGCTGTCCTGAAATTCCTCCTCGGTTTCCCCGGGGAAGCCGACGATCACGTCGGTGGTGATGGCCACCCCGGGTACGGCGGCGCGCAGCCGGGCGACCGCGGCGGCGAACTGTTCGGGGGTGCACGGGCGGCGCATGCGCCGCAGGGTGGCGGCGCAGCCGCTCTGCAGGGACAGGTGAACGTGGCGGCAGAGGCGGGGGTGGGACCACATGGCCAGTTCACGCGGTCCGATCGCCCACGGGGAGAGGGAGGAGAGTCTCAGGCGCCGCAGGGGCAGCTGGGTGAGGATGGCCTCCACCAGACCCGGCAAGTCCACCCCCCCGCTGCGGTAGGAGGAAATCAGCACCCCGGTGAGGATGAGCTCCTGGGCCCCCCCTTGCAGCAGGCGGGCAACCTCGGCCAGCACCTCCTTCAGGGGGCGGGAACGCGCCGGTCCCCGGGCCCGTGGGACGGTGCAAAAGGAGCAGCCCACGCTGCAGCCCTCCTGGATCTTGACCGCGGCGCGGGTGCGCCCCGGCCCGGGTGTCGACGCCGGCTGGGCGGTGGAGGGGGCCGACGCGAGCAGGTGACGTTCCACCGCCTCCACCAGGCGGGCCTTGTTATGGTTGTTCACCACCAGGGCCACGCCGGGGATCCGCTCCATCTCTTTCGGGCTGGTGGTGGCGTGGCAGCCGGTCACCACCGTGGGCAGCTCTCGGCCGTAGCGCGCCCCCCGTCGGGCCAGCCGGCGCGAGTCGCGCGCCGCCTCCGCGGTCACCGTGCAGGTGTTTACCACGTGCACGTCGGCGCATGCCAGGTCCGTCACCACCTCGTGCCCAGCGGCGGCGAAGGCCCGCGCCAGCGCCTCGATCTCCGCCTGGTTGAGCTTGCACCCCACGTGGGACAAAGCCACCCGCACCGCTGCTGCCTCCCCGAAGGCAATGCTAGCCCAGGTGGGCAAGCGCTGCCAGGGGCGGGGTGGGGAGTACACTGACCCGGCGATTTGGGAGGTGCCCCATGTACACCCGACGCCAGATGTTTACCCTGGCCGCCCCCCCGGCGGCGCTGGCGGCGGCCGCCGCCACCTTGCGCCCCCGCCGGGCCGCCGCCGCCCTGCATCAGCTGGCCTCGGCCTCCGGCAGCCCAGCGGAGCTGGCCTGCGAGGAAGAGCTGTGGGCCGGGGTGCAGCGCGCCTTTGCGGTGGACCGCTCCCTGATCAACCTCAACAACGGCGGAGTGAGCCCTTCCCCGGTGGCGGTACAGGAGGCCATGCGCCGCTACCTGGAGTTCTCCAACCTGGCGCCGGTGCACACTATGTGGCGGGTGCTGGAGCCCCAGCGGGAAACCGTGCGGCAGGAGCTGGCGCGCACCGCCGGCTGCCAGGCCGAGGAGGTGGCCATCACCCGCAACACCTCCGAAGGGCTGGAGGCGTGCCAGCTGGGAATCCCCCTGCAGCCCGGCGACGAGGTGCTGGCCTGCGACCAGGAGTACCCCCGCATGATCACCACCTTCCGGCAGCGGGCACGGCGGGAGGGCATCGTGCTGCGGCAGTTTCCCCTGCCCCCCCCCGAGGCCGGCCCGGAGGCGGCGGTGGCCGCCTTCGGCGCCCAGCTGGGCGAGCGCACCCGGGCGATTTTGGTCTCCCACATGGTGTACCTCACCGGGCGGGTGTTGCCGGTGCGGGAGATTGCCGCCCTCGGCCACCGCCGGGGGGTGTGGGTGCTGGTGGATGGGGCCCACGCCTTCGCCCACCTGACCTTTTCCGTGGCCGAGCTGCCCTGCGACGTCTACGCCGCCAGCCTGCACAAGTGGCTGGCCGCTCCCCACGGCACCGGCCTGCTCTATGTGCGGCGGGAGCGCATCGGCGCCATCTGGCCCCTGATGGCCGCCCCCGAAGAGATGGACGAGAACATCCGCAAGTTCGAGGAGGTCGGCACCCACCCGGCGGCCAACGCCCTGGCCATCGGCGAGGCGTTGGCCTTCCACCACGGCCTGGGGCCCGAGCGCAAGCTGGCGCGCCTGTGCCACCTGCGGGACCGCTGGGCGGGCCGCCTGGCGGGTCATCCCCGCCTGCGCCTGCACACCCCCCTGGGCCCCGGCGAGGCGGGGGCCATGGCCACCGCGGAGGTGACCGGGGTAGACCCCGGCGCCCTGGCCGAACACCTGTGGGCCCGCCACCGCATCATCGTGGCCGCCATCACCCACCCTGCGGTGCAGGGGATCCGGGTGGCCCCCTCGGTGTACACCACGGTGGGGGAGATCGACCGCTTTGCGGCCGCCCTCGCGGAGGTGGCCGAGAAAGGACTTCCCGCATGAAACGAGCACTGGTGTGCCTGTGTTTGGTCGCCCTGGCCGCCTGCCGGGGCGGCGGGGAGGAGCGCCGGGTGATCACCTCCACCGCCGCTCCCGCTCCCATCGGCCCCTACTCCCAGGCGGTGCTGGCGGGGGGCACCCTGTACCTCTCGGGCCAGCTGGGGATCGACCCGGCCACGGGGGAGCTGGTGCCGGGGGGCATCGAGCGGGAGACCCGCAGGGCCCTGGAGAACTGCCGGGCCATCTTGCGCGAGGCGGGGTTCGACCTCGCCGACGTGGTGCAGGTGCAGGCTTTGCTCGAGGACATGGACGACTTTGCGGCCTTCAACCGGGTCTACGCCGAGTTCTTCCCCCGCCACCCCCCCGCCCGGGCCACCTTCGAGGTGGGGGACCTGCCCCGCAACGCTCGGGTGGAGATCGTCATGACCGCCGTCAGGCGGTAGCTCGAAAAATCAGATAGCGGTTGAGTTGGCCACCGGCGCCGTCGGCCAGGTAGTCGTCTGCCAGCGGCGGCAGGACAGCGCGCCATTCGGCCAACTCACCTTCGCTCATCGCATGGCAGTAGCGCAGGGCGGCGGGGTCGTGGCCGAAGGTTAGGAGGAGGTCCCCCTGTTCCAGTTGGGCCAGATCCAGGGGGCGGCGCAGGCGACGGTTGAACTCTTTCCAGGGGACCACCTTGCCCGCAAAGCGCGGCTCGGCGGCAAAGCGCCAGAGGGTGAGGGCCAGTACGCCCCCAGGCGCCAGGCGGGCCGCCGCCGCGGCCAGCACCCGACGGCGGACGTGGGCCCCGGGGAGGTGGTGCAAGACCCCCAGCAGCGCCACCAGCTGAAAGGGCCCGGCGGGCAGGGCTGGCCCCCGCAGTGCCGTGAGCTCCCGCCGCTGGAGCTGCACCGCCGGCAGGGAAGCCAGGCGGCGGCGCGCCAGGCGCACCATGTTGGGGCTCCCATCCACCCCCACGTAGGCCACCGGCCAGGGAAGGGCGGCGGCCAGGAAGGTGGCAAGGCGACCGTGGCCGCACCCCACGTCCAGCACCCGCAGGGGCTGCCCCGCCGCCGGGGGAGGGAGGTGATCCACAAACCTCTGCCACCCCGGCCAGGGGGAGGACCGGGTGGCGGCGAACGCCTCGCCGTGACGTCGGTAGAAGCAGCGGTTGAGGGCGGCCAGGCGGCGGCAGGTGGCGTCATCCATGGGATACCCTAGCCCCGTGGAAAAGAAAGCCTACCACTTCGACCCGGTCGTCCACGAGGCCCAGCTGGTGCCGCTGCTGGGAGCCTTGGCGACGGTGGAGCTGGACAATCCCCAGTTGGTGGCCCGTCTGCGCCGGCGGTACCCCCGCGCGGAGGGAGGCTTTTTCACCTCCAGCCAGCTCCTCGCTGCCTACCGACAGCTGGCTCCCCGTCACGGTTGGCGCCGGCCCCCCGAAGAAATGGCTCGCCTGCTGCGCGCCCGCCCGGTGCGCAGCGGCAGCGGGGTGGCGGTGGTGGCGGTGCTCACCCGCCCCCACCCCTGCCCCGGTCAATGCTGCTTCTGCCCACGTCCCGACGCAATGCCCACCAGTTATCTCCCTGAGGAGCCCGGGGCGCAGCGGGCGGTGCAGCAGGGGTTTGACCCCGCCCGGCAGGTGGCGGTGCGCCTGGCGGCCCTGGCGGCCAACGGCCATTCGCTGGACAAGGTGGAGCTGTCCATCCTGGGCGGTAGCTGGGACACCTACCCGCCGGGCTATCGGCGCTGGTTCGTGAGCCGATGCCTGGAGGCCCTCAACGGGTGGAACGGCAGCGTACCATTTTGCCCCGCCCCGCCCCAGGCCGACGGGGAAGCGAGCTGGGATGAGGTGGAGGCGGCGCGCCGGGCCAACGCCCAAGCCCCCTGCCGCTGCGTCGGGTTGACCGTGGAGACCCGCCCCGACCTGGTCACTGCCGAAGGCCTGGAGCCCCTGCGCCGGCTGGGGGTGACCCGGGTACAGCTGGGGTATCAGAGTCTGGACGACACTATCCTGGCCCGCAGCGGGCGGGGTCATACGACAGCGGCCAGCCGTCGCGCCACGGAACTGCTGCGCCGCGCCGGCTTCAAGATCCTGGCCCATTGGATGCCCAACCTGCCCGGCGCCACCCTCAGGAGCGACCGGGCCGACTTTACCCGGCTGTTTTCCGACCCCGCCTTGCGCCCCGACGAACTCAAGATCTACCCCTGTGTGCTACTGCCCGGCACCCCTCTGGAGGAGGAATGGCGGCAGGGTCGATGGCAACCGTACTCGGAAAAGGAGCTGCTTCACCTGCTGGCCGACTGCCTGGCGGCGGTGCCGCCCTACTGCCGGGTGGCCCGGGTGGTGCGGGACGTGCCCGCCCCGGCGGTGCTGGCCGGTAACCGGCGCTCCAACCTGCGCCAGGAAGTGGAACAACTCCTCGCCCGGCAGGGCCGGCCGCTTGCGGACATCCGCGCCCGCGAGCTGCGCCAGCGCCCCGTGGAGCCGGGGGAGGTGACCTTGCAGATCTACCCCTACGCCTCGTCGGCAGGGGAGGAAGAGTTCGTGCAGGCGCTCACCCCCCAGGGTCACCTGGTGGGGTTTGCCCGCCTCACCCTGCCCCGGGGGCCGGCCCCCCTGGCCGAGCTTGCGGGTGCGGCGCTACTGCGGGAGGTGCACGTGTACGGGGCGGTTGCCACCTTGAGGCGGCGGGACGGCACCGCCCAGCACCGTGGGGTGGGCCGCCGCCTGGTGGGGCGGGCGGCGGAGCTGGCCCGCCAGGGAGGCTTTGAGCGCCTGGCGGTGATTTCCGCCCCCGGAACGACCGAGTATTATCACAAGCTGGGCTTTGTGGACGGCGCGCTGTACCAGCACCTGGAGCTTGCCCCCGCGTGCGGCCGTTGCCCGGGAGGTCACCGTGATTCGCAAGGTTAACCTTGCCGAAAAGTTCTCTCACATCCAAGAGCCCTGGCGTCCCCGTATCATCGCCGCCTTGAACGGCCAGGAGGTGAAGTTGGTCAGGCTGTCGGGCCAGTTCGTTTGGCACAAGCACCCGGAGGAGGACGAGCTGTTCCTGTGCCTTTCCGGCCGCTTCCGGGTGGAGCTGCGGGACGACGTGATCGAGCTGGAGCCGGGGGAGTTGGTGGTGGTGCCCCGCAATACCGAGCACCGCACCGCCGCCGACGAGGAGGCGGAGGTGCTGGTCTTCGAGCCCGCCGGCACCCGCAACACCGGCAACGTCATGCACCCCGCCTTCACCGCCCCACCCGAGTGGCTCTGACCGACCCGGGCATGGCCGCCCCGCCCCTTTCCCTCGAGCACCTGCCAACCCCGACGGGCCTGGTGGACCTCCCGCGCCTGCAGGCCAACTGCCTCCGCATGGCCGAGCGCGCCGATCGCCTGGGGGTGCGCCTGCGCCCCCACGTGAAGACCCACAAAACCGCCGAGGTGGCCCGGCTCCAGCTGGCCGGCCGGGCGACGTCCATTACCGTGTCCACGTTGGCCGAGGCGCGATTTTTCGCCGAGCGGGGCTTTGCCGACGTCCTCTACGCGGTGCCCATCACGCCCCAGCGCCTCCCCGCCGCCCTGGAGCTGGCCCGTCGGCTTGAGCGCTTCACCCTCACCCTGGACCACCCCCGGGTGGCGGCCGCCGCGGCAGAGGCCGCCGCCTCGGCTGACCTGCGCCTGGGGGTGATGTTGGAGGTGGACTGCGGCGCCCACCGCTGCGGGGTGGACCCGGCGTCGCCGGAGGCGGTGGCCCTGGCGGCGCAGGTGGCCGCCAGCCCGCGCCTCGAGCTGCGGGGGCTGCTCACCCACGCCGGCCACGCCTACGCCTGCCCTAGCCTCGCGGAGGTGGCGGCGGTGGCGGGGCAGGAGCGGGAGGTGACGGTGACCCTTGCCCGGGCGCTGCGCCAGGCCGGGGTGGGGGTTGGCGAGGTGAGCGTCGGCTCCACCCCCACCATCTGCGCGGTGGACCATCTCACCGGGGTAGACGAGGTGCGGCCGGGGAACTACGTCTTTTTCGATGCCTTCCAGGCTGCCATGGGCTCCTGCGGGTTGGAAGAATGCGCCTTCACCGTGCTGACCACCGTGGTGGGGTGCTACCCCGAACGCCGCACCCTCGTCGTCGACGCTGGCGCCCTGGCCCTCTCCAAGGATGCGGGACCGACTCACCTCGATCCCCACTGCGGCTTCGGGGTGGTGTGCGGAGCGGCGGACTGCTCCCCGCTGCCCGGGCTGCATTTGGCCTCCCTTACCCAGGAGCACGGCACGGTGCGGGCTCGCACCCCGCAGGTGGCCGCGGCCTTTCCTCCCGGCGCGCGTCTGCGCATCATTCCCAACCACTCCTGCCTGGCTGCCGCCTGCTTCGACGTCTACCACGTCGTGGATGGAGACCGAGTGCTGGACCTCTGGCGTCCCTGCCGGGGGTGGTGAGAACCTTGTGCCCCCACCGACGTAAGAGGTGGGGAAGCAACCGTTGCGCCCCTCAGCGGGGCGAGCATAGGGAGGAGCGAATGAGATTTCGAGCCGTGACGATAGTCGTCGCTGTGGGTGCGGCGTTGTGGGCTGGCGCTGCGCCGGCGCAAAGCCTCGACGAGATCCTGGCCAAGAACTACCAGGCGCGGGGCGGTCTGGAGCGCATCACCTCGGTTTCCTCGGCGCGCATCACCGGCACCATGAGCATGGGTGGCGGGATGGAGGCGCCCTTCGTCTGGCAGTGGAAGCGCCCCAATAAGTTGCGCCTGGAGTTCACCTTGCAGGGGATGACCGGGGTGCAGGCCTACGACGGCCAGACGGGGTGGATGGTCATGCCCTTCATGGGCAGCAGCGATCCGGAGAAGATGCCCGAGGATCAGCTCGCCGACATCCGCGAGCAGGCCGACTTCGACGGCGACCTGGTGAACTGGAAGGAAAAGGGTCACCAGGTGGAGCTGGTGGGCAAGGAAAAAGTCGAAGGCACCGATGCGTACAAACTCAAAGTAACCAAGAAGAACGGCGACGTGTCCTACGTCTTTTTGGACGCCGAGTACTTCCTGGAAATCCGGGGAGAGGGTAAGCGCACCCTGCGTGGCCAAGAGGTGGAGTACGAATCCTCGGTGGGCGACTACAAGGAGGTCGGCGGACTTCTGATCCCCCACGCCATGTCTACCAAGGCCAAGGGGATGCCGGGGGGACAGACGCTGACCTTCTCCAGGGTGGAGCTCGACGTGCCGCTGGAGGACTCTCTCTTCGCCATGCCGGCGGCCAGCAAGGGCGCCGCCCCCTCCCGCTGAGCGGCGGCGGGCCGGGAGGAATTCCATGCGCACGGTCCTCGGGTTCGTGGTGTGGTGTGCCTGCTGGTTGGCGGCAGGACATGTGAGTGCCAGCGAAGGGATCAAGATCACCAGTGACACCTTCGGGGGGCTTTCGGCCCGCGCCCTAGGCCCGGCGGTGATGAGCGGCCGCATCACCGCCATCGACGCCGTACCCGGGGCCCCCCTCACCCTGTACGTGGGCACGGCCAGCGGCGGGGTGTGGAAATCCAGCGACGCGGGCACCACCTTCAAGCCCGTCTTCGACGAACACATCCAGTCCATCGGCGCCCTGCGCGTGGACCCCCAGGAGCCCAGGACCGTCTGGGTGGGCACCGGGGAGTGCAACGTGCGCAACTCGGTGTCCGTAGGTGATGGGGTGTACCGCTCCCAAGACGCCGGCAAGACCTGGCAGCGGGTGGGGCTTTCCGCCTCCGAGCGTATCGCCGCCATCGGGGTCCACCCGAAGGACTCCAGGACCGTCTACGTTTGCGCCCTGGGCCCCCTGTGGAGCGCTGGTGAGGAGCGCGGCGTCTTCAAGACCACCGACGGCGGCACCACCTGGCGCAAGGTGCTGTACGTCAATGACTCCACCGGCTGCTCCGACCTTGCCATGGACCCCCAGGAGCCGCGCATCCTCTACGCCGGCATGTGGCAGGTGCGGCGCTGGCCTGACTTTTTCCAGTCGGGGGGACCCGGTTCGGGGCTTTACAGGTCGGTGGACGGAGGAGAGACCTGGAAGGAGCTCACCACCGGGCTGCCAGCCGGCGAGAAGGGGCGCATCGCCGTGGCGGTGGCCCCCTCCCGCCCCAGCGTGGTGTATGCCCTGGTGGAGGCGGCAAAGACCGCCCTCTACCGCTCGGAGAACCTGGGAGAGAGTTTTACCTTGGTCAACTCTTCCACTAACGTGAGCATTCGCCCCTTCTATTTCGCTCATCTGGTGGTCGACCCCAGTGATCACAACACCGTCTACAAGCCCGGCCTGGCCCTGGCGGTCTCCACCGATGGCGGGGCGTCCTTCACCTTGCCGATCCTGGGCGGGGGCAACGTTCACCCGGATCACCACGCCCTGTGGATCAACCCTAGAGACCGCAACGAGTTGTTCCTGGGTACCGATGGCGGAGTCTACCACTCCTTTGACCGCGGCCGCCGCTGGCGCTTCCTGCGCTCCCTGCCGGTAGCCCAGTTCTACCACGTGGGGGTGGACCTGGAGCGCCCCTACAACGTCTACGGTGGGCTGCAGGACAACGGTACCTGGAAGGGCCCCTCGCGGGCGCCGGCCGGGGTGCAGAACAGGCACTGGGAAAACATCGGCTATGGTGACGGGTTCTGGGCCTTTCCCGACCCCGAGGACCCACGCCGGGTGTACGTGGAGTACCAGGGAGGCAACATCCTGCGGGTGGACACCCGGCTGGGGGAGCTGAGGGACATCACGCCCTACGCTGGCGCTGGCGAGGCGGAGCTGCGTTTCAACTGGAACACCCCCATTCACCTTTCGCCCAATGAGCGGGGCACGGTGTACGTGGGTGCCCAGTACCTGTTCCGCTCCCGGGACAGGGGGGATTCTTGGGAGCGCATCTCCCCCGACCTGACCACCAACGACCCCCGCCGCCAGCGGCAGAAACAGTCGGGCGGGCTCACCATCGACAACTCAACCGCCGAAAACAACACCACCATCTACGCCATTGGCGAAGCCCCTGGGGAGCCGGGGGTGATCTGGGTCGGCACCGACGACGGTCTCCTGCAGCTCACCCGCGACGGGGGCCGCACCTGGGCGAACCTCATCGACCGTATCCCGGGGGTGCCCAGGGGCACCTGGGTGTCCAGCGTCACCCCCAGCGCCCACGTCCGCGGGCGCGCCTACGTCACGCTCGATGGTCACCGCAGCGGCGACTTCGCCACCTACCTTTTCCGCACCGACGACTACGGCGCCACCTGGACCCCCCTCGCCACCCCGGAGATCGAGGGGTATGCCTGGGTGATCAAAGAGGATCCGCTGGCCGCCAATCTGTTATTTCTGGGTACCGAGTTCGGCCTCTACGTGAGTCTGGACGGGGGCGCCCGGTGGGCCCGCTTTGCCGGGGGAATCCCCAAGGTGGCGGTGCACGACATGGTCATCCATCCCCGGGAGGGGGATCTGGTGGTGGCCACCCACGGACGAGGGATCTACATCCTGGACGACCTCACCCCCTTGCGCGCCCTGTCGGCGGCCACCCTCGACGAGGAGGTGGCGCTGCTGCCAAGCCGGGAGGTGGAGATACCGATCCTGGCCAGCCGGCAGGAATTTAACGGCGACGACGAGTTCGTCGGCACCAATCCTCCCGAGGCGGCGGTGATCACCTACTGGCTGAAGAAGCGCCACATCTTCGGCGACTTGAAGCTAGAGATCTATGACGCCGAAGGGCGGCGGGTGTCCACCGTGCCCGCCTCCCAGCGGGCCGGCCTCAACCGGGTGGCATGGCCCATGCGCCTGCCGCCCCCCAAGCTGCCCCCCGCCTCGGTTCTGGCCCCGGCGTTCCTGGGACCCCGGGTCGCCGAGGGCACCTACACGGTGAAGCTGGTGAAGGGCGCCACCACCGTGGCCGGGGAGATCACCCTGGTCGCCGATTCCCGCACCCCCCACTCGCCGGAGGACCGCGCCGCCCAGCAGCGGCTGGCCATGCAACTTTATGAGGAGCTCGCCTCCCTCACCTACCTGGTGGACTCCCTGGTGGAGCTGCGCGAGCAGGCGCGCCAGCGCGCCGGGCGGCTGCCCGCCCGGGACGGGCTGCGCCGCCAGCTGGAGGCCTACGCCGACGAGCTGGAAAAGATTCGCCCCACCCTGGTCTCCACCAGCGAGGCGGGGTGGCTGTCGGGGGATGAGCAGCTGCGTGAGAAGCTGGCCGCCCTCTACAGCGCCGTCACCAACTACGGCGGCCGCCCCACCGCTTCCCAGCTGGACCGCTTTAGCCTCCTGCAGGGGGAGCTGGCCACCGTCCGGGGGAAGGTGGAGGCTCTCCAGGGCGGACAGCTGCCGGCGCTGAACAGCAGGCTCAAAACGCGGCGGCTGGAGCCCCTGGTCCCCCTGAGCCGGGAGAGCTGGCAGGCGCGCCAGGACACCATGCGCCCCGACGGGGGAGCTCGACATGCGCCCTCGGCAGCCGTCTTTTCTCGGCTGTTCGCGGCGTTCACCGCGGCGCTACTGCGGTAGGGGGGGCACTGGCACGAAGCACCCTTCCACGGCGCGGGCGAGGCGGGTGGCCCACAGCACCAGCTGACCATCCCGGAAGCCCCGCTTGAAGGCGCGGTCGGCGGGGGCGTCAGCCTGTCGCTCCCGCGGTGGGCGCTGCTCGTCGCTGTCAAAGCGGGCGCCCACCAGCGCGCCGCAGGAGGGCGGCGACCGCCGCCGCTGCGCCTCCACCCCGGCGGCGAAACCGGCCAGGTAGTCGGTGTCATCCGCTACCCGCTCCAACGCCCAGTTGGCCTGTTCCAAGGCCTCCTGCCGGGCTCGCGCCAGGGCGCGGTTGGTCTCCTCCGCCTTCCACGCCGCGTGGCGGGCCAGGGTCAGCTCGTAGTCGGCGGGGAGAGGGTCGCGCTCGCGTCGGTTCCACCCCCCGGACTGGCGGGCCAGGGCAGCGGAGGAGTGCCGCTCCACCGCCTCTAGCAGGACCGCATCCACCTCTCGCCGCACCCCCGCCTTGAGCAGCGGCCTGGGAACCTCCACCATCAGCTGCACCCGGCAGGAGCGCTCGTCGTAGAGGGTGAAGGGGCCGTCCTGGCGTGGTACCAGGATGGCGGCGGCCAGCGACAGGTAGAGATCCACCCGCTCCGAGCGCAGGTTGAGCTTGTCCACCCGGGCCAGCTCCCCATCGCCGAAGCGGTGCCTGCCCCTGCTGCTCACCAGGCGCCCGCGCACCTCGTTGTTCGTGTAGGTGCCCGAGCAATCCGACGACACCTCCACCCGCACCACCACCCAGGCGCCCACCCAGGCCCGTTCCAGTTCGTCCTCCAACCCCGCGGCGCCGGCTCGCGGGATCACGGCCAGCGCCAGCATTAGCGCTGTCTGCCACAGCGATCGACTCCACCTGCGCATGGGCTGCCCCCCTTTACGTGACGCCATGGTAGCAAGCGTGGTGAAATGCCCATGAAGGGAGGGTATGTGAACCCCGACGATCTGCGCAGCATTATCGCCTGGCTGCAGGAGCGCGTCACCCTCGCCCAACCGGGTTCGACCGTCGTGGCCTTCGTCCCCCCCGGCGCCGCCGACATGGAGGCGGCGGGTCTCCACCCCGACGGTGTCGCCCGGGTACGGGGGGCGCCATGGTGGGAGGAGATGGTGGAGGACATCCTAAAGACCCCCGGCCTGTGCGACCCGGGGGATGCCCCGGAACAGGTGCTGGCCTACGCACGCGACGTCATCGCCGAGTACATCCGCAAGCGGGTGGCGCTGGACTGACCCGACCCTTCAGAAGCGGTTGTCGCCGTCCAAAAGGCCCCCCAGTGGCCCCAGCACCGAGCCTTCCTCGCGTCCCTTGCGCAGCGCCCCGGCCAGCATGCGACCGGCCAGGCGGGAGAAGGGCAGCGACTGCAGCCACACCTTGCCGGGCCCGCGCAGCACCGCAAAGAAGACCCCCTCGCCGCCGAACAGCATGGACTTGATGCCGCCCACCTGCTGGATGTCGAAGTCTACCCCGTCCTGGAAGGCCACCACGCAGCCGGTGTCCACGTGCACGACCTCCCCCGCCGCCAGCTGCCGCTCCACCACCGTGCCGCCGGCGTGGACGAACACCAGGCCGTCCCCCTCCAGCTTCTGCATGATGAACCCCTCACCGCCGAACAGGCCGGTCAGGATCTTGCGCTGGAAGTGAATGCCAATGGACACCCCCCTGGCGGCGCAGAGGAAGGAGTCCTTCTGGCAGATCAGGCGACCGCCCAGCTGCGCCAGGTGCATGGGCAGAATGTTGCCGGGGAAGGGGGCGGCAAAGGCCACCCTGGCCTTGCCCGAGCCCTGGTGGGTGAACACTGTCATGAACAGGCTCTCACCGGTGAGCAGCCGCTTGCCGGCACCTATCAGTTTGTCCATGAACGAACCCTGCTGGTTGCCGTCGCCGAACACCGTGTTCATGACCACCGAGGGGTCCTTGTACATCATGGCCCCCGCCTCGGCCACCGCACTCTCGCCGGGGTCGAGCTCGATCTCCACGAACTGCATCTCGGCGCCCAGGATCTTGTAGTCGATCTCGTCGGCCTGACCCCGGCGGGGCGGTGACATCGCAGCGGTTACCGGCGTCACGCCCCCCTGCAGCTCCGGCACCTGGCGGATGGGCTTCCACTCCGCAAAACCCTCCCGCCACGCCCAGCCGTTGGGGCTGCCGGCGGCGCGGGCGCGGGCCTCCTCCTCCTCCAAGGGGCCGAACCTTTGGTTGTCGTACGACAAGTACCACTGGACCATGATCATTACCTCCCTGTGGGTCGGGGCAGTATACGAAGGACACCTGCCGGGGTTGCGACGGTTTCAAACCGACCGTGGCACGCCCAGCAGGCGATGCAGCCGCACCTGCGCCTCCTGCCCCAGACCCAGCAACGCCCCCAGTCGCGCCAGGTATTCTCGCTCCGCCGGTGAGTCCACGCGAATCGCCAGCAGAGAAGCGGCGTAGACCTCCTCGGCCAGCTGCGGGGAGGTGACCTGGCCGGCTAGCTGCTCCGGGGGGAGGGGGCTGGCGAGCTCCCAGGTGAGCGCGGCGCGCTCCTCCTCGCCGAGGTCCTCGGCCGAAAGCCGGCCCAGGATGGCGCGCTGCTCCTCCTCGTCCACGGTGCCATCGGCGTGGGCTGCGGCAATCATCGCCCGCACCAGCAGCATGGCCTCCGCGGACCGGGGGGGGTGCGGGATGGGGGGTGGGGGGGCCGACCCGGGAAGTGGCGGGGGCAAAGGGGGTGGCGGACCGACGGCGGTCCCCTTCTTCTCCTGCACGTGTTCGATGGCGGCAATGGCCACTCCCAGCGCCCCCAGGCCCAGCGCCACCTTGGTGGAGGTGGGCATGCGGCGTCCGAGAAGCGCCGACCTCACCAGCGAGCCAAGTATGCGTTCCGGATCCATCCTGCCCTTCCAGTTCGCTCACCTGCCACCCCCCCTTTTTTCGGCGTTGGCGCCCGGAGGGCTGGAATCGCGGCGAACAGGTGATGTTACCAACGGTGACGGCCCGGTCAACGTTCTGCCGGGCACTATAGAATCGTGCCGCCGGCCGGGTGGTGGCCGGAGGAGGTGAGCATGGCTGTAGCAAAACGAGTCCTGCTGTTCGTCACGGTGAACATCCTCATCTTGGTAACCATCTCCATCACCTTGTCCATCCTGGGCGTGCGCCCCTACCTATCAGCGCAGGGGATAGACTATCGCGCCCTGATGGTCTTCTGTCTGGTGTGGGGGATGGGGGGGGCGTTCATTTCCCTGGCCCTCTCCCGGGTGGTGGCGCGCTGGTCCATGGGGGTGCAGATCATTCCCCCCGACGTCCGCGATCCCAAACTCGCGCAGCTGGTGCAAACGGTGCACGGGCTGGCCAAGGCCGCCGGACTGCCCAAGATGCCCCAGGTGGGCATCTACAACTCCCCGGAGGTCAACGCCTTCGCCACTGGCCCCACGAAGAGCCGGGCTCTGGTAGCGGTTTCCACCGGATTACTGCAGTCCATGGATAGAGAACAGGTGGAGGGAGTGCTGGGCCACGAAGTGGCGCACATCGCCAACGGCGACATGGTCACCATGACGTTGCTACAAGGGGTGATCAACGCCTTCGTCATGTTCTTCGCCCGGGTCATCGCCTTTGCCGTCGCCCAGCTGCTGCGCCGTGGTGATGACGAGGGCCCCTCCTACATGATCCAGTTCCTCATCACCATCGTCATGGAGATCATCCTTTCGATCCTCGGCGCGCTGGTGGTGGCGGCCTTCTCCCGCTGGCGGGAGTTCCGCGCCGACGCCGGCGGAGCTCGCCTGGCCGGCCGCAACGCCATGATTTCCGCCCTCGAGGCCCTGCAGCGCACCATGGGCCGGGTAGACCCGCGGGGCGAGGCGCTGGCCACCCTGAAGATCTCCAACCCCCGGCGCGGCGGCCTGCGGATGTTGTTCGCCACCCATCCGCCGCTGGAGGTCCGCATCGCCCGCCTGCGTCGGGCGGCGTGAGCGCGGGGCGGCCGGGGGGGCGCCGCTGAATGCGGCGCCCCCCTCTGCACCGTGAAGACCCGATGAGTGCCGACCCCTCTGCCCTCTCTCCCCAGCCGCCCCTCCCCGCCGCCGAGGGTTTCCACACCGCCATGGTGCACCTCTACCGGGGGGAGATGCATCGCCTCACCGTCTGGCGGCAGCGCCTCGACGTCACCTCCAACTGGGCGATCCTGCTGTCGGTGGGCCTGACCACCTTCACCCTCGGCTCGCCCCAGGTGCCCCACTACACCCTCCTCCTGGGGTTGGGGCTGGTGGGCATCTCCATCATTTTGGAGGGGCGGCGCTAGCGCCACCTGCACCACTCCAAGTGGCGAGCCTACCTCATCGAGTGCGGGTACTTCGCCGAATGGCTCCAGGG
The DNA here is from genome assembly GCA_937924755.1 of uncultured bacterium. Classification (GTDB taxonomy): domain Bacteria; phylum Acidobacteriota; class Thermoanaerobaculia; order Thermoanaerobaculales; family Thermoanaerobaculaceae; genus CALEVZ01. The sequence goes on from CALEVZ010000008.1 coordinate 32,031, forward strand.
TCAGCCGCTGGAGCACTTGCAGGGGTGGCGTGAGGCACTGGCGGAGGACTGCGCAACCCTCGTTACCTGCTTTCCGCATTCACCTGCATGCGCGCCCGCCTGCGGCGCAACTATTTGCTGCTTTTTTTATTTCATCACCTCTGTGTGGGTGACGAAGCTATTCATCCACCCGTCAGGGCCGGCCTCCACCGAGGAGTTTCTGGACAGGCTGGCGGTGGGCTCGCTGGTGTCCTGGTGGTTGGTGGCCCTGACTGCCACGGGTTTCGTGCTCGCGGCCACCCTCCTGGCCCTCACCTGCCCCACCAACGAGGAGCTGGAGGACTGGAGCCGCTGGAACTGCCAGGGGCGGGGGTAATCACTCCAGCTCCAACCAGCGGAACCAGATGGGGTGATTGGTCTTGTACCAGGCCAGGACCTCGGCGATGAACGCTTTCTTGTCGGGCGACAGCACGGCGTCATCGACCTTTTCGAAGTGCACCCGGATGCGGTCGTCGGGGAGGTACTCGAGGGCCTCGGAGCACCAGGTCTGCAGCTCGTTGCGGATGCGGCCCGAGTCGGAGATCTTCACCGGCCGGGTGCGGTAGTCCTGGCCGGCGTAGAAACGGTCCAGCAAAGGCGAAAAGACCAGGCGACTCTCCTCCAGGGTTTCCATCAGCCTCAGGGTGAACGTCACCTGCAGCAGGCCCTTGCGGGAACCCGCCAGGGTCGTCACGCGAAAGACGCCCTCCCCGACTTGCTCCACCCCAGGGGAGCCGGTGTAGGGATCGGGCAGCATGCACCCCACCAGTGCCAGGGTGTCCCACTCCTTCTTCGGGAAAAAATCGTCGACGGTGACCGTGCGCTTGGAAAACCACATGTTGGCGGCGCGGGCATGGCGGAGGATGTCGGCGTACTGCCGGACCACCTCGTCGCTCACCTCACCGCCCAGGGCCACCGCCAACCGTGCCGCAAAGCCCGCCTCCTCGGGATCCAGGCGCATGATCTCCCGCTCCCTCTCCCAGGAGACGTCGAACTTGGGTGTAAACAGCGCCATTGAGGTTACCGTGTCCAGCACCGGGTCCAGGGAGGCGGCCTGAATGGCCTCGGCGGAGGCGGCGTAGCCGTCCACCAGGAACAAATGTCGTTGACCATCCGCGCCGGGGAAGGGCCCGACCATGAAGGACGGGGCGTAGGTCCCCGACTCGGTGAAGGCCGCCAGGCCGGTGGGCAGGAGCCAGCCGTCCTCGATAACGTGGACACCCAGTTGTCGCCACTCCTCCCACAGGGAACCGATGCGCGGCTGGCGGGGCTTGCCGCCCAGCGTCCACACGTGCACCCGTTCGGGGGCAAGGTCAGGATAGGTGGCACAGATCGCTTCCAACACCTTTTCGCGGGGGGTGAAGAAGTCCACCAGCAGCGACCGCTCCGCCGCCGCCGTCACTACCTGGCGAGGCAGCACCAAAGTTCCCATGTACCCCTCGTAGGGCAGCGAAATCTTCAGCGGCTGGTCGAAGACGTGCAGCACCGCCATCGGCCCCGTGGGATCGCCCTTGGCGAAGCGGGAGGTGTTTTCCAGGGTGTCGATGGCGGCCCCCCACACCGTGATCCCTTGGGACTGCAGCTCGGCCCAGAAGCGATCCCAGGTGTAGGTGGGCTCGTTGATGAGGCGGTGCACCCGCCGATCGAGAAAGCGCGCCACCTGCGGCCGGGCGTACACGCGGCCGAACCCCAGCAGGGGGTTGGACCCCATCTCGGGGGTTTCCCCCACCTTGGGCATCAGCCCCTCGCCCAGGCTCACCATGAGGGCGTGGTTTTCCGGCAGGGCGCGGGTGAGATACCAGAGGGCCTCCGACATGGCGTAGGCGGACACCGCGTCGGCGTCTTTCTTGACGCGGTTGAACCCCGCTTTGTCGAGTCCCTTCCCCTCGCCGAAGCGGCCGAACAAACGGGTGCCCAGGGCCGTCACCGCGGCGGTCATGACGAAGGACGCTTCCAGCGAGGTGCCGGCGAAGGACATCGGCTCGGCGCGATGGATACCGCCTGCCAGCCAGCGTTCCTCCACGTCGTCCAACCATAGGTGGAAGCGCCCGAGAATGGCACGCGTGTCGAAGGCCCACTGGGCTATGCGGTTACGACGATCCATGTCCATCGACTGGCTCCCCTTCCTCGCGCCCGGCGTTCCCGACCGGGAAACCGGCTCGCGGTGATTTCCCACTCAACTTGGCCATTGTATGCCGCACCTAACTCCCCGGGCTGTAGTACACTTTTCTAGGCTCTGGAGGATTCCACCGTGAGGACCTTGCCCTGGCGTATTGGCGCGGTCTTCGTCCTCGCGTGCACGGCGGCGTGCGGCGGGTTGTTTGCCACCAGGATCGGCCGCATCACCTCTCAGCCGGGGGCCTACGACGGCCGCGTGGTGACCGTCGCCGGGGAGGTGACCGGGCGCGCCAATCTGGTCGTCGTCAAATTCTTTCGCCTGCGCGACGAGAGCGGCGAGATCGCCGTGGTCACCGAGCGGCCCCTCCCTCCCGAGGGGGAGAAGGTGCGGGTGAAGGGGACTGTGAAACAGGCCTTTGCCCTCGGTAATCTGCGCGCCGTCGTCATCCTGGAGGAAGCGCCGGGACGTTGAGGTATATAGGCCAATAGTAAACAAATCTTGATGTTCGTGACGGTGCCACGACATTTCACGTCTCGTTATTATAGTTTAATTGCTTAAAACTTCATTCGGGGACCTTAAGCGAAGAATACCGCAGGGTTCCGGGGCGAGTATGCAGACAGCTGTGGGGTAGCCGGAGTGGATCATGGTGCTCATTCCCATCTTCACCGCCTGTGCGAGCAGCCATCGCCGGGTACTGTGACGCCCCGATCCCCGCGGTGGCCGCGCCTGGCTGAGCTGTTGCGCCGACCCGAAACCGCGAAACACAGCTGGTCTCACCCTGCACCCTGCCAGGCGGAGATCGCAGGCGTTGCTCGCCAGGGAGGGCTCCAGCGCCTGCGTCAGCTGCCACCCGAACTCTGCACCTGGCCGACAAGCTGCGGGCCGCCGCGAGGGCTGAAAAGGTCGAGTCCTCCAACCCCGACCCGGCCATTGCCTACGCCGCTGAGATCAAGCACTGGGCCGCCAGCGTCGCGGTCACCCCCATCCCGCCGCTGATCGTCCGCGCCGGTTACGACAGCTTCCGCTCCGACTCCACTTTGCCCATCCTCAGGCTGTAGGAGCTGCGCCCGGACCTTTCCCTCCACGCCGAGGACGGCGAGCGCCTGAAGGCGAGCGGCACGGCGACGCTCAGCGGGGTCGCCCTGGAGGTGAGAGTCAGCCGCTACCGCAACGGGGGCAGCTTCCCCTTCGCCCACAGGCGCTTCTTCACCCGCGTCGAGGTGGACCTCCCCCAGCAACTCGGGGTGTACGCCCAGCTAAAGCAGCGGGAATAGGACGACAGCCCGCTCCCCCAGGCGTATTTCGACGCCCACCGGTACGGCCTGTTGCTGCGCGGGACCGGGAAATAGGTCTGGCTTCGACCATGTACCCAGGGGGCCCCCTGCGGGGGCCGTTCGGTGTCTTGGGAGGTCTTGACAGCAGAAAACGATATATGCCATGCTTTTTATCGTGAATAGGCAAACCGCCTACCGTCTGGAGGCTCTCGTGGAGCTGGCCCACGCCTACCCCGAGAGCGTACCGGTGGCGGAGCTGGCCGCCCGCCGGCGCATCCCCCGGGCGTTTCTGGGCCGCCTGCTCACCGAGCTGGCTCGCGCCGGGGTGGTGGTCACCCAGCGGGGCCCGGCGGGCGGGGTGGTCTTGGCCAGACCTCCGGCCGAAATGTTACTGGCGGCCATCCTGCCGGGCGAGGTGATGCCCCCCGCGGGCGGCCCGGCGGTGCGGCGGGTGGCGTCCGCGCTACAGCAGGCGCGCCGGCAGATCCTCACCGGCCTTACGCTGGCGGTTCTCGCCGAAGAGGAGCGGCGGGCCCTGGGGGCCGCCGACTTCAGTATTTAGGAGGATGGCAATGCGCATTGCCGACGACATCACCAAGCTGATTGGCAATACACCGCTGGTGCGGCTCAACCGGGTGGCCCAGGGGTGCGCCGCCACGGTGGTGGCCAAGTTGGAGTTCTACAACCCTGCCCACTCGGTGAAGGACCGCATCGGCGTGGCCATGGTGGAGGCTATGGAGGCGGACGGGCGGCTGGTGCCGGGCCGCTCGGTGATCCTGGAGCCCACCTCCGGCAACACCGGAGTGGCCCTGGCCATGGTGGCCGCCGCCAAGGGCTACCGCTGCGTGCTCGTGATGCCCGAGTCCATGTCTCTGGAGCGCCGAAAGGTGCTACGCCTGCTGGGGGCGGAGCTGGTGCTCACCCCGGCCAGCGAGGGGATGCGGGGGGCCATCCGGCGGGCCCAGGAGCTCGCCCACGAGATGCCCCACGCGGTCATCCCCCAGCAGTTCGAAAACCCCGCCAACCCGGCGATTCATGAGCGCACCACCGCTGAGGAGCTGTGGCGGGACACCGACGGGAAGATGGACATCTTCGTGGCCGGGGTGGGCACCGGCGGCACCATCACCGGGGTGGGGCGGGTGTGGAAGCCCCGCAAGCCGGAGCTGCGCATCGTGGCGGTGGAGCCGGCGGCCTCCCCGGTGATCTCCGGCGGCCAGCCCGGCCCCCACAAGATCCAGGGGATCGGCGCCGGGTTCATCCCCGCCAACCTGGAGCGCAGCTTTGTGGACGAGGTGGTGACGGTGGCCAACGAGGACGCCTTCGCCATGGCCCGCCGGCTGGCCGCCGAGGAAGGGATCCTGGGCGGGATCTCCTCCGGCGCCGCCGCCCACGCCGCCCTGGAAGTGGCCCGCCGGCCGGAGAACGCCGGCAAGCTGGTGGTGTTCGTCGTCCCTTCCACGTCCGAGCGCTATATCTCCACCGACCTCTTCGCCGGCCTGGAGTGAGGCGCGCGGCGTCAGGGCGCCGACGTCGCCATGGCCCGGGGGCGCCTGAGCCAGCTCCCGGGGCCGGGCCTCGGGGCCCCTAGCCTGGGGACAGGGACAGGCCAGAAAGGAGGCCCTTCTGCTAGGCTCGCGCCAAAGAGGCTGATTTTATCGACCTGGAGCACCACATGGCCCAGCTGCAGGCCGGGGCCCACGAGGATTGGCAGGTGGCCGCCGAGCTGCTGGTCCGCCGCCACCTCCCCCACGCCCTGTTCTTTGCCCGCCTGTCTCGGGAGAAACTGCTCAAGGCAGCGGTGGCGCCACGCCCCAATGATTTTCCTTAGCGCCTGCACAATCTTGTGCGGCGCGCGGAGCTGAGGCAGTCGCAGTTTCCGGAGTCCGTGCACTCCTGTCTGGCAGAACTCAATGTTTTCAATTTCGCGGGACTTTACGCCTGCGAAGTGCAGCTCTCAGGTGGGGTGCCAGCGCCAACTGGCTACCCGGGAGAGCCGAATCACTTCACGGCAAACGCCTCAGCGTTCGTGCCGGGGAGGCCAAATGGCCGGCCGGGGCAGCGGCTCGGGACGGGGCGGCGTTGCTCAACCCGCCCCGCCGATGCCCCATTCGGCAAGGCGGTGGCGGGGGGCGAAGTTGACGATGCGGTCGGCGGGCAGGCCGGCCTGGGCGGCGATGGCCAGCGCCCACTCGTCGTAGGCGAGGTGGCGGGGGTGGTGGGCGTCGGAGGCGAGCAGAAAGTCGCAGCCGGCCGCCAGCGCCACCTTCACCAGGGGGGCATCGAGATCCTGCCTCCGCGGGAAACCGTTGATCTCCAGCAACACCCCCGCCGCCGCCGCGGCGGCGAACACCACCTCCCAGTTGGCGCGCACCCCGCCGCGCCGGGCGAACAACCGCCCGCGCGGGTGGGCGAGCGCCCACACGCCCGGTTCCTCGAGGGCGCGCAGTAGCCGGGAGGTCTGATCCCGGCTTTCCTCCAGCCCGGTGTGCACGGCGGCGATCACCGCCACCTCGTGGCGGGCGGAGCGGGGCAAGTCCAGCGAACCGTCCGCCAGGATCTCCACCTCCAACCCCTGTACGAGCCAGGTGTCATCGTGGCGGCGGTTCCACTGCGCCACCGCGCGACGCTGGATCGCTACGCCCTCGGCGTCCAGCCCGTTGACGCACGCCAGGCCTCGCGTGTGGTCTGCCACCATCGCCCACTCCGCCCCCCGGCGCTGGCATGCACGCGCCATGGCCTCCAGCGTCCCCACCCCGTCGGAAGCGCGAGTGTGGAAGTGGGCGGCGCCCCGCAGGTGGCGGGGGTCGAGGGTGGACGCCGCCAGGATCTCCCCGACCTGGGCGGCCGAGAGGAACCCGCTGCGGGTGGCCGCACCGCCGGCGCGGCGCGGTCCTGCCAGGCGCGCCACCACGGCGGCGAGGGCGTCCTCCCCGCGCGCCCGATGGAGCAACGTCACCGTGGCAAGAGCCTCCAAGGGAATGGTGTCGGGTAGCCGCCGCACCCCGGCCAGCTCGCGCGGGTGATCCCACACCGCGTAGGCGGCCCGCAGCAGGGCCAGCCGCTCCTCCCCCGGAGGCTGGGATTCGGCCAGCTTGAACAACCCCTCGGCCAGGTGGGCGTTGGTCATGGCATGAGGTTATTACCGCCGCGGGGCGGCCTTTCTTCCCCGCCTATCCGGCCAGGATACAACCTCCCCTCCCCCGTGCTACCTTCACCCCATGGCACGGCTGCTGCTGGTCGACGGACACTCCAACCTTTACCGGGCCTTTTTTGCCATCCGCGACCTGCGGGCCGGCGACGGCACCCCCACCAACGCCGCCTACGGCTTCCTGCGCATGCTGGCCAAGCTGCTCAAGGAGCTCAAGCCCACCCACGTGGGGGTGGTGTTCGACGCGGGGGGGGAGACCTTTCGCACTCGCATGGACGAGCGCTACAAGGCGCAGCGTCCCCCCGTCCCGGAGGACCTAGCGCGGCAGATCCCCCTGGTGCAGGAGGCGCTGGGCCACCTGGGGCTCGCGGTGCTGGCCATCCCCGACGTCGAGGCCGACGACGTCATGGGCACCCTGGCGCAGCGGGCCGCCGCCAGCGGCGTGGAGGTGTTGCTGGCCACCTCCGACAAGGACCTCATGCAGCTGGTGCAGGACCCCGGCATCGCCCTGTGGCACACCCGCCTGGAGCGGCGCCTGGACGAGCGGGGGGTGGAAGAGGTGTTCGGGGTGCCTCCGGCCCGGGTGGTGGAGGTACTGGCGCTGCAGGGAGATGCCTCGGACAACGTGCCCGGCTGCCCCGGCATCGGCGAGAAGGGGGCGCGGGAGCTGATCCGCCGCTGGGGCAGCGTGGCGGCGCTGTACGAGCACCTCAATGAGGTGACCCCGCCGCGGGCGCAGCGGGCGTTGGCGGAGCACCGGGGGGAGGTGGAGCTCTCCCGCGAGCTGGTGCGCATCCGCACCGACGTGGATATTCCGGTGGATCTGAAGACTCTGGCGCGCCGGCCGGCTGATGGTCCGAGCTTGGCGGCGCTGTACCGGCGGTTGGGGTTTACCTCCCTGCTGGCGGAGCTGGAGGCGTCGCTCCCCGCCGCCTGCCCGGCGCAGGTCGCCGCCACCCGCCGGCAGGCCACGCTGGAAGAGCTGGGTTGCGCCCTAAAGAGCGAGGGCGAGCTGGCGGTGGCGTTGGGGGAGGAGGTGGTGGCGGTGGCCTCGACCACCGAGGTGCTCACCGCCCCGGCAGGCCCCGCCGCGGCGGCCCCCCTGCTGCTCCCGCACCTGGCCCGCCTGCGCTGCCACGATGCCAAGGCCCTGATTGCCGCCCTCGGGGGGGCCGCGCTGACCGGGGAGGCGGTGCCCTGGGACACCATGCTGGCGGGGTACCTGCTGGGCCCGGGCGAGGCGGTGGACCTGGCCGCGGTGTGCGGCCGGGCCGGCGTTCCCCCCCCGGCGCTGGCGGACCCCGCCGAGGTGGCCGCCGCTGTGATGCGGGCCACCCCGCCCCTGGAGGCGGCGCTGCGGCGGGAGGGGTTGGAGCGGGTTCTCGTTGAGCTGGAGCTACCCCTGGTGCCGGTGCTGGAAGCCATGGAGCGGCACGGCATCCTGCTGGACACGGCGGTATTGGGCGACCTTTCCCGGCGCCTGGAGGCCTCCCTGGCCGAGCTGGAGCGGGAGATCCACGCCGAGGCGGGTGGCCCTTTCAACGTCAACTCTCCACAGCAGCTGGCCGAGGTGATGTTCGCCCGCCGCGGCCTGCCAGTGCTGCGCCGTACCACTAAGACCCGCGTCCCCTCCACCGATGCCGACGTGCTGGCCGAGCTGGCGGCGCGGGGCTTTCGCCTGCCCGCCCTCATCCTGGAGTACCGGGAGCAGGCTAAGCTCAAGTCCACCTACGTGGACGCCCTGCCTCGCCAGGTGGACGCGGGGGGACGGGTGCACACCCGCTTCAACCAGGCGGTGACCGCCACCGGGCGGCTATCGTCGTCGGACCCCAACCTGCAGAACATCCCCGTGCGCACCGAGCTGGGGCGGGAGGTGCGGCGGGCCTTCGTCGCCCCCCCGGGACACCTTCTCGTGGTGGCCGACTACTCCCAGATCGAGCTGCGAGTGCTGGCGCACCTCTCCGCCGATCCCGGCCTCACCCAGGCCTTTGCCGCCGGGGAGGACATCCACCGGGCCACCGCCGCCCGGGTGTTCCGGGTGGCCCCGGAGCTGGTGAGCGCCGATCAGCGGCGCGCCGCCAAGACCATCAATTTCGGCCTCATCTACGGCATGGGGGCGCAGGCCCTCGGGCGCGAGCTGGGGGTGGCACCCCGCGAGGCGCAGCGCTTCATCGACGCCTACTTCGAACAGTTCCCCCGGGTGAAGGCATTCATGGAGCGGATCCGCGAGCAGGCCCGGGCCACTGGGAAGGTCACCACCCTGTTGGGGCGGCACCGCTACATCGCCGGCCTGGATTCCGCCAACCACGCGGTGCGAGCCAACGCCGAGCGGCAGGCCTGCAACGCCCCCATTCAGGGGACGGCGGCGGATCTCATCAAGCTGGCCATGGTGCGTTTGGCCGCCGAGCTGCGCCGGCGCGGCGAGCCCGCCCGGCTGCTGCTGCAGGTGCACGACGAATTGGTCCTGGAGGTGGCCGAGGCGAAGGCGGCCACGGTCGGCGATCTGGCCCGCCGGATCATGGAAGAGGCCGCGACTCTCGCAGTGCCCCTGGGGGTGGATGTGGGAACCGGGGCCACCTGGGCCGACGCGAAGGGGTAAGATACCGCCATGCGCCGCTCCTCCCTCGCGCTCGTGGCCGTGCTGTCGACCTTGCCAACCTGCCTCACCGGGTCCGAGAGGCCGTGGGAGGCCAGGGTTAACCTGCCTGTGCCGATATCGGTGGAACTCCCCGTCATTCCCCCCACCAACCCCTTCGCCACTCCGGTGGACACCCTCCCCGCCATCCTCACGTCGCCTCTGGTGGACAGACTCGATTCGGTTTTCCGCAGCACCGCCGCCCTGTACGTGGACTCCGGCGGGGTGGTTCGCCGGGCGGTACTGCTGGCCCTGCCCCTACCTGGCGTCGGGGACGAGCTGCGTCAGGCGCTGCTGGAGACCGCCTTCACCCCGGGGCGATCGCTCTCGGGTCCGGCCAGCACATGGCTCGATGTTGGCATCGACCTGGAGGGGCGCATCGACCGTGCCAAGCTCATGGGGGTGCGTGCCCTGCCCCCCGAGCCAGGGGTCGTGCCGGTGCCCGAGTCCGACCCCTTTCCAGCGGTGGAGGCGCGGGACGTGCAGCTGCCCGCCACTCCGATAGAGTCGCTGGAGCAGCTGCCGGTGCCCAGGTCGTTCCGGGTGCGCGTCGCCTCGCGCAGCTGGCGGCAGGAGTTCCGCGTGCTGGCCGAGGTTTCCCCCGAAGGGCGCTGCACCCGGGTGGTGTTCCTCTCCTGTCCGGTGGGGCTACGGCGCTTCTTCCTGGCCAGTCTGTCGGGGTGGACGTTCCGGCCGGCGCAGTCGGCGGGGGGGCCGGTGACCTCCTGGGTGCGCCTGGAGGGGGCTTTGGAGGTGGAGGTGGGTTCGCTGCGCGCCAACGCCCTGCGGGTGATGCGAAGCTCCAGCTATCCCCGGCGCTGACGGGCGGGCAGCACCCGCCGCAGGTCCCCCTCCCGGCGGGTGACGCGCTGGGAATCCAGCCACTCCAGTAGAGGGATGGCCAGCTTGCGGGTGAGGCCGAAGCGCTCCTTAAAGCGGCTCACGTCGAAAACCTCCCCCTCCCACGAGGCCAGCGCCGCCACCACCTCGTCCAGGAGAGAACGGTGCAGTACCCACTTGCCGCCGATGCGGGCGAGTCGCCTGGCGTCAATGAGGTAGCGCACGAGACCTTCCACGGTACGGGGGGCGGCGCCCAGTCGAGCGGCCGCCTCGGCCGGCGACGGCGCTGCAAACCCCGCCTCCCGGTAGAACTTTTCCACCGCCACCGCCAGGGGGTCCTCCACGGCTGGCAGATCCGCCGCCATGGCCCGCCCCGCCACTTCGCGCACCACCCCGGACGCCCGCAGGTCCTCCAAGTAGACGTCGCGTAGGGCGGCGGCCTCGGCGGGGATGGCGCGAGCCGCCAGCTCCGCCCAGGGGATCCCCACTGCCCCAGCTTCGCGCAGCAGCGCCCTGGCCCTCTCCCGCACCGCCGCCAGCTGCTCCGGCGCCAGCAGGGTTGGGGGGGTGCGCCGCACGATTACCGCCCGGTGCGTCTCCACCACCCGCCCCAGGGCCGCCTCCAGCCCCGGCGGCGAGACCCCCAGTCGGGCCGCCAGGGTTTCCACGGTGGTACCCCCCGGGCCAGCCCGACCGATGAAGGTCGCCAGGGCTCCAGGGAGGTCCGCCGCCGGGTCGGGCAAGCTGGCCAGGCGGTCCAGCTCCCGCCGCTTGAAGGGAGTGGAGAAGGGGTCCAGGACCACCGCCCCCCCCACCGTGCGAGCCGGGGAGATGAGGCGCAGGATCAGGCGGTCCCCCGGAGCGGCAAAGAGTGGCCGGCGCAGGCGCAGGACCGCCCTTCCCCGCTCCCCCGGGGCGAGGGGCGAGGGCAGCAGGCGCTCCACCCGCGCCGCGGTGCGCCCCGCCAGCAGGTGCAGCCACAGCACCTCCCCCTCCCCCAGAGGGCTGGCGGTGGGGAGCAGCTTGAGGGCAACCGCCAGTCGCCCGGTGGCGGTCCAGGGTCCGGGGGAGAGGAGCTGTTCCCCCCGCGGCACCTCTTCCACGGCCACGCCGGGCAACTGCAGGGCCACCCGCTCCCCGGCCCGCCCTTCCCGGCGGGGTTGCCCGTGCACCTGCACACCCCGCACCCGCAGGCGTCGCCCGGAGGGGAGGGCGAGCAGCTCATCCCCCACCTGCACCTGGCCCCAGCGCGCCGTCCCGGTGACCACGGTGCCCGCCCCAGGCATGCTGAACACCCGGTCCACGGCCAGGCGAAAGGGGCGGTATGGTTCCTCCCGACGCATCACCCCCGCCGCGCAGGCAAGCACGGCAGCTCGTAGCTCATCGAGACCGTCTCCGCGCACGGCCGAGCAGGGGATCACCGGCGCTCCCGCCAGAGGCCCTCCTGTTAGGGCGTCCCGCACCTCTTCGGCAACCACTTTGGCCAGCTCGGAGTCCACCAGGTCCACCTTGGTGAGCGCCACCACCCCCCCCTCGACTCCCAGGAGATCCAGTACATCCAGGTGCTCCCGGGTTTGCGGCATGACCCCTTCGTCGGCGGCCACCACCAGCAGGGCGCGGTCGACGCCGCCGGCGCCGGCGATCATGGTGTGCATCAAGCGCTCGTGCCCCGGCACGTCAATGAAGGAAATCTCCAACTCCGGCGGCAGGTCCGGCATGGGCGCGAACCCCAGCACCAGGGTGATGCCCCGACGTTTCTCCTCGGGCAGGCGGTCGCAGTTCACCCCGGTGAGAGCGGCGACGAGGGCCGTCTTGCCGTGGTCGATGTGGCCGGCGGTGCCGAAGATGACACTCTGCACCGGGGCAGTGTACCCCGGGGCGGAGGCCGCTGGTGAGCGCCCCCGCCGGCCTTTCTGCTAGTATCGTCAGCGGCCATGAAAGCAGCGCAGTTGACGCCGGGGGCGCACCTGCTGTTGTGGGTGTTTCCCCTCCTCCTCTCCCTTTTTGCCATCGCCGCCCACCTCTGGCGGAGGAAGCCGTGAGCGGCGCCGTGGCCGCGGTGCTGGCGCTATACGTGGCGGCGCTGCTGCTGATCGCCTGGCGGGCCCAGCGGCGCACCCACGGCGGGGAGGACTTCCATCTGGCCGGTCGCTCTTTGGGGCCATGGGCGGCGGGGATCTCCTCCACCGCCTCCTCCGAGTCCGGGTGGGTGACCCTGGGGGCGGTGGGCATGACCTACGTGCACGGCATCTCCGGCCTGTGGTACGCCCCGGGGTGCCTGCTGGGCTACCTCGCCAATCTGTACGTCGTGGCGCCCCGCCTGCGCCAGCTCTCGCTCAAGCAGCGCTCCCTCACCCTGGCGGATGTCCTGAGCCGCCGCTGGGGGGACCCCAGGCACGTGGTGCGCCTCACCGCCGTGGCCATCGTGGTAGCCAGCATGATGACCTACGTGGCCGCGCAAATGACGGCGGCGGGCAAGGCCATCCAGTCCACCCTGGGGATCGGGGCCCTTTCCCTGGCGGGCCTGGAGCTCTCGCCCTACGCCCTCGGGGTGCTGGTGGGCGCCCTGGTGATCACCGCGGTGACGGCGCTGGGGGGGTTCCGTTCGGTGGCGTGGACGGACCTTTTCCAGGGATTGCTGATGGCCGCCGCGCTGATCGCCTTGCCACTGTACGCGGTGGCGAGCCTGGGGGGGTTCGGCACCCTGTGGAGCGGCCTGGCCGCCGCCAACCCGCACTTTCTCTCGGCCACCGGGGGGATGGTGGGATCGGCACTTTTAGGATTCATCGTCGGGGAGCTGGGAATCGGCCTCGGCTACCCGGGCATGCCCCACGTGGTGACCCGCTACATGGCGGCCCGCTCCGAGGAGGACCTGCGCCGCATGCGCCTGATCGGGATGCTTTGGGGGGTGGCGGTGTTCTACGGTGCCGGCCTGGTGGGTCTGGCGGCGCGGGTGATGGCCCCGGCCCTGCCGGACCCGGAACAGGGCCTGATGGTGGTGGCCATGCGCCTGCTCCCCCCCGCCTTGGCGGGACTCATGCTGGCGGCGGTGATTTCGGCGATCCTCTCTACCGTCTCTTCCCAGCTGCTGGTGGCCGCTTCGTCGGTCTCCTACGACGTGGTGGAGGGGGTGCTGGCTCGCCACCCCGACGAGCAACGTTCCCTGCGCCTGGGCCGCCTCACGGTGGCGGGGGTCGGCGTGCTGGGGCTGGCCCTGGCCCTGGCCGAGACCCGCATGGTGTTCTGGTTCGTCCTCTTCGCCTGGTCGGTGCTGGGAGCGAGCTTCGCCCCCCTGGTGCTGCTGGCCATCAGCGGGGGTGCCATGAATCGCTTCGGGGCGCTGGCCGGCATGCTCACCGGCGCCGGGGTGTCGGTGGTCTGGAAGCTGGGCCGCGGGGCGGAGGCGGCGGGCGGCCTCGGAGTGGCGATGGGGGTGCTCGCCGCGGTGGTGGCGCTGGCCCTCCTGGGGGCGGCCACTGGCCGGCTGGAGGCGGGGAACCTGGCGGCGCTGGCGACTGCCGCCGGGCTCACCCTCCTCTCCTGGTGGCTGGTTTCCCTCCCCTCCCTCGCCCACCTTTATGAGCTGGTCCCGGCCTTTGCCCTGGCTCTCCTCGCCGCCCTGGGGGTGGCCCGTTTCACCCGCCGGTGGACGTGAGACGGACCGTTATACTGAGCCCGTGGAAGAGGAAATCAAGGTGCGCGTGGCAGCCCTGGAGCCGGTGCGCCAGCGGCTGCAGGAGCGGGGCGCCGCCCTGGTCCACCCCCGGGCCTTCGAGGAGAACTTCATCGTCGATGACGCCGACGAGAGCATCTTTCGCGGCGGGCGGTTGCTACGCGTCCGTCGCTGGGGACAGGACGGCTTTCTCACCTTCAAGGGCCGCGCCACCTTCCAGGGGGGCGTGAAGCGGCGCGCGGAAACCCAGTGCCGTGTTGACGATCCCGAAGCGCTGCTGGGAATCTTCACCCAGCTGGGGTTGCGGGTCACCCGCCGCTACCAGAAGTGGCGCGAGGCGTGGCGACTGGAGAGCGTGGAAGTCGTCCTCGATGAAACCCCCATGGGCCCCTTCGTGGAGCTGGAGGGGCCGGCGGAGTTACTCCGTCCCCTTGCCCGGACGCTGGGCCTGGACCCGGATGGGGCCCTGGCCGGTTCCTACTCGGAGCTGTGGGTGGCCTGGCGCCGCAGCCACCCGGAGGCGCCGGTCGACATGGTCTTCCCCCCGTGAACGGCATGCTCCTGGCCGCCGGCCGGGGGGAGCGCATGGAACCCCTCTCCTCGCTCATCCCCAAGCCGGCGCTGGAGGTGCTGGGCCGGCCGCTGCTGGCCTCCGCCCTGGACCACCTGCTGCGGGCGGGGTGCACCCCCCTCGTGGTCAACCTGCACCGCCATCCCGAGGCGGTGGCAGCGGCGGTGCGGGCGGCGCTCCCACCAGATGTGGAGCTGTCCTTTTCCCACGAGCCGGAGCTGTTGGGCAGCGCCGGCGGCATTGGGGCAGCCCGCCGCTTTTTTGGCGCCGGAGCAGTCCTGGTGGCCAACGCCGATATCTGGGCCCATCTGGATCTCGCCCCTTTGCTGGCAGCGGCTCGCCCCGATGGGGCCGTGCTGGGCCTGCTATCCCACCCTGACCCGGAGCGCTGGAGCGCGGTGGAGCTGGGGGAGGGCGGGGTGGTGCGCCGCATCGTGCCAGCCGGGGTCACTACCGTGGGCAAGCCCTACCTGTTCACCGGTTTTCAGGTCCTGGGTGAAGGTGTGGTCGCCCGTTTACCCTCCCATGCTGCCGACATGGGACCGGAGTGGGCCGAGTTGATGCGCCGGGGGTCGCTGTACGGCGTCCCCCTGGAGGGCTGCTGGCGCGAGGCGGGTACCCCGGGCTCCTACCGAGAACTGGTGACGGCCTTGCTGGCCGGTGCCAGCTGGCGGCACCCCGAGGCGCAGGTCGCCGGCGGCGCCGAGGTGCGCGGCAGTGCCGTGGGCGCCGGCTGCGCGGTGGCCGCCGGGGCGGTGGTGACGGACTCGATCCTCACCGCCGGGGCGCGGGTGGCCGCCGGGGTGCGGCTGGAGCGGTGCGTGGCGGCCGGAGAGATGGAAATCGCGGCCTGCTACTGCGGCCGCGATCGCCTCATCCTCCCTCGAGGAGAGTTTGCCCTCGCCTGATTCGCCCTTACAGCGGCATTTCCCGCCACTGCGTCCACCCCCGCCGCCACTCCAGCACTCGAACACGCCCCATCCCCCCGTGGATCCGCACCGCCACCATGCGACTGGTGGCGTCGTGGAAGTACAGAGTCGACGGCGTTGCCCCCAAGGTGGGAGAAAAGCTCACGATCTTCGCGCTGCCGATGCGCAGGCCGTCGCCCGGGGGCAGCCACCCCGACCCCGACGGGTCCGGCACCCGCCACCCCGCCGGCACTCCCACGCCGGCGTCGGAGCACAGGAACTTAAGCCATACCTTTGGGCTCAACGTTTGGTCCACCCCCCTTTCTAGGCCGCGGCGCGAAACCCCATCGCCATCCCAATCCTCGGCCATGACGTAGTACCAGCCGCCCCGCCCCAGGGTGAAGACCAGCCCGACGTTGCGCCCACCGGTGATGGCCCGGACGCGGCAATCCAGCACCGCCTGGCGCACCTGTCGGGCCAGCCGCTCCATGTCCCCCTGCCGGCGCACTGTCCGAAAGTTGGGCGCCACCATGGCCGCCACGATGCCGAGCAACGCCACCGTCACCAGCAGATCCAGCGCCGATACCCCCCGCTCCTTGCCCATGGGTCACCTCCTTCATGACGCCGGGGGGCGGCCCCACGACCGCCCCCCGGTGTGTCCCGTCCACGCCATCTCCTGATGGTTTCTTACTTCTGGGCCTTCTCCTGCGTCTGCCGGGGCAGGCGCACCTTCTCCTTCAACGTGGTGTCGCCCTGCACCGCCACGTAGGGCTTCAGGCTGGCGAACGATTTCTCGCCAATGCCACGCACGGCGATCAGCTCCTCGGGCGCCTTGAAGGCGCCGTTGGCGGTGCGAAAATCCACGATGCGCTGCGCCAGCGCCGGGCCGACCCGCGGCAGGAGCTGCAGCTGCTCCACCGAGGCGGTGTTGATGTTGACCTTGCCGACAGCGCCGCTTGAAGCCGGGGCGGCGAAGGCCGATCCCGTCAGCAGTGCCGCCAGCGCCAGGGTCATGATGGTTCGCGTCATCGTCTTCATCTCCTTTCTTTCCTCATCGGTCTCTGCGGTGCGTCGTTCGTCGTCGAGGGCCCTCTCGCTGTCGCCGACCACCTTCGCCGAGCCCTGGAGCGAGAACGGTGCCAATCCCAACGAATACCCATAAGTATCGCGTGTGATTTGGTTTACGCTGTCAATTCGGAGGCTTGCCGGCAAGCTGGAGTGGTAAACTCGGTGGCCGTGAAATCGAAAGATGAGGTGGTGGCAGTGGCGTTTTGGGGAGGTGACAAAAAGTCTTGACAGGTGCTCGCGCACCCTCCACCGATGTGACCACTCGCCCGGGGACGGCGGCGGATGTGGCCGCTCTGGCAGCTTTGGATGCAGCGTGCTTCGGCGCCCGTCGGTGGCCACGGGAGGCGTGGGAGGAGGTGATCCTGCACCCCGCCTGGCTCACCCTGGTGGCCGAGACGGCCGGGGGAGAGCTGGCGGGCGCGGCGGTGCTCCTGTGCCAGCGGCCCGTTTCCTCGCTGGCCTCCCTGGCGGTGGCCCCCGCCTGGCGGGGTTGCGGCATCGGCTCAGCGCTGCTGAACGACTGCATTCTCCGCTGTCGCGGCGCGTGCGCCAACGAGGTGGTGCTGGAGGTGGACGAAGACAACGAGCCGGCAATGCGCCTGTACCGCCGCTTCGGGTTTCGCCCGCGGCGCGGCTTCGAAGACGAGGGCATTCGTCGCGTGGAGATGACCCTGACGCTGTCCGAAAGCGGCCGGCGCCTCCCGTGACGGGGGGGGCGGGCCGACCGCACCAGCGCTGACTGTTGCGGTGGCGACCCGATCATCGGCATCTTGCTATCATGGTGCTTCATGCGGTCGGCCGCGCTCCCCTTTCGGCACATCGCGGTGGAAGGTCCCATCGGCGTGGGGAAGACGTCGCTCGTCGAGCGTCTGGCCCGTCACTACGAGGGGGTTAAGATCCTGGAGGACGTCAGCAACCCTTTCCTCTCCGACTTCTACCGCGGCCGGGGAGGCGCTGCCTTTCAGGTGCAGATCTTCTTTCTTCTCTCGCGCCATCGCCAGCACCTGGAAATCGCCCAGATGGACCTCTTCTCCCGCCTGGTCGTGGCCGACTACACGATGCCCAAGGACCGCATCTTTGCTAGGCTGAACCTCACCGACGAGGAGTTCAGGCTGTACGACCGGCTTTACACCCTACTGGTACCGACCCTGCCGCAACCCGACCTGATCATTTATCTGGAAGGCTCGGTGGACACCTGCATGAAACGCATCCGCCTGCGGGATCGCGAGTTCGAGCGCGGAATGGACCCCGATTACCTGCGGCGGCTAAAAGAGGCGTACAGCGCCCACTTCTTTCGCTGGAATTCGACACCGCTACTTGCCGTCAACACCGACGAGATCGATTTCGTCAACAACCAGGAGGACTTTGCCAACCTGCTGGAACAGATCGCGCAAACCCGGAAAGGGACGCGAGTTTTCGTACCGCTCGGATCCGGACGAGGGACCGAGACGGGCAGGAACAAGCCCGCACGCTGACCCTTGCCAGGGGAGCGGCGATGGCCCGCCACGCCGACTTCTCTCCGCACGGATCCGTCGGTCCGGAGGGACCGATGGATGAGAGACACGTCAACCCGATGCCGCCCGCTCCGCCGGGCATGTCGTCATCATCCAACCACGGCTCAGCGGCGTCACCTGGTCGCCGGACGGTGCCGGAGGTGGTGGCCAGCAAGGGTGTCCGCCGCCTGGTCATGGTCACCGCCGTGGACGAGCCCTCGGCGCGCTGGTGCGACCGCGCTGGAGTCGACCTCATCCTGGTGGGGGACTCGCTGGCCATGGCGGCCCTCGGCCGCCCCGACACCCTGTCGGTAAGCCTGCCGGAAATGATCCACCACACCCGCGCGGTGGTTGCCGGCGCCGGGCGCGCCCTCGTCGTCGCCGATATGCCGTTCGGGTCGTACCAGGTCTCGGTGGGCGAGGCGGTGCGCAGCGCCTGCCGCCTTCTGGCCCAGGGGGGCGCCCAGGCGGTGAAGCTGGAGGGACACCGTCCCCAGGAGGTGGCGGCCATCGCCGCGGCTGGCATTCCGGTGGTGGCCCACCTGGGGCTCACGCCCCAGTCGCTGCACCGCCTGGGCGGGTATCGGGTCCAGGCGCGGGAGGCGAAAGCGGCCCTGGCCCTGGTGCGCCACGCCCGGGAGCTCGAGGAGGCCGGTGCCTTTCTGCTGGTGCTGGAGGCGGTACCGGCGGAGGTGGCCCGCGCGGCCACCGTGGCGGTGGGGATTCCCACCATCGGCATCGGCGCCGGGCCCCATTGCGACGGGCAGGTGCTGGTGTTCGCCGACCTCCTCGGACTGTCCGACGATCCCGTACCGCGCTTCGTGCGCCGCTACGAATCCCTGGGCCAGCGCATCACCGAGGCGGTGGCCGCCTTCGCCAGCGATGTGCGCAGCGGCGCCTACCCCGCCCCGGCGGAGTCCTACCCCACCCCCGACGGGCTGGCCGAGGTCTTGGCCCGTTGGACCGAGGAACCCTGACCATGCTCACCGTCCGCACCATTGCCGCCCTGCGGGCGCGCCGCCAGGAGCTTTGGCGGAGCGGCCACACCGTGGCCTTTGTCCCCACCATGGGCGCCCTGCACGAGGGGCACCTGGCTCTGGTCGAACGGGGCCGGGAGCTCGCCGACGAGGTGTGGGTGTCCATCTTCGTCAACCCCACCCAGTTCGCTGCCGGGGAAGACTTCACCCGTTACCCCCGCGACGAGGAGCGGGACGGGCGACTCCTGGCCGAGCGGGGCGTGGCGCTGCTGTTCGCCCCCGATGTCAAGGAGATCTACCCCCGCCCCGGCGTCATCACCCTCGACGCCCCGCCCCTCACCGGGGGCCTTTGCGGCGCGCACCGCGGGGGGCACTTCCAGGGTGTCTTGCTGGTGGTGGCCAAGCTCTTCAACATCGTACAACCCGAGGTGGCGGTGTTCGGCGCCAAGGACTACCAGCAGGCGCTGCTGATCCGCCGCCTGGTGGACGACCTCTGCTTCCCCGTGCGCCTCGAGATCGTCCCCACCGTTCGAGAGGCGGATGGGCTGGCCATGTCCTCCCGCAACGCCTACCTCGACCCCCAGCAGCGCCTGGCTGCCACCGTGCTCCATCGCGCCCTGGCCGCAGCCGCCGCCCAGGCGCAGACCGGCGAGCGCTCCGGCGCCGCCCTGGAGGCCGCCATCGCCGCCGTAGTGGCCGGCGAACCCGCCGTCACCCTGCAGTACGCCGCGGCGGTCGACCCCGAAACCCTGCAACCCCAGCCGAACATCGCGCGGCGCGTGCTGCTCGCCGCCGCCGTGGTGGTTGGCTCGGCGCGGCTGATCGACAATATCCTCGTAGAGGTGCAGTGATGCTTCGTCCTTTCTTGCGCGCCAAGATCCACCGCGCCCGGGTCACCCGCTGCGATGTGGACTACGTCGGCTCGATCACCCTCGACCGCGATCTCCTGGACGCCGCCGATCTCCTCCCCCTGGAGCAGGTGGACGTCTATAACATCACCACCGGCACCCGCTTCACCACCTACTGCATCTCCGGTGAGCGGGGCGGCGGCGAGGTCGGGATCAACGGTGCCGCCGCTCACCTCGCCCGCCCCGGTGACCTGGTGATCATCGCCGCCTACTGCCAGCTCGACCGCGAGGACCTGCCCCACCATCGCGCCCGGGTGGTGCTCATCGGGGAGGACAACCGGGTGGCTGAGGTGCGCGAGCAAACCCCCTTCGACGAGGAGTGAACAGCGTTTCGCGCTTTCGCAAACCCGGGCCACCTCGCCATCGAAACGGCGGGCGAGGGCGCCCCTCCCACGGATGGGGGGCGGCGCCGCATTCTCCCGGGCGGTCACGGGCACGGCCACTGACACGGTTACGGGCACCGACAGGGACACCACTCTCGGGCACGGTCAGAAGCGCGGACATCGGCGCCGGGTGCGATCGGAAGCCCCCCATAAAAAGAGGTGAGCGCGGGGTCGCCGGATGGTGTCCGGCGCGCCTGCAGGCAGCTCGTCTTGGCGGGGACCGGGCGGGA
>CALEVZ010000009.1 GCA_937924755.1 uncultured bacterium
TTGTAGTGCTCCCCGGAAATCAAGCCACTTCGTTGACGTATTGGGCGCGGAACTCGACTGGGCTCAAATAGCCGAGGGCAGAGTGCGGGGGCCGGGTGTTGTACCAGTCGATCCAGGCGAGGACCTCCCTTCTGGCGTCGGGAAACGACGCGAAGTTGTGCTGCCACACGCACTCCTCCTTGAGGGTGCGGAAGAAGCGTTCGATCAGGCCGTTCTGCTCGGGCGTAGAGGGGGTGATGAATTCCTGCTTGAGGCGGTAGTCCTTTGATTTCGCGGTCATGGCCGTCGATCACTTCAGCAAGGTGTGCCCAGCCGTCCTCCCCGCAGGGTATGTGGGTCACGTCCATCGCCCAGCGCTCGTTGCTGCGGGGTGACCTCGAGACGACGCCACGGGCAGGCGGGCGGGGTGTCTTCTGCCGCTGATGCACGAACCACCCCTTGATCTTCAGGATGCGGTAAACGGTCTTCTTGGCCACGACGACGCCGGGCTCGCGATGGAGCAGTGCCCACAGCAGCCGATAGCCGGCGGTGGGATGGCGAGCGATGAGGAAGCGGATGAGCTCGGCCAGGTGCTCGTCGACCCGTACCGTGCGAGGTGTTCTCGGACCGCTGGTCCGCGGCTTCCAGCGGCTGACACCGAGGACTCGGCACACCCGACGTTCAAAGCACGCAGGCAGACCTTGCCTCACTCGCCCGACGTCTCCGGGGGAAAGGGCGGAGCTTGCTGGCCTCCTTGAAGATCTCGATGTCCATGACGAGCTGGCCGATCTTGCGCTCGAGCTTTCTGATCTGCTCGTCCTTGAGGGCGTCCTCGGCCCTCGGTCGGGATCTCAGGGCGTTTTCTGCTGCCAGCAGGTAGCGGTCCTTCCACTCCTCGACCTCGGCGACGGTGAGGCCGTGCTTGCGGGCCGCCTCCTGGACCGAGGTGTCGCCGCGCAGGATCGCCAGGACCAGTGCTGCTCGCCGCTTCGCGGTCCAGCGCTGGATGTCCTCGGGCAGCTCGCTCAGCGTGTCGTTATTGGTGGTGTGCCGATCGTCCATGCAACCTCCCAGAGGAGCTGTGGAAACCGCGGACCTCGCTACGCTCGGCCCTCTGTTCCCACAGCCCCGACGACGACTGCTCGAAGCAGGCATCGTCATGTCTTAGGAGTGGCTAGCAGAAACAAAGGAGCAAGATACACCCAGATTCCCGCAGTTAGGGGCCACCCAGATTCCCGCACAGGTGCTTGCGGGGTGTCCGTTGCCCGGGGCGCGAGGTGATGTCGGTTTCCTCCTTTCTGCAAGGGGTTCGAGCAGGGGGCCACGGAGCGGAGGCCTGGCGAGCGAAGCGAGGCTGGCCGCAGTGCACGGGCCCCCTGCTCGCTGCGGCCAGCGAGCTGCACCTGGCCGGCGGCGTGCCGTGAGGGAGCCCCTAGGGCCGTCGACGCCTGCACCTCCCGCAGGCGAAAGCTGCGGCCGTCGATCTTCGCCACGTGGCGGTGGTGCCGGAGCCGGTCGAGTATCACCGTGGCCAGCATTTCGCGGCCGGCCATCATCTCCGGCCACTCGCGGATCGATTTGTTCGAGGTGAGGATCGTCGAGGCCCGCTCGTTCCCCGAGAAGAGGACCTTGAAGAGCAGGTGGGCATCGCGGCGGTCGAGCATCTGCAAGCCGAGCTCGTCGATGGTGAGCACGGCCGCGACTGGTGCTGGACCCCGGCTGGCATGGGCGAGGTGACGGGATACCACCGCGCATCCCGGACGGCCGTGGGGAGGGAAGGGGAGAGGTGCCCGCGTCGGGCCTGTCGTCCTCTTTTCCTATATCTATCCCTTCAGGTGGACGGTGCGGCCGCCGTCGATGGTGAGGACGTGGCCGGTGACGGTGGCGGTGTCCTCGATGAGGTAGCGCACGGCGTGGGCGATCTCCGCAGCGCCCCCTTCGCGCTGCATGAGGGTGCGGGAAAGCTGCCGCTTGCGGGCGCTCTCGTCCATGTCCGGCGGGAACAGAGCGATCCCCGGCGCCACCCCGTTGACCCGCACCTCGGGGGCCAGCTCCACGGCGAGAGCCCGGGTGGCACCTTCCAGGGCCGCTTTGGAAACGCAGTAGGGGAGGAAGGCGCGCACCGGAAAGCGGCCATGGATGTCCAACAGGGTGACCACGGCGCCGCGGGCGGCGCGCAGGGCCGGCGCCGCCGCCTGGGTGAGGAAGACCGGAGCCTCCAGGTTGACCCGCAGGAGGGCTGCCCAGGTGGCGAGGTCCAGCTCGGGGAAGGGGGTGCGGGGAAAAAGGGCGGCGTTGTGGATGAGGGCCTCGAGGCGGCCGTGGCGTTCCAGGATACCGGCGACGAGGGGGCCCCAGGTGGAGGGGTCAGCCAGCTCCGCCGCCACGGCCTCCACCGCCAGGCCGCGATAGGTCAGCTCGGTCGCCAGCTCGTCGGCCGCCTGGCGGGAGTGGCGGTAGGTGAAGGTGACGTGCCACCCCCGGGCGGCCAGCTCCTCCACGATGGCCCGGCCCAGGCGCACCGCGCCCCCGGTGACCAGTGCCACCCGCGCCCGCCCGGCCCGGCTCACTTGGGCTCCTCCCGCTGGCGCTGGAGCTCCACCCCCACCGCCCGGGCGCCGGCTACGGCGGCCCGCTTGCTGGCCCGCACCCGCACGCTCCTCACCTGGGGAAAACGGGAAAAGATGCGGGAAATCAGGGCTTCGGCCAGGCTCTCCAGGAGCCGGTACTCCTTTTCGCCAGCCACCTGGCGAGCCGTGTCGGCGAGCGCCGCGTAGTCCACCGCGAAGGCCACGTCGTCGGTGGCGGCGGCTGGACGGCAATCCACCTGGGCTTCCAAGTCGAGGAGCAGGCGGCGGGGGACGCGCCGCTCCGCTTCGCTCACGCCCACGCGGCAGGCGACTTCCAGGCGGTGCACAAAAACCACATCTCTCACGGCGGCAGTGTACAGGCGCTATGCTTAGGATGTGCAGGAGCGCTGGATTCCGGTGGTAGCGCGCGTCGAATGGCACAGCGGCGGCAAGGCCGGCTCGCGGCCGGTCAGCCTGTGGTTCGGCGGCGAGCGGGTGGCCCTGGAGGTGATCCGGCGGGCGTACGTGGGGCCGGCGCAGGCCGGCGAGGAGGTGGTGGAGGAGTATCTGGTGGTGGATACCCGGCGACGGGTGTTTCGCATTCGCGCCGGCGGCGGGATGACGGTGGTGGAGATGGCGCGCTCGGGCTCGTGACCGAGGCCCGCAGGGGTGATGCCCGCGGACACGGACACAGGTACCGGCCCAGTCACGGGCATAGACTCAGACACGGTCACGGTCACTGACCCGGACACCGGGCACAAAACGGGGGAGGGGGCGCGCCCTCTGCTACCATGCCCGGCGATGGACAACCTCCTGCTGCGCTTGCCCGAGATCCTCAGCCAGCTCATTGCCTTTGCCCTGGCCATTTCGGTGCACGAGTCGGCCCACGCGTGGATGGCCGATCGCCACGGGGACCCCACCGCCCGCATGCTGGGCCGCATCACCCTCAATCCCATCAAGCACGTGGATCCCATCGGCACGGTGTTGTTTCCCCTGATGCTGGCGGCGGTGGGGGCGCCGGTGTTCGGCTGGGCGAAGCCGGTCCCGGTGGTGTCGCGCAACCTCAAGAACCTCAGGCGCGGCTGGGCCTGGGTGGCGGTGGCGGGGCCCGCCTCGAACCTGGCGCTGGCGGCGGCGGCGGTGGCCGTGCTGCTGGCGTGCAAGTTCACCCTGCCGGGGTTCCGCCCGCTGCTGGTGTCGCTGCTGCAGACGGGCGCCGCAGGGACCTCGGGAATTGCCGCCCCGCTGGTGTACCTGCTGTTTTCGCTGGCGCTGGTAAATCTGGTGCTGGCGGTGTTCAACATGATCCCGATCCCGCCCGCCGACGGCTCCAAGCTGGTGATGGCGCTGCTGCCCGGCCCGCTGGCCTTTCAGTACGCCCAGCTGGAGCGGTGGGGGTTTGTGATCTTCATCGCCCTGCTGTGGATTGGCGCTTTCGGCTGGATCTTCCGTCCCTTCGTCACGGGCCTCGTATGGATCCTGCTGACGTAACCGGCGCCGAGCCCTGGCCCCGCCCGGCGGTGGTGCTGCCGGCGTTCGAGGGGCCCCTCGATCTGCTGCTCCACCTGGTGCGCTCCAAGGCCATGTCCATCTGGGACATCTCCATCGCCGACATCTGCGAGCAGTACCACGCCGCCCTGGCGGCCATGGACGAACTGGATCTGGAGATGGCGGGGGAGTACCTGGTGTGCGCGGCGTGGCTGGCGGCCATCAAGTCCCGCTCGCTGCTGCCCCGCCAGGAGGGGGAGAAGGACCCCAAGGGCGAGCTGGTGGAGCGACTCTTGGAGTACCAGAAGGTGAAAGCGGCGGCCGCCGAGCTGGCCGGCCTGGAGGAGGTGCGGCGGGGGATGGCGGCGGTGCGGGTGCGAGCCGCCCTTCCGTCCCCGGAGGAGGAGGGAGTGCAGCTGGAGGAGGTGGACCTGGCGCAGCTGGCCGCCGCCCTGGTGGAGGTGATGCGACGTTTCGCCCGGGATCACCCACCCCGCCTAGACCTGCCTCCCCTGCGCTTTTCGGTGCGCGAGAAGATCCTGGAGCTGTACGCCCTGATCGAGCGGCAGCGCAGTTTCCCGCTGCTCTCCCACCTGCTCACCCGCCCGGATCGGCTGGAGAGCGTGACGTTGCTGGTGGCCGGTCTGGAGCTGGTGCGGCTGCAGGTGTCGCGGGTACATCAGCGCACGCCCTTCGGGGAGATTTACCTCACGCCGACGGGGGTGCCGCTGCGGCCGGAGGCGATCGGCGATGTCTGACGGGAAGCATCTGGAGGCGGTGTGCGAGGCGGTGCTCGCTGTGGCGGGAGAGCCTGTGACGCTGGAGGCCCTGGTGGCTGCGGCGGGGGAGGGGGCCACCCCGGCGCTGGTGAGTGAGGCCCTCGAGCGGCTGGCGGAACGCTACCGCGCCCCCGGCCACGGCCTGGTGCTGGAGAGGGTGGCAGGGGGGTGGCGGCTGGCCACCCGACCCGAGCTGGAGGCGGCGCTGCGCACCTTCGCCGGGGTGCGGGCGCGCGCCCGCCTGTCCCAGGCGGCGCTGGAGACGCTGGCGATCATTGCCTACCGCCAGCCGGTGACGCTGCCGGAGATCAATTTCCTGCGGGGCGTCAACTCCGCCGGTGTGATTCGCACCCTGCTGGAGCGCCGCCTGGTACGGGTGGCGGGACGCAAACAGGTGGTGGGCACGCCGCTACTCTACCGGACCACCCGGGAGTTCCTGGTACACTTCGGGTTGGACGATCTTTCAGGCCTCCCCGCACCCTCCGAGGTGGGCCTGGAGGACGTCAAGGAGGGCGCCGTTGGCCCCTGAACGCCTGCAGAAGCTGATCGCGCGCTCCGGCGCCTGCTCCCGCCGGGAGGCCGAGGAGTGGATCCGCGAAGGGCGTGTGACCATCAACGGGCGGGTCGCCATCCTGGGCGACCAGGCGGATCCCTCGGTCGATGCGGTGAAGGTGGACGGTAAGCGTCTGAAGACAGCGCAGGCGCTGCGCTACCTGTTGCTGTACAAGCCCCCCGGGGTGGTCACCACGGTCGATGACCCGGAGGGACGCCCATCGGTCATGGACCTGATCCGGGGCGCCGTCAAGGAGCGGGTGTTTCCCGTTGGGCGCCTGGATTTCCACTCCGAGGGGCTGCTGGTGTTGACCAACGACGGTGAGTTGGCGCTGCGCCTGAGCCACCCCCGCTACGGCGTCGGGCGGGAGTACACCGTCAAGGTGCGCGGGGTGCCGGAGGCGGCGGCTGTGGAGAAGCTGAAGCGGGGGATGGTCATCGAGGGGACGCGGGTGATTCCCCGGGAGGTGGAGTTGCTGCGCGTCACCCCGTCCCAGCACAACTCGTGGTGGCGGGTCGTGGTGGGGGAGGGGAAAACGCACGAGGTGAGAGAGTTGTTCGGCCGCGTCGGCCACCCGGTGCAGCGGCTCATCCGCACCGCCATCGGCGCGCTGCGGGATGAGACGCTCAAGCCGGGGATATGGCGTCCGCTTACCCCGGACGAGGTGGAGCTGTTGCGCGGCCGCAGGATGAGGCGTGGAGAGAGGGGAAAGGCGCATGTCCAGACCACAGGCCCCGGAGTACATCAAACGCCTGGCCGTGTACGTTCCGGGCAAACCCATCGAGGAAGTGCAGCGCGAGCTGGGGGTGGGGGAAATCGTCAAGTTGGCCTCCAACGAAAACCCCCTGGGGACCTCGCCCAGGGCACTGGCGGCGATTCGCGAGGCGCTGAGGGAGCTGCACCGCTACCCCGACGGCGGCGGGTACGCCCTGCGCCGGGCGATCGCCGCCCGCCACGGGGTTGAGCTCGACCAGGTCATCCTCGGCAACGGCTCCTGCGAACTCATTGAAATGCTCGCCCGCGCCTACCTGGCGGACGGCGACGAGGCGGTGATCTCCCAGCAGTCATTCGTGATGTACGAGCTGGCGGTCAACCAGGTCAACGGCAGGGCCATCGCGGTCCCCACCAAGGCTGGCCGCGGCCACGACCTGGCCGCCATGGCCGCCGCCGTCACCCCGCGCACCAAGCTGCTGTTCATCGCCAACCCGTGCAACCCCACCGGCACCTACGCCACCCGCGCCGAGCTCGACCACCTGCTGGCGACCGTCGGCGAACGGGTGTTGGTGGTGCTGGATGAGGCGTACTTCGAGTACGTGCAGAGGGACGACTACCCCGACGGCCTCGACGACCTGCGCCGAGGCCATAACGTCATCGTCCTGCGCACCTTCTCCAAGATCTACGGCCTCGCCGGCATTCGCATCGGCTACGGGGTGGCGGCCCCGGAGGTGATCGCCACCCTGAACCGGGTGCGCTCCCCGTTCAACACCTCGTCGCTGGCCCAGGCGGGAGCCCTGGCGGCACTGGACGATGACGAATGGGCGCGGCGATCCCGGGAGCACAACCTGGAAGAGCTGAAGTTCTTGACGACGGAGCTGGCGCGGCGGGGAGTACGCTTTACCCCCTCGGTGACCAACTTCATCTTGATCGAGTTCGAGCGCGACGTGCGCGAGTTGTTCGTGGAGTTTCAAAAGATGGGCGTGATCATCCGTCCGGTGGGGGGGCCGGGGCTGGCAGGGTGCGCCCGCGTGTCGGTGGGGCTGCGGGAGGAGAACGAGAAGTTCTTGCACGCCCTGGACCACCTGGTGGTGGGGAAGGGGAGGTAGGCCGAAACCATGTCCCGCTTTTTCGTGACCTGTCCACACTGCAGGGCGCTGCTGGAAATCGACACTCAGGCACAGGTGGTGGCCTCCCACACCCCGCCCGCCGAGCGGCGCTCGGTTACCACCCTCGAGGATCGGCTGAGCTCGCTGGTGAAGGAAAAGGAACAGGCGAAGGCCAAACTCGCCGAGGCGTTCCGTGCCGAGAAGGCGGGCGCCGAGTTGCGGGAGGAGAAGTTCCGCCGTCTCCTCGACAGCGTCAAGGACGAGGAACCGGGCCGGCCGATCAAGGATATCGACCTGGACTAGCTCTCCATGTGGGACTCCGCCCCGGCCAGCTCGACCACCGTGGCCCCCCAGCCGCCGCGCTCGGGGGGAGCCTCGTACGCCCGCACCACCCCCGGCAAACGGCTCACCAGAGCGTGGACGCGGGCCCGCTGCACTCCCCGCCCCCGCCCGTGGATCAGCCGCACTTCGCGCAGGCCGTGCCGGCGCGCCACCTGCAGGTACTCCTCGACCACCCCCGCCACGTCGCGCGGGTGGAAGGCGTGCAGGTCGAGGGAGTCTTCAATCGGGAGCTCGACCACCAGCCCGTCCTCAGTGTTCATGGCTGCACTCCTCCCGCAGGCGTCGGGTCAGCAGCCAGACGCCCAGGCTCCCCTCCACCGCGAGGGCGCCCCGCACCAGCTGCTCCCAGCCGCGCCCCGGCACTCCCACCAGCGCCACCACCATGGCCAGGACGATGAGCACCATGGCCGCCAACAGCCAGCAGAGCGGGGCCGCCGTCATGGCGCGATGGCGCTGCTCCCCGAGGAGGATCAGGCCGATCCCCCAGGCCAGGAGGAGCAGCACCGGGACGGAAAGCACGCCGCGCACCTATCCAGAGTAGGTCGACGACGAGCCCTCTGGCAACAGTGCTGGCCTCAGCGAGGTATGGCATGAAAGTTTCGGTGGTCATCCCGGTGTACAACGAGGAGCGAACCGTGCGCACGGTGCTGGACGCCGTCGCCCGGGCACCGTTCCCGACTGCCATCGCCGAGGTGGAAATCGTCTGCGTGGACGACTGCTCCCGCGACGGCACCGGGGCGGTACTGGCCAGCTACACGCTTCCGGAGGGACTTGCCCGGCCGACCACGTTTGCCACCAGGCGGCACCCGGTCAACCGCGGCAAGGGCGCCGCGCTGGTGACCGGGTTCGGGATAGCGCGGGGGGACGTGATCATCATCCAGGACGCCGATCTGGAGTACGACCCCAACGATTACCCCACCTTGGTGGGCCCCATTCTGGATGGCAAGGCGGACGTGGTGTTCGGCTCGCGCTTTCTGTCCGGGCCCCACAGGGTGCTGTTCTTTTGGCACTACCTCGGCAACAAGTTCCTAACGACACTATCCAACATGTTTACGGATCTAAACTTGTCGGACATGGAGACGTGCTACAAGGTGTTCACCCGGGAAGTGAAAGAGCGCCTGCGAATCACCTCCGAGCGTTTTGGCTTCGAGCCCGAGTTCACGGCGCGGGTGGCGCAAATGGGGGTACGCATCTACGAGGTGCCCGTCTCGTACCACGGCCGCACCTACGCCGAGGGCAAGAAGATCGGTTGGAAGGACGGCTTCGAGGCCATCTGGTGCATTCTCAAGTTTAACCTGTGGGATCGTTAGCGTACCGGGGGGATTTTGGCGTGGGGCTCTCTTGACAGTCGCGGTTCGGGGGCTGACATTGGAAGCATGGACGAGAACGCTGGCGACCGCCTTTTTGACGTCGAGATTCGGGGGCTGATCCTGGACCCGGTCTCGAACAGTCCGATCGTGGTCCTGAAAAAGCCCGGCGAAAGCCTGTTCCTGCCCATCTGGATCGGTGTCTTCGAGGCCAACGCCATCGCCCTGCGCCTGGAGGGGGTGCAGACCCCGCGCCCTATGACCCACGATTTGCTGCGCTCACTCATTGAGGCGTTAGGGGGGCGGGTTACCTCGGTTGAGGTCAACTCTCTCATAGAAAATACTTTTCATGCTACAATCCACCTCGTGACGGCGACGGGAGGGGCCGTGGAGGTGGATGCCCGGCCCTCCGACGCCATCGCCCTGGCGCTGCGCTGCGAGGTACCCATCCGGGTGTCCGAGTCGGTCTTCCGCGACGCCCACGCCTTCGATTTGCGCGAGGGCGAAGACCAGGAGAAGCGAATCCAGGAGTGGCTGGAGTCCCTCACGCCGGAGCAGCTGGGCAAGTACAAGATGTAGCGCTCCACGACGCGAGTTGACACCTCCCCGAGAGCACCGCTAGAGTGTGCGACGCTACGGAGTGCCATGATTCTCACGATCGCCAATCAAAAGGGTGGGGTGGGGAAGACCACGACGGCCATCAACTTGGCGGCGGCGTTTGCCCTGAAGAACATCCGCACCCTGCTGGTGGACCTAGACCCCCAGGCCAACAGCACGCTGTCTTTCTTGGACCCCCGGGATCTCTCGGTGTCGATGTACAACGTGCTGGTGGAAAGGGTTCCACTCGTCCAGGTGATATTGCCAACCCACCTGAAGTATCTCCAGGTGGCTCCGGCGCGGATTGCTCTGGCCAAGCTGGAGGCGGCCCTGGCGGGCGAGCTGGACGCCCACTATCGACTCAAGGATGCCCTCGCGCCGGTTGCCGGCGAGTTCGAAACCATCGTCATCGACACTCCACCCACCCTCGGCCTGTTGACGGTCAACGCCATGGTGGCGGCGAGCCATATTTTGATTCCCATCCAGTCGTCGTACTTCGCCTTGGAGGGCACCGACGATCTCCTGGAGACCATCGACAAGATCAAGAGCCGCATGAACCCGGCCCTGCAGATCCTGGGGGTGGTGGTCACCCTCCACGACCGGCGCACCGTTCTCGGCCGGGATATCGTCAACCAGATTTCCGAGGTCTTCAAAGAGAAAGTTTTCAATACGGCAATCACCCGCTCGGTGCGGCTGGAAGAGAGTCCTGCCTACCGCCTGTCGGTGTTCGAGCATGCCCCCGAATCCACCGGCGCCGCCGAGTACTACGCCCTGTGCGAGGAGGTCATGGCGCGTGTCTAAGCAGCGGGGCCTGCCGGCCGAACGCAAGATGCGCCACGACAGCCACTTCGTTGAGATACTCGAACACCGCTCCCACGGCGACGTGGGCTTTTTGCTGTCGGTGGACGCCATCGAGACCAACCGCGAGCAGCCCCGGTCGAACCTTGGCGACCTTTCCGGCCTGGCCGCCTCCATCAAGACCCGGGGGATCCTGGAGCCGCTCCTGGTCCGCCCCATCCCCGGCAGCCCAAGGTTCCAGCTCATTGCCGGGGAGCGCCGCTTCCAAGCCGCCCTGGAGGCCGGCCTCACCCACGTCCCCTGCATCGAGCTGCGGCTTAGCGATCAGGAAGCCCTGGAAATCGCCCTCATCGAGAACCTCCAGCGCAAAGACCTAACCCCCTTCGAAGAGGCCGAGGGGTACCGCACCCTCAGCGAGAAGTACGGCTACACCCACGAGCAGATCGCCGAGGCGGTGGGGAGATCCCGCACGACGGTCACCGAGGCGCTGCGTCTGCTGACCATTCCGCCCGCCATTCGGGACCTCTGTCGGCATGCCGACATCACCGCCAAAAGCGTTCTGCTCCTCATTGCGCGTGCCGAGTCCATCGCTGAGATGGAGCGCCTGGTGCAAGAAATCGCCGAGGGGAACCTGGACCGCCACGCCGCCCGAGCCATTGCCGCAGCCCCGGGCAGTCCCGCGTCCGGAGACGGCGCGGACGAGGGGGCGACCACGCTTCAGGAGGGTCCGTCGCCGCCCGACACGAGCGCCGCGGCTGGCGCTCCCCCACGGTTCCGACCGCTGCAAATTCGCTTTCGTCCCACTGCCAACGCGCCGATTCACCTGTCCCTTTCCATACGGCGACCGGACGTGACCAGGGAGGAGCTCATCAGCACCCTCGAGGGGTTGCTGGCTCGCATCCGGGCCGGCGAGCTGGACGGGCAGCTGGCCGGCAACCGCTAGGTGGGGTCAAGAAAAAGCATCGGTGGGTTCAAAGATGGGGCTTCGGAAACGACTGCACAATGGCATCTCATAGAATTTAACATAATATTTCTTATCGGCCATTCGCCGTAACCACAGATCCTGTGGAATTGCTGCCTCCTGTGGAATTCCCTGTGCATGCTCACCCCCAAGCCACCGACGCCGTCCGCTGTTTGTCACGATGACCGTGTCTGTAATGGTGACCGTTTTCGTGTTGATGTCCGTGAACGCGGCCTAAGTTTCTCCCGTGGCTCAGCTCGAAAGAACCGCCTCGGCGGCGGTCGTCCTCGGCATTGATTCACTGCGCCGCTGCGGTACCCCCCCAACGTTGCCGGGTGGCCAGGGTGGCGCGGGTCGGAACCGCTTCTACCGCTGGCGCGTCGCCTACGGCTCCGGTTGGCAGCTCGCCGTGCACCTCCCCCTGCTAGCTGACACCGGTGCCCTCGACGCCCCCGCCGGGGATCTGATGCTGGCGCTGCTCGACGAGGAGCGCGCCTTGGCGTGGCGGATGAGGCACCGCCGGTTACACGGTCACTGACACAGGCACGGGCACCGACACAGGCGCAGAGACGGTCGCGGCCACGGGCGCGGGCACGGGAACGGCGGCGCGCCTTGTTCCGCTGGGCCCCTCTCGCGTACCATCGCCGTCGATGAGGATTCTTAGGCACCGGTTCATCCTGTCCCGCGGCATCCTGCGCGAGACCTTCCCCACGTTCTTGCTGGCAACCGGGGTGGCCACCTTTCTCCTGCTCATCCGGGCGATATTTCTGGTGGCGGACCTGCTGGTCGAGCGGTCCGTGCCCCTGGCGGTGGTGGGGCGGATGCTACTTTACAGCGTTCCGCACATTCTCGTTCTCACCATCCCCATCGGCGTGCTTTTCGCCGCTCTAATGACCGTGGCCCGCCTGGCGGCCGATGCGGAGATCGTCGCGCTTCAGGCCTCAGGGGTGCGGCTGGCGAGGGTCGCCGCGCCGCTGCTGCTTTTCGGCGGCCTGATGTTTCTCGTCAACCTCTTCCTGTCGGCGGCGGTGCTGGCGCCGGCCAACCGCCACCTCCAGCTTCTGACCCTGCGCGTCGCTCTTTCGGGGTTCTCCGCCGCCGTGGAACCCGGGGTGTTCAGCGACGACTTTCCCGGCCAGTTACTCTACGTCAAGCGTATCGACCGCGACACCCGGCGCTGGCAGGGCGTGCTGCTCTTCGACCTCACCAACCCCATCGAGGAGCGCGTGGTGGTGGCCGAATCGGGGGACCTGGTGATCAATCCAGCCGACGGCACGGCTTGGCTCAACCTGCGGGATACCACCTCCCACGTGCTGCGCCCTGACGATCCCACCTCGTACCAGCAAACCGCCAACCGGGAGCTGCGCATCTTCCTAGCACCCCCGGCCACGGCGCCCATCGAGCGTCGCTTGGGGGCCCGCCAGACCGACACCGAGGAGCTGCTCCAGCGCGCCCGTAACCCCGAGGGTCACCCCATGGAACGCCAGGAGGCCCGCATCGAGCTGCACAAACGCGCGGCCATCCCCGCCGCCTCCCTGGTGTTCGCGGCCCTGGCCGTTCCCCTGGGGCTGGGAAACCGTCGCGGTGGAAAGGGGTACGGCCTTACCGTATCGGTGTTGATTGTGGTGCTCTACTACATCTTGCTGAACAACGGGCAGGTCCTGGCGGTGTCCGGCAAGGTGCCGACCGGACTGGGCATGTGGCTCGCCAACCTGGTGGGCGCAGGGGTCGCGGCGGTTCTCCTCCAAAGGATGTCGCGCCGGTTTGCCGTCGGGCGCCGGAGCTGGGTGCTGGCGCTGCTGGAGTGGTGGCGGGAGCTGAGAGCGACACGCCTCCGTCGGGCGGCGCAACCCGCGACTGATCAGCCGGCGGCCGACGACAGCTTCGGGGAGTGCGAGCGCGAGAACGATGGCGATCAGGCGATGGCCTCGCCCTTCGCACCCTTCGCCGGCATCATCGATCGGCTAATACTGCGCCAGTGCTTGAGCTTTCTCCTGTTGGTCATTCTCGCCATTTCAGCGATTTTTGTGGCCGTCAAACTCTCCGACATCATCGACGACGTCCAACGTCACCAGGTCCCCTTCACCACCGTCGCATCGTATCTCCTGTTTTCCTTACCGCAGATCCTCCGCGATATCCTGCCCCTGTCATTCCTTATCGCCTTTCTCGGCACCGCCGCCATTTTGGACCGGCACAACGAGTCAGTGGCCCTCAAGGCCGCCGGCGTGTCGTTGACTCGCATCGCCCTACCTCTCTTCGTGCTGGCTTTGGGGCTGGGCGCCGGCCTGTTCGTCCTCGATGACTCCTTCGTGCACCAGGCCAACCGGGCCGAGCAGGCCCTGCTGGATACCATCAAGGGACGCAAGGTGGCCCGCTCGTTCCGGGCCACCTATCACCAATGGCTGTTCCTTCCCGACGGTCGGACGCTGGTCAACTTCATCCAGTACGACCCCGACACCGACACCCTGCTCCGGCCATCGGTGTACGTCTTCGACGACAACCTCAATTTGCGCGCCCGGCACATGGCGGCCAGGGCCAGCTGGAGGGACGGGGAGTGGCGGGCGGAAGGAGCCTGGTCCCGAACCTTCTTGGCCGCCGGAAGCCCGGTCTTCGTCCGCCACGCCGACCAGGTGGCCATGCCCATCGCCGCCGAACCCAGCTATTTCGGCCGTGAGTACCGCAAGCCGTCGCAGATGAGCTTTGCCGAGCTGCGCAGCTACATCCTGACCCTGCGCGCCGCGGGGTACAAGGTGGACCGCTTCCGGGTGCGCCTGCACGAAAAGATCACCTATCCCCTAAGCATCGTTCTGCTGGCGTGGCTGGCGCTGCCCTTCGCCTTCCGCATCGGCCGCCGCGGCACGGTGATGGGGATTGGCCTGGCCCTGGTGCTGGGCATGGCCTACTTCGCGCTCATGGCCGTCGCGGGCAAGCTGGGGGAGTCCTCGCTCCTCTCCCCTCCCCTGGCCGCCTGGACCCCCACGGTTGTCTTCGCCCTCCTGGCCATCAACCGCCACACAACCCTCAGTACGTGACCACGGCCGGCCATGTCGGCATGCCGACATCGCCGGCCGTGGGTTGGTACCAGCCCGGGCTACCCCGCGGGTGCTGCCCGCCAATCGGGTGGCCCCACTGCTGTTACGCGGTGGTGAGGACCGCCTCGACGTGCTGCATCGCCCAGTCGATCTCCTCCCGGGTGATGACCAGCGGCGGGGCAAAGCGGATGGTGTGCACGTGGGTTTCCTTGCACAGCAGGCCGCGCTCTTTCAAGGCCTCGCAAAAACGGCGCGCCCCACCGGCCTCCGGCTGGAGCTCCAAGCCGATCCACAGACCCTTGCCCCGCACTTCCTTGACGTGGGGTGAGCGGATCGCCCGCAGACGCTTTATGAAGTAGTCACCCAGGACGGCCGAGTTGTCGATCATGCCTTCGTCCACCAGCACCCGCAGCGCCACCCGCGCCACCGCGCAGGCCAGCGGGTTGCCGCCGAAGGTGGAACCATGGTCCCCGGGCCTGAACACCCCCATCACCTCAT
Organism: uncultured bacterium; assembly: GCA_937924755.1. Lineage (GTDB taxonomy): Bacteria > Acidobacteriota > Thermoanaerobaculia > Thermoanaerobaculales > Thermoanaerobaculaceae > CALEVZ01. The sequence goes on from CALEVZ010000009.1 coordinate 14,728, forward strand.
CGTTGGCGAGGATGCCGGAGATGGGCAGACAGCCGCCCCCCAGCGCCTTGCCGATGATCACCACGTCGGGTCGAATTCCCTCGTGCTCAAAAGCGAACAGCTTGCCAGTTCGCCCCAGGCCCGACTGGATCTCATCGAGCACCAAGAGCACGTTGTTGGCCGAGGCGATCTCGCGCAGACGCTTTGAAAACCCGGCCGGCGGAACGATGATGCCGCTCTCTCCCTGGATGGGCTCCACCAGGATGGCGGCGGTGTTGGGGGTGATGGCCCGGGCGACCGCCTCGGCGTCCCCGTAGGGAACCACCACGAACCCCGGGGTGAAGGGGCCAAATCCATCCCGATATTGGGGATCGGTGGAGAAACTGACGATGGTCGTGGTACGGCCGTGGAAGTTGTCGGCACAGACGATGATTTCCGCCTCCCCATCGGGGATCCCCTTAACCTTGTACCCCCACTTGCGCACCGCTTTGACCGCCGTTTCCACCGCCTCGGCACCGCTGTTCATGGGCAGGAAGCGGTCAAACCCCGTCATGTCGTGCAGCTGTTGGCACAGGGGTCCCAGCTGATCGTTGCGAAAGGCGCGGGAGGTGAGGGTGACGCGTTCCGCCTGTTCCTTGAGAGCAGCGATGATCTTGGGATGGCAGTGGCCCTGGTTGACGGCCGAGTAGGCGGCTAGGAAGTCCAAGTACTTCCTCCCCTCCACGTCCCACACCCACACCCCGCGGGCGCGCTCGATGACCACATCGAGGGGGTGATAGTTGTGGGCGCCGTACTTCTCCTCCATGGCAATCAGGTCCCTGGTGCGGTTGTCGATCGGCGTTGTCATGGGAATCATCCTCCACACCCCGCGGGAGTGCCGCGGGTGCGGCTAGCCTAGGTGATCGCCGGGCGCCTGGCAAGTGCCAAAAGGTACAACCTCGTCGCTGACGAGGGAAGGTCCGGGTGGGGTGGCAGAGGTCGATGGCGTCAACCAGCGCGGCCGTTGTCCCCGTTGCCGAACACGTACTCGCACTGACCGGGGCCCAGGACCGCCGTGGCGGCCGGGATGAAAGTCGCAGGCTCCACGCCCACTACCCGGGTGGGCGTGAGGTCTGCCTCCCACTCGGCGGTGCACAGTCGTAACGCCACCGGCATCGGCCCCGAGTGCTGGAGCATGAGATCGTGCAGCCGCGTGAGGCTGTCGGCTCCCTTGAGGTGGTCCAGATTCAGCTGTACTCGCAGCGCCGAGGCCCGACGGCGCTCGATCCCCTCCAGCCGCGCCACCTCCTCCGCCTCGATTTCCACGTGCTCACCCCCATCCCGGGAGCGCAGGGTGGCGGTGACCAGCAGCGCCGCCCCGTCCACCAGCAGCGCCTCGAAGCGGGCAAAGGCGCGGGCAAACATGACGGCGCGCACGACTCCGGTCTGGTCCTCCAGGTGAAACATGGCCATGCGCTTGCTGGCGTTGGTCTCGCCCTTGGGCTGGCGCACCCGCAGCGAACTGACGATCCCCGCCACCGAGGCGCGGGTGCACCCTTCGGCCAGCAGGCCGGCCAGCTCGGCCACCGGGGTGACGCGCAACTCCTTCAAAACATGTGACCAACGGTCCAGGGGGTGACCCGAGAGGTAAAACCCCAGCGCCTCCCTCTCCCCCTGCAGCCGGGCGTGAACGTCAGGGGCCGGCGGTGCCACTGGCCCGGGGGCGGGGGCATCGGACTCGGCGTCCAAGTCGAACAGGAACCCCTGGCCCACTTGGAGGGCCTGACGCTGGCGGTTCGCCTGCTCCATGATGCGGTCAATGGACGCCAGGAGCCCCTCCCGGTCCGGATGCAGAGAGTCCAGGGCGCCGGCCTTGATTAGGCTCTCGATGACCTTGCGGTTGGCGGCGCGGTCGCCCAGCGAGCGTACCAGGTGGGTGAGGCTCCGGAAAGAGCCCTCGGCCCGGCGCGCCGCCACCAGGGCCCCTGCCGCCGCCTCCCCCACGCCCTTCACCGCCTCCAGACCGACCCGAATGGCCTCCCCCTCCACGGTAAAGGCCACCGCCGAGGCGTTGACGTCGGGGGGCAACACCGCCGTTCCGGCAGCGGTCAACGCCGCCACGTAGGCTGCCAGCTTGTCGGAGTTGGCGGTTTCCGAGGACAGCATGGCGGCCCAGAAGTGCTTCGGGTAGTGCACCTTGAGGTAGGCCGTCTGGTAGGCCAGCGAAGCGTACGCCACCGAGTGGGACTTGTTGAACCCGTACTGGGCGAAGGGCACGATGCGCTCCCACAGCCGTTTCACCTTCGCCTCGGGGAACCCCTTCCTGACTGCCCCGGCGACGAATCGCTCCCCCTGCTCGTCGATGAGCTCTTTGATCTTTTTACCCATCGCCTTGCGGAGGGTGTCGGCCTGCGCCATGGAGAAATCGGCGATCCGACCGGCGATACGCATCACCTGTTCCTGGTAGACGATGACCCCGTAGGTCTCGCCGAGGATTTCCTCCAGCTCGGGGAACTCGTAGGTGATGGGCTGGCGGCCGTGCTTGCGGTCTGCGAAGTCCCCCGCCCAGGCCATGGGGCCGGGGCGGTAGAGAGCGTTCAACGCCACCAGCTCCTCGAAACGATCGGGCTGCACGTTGCGTAGCAGATCCCGCATCCCCCCCGACTCGAACTGGAACACCCCGTCGGTATCCCCTCGCTTGAAGAGGGCGTAGACCTCCGGATCGTCGAAGGCCATGCGCTCGAAGTCGGGAACGGGAGCGCCGCTGGCGCGGATGGACTCCAGGCAGTCCTGCACCACCGTCAAAGTGCGCAGACCCAAAAAGTCCATCTTCAAAAGGCCCATCTTTTCAATGACATCCTTGTCGAACTGGGTGACGATTTCATCCCGGGAGGTGCGGAATAGGGGCACCGTCTCCCGCACCGGGCGGGGGGTGATCACCACCCCGGCGGCGTGCACGCCGCAGTGCCGCACCAGCCCCTCCAAGCGTTTGCCCACCTCCAGCACCCGGGCCACTTCGGGTACGGCCGCCACCATTTCGGCCAGCCTGGGGGACTGAGCCAGGGCCTGCTCCAGGGTGATGTTCAGCGTCTCCGGAACCGCCTTGGCGATGCGGTCGGTCTCGCTGAAGGACATCCCCATCACCCGCCCCACGTCGCGGATACAGGATCGCGCCTGCAGCACGTTGAAAGTGGCGATCTGGCAGACGTTGTCGGCGCCGTAGAGGCGGCGCACATGCTCGATGACCTCGTCGCGACGCCGCTGGCAAAAATCGATGTCGATGTCCGGCATGGAGATGCGATCGGGATTCAAGAAGCGCTCGAAGAGCAGGTCGTACTCCAGGGGGTCGATGTCGGTCACCCGCAGGGCGTAGGCCACCAGCGAACCGGCGGCACTGCCCCGCCCCGGCCCCACCGGGATCCCCGCCTCCCGCGCGAAGCGGATGAAATCCCACACCACCAAGAAGTAGCCGTCGAACCCCATGCGGTGGATGATCTCCAGCTCCTGGGCCAGGCGCTGCTGGTAGTCCCGGCGGGGGTGGCGACGGGGGCGGCCCTCTGCCAGGCGCTCCGCCAGACCTCGAGTGGCCAGGGCAGCCAGGTACGTCTCCGGCAACTCACCCTCGGGTACCGCAAAGCGGGGCAGGTGGAACTGCTCCTCCGGCCAGCTCACCTGGCAGCGTCCGGCAATCTCGGCGGTGCGGGCCAGGGCGTCCGGGCGATCGGCGAACAGTGTCGACATCTCCGCCGCCGTCTTGACGTAGTACTCGTCGTTGTAGGCGTAATCCTCGCGCAACTGGTCGAGGGTCTTGTTCTGGCCGATGCCGATCAACACCCGGTGAGCTTCCACGTCCTGGCGGCGGTGGAAGTGGCAGTCGTTGGTGGCCACCAACGGGATCCCGGTGGTTGCGGAGATGGCGTATAGACCTTCCCGGGCCCGCGCCTCCTCGGGCAAGCCGTGGTCCTGGATCTCGAGGAAGAAGTTGTCGGCCCCTAGGATTTCCCGGTACTCCTGGGCAGCGCGGCGAGCGCCTTCCTCGTCGCCGGCCAAAAGACGCGCCGGAATCTCCCCCGACAAGCAGGCCGACAGGGCAATCAGCCCATGCCGATGTTCAGCCAGTAACTCTCTGTCGATTCGTGGCTTGTGGTAGAACCCCTCGAGGAAAGAACGGGTGGAGAGCAGCATCAAATTGCGCCACCCCTCCTGGTTTTCGGCGAGCAGCACCAGGTGATGGTACGGCTTGTTGGCGCCGTAGGGGTTGCCGGTGCGCTCGCGGCGGTGGCCGGGAGCCACGTAGAACTCGCACCCGAGGATCGGCTTCACCCCGGCTTTCCGGATGGCGGCGTAAAACTCATAGGCTCCGTAGAGGTTGCCGTGATCCGTCAGGGCCACCGCGGGCATCCCCGCCTCGGCCACTTGGCGGGCCAGCTCGTCGGGCTTGACCGCCGAGTCCAAGAGGGAGTAGTGGGAGTGCAGGTGCAGGTGCACGAACGGCTCGGGCATGGGGAAATTGTAGAAGACCTCGCCTCCCAATCGGTGCCCGGGAGGCAGGTCGAAAAGCTCGCCGCCACGGCGACTTTCGCCCCCTCAGGTGGAAGGCTCGACCGCCGTCCGGGCTCCCGGAATCCCGTCTCGTCTCCCCCGCAGCCGCCGGAGCAACCGCAGGCGGCGCGGTTAGCGAGCGGTGGCCCGCTCCAGCCGCGCCAGCCAGGAGGTCACCGCCGCCCCGTCGGCCAGAATGACGCCGGTGTAATGGAGCACCCCTCTTCCGCTGGCCACGTAGCTCTCCACCCCCACGAAGCGGCGATCGGGAGAGGCGTAACGCAGCACCAGAGCGTGGTCGTTGAAGTGGCCGCCCCCCACCAGCACCGTGCCCAGGGGGATGGAGTCCATGCGGAAGCGCACCGTCGAGGGGCCG
>CALEVZ010000010.1 GCA_937924755.1 uncultured bacterium
CCACAACCCCTCACAACTGGCGAAGTCGGGTGTCATCGCAGAAGCCAATCGCTTCACACCCACCACGCCCCGAATCACCTCATCCTGCCGGATCCGCTGCACATGCGAAAACCGACCGCCACTTGTCAGGACCGTCGCAAACAGGCTCAAGGCGATGTCCTCGACTGGCACTTGGTTCGGTGACCGCCGCCAATCTGGCAGCGCCGACGTCAGAAAGCTCCTGAGACCCAGGCGGTCCAGGAACCGAATCACCCCGACCAGCCAACCCACTCACCGTCCGTCCCGTGTACTCAACTCTCGGCTCCCCCAACCCGCTCGTCCTGCTACAATTCGCGTACACCGTTTTGTCCCTCCTCCCGGGATCACCGAGTCCTCATAACAGGATGATAGCCAAGACCTTCAGAGCGGTGCTCTGCCTTCTCTACCAGCCAACTGCGTTTTTCGGGGTTATCCCTCGATCTCTGCCAGCTGCTTGGGGACGGCGGCGGTGAGCACCTCCGGCGCGTCCGCGGTGATTAAGACGTCGTCCTCGATGCGGAAGCCGCCGAAGTCGTGCAGGGTGTCCACCAGCTCCCAGTTGACTTCCTCGCGGTGCCGAGCGCGCAGCTCGGGGTCGGTGAGGAGGGCGGGGATGAAGTAAATCCCCGGCTCGATGGTGGTGACGAAGCCCTCCTCCAGGGGAAAGTCGCAGCGCAGGTAGCGCAGCACCGGGTGGGGCGAGCGCTCGCGGCCAGGGGCGTAGCCGGAGGCGTCGCGCACCCCCAGCCCCACCAGGTGCCCCAGGCCGTGGGGGAAGAAAAGGGCGACCGCGCCGCTGTCCACCAGCGCCTCCGCCTGTCCCTCGAGCAGCCCCAGCTGCGCCAGGCCGTCGGCAATGCGGGTGGCGGTGGCCAGGTGCAGCTCGCGGAACTCCTGCCCCGGCCGACACTGCGCCACCGCCGCCTCCTCCGCCGCCAGCAGGAGCTGGTAGAGGTCGCGCTGCAGGCCTTCGAAGCGACGGCCCACCGGGTAGGTGCGGGTGACGTCTCCGCAGTAGCCGTCCACCTCGGCGCCAGCGTCGATGAGCACCAACTCGCCGTCGGCCAGGCGGCGGGCGGAGGGCTCGAAGTGCAACACCGCCGAGTTGGGGCCCGAGCCCACGATGGTACCGAAGGCGGTGCGGCGGGCGCCGGCGCGGAAGAACGCCGCCTCCAGCTCGATCTGGATCTCCCGCTCGCTGCGGCCGGCGGCAATGAGGGAGCGGGCCACCTCGTGCCCGGCGGCGGTGGCGGCGCAGGCGCGGCGGATGCGGGACAGTTCCTCCTGGTCCTTGCGCCGGCGCGCAGCCAACAGGGCCCCTCGCAGCCGCTCCCGCAGCTCGGGATCATCCTCCACCCCGGCGATGGGGCATCCCAGCACCGCCAGAGGCCGCCCACGGCGGGCCTCCAACCAGGCGGGGAAGGTGGATGCGGGCACCCCTTCCGACTCGCCGCCCCCCTCCCACACCCGCTCCGCCTGGGTGACCTCCGGCACGAAGTCCACCCACCCCTCCTGAGGGTCGAAGGCCAGGATGCTCCCCGGCCGCTCACGGTCCGCCAGCCAGAAGTACTCGGTGTGGGGGCGGAAGGGATAGGTCTGGTCCGCCCCGCCGGGGATGCCGATGGGCTCCCCGGCAGCGATGAGGACCACTTCGTGGGTCAGATCGAAGGCCTGCTCCGCCTTGCGGCGTCGTTGGGCAAGGTAGGGTTTGGTGTCGGTCATGGGGAGAGTGTAGCAAGGTGGGTTTACCCCTCCACCCACACGACCACCTCGGGCAACGGCCGGCGGCGGCGACGGCGCGGCCCCTCCGCCGGGAAGCCCAGGGGGATCAGGGCCACCGGCCACCACGTCGGGGGCAACTCTAGGATTCGGCGTACCTTCCCCTCGTCGAAGGCCCCCACCCAGCAGCTGCCCAGCCCTGCGGCGGTGGCGGCCAGCAGCAGGTTCTGTGTAGCGGCGGCGGTATCCTGCAGGCAGTAGACGTGCCGGCCGCGCTCGCCGTAGATGCGGGCGCTTTCCTCCGGCACCGCGCAGACCACAACCACCACCGGGGCTTCGGCCACGAAGGCCTGATGCAGTGCCGCCTCCGCCAGCTCCCGGCGGGGGGCGGTCCCGGTGACCACCACGAAACGCCACGGCTCCAGGCCGCCCGCCGAGGGGGCCCAGTGGGCCGCCTCCAGCAGCTGCTCCAGCAGTGGCCGGGGCACGGGGTCGGGGCGGAAGCGGCGGCAGGAGTAGCGGGCGGTGAACAGGTCATCGCGCATGGCCTCCCTCCCCTGGCTGCGGCGATCCTAGCATTCTCCCCGCAACCCGCGGCGGGAATCGCTACGATTATCCCTACCTGGCACCGGGGATGCGGTCGTGTAGACTCAAACATCATGGACCAGCGGATGCGCGCGGGGTGGGCGCTGGGGTGGGCGGCCCTGCTGGCGGGCGCCCCCGGGGGGCTGGCTCAGCCATCTCCGGGGGAGCCGGGGCTCGGGGCGGTGCGCATCCTGCTGAACGTGAAGCGGGCCTACGCCTCCTGCCGCAGTTACCGCGACCGCGGGGAGGTGCGGGTGGTGGGTGCCATCGAGGGGGGCAGCTTCGGTACCACCGTCCCCTTCGCCACCGCCTTCGTGCGCGGCGGTCCCTTCCGATTCGAGCTCACCGACCGCGGTCTGGGGGAGCGCGAGTCCCGGCTGGTGCTGTGGGCCGAGGGGGACCAGGTGCGGGCCTGGTGGGAGGCCGGGGGTGGGGAGCGGCGGGTCGAGTCGCTGCGGGCGGCCCTAGAGGCGGCCGCTGGGGTGTCGGCGGGCGCTTCCACCCGGGTGCCCGGGCTGCTGCTGCCCGGCGAGGGGGGAGGAGGGCTGTTCATCGCCGCCCCTGAGCGCCTGCCTGACGAAGAGGACCGCGGGGTACCCTGCTTTCGCGTCCGCGGCAAGGGCCGTCCCACCCCCTACCCCCTGTCCACCGGCAGCGGCACGGTGACGGTGGAGGACGAGGAGATCACGGTGTGGGTTGAGCGGGCAACGTTTCTGCTGCGCAGGGTAGAGGAGCGCCGCGTGCTGTCCACCTACCGTACGGTGACCACCACCGTGTATGAGCCGCAGGTGGACGTGGAAATCCCCGCCGGCGAGCTGGCCTTCCCACTCACTCCGCAGTAGTAAAACTGGCATTGCCGTCTGCCTGCGCATCAAAGCGGGTGTTACCCCTCGGTAGAGGGCGCCAAAACTTACTCTCGCCCCAGCTCCCCCCGCCGGTTGCGGGCCCGCCAGAAGCCGCAAAACGATGACCCGTCGGGGGAGCACACCATCACCGCAGGGCCTTCACTCTGCCCCTCCCGCCCGGTCGGCTTCATCACCCGCCCGTCGATGGCGCCGCTGAGCGGGTCCTCGTTGTATTGGTAGCAGCCGGCTGGGGCGGTGACCTGGTGGAGCACCCGGAAGGTGGAATAGCTGGTCTGGTAGGTATCGGAGATGGGTGGCATCGGCGGCGCGGCCGGTCGGGGTGCGAAGCTGCGGAAGGAGAACAGTTCGGTGAAGCTTTCGTTGCCGTGGTTGGAGGCGATGGTCAGGCGCACCCGGCTCGCCGGCTGCCGCGCCGAGGCCGGAAAGCTCCGGCGGTCCGCCCCGGGCGCCAGGGTGGCCCGCAGCACGGGAACGAACCCCCCGCTCGGCGACGAGGTGGATACCTCCATCAACACCTCCTGATCGTGGAAGGGCTGCGGCATTGAGCAAAAAACGACAAAAACGCTATACCAGGTACCCATGATAAGTTAGCATGGTGGCTCTGTCCCAGCGGGGCGAGCGGGCGACAGAATGCGGGAGGCGGGGATGACCGAAGCGCTGTTGTGGGCGATCTTGGTGGCCTCAGTGATCGGCGCCATCGCGGCGTTGGCCGCCCTGGTCCTGGTCAGGGCGGGGCTGGGGGGAGTGGGGCGGGAGGTGCGGGAGGAGCTGCGTGCCGGCCGCGAGGAAGCGCGCTCCGGCAGTCGGGAGCTGCGCGAGGAAGTGGCGGCGACGCTGCGGGCAGGCATCGAATCGACCGCCGCTGCCCAGAGTCTGCACCTGGGGGAGATGACGAGGCGGCTACAGGACCTGATCGAGGCCAATCAGACGGCGCTGGAGCGCATCCGTGCCACGGTGGATTTGCGCGTGAGGGAGTTGCAGGAGGGTAACGAAAAAAAACTTGAGGAGATGCGCCGCACGGTGGACGAGAAACTGCAGGACACCTTGGAAAAACGCCTGGGGGAGTCGTTCAAGCTGGTGGGAGATCGGTTGGAGGCGGTGCACAAGGGGCTGGGGGAGATGCAGACGCTGGCCACGGGCGTGGGCGACCTCAAGCGGGTGCTCACCAACGTCAAGGTGCGCGGCACCTGGGCGGAGGTGCAGCTGGGCGCCCTGCTGGAGCAGCTCCTCACCCCGGAACAGTTTGCCAGGAACGTGGCCGTCACCCCCGGCTCGGCGGAGCGGGTGGAGTTCGCCGTGCGCCTGCCCGGCCCCAGGGACGACCCCCACGCCCAGGTGTGGCTGCCCATCGACTCCAAGTTCCCCCAGGAGGACTACCTGCGGCTGCAGGCGGCGGCGGAGAAGGGGGACGCCGAGGCGGTGCAGGCGGCCCTGGACGGCCTGGCCCGGGCGGTGCGGCTGGCGGCCCGGGACATCCGCGACAAGTACGTCCACCCCCCGGCGACCACCGACTTCGCCATCATGTTCCTGGCCACCGAGGGTCTCTACGCCGAGGTGCTGCGGCAGCCGGCGCTGGTGGAGGAGCTACAGCGGGTCTTCCGCGTGGTGGTGGCCGGCCCCACCACCCTGGCGGCGATCCTCTCCAGCCTGCGCATGGGGTTCCAGACCCTGGCCATCGAGCAGCGCGCCTCCGAGGTATGGCGCATCCTGGGCGCGGTGAAGACCGAGTTCGGCAAGTTCGGGGCGGTGCTGGAGAAGGTCAAGCGGCAGCTGCACACCGCCAGCAACACCATCGACGAGACGGGGAGGCGCTCCCGGGCCATGGAGCGGCGGCTCGAGGTGGTGGAGCAGCTGCCCGGCGCCGAGGCGGCGCAGGTGCTGGGGCTGCCGCTGGGGGAGTCGGCCGAGGGGGAAACCGCCAGCCCGGTTGGGGGTGACGACCTCGAGGTCTGAGCTGGCGGGTCGTCTCGCCCGGCCACCGGAGCCACCGGCTGGGGCCGTTCTCCCCTCGAGTGGCGACCGCCTCCCCGGACCGCGTCCAGGGTAGACTACGCCCTCCGGGGGTATTCCCCCGTCGCAGCCGGCACGGCGGCGGCGCAGCCGAAAGGAGCTCGCCCATGGTCCCCCACGAACCCCACAAGATCAAAACGGTGCGCCTGCTCTCCTTTCCCACCCTGGAGCAGCGCAAGCGCCACCTGGCCGAGGCGCGCTTCAACGTCTTCCGCCTCACCCCCAGCCAGGTCACCTTCGACATGTGCTCCCTGGGGACCTCGGCGTTTTCTCAGGAGCAGCTGGCCGGCCAGCTGGTGGGGGACGAGGCCTACGCCGGCTCCCGCAACTTCGAGGTGCTGGAGCGGGCGGTGCAGGAGGTGCTGGGCCACACCTACGTCTGCCCCACCCACAACGTGCTGGGGTGCGTGAAGCTGGTGGTGGCGACGCTGCTGCCCAGGGGCTCCGTGCTGCCCTCCAACGCCCGCACCCGCATGGACCAGTTCCAGGCCCTGGGGATCACCTACCCCGACGTACGCGACCGCAGCCAGGAGGTCTTCACCGGCAATCTGGACCTCGCGGCGCTGCGCCGCCTGCTGGCGGAGGGTAACGTCGCCCTGGTGGGGCTGCAGGCCTTCGCCGACGGCCGCTACCCGTTCAGCCTGCACAACCTGACCTCGGTGCGGGAACTCGCCGACCGCTTCGGCGTCAAGGTGATCTGCGACGGCTCCCGGGTGATCGAGAATGCGTTCATCATCCAGCGCCACGAGGCGGGCTTTTCCGATCGCTCCATCGCCGAGATCGTCAAGCAGATCGTCAAGACCACCCATATCTTCCAGCTCGACGGGGCGCAGGATCCCAAGTGCAACACCGGCGGGGTGCTCACCACCGACATTCCATCGGTGCACGAGAAGTTCATGAACGAGGTGGTGGTGTACGAAGGGCTGCACACCTACGGGGGAATGGCCGGCCGCACCATGGAGGTGCTGGCCCGGGGCATCCAGGAGATGTGCGACGAGGCGGAGGTGCACTGGGTGATGCACCAGACCGAGCGCTTCTGCGACCGCCTGGCGGCGGGGGGGGTGCCCCTGGAGCGCGGCTGCGACGGCGCCTACCTGCGCGCCGACGAGCTGCTGCCCCAGGCGGGAGAGACCGCCCAGGACACCTTCTCGGCGGCCCTCTACCTCTCCTCCGGGGTGCGCGCCTTCGCCCCCGGGCTGGTGGGGCGGGACACCCTGGTGCCGGTGCAGATCCCCCGGCTGGCCCTCACCAACGAGCAGCTGGACCGGATCGCCGATGCCATCGTTGCCCTCGCCCGGCAGCGGGAGCGCATCACCCCCCTGCAGGTGGCCGCCGCCGGCACCTGGCGGGACGAGATGGCCTACCACTGGACCTTCCCTCCGCTGGAGGTGTTCGAGTTCGATACCTTCCCCTACCAGATCCACACCGTCGAGCGGGTGGCGACGTTGAGTCGGGAGGAGCGGCAGAAGGCCATCCGTGCCGCCGGCTACAACACCTTCCTGCTGCGCTCCGCCGACGTCACCATCGACCTGCTCACCGACTCCGGCACCTCGGCGATGAGCACCGACCAGTGGGCGGCGTACGACGCGGCGCGCGCCTGCTGCACCGAGAGCGAGGAGCACCGCCGTCTGGTGGAGCGGCTGCAGGCCCTCTTCGGCTACCGCCACATCCTGCCCACCCACCAGGGGCGGGCCGCCGAGCACATCCTGAGCCAGTGCTGCATCCGCCCGGGGCAGCTGGTGCCCGGCAACATGTACTTCACCACCACCAAACTGCACCAGGAGCTGGCGGGAGGGGTGTTCGCCGACGTCATCGTCGACGAGGCCCACGACCCCACCAGCGACTTCCCCTGGAAGGGGAACATCGACCTCGGCAAGCTCGATGACCTGGTGCGCCGGCACGGGCTGGAGCAGATCGCCTACGTCTCCTTCGAGCATTCGGTCAACATGGCCGGCGGCCAGCCGGTCAGCATGGACAACATGCGGGAGGTGTACCAGTACTGCAGCGTCCGCGGCATCCCCATCTACTTCGACGCCACCCGGGTGGTGGAAAACGCCTGCATGATCCAGCTGCACGACCCCCGCTACCGCACCGTCAAGGTGGAGGACATCGTGCGCGAGATGATGCTCTACGGCGACGGCTGCACGGTGAGTGGCAAGAAGGATTTCCTCATCAACATCGGGGGCATCCTGGCGTTGCGCGACAACCCCGAACTGGCCCGCCGCGCCGAGGACATGCTGCGCATCTACGAGGGCCACGTCACCGACGGGGGGCTGCCCACCGCCGATTTAGCCGCCATCGCCCGGGGGATCGAGGAAATGCTGGACGACCGCTACATCCGCTCCCGCATCGCCCAGACCGCCTACCTGGGGCGGCTGCTCACCGAGGCCGGGGTGCCCATCGTCACCCCCCCGGGCAGCCACGCCATCTTCATCGACGCCAAGCGCTTTTTGCCCCACATCGACCAGGACGAGTACCCGGCGCAGCGGTTGGCGGCGGAGATTTACGTGGAAACCGGGGTGCGCGCCATGGAGCGGGGTAACGTCTCCAAGGGGCGCAACCCCGAGACGGGGGAAAACTACCGCCCCGCCCTGGAGCTGGTGCGCCTCACCATCCCCCGCCGGGTGTACACCAACGACCACATGCGGGCGGTGGCCGAGGGGATCATCCGCCTCTACCAGCGCCGGAACGAAATCCGCGGCTTGCGCTTCGTCTACGAGCCGGCCAAGCTGCGCTTCTTCCAGGGCCGCTTCGAGCCGCGATAGGGAAGCAGCTAGTTCCCCCGCAGGCGGGGCAACTCGCGCCAACTGGCCCACTTTCCAAAGGCCGCTTCGAATTCGGGGTCGAGGGGCGCTGCAGGTTTCCCTTCGTCGTCCTCGTTGGCGGTGGCGTGGCGCAGCCGTTCTATTTTGCAGCCCGTACACGGCGCGATGTCGGGCAGCTGCAACAGGCGGGCCATCTCGTCGGGGATGGCGCGTGCCATGCTCGCGTCGCCGAGGCGGGGAAACGCCTGCCGGATTTTCTGCAGCAACGCAACCAGCTCGGGCTCCGCGGTGCGCAACACCTCGCTCCCCTTGCCGGTGGGGAAGGCGTCGGAGGATTCCGGGGTGAGGCGCAGGGAGCGCGTTTCAAACCTGATCAACGGGTTGGCGCCATCCTTCTCGTCGACGGCTCTGACGGCCCCGTAGCCAGGGCCGGTAGTCCTCTGCCGGGCGGTGAGCAGGACCCAAGTGCCCTCGTTGGCGTCCACCATCAACGTCTGCACGAGGGCGAACTTTGGGTTCCGGTAGTCCCCGACGGAGTAGAAAGCCACCTTGGTGCCATCGACGAAGCGCACGAGGATGCGGTGAAAATCTTCCTTCGCCCGCTCGCGTGCGGACTCGTCGAGGACCAGGCGGGAGGAAGAACACACCTGCGCCACCTCCCGCTCGCCCTGGCGCAACTGAAAGAGCTGCTCCATGCGGACGGGCTTCGTCTTGTCGATGAGCGGCTTGGGGCGCGGCGTCGGAGTGCCTCCCAGGGCCAGCGCCGCCGCCGCCATCCAGCTCACGCCCGTTATGACCCAGGCCATGATTGCTCCTTTCCCTCAGCTGCACCAGTCAGTGAGACAATGACCACTACACGCGGAGTACTCGGTCAGGGCCACGTGGTAGTTCCTGCCCCGCAAGACCCGACAGTCGAAAATCATGGTACAGCAGCCCTGGCAGGAACCGCACGAGGATGCCTGCGAGGTGCAGGGCTCGCTGGGGTCCCAACCGCCCCAGCAATCCCAGGCCCCGGCCTCAGCGCTGCCCACGACCACCGCCACGACCGCCAACGCAATTCCGATTCCTCGACGCATCGCTTCACTCCTCTCACCTTCATTTCTTCATCCGGATGCGTCGCGCATTCTCTCTCTCTCTTGTCAAGCCCCCGCGTCGCCTCCCCCTCCTAAGGCGAGGATTTGGGTTGCCTCATCAAAAATCTCCCCGACCGCGGATCGTTGCCTCACGGGAGAATCCGCCTGAGAGTGTGGATAGCGGTACCTGGCGCTGAGCTTCAAGACCGGTCAGGGGCGCCGCCAAGGACACAGACGCGGGCACAGACACCGGGGCTGACACGAGCACGGTCACGGAGGTTGCGGTGGCGGCGCGCTGCCGGTGCCCCTTCACTCCCCGTCGGTGGACGTGGTGTCCATCACTGCCGCGACCGGCGCCAGCTACGCGTCGGTGGCTGGGTTCCCCCGCTCATGACGCTGTTGGGGACGAATCGAGCGCCTACCTGATCGCCCTGCCCATCGCCTTGATGACCTCCTTGAGCGGCCCGTCGAGCTGTGGCGGCTCCCAGTCCTCGCGTCCGAACAGCTCGCGCGCCACGGCGGCGTCGGGGCGGGTGAAGGTGCGGGGGAGCGGCCCGGGGGTGAGCCTGGTGAGCACTTGTCCCTCCACGAGTCCCACGGGGTTGTCGCCAAGCTCCTCGGGCCAGGCGTCCTCCGTGCCGTAGAGAAAAAGGGCCCCGCCGATCTCGCCCGGGTTGGCGCCGGTGCGGGACAAAAGCCCAAGCAGGGGACCGAAGGCGCGGCGATCCTCGGGCGCCAGCCGCGACCAGGCGTCGGCGACGGTTCCGGGCGGGCACTGCCCGGGGCAGCCGGGCAGGTAGAGGCCGTTGACGTCGGTCAGACGGATTCTCCCCTTTTCCAGGCGCTGGTGGCCCTTCTTCGTGAACTGGGCGAGGGCATCCCGGACCGCCCTCGGCAATTCCTCTTCGCTGGTGGCCTGCTCCAGCTCACCGCGGTACGTCTCCAGGAACGCCATGGCGTCCTCCACCACCTCCTTCGGCTTCGGCGTATAGTCGACGAGGACGAAGTGGGCGCCGGTCAGCGGGTGGTAGGCCACCAGCGCGTACCCGGCCGCGTGGGGGAAGAGGACGAAGCCGCTGCGAACCACGTCGTCCCCGCAGGCGACGCGAAGCTGCTGGTAGGTCACCACGCGCCCCGCCAGCGGGGCGAACCCCTTCCTGCTGGGTGGCTGGCCGAACTGCAAGTAGCGCACGAGCAAAGGCCCCTGGACGTTCCGCACGTCGCCGCCCTCCCAGCGCTGCTCGATTTCCTTGAGCAGGCTCGTGAGTTCCTGGCGCTCGGGGTCGGCGAGGAGCCGCGGGTCGATCGCGGAGCCAGCCCACATGGCCAGCGAGCAACGCCTCCCGTCGGCGGTCTTGAATTCACCGGTCGCCACCACGCCCGGGTAGGGCAGCACCCCCGCCGTAGCGTGGGCGGCGACGAAGAGCAGGACGAGGATTATCATGGCATCTCCTCCCCTTGGAGGCCGCTGCGTTGCAGGCAGAAGCATAACCCGGACGGGTCGTCGGTCAAACAGTTGATCTCGCAGATTTCCCAGGACAGCTCGGCCGCCTGAAGACACGCGGCCACACAGGTGGGGCTGCCAAGGCGGAGAAAAATCCGATACCACCAGCTTCTGCACGTGCGCAGTGCGTCCTGAAGCTGGACGCAGCAGTCGTTGCAGCAGGAGATGCACGGGTCGTTGCCCATCACGATGCGGCAGGAAACGTCGGTGCGCCCCTCGGCAGGAAACAGGAGCGCCACGGCGAACACCGCAACCGTCATCGCCGCTTTGACCCGGTGTTGGATCGTGGCCGACGTGCGATTTCGGGTTCGATACGGCTGCCGAGCCGATTGTCGCGTGGATCCCCGTGGTCGTGTCCAGTTCATTGGTCTCCTCCGACGGATGTTTCCAGGGATTCTCTCTCTCTCTCTCTCTCTCTTGTCAAGCCCCCGCGTCGCCTCCCCCTCCTAAGGCGAGGATTTGGGTTGCCTCATCAAAAATCTCCCCGACCGGGGATCGTTGCCTCACGGGAGAATCCGCCTGAGAGTGTGGATAGCGGTACCTGGCGCTAAGCTTCAAGACCGGTCAGGGGCGCCGCCAAGGACACACACGCGGGCACAGACACCGGGACGGACACGAGCACGGTCACGGGCACCGACTCGGGCGCTGACACGGTCACGGGAAAGACCGGCGGCGGCCGCTCTATTGCAGGGGGTACTCGCACCCCGGCTGGGGGATGTCGACTCGGGCGAAGCCGGCCTGGCGCAGGGCGGCGGCCAGGGCCTGGAGGGCGGCGGGCTCCCCGTGGTTGAGGAGGATGCGGCTGGAGCGGTTGTGGGAGAGCAGGCGCAGCAGGTCCCGCTGGTCGGCGTGGCCGGAGAAGACGTCGTACCGGCGCCAGGTGGCCCGCACCGGGACGCTCCTGCCCCCCCAGCGCAGGGGGTTCTGGCCGGCCAGCAGCCTGCCCCCCGGGGTGGCCGGGTCCTGGTAGGAGACGATGGCGAGGAAAACGTCCTCCCGGGGCAGCAGGCGAGGCAGGAGGTCGGCGCTTGTCCCCACGTGCATCATGCCGCTGGCGGTAACCAGCACCGCCGGGCCGCGCAGCTCCTCGGCGCGGGGCAGCTCCTCCCGGTACGGAGGGAAGAGGGCCTTGCCCGCCAGGGAGGGCAGGAAGTCCCGGCAGTGGTGCCGGCCCGCCGCCAGCTCCTCCCACAGGCGGCAGGCGGCGCGGGCGGTGGGGGAGGGGACGTACACCGGTACCCGGGGCAGACGCCCCTCCCGCATGCCTTGCTCCAGGAGGTGCAGCACCTTCTGGGTGCGGTCCAGGACCAGGGCGGGGATCCACACCAGCCGCCCCGCCGCCAGGGCCCCCGCCAGGTCGGTGTGGAACTGCTCCACCTGCGGGGCGTAGGGGCGCGGCCGCACGGCGGCCCCGTAAGTGCTTTCCACCACCACGACCTGGGCGGGGGGCAGGGGCTCGGGGGCGCGGTAGAGCAACTGGATGTCGTTACCCACGTCCCCCGAGACGAGCAACGAGACGCTCCGGGTGGCGTCCTTGAGGAGCACCGCGGCGGAGCCGGGGAGATGGTGGGTGGGGTGGAACGACGCCTCCACCCCGGGGGCCGGGCGAAAGACCTGCCCCGGAGGCACCCCCCGGACGAGGCGCAGCAGCTCGTCCCGCTCCTCCTCGGCGCAGCTTCGGCAGGGGTAGGCCTCCACCCCCCGGTGGCGCAGCCGTTCCTGGAGGGCGCACAGGGACCCCGCCTCCTCCCGCCGACGGCGGATGGCGCTGCCTGCGGGGCAGGCGCGCCAGTGCAGGGCCACCGCCCGGCGTTCCCCTTCGCCCCGCGCGCTCCAGTAGAAGCGGCGCGGGTGGGGGTCGAAGCGAACGATGTTGTAGAGGGCCAGCCGGGCCACGGCGGCGGTGGCGGGGGTGGTGTACACCGGCCCGGTGAAACCCGCGGCCACCAGGTCCGGCAGGCGCCCCAGGTGGTCGGCGTGGGCGTGGGTGAGGAAGACGGCAGCCACCCGTTCCGGCTGTGGCGGAAGCCGACGCTGGCGAGGCTGGTCACACCCGTCGCCTTCATCCCCCGCCTGACCCAGCTGGGTGCCGCAGTCCACCAGGAAGCGCTGTCCCTGCAGCTGCACCTCGATGCAGGAGCCCCCCACCTCCTGGGCGCCGCCGTAAAAGCGCAGCGCCGGCACCTCGCCGCCGGTGGCCGGGTCGGCGGGGGGGAGCGCCAGGGCCAGCAGGAGGGCGACGAGGTGGGGGCGAGGGAGCATGCCCCCATTGTGCCCCAGCGCGGGTTTGACGGGGGCGGGAAGGGGCGCTACCTTGGGTGACACCACAGCGCAGTTGTCTCGGGGGGGACATATGGCACAGACGGATTTGTCAGTGGAGCTGGGGCAGCGGCGTCGCCCCCGCCAGCGGGGGTGGAGCTTCGAGCGGTACCAGCGTCTGCGGGAGGAGGCGGCGGCGGACCCGCTGCGTTTCTGGGAGCGGCAGGCAATGCAGCTGTCCTGGTACCGCCGCTGGGAGAGGGTGCTGGACGACAGCCAGGCGCCTTTTTACCGGTGGTTCGTGGGAGCTAAGACCAACATTGTAGCCAACGCCCTGGACCGCCACCTGGGCACGGCCACCCAGAACACCCTGGCCCTCATCTGGGAGGGGGAAAACGGGGAGCTGCGGACCTTTTCCTACTTTGCCCTCCATCGGGAGGTGTGTCAGTTCGCCAACGTCTTGAAGAGCATGGGAGTGCGGCGGGGGGACCGGGTGACCATCTACCTGCCGCGCATTCCCGAGCTGCCCATCGCCATGCTGGCCTGCGCCAAGATCGGAGCGGTGCACTCGGTGGTGTACGGGGGGTTCTCGGTGGAGGCGCTGCACGGTCGCCTCGAGGACTCGGCCTCGCGCGTGCTGGTGACCGCCGACGGTGGCTACATGCGGGGCAAGGTGGTCCCTTTGAAGGAGATCGCCGATGAGGCGGTGGCCCGGGCGGGAACCGTGGAGCACCTGGTGGTGGTGCGGCGCACCCGGCAGGAGGTGCACATGGAGCCGGGACGGGACTTTTACTACGACGATCTCATGGTCCTCCCGGTCACCCGGGGGGCCGACGGCGGCTGCGAGACCGAGGTGATGGACGCCGAGGACCCGCTGTTCCTGCTCTACACCTCGGGCACCACCGGCAAGCCGAAGGCCATCGTCCACACCCACGGGGGCTACCAGGTGGGGGTGGCCACCACCCTGCAGCTGTGCTTCGACCTGCGGCCGGAGGACCGCTGGTGGTGCGCCGCCGACCCGGGGTGGATCACCGGGCACTCGTACATCGTGTACGCGCCGCTCATCCTGGGTGCCACCTCGGTGATGTACGAGGGGGCCCCCACCTATCCCTACCCCGACCGCTGGTGGCGCATCGCCGAGAAGTACGGGGTGACCATTCTCTACACCGCTCCCACCGCGATCCGCTCCCTGATGCGTTTCGGGGACGCCTGGGTCACCCGCCACGACCTTTCCCGTCTGCGCTTGCTGGGGTCGGTGGGGGAGCCCATCAACCCCGAGGCCTGGCGCTGGTACTACGAGGTGGTGGGGGGCGGGCGCTGCCCCATCATCGACACCTGGTGGCAGACCGAGACGGGGATGTTCATGATCGCCCCGGTGCCCTCTTCGCCGCTGAAGCCAGGTTCGGCCACCCTGCCCCTGCCCGGGGTCACCGCCCAGGTGGTGGACGAAGAGGGCCGGCCGGTGCCCCCCGGGGAGGAGGGGAAGCTGGTGCTCACCTCCCCCTGGCCCGCCATGCTGCGGGGACTGTACCGGGATCCGGAGCGCTACCGGCAGCAGTACTGGTCCCGCTACCCCGGCTGGTACCTTACCGGCGACTCGGCCCGGGTGGACGAGGACGGGTATTTCTGGATCATCGGCCGCACCGACGACGTCATCAAGGTTTCGGGGTACCGGCTGGGCACCGCGGAAATCGAATCGGCTCTGGTGTCCCACCCGGCGGTGAGCGAGGCGGCGGCCATCGGCGTGCCCCACGAGGTGAAGGGCCACGCCATCCGCTGCTACGTGCTGCTGCGGGCGGGGGTGGCCGCCTCGCCGGAGCTGGCCCACGAGCTGGCCGACCACGTGGCCCGGGAGGTGGGCCCCATCGCCCGGCCGGAGGTGGTGGAAATCGTGGCGAGCCTGCCCAAGACCCGCTCGGGCAAGATCATGCGGCGGGTGCTCAAGGCCCGGGCGCTGGGCCAGCCGGAGGGGGATACCAGCACCCTGGAGGAGTGAGGGGGGCTCGTAAAGATCCCTTCGGCCGTCGCGGTTGGTCAGGGTGCGTGGGTAATGGCATCATGCCCCGGTGAGATTCTCGCGGAGGGTGTTGGCAGGGACGGAGGGGGTCTTCGACCGGCTGGAGCGTGTGTGGGCCAGTGCCCTCACCCAGCGCCGGGTGGGTACGGTGCTGGTGATCACTTTCCTGGGCGCCCTGGCCGCCATCGAGGCCAACCGTCGCGGGTGGTGGCCTTGGGAGGTGGCCGCAGCCCTGCCCACCAACCACTTTTACGCCGTGGACCTGGCTTTCACCCTTCTCCTCCTTTTCGAGGTCATCGCCCTGGTGCTCACCCTGGCCCAGTCGGTGTCGCTGTCGGTGGGCAAGCAGTTCGAGATCCTGTCGCTCATCTTGGTGCGACAGACCTTCAAGGAGTTCACCGCCTTTCCCGAGCCGGTGACCTGGGAGGCGGTGCGCCCGGCGGTGCTGGACATGGCGGCGGCGGCCGGGGGGGCGCTGGTGATCTTCGTGGGGCTGGGGCTCTTCTATCGCCAGCAGAAAGACGTCCCCCTGTCCGCCGACCCCGACGCCCGGTGGTCCTACGTGGCCTCCAAGAAGCTGGTGGCCCTGGCCCTGCTGCTGGTGTTGGGGATCATCGCCGCCGGGGACGGGTTGCGCCTGGCGCGGGGCCTGGAGCCCTACCCGTTCTTTGAGACCTTCTACACCGTTTTGATCTTCTCCGATGTGCTGCTGGTGCTGCTGGCCCTGCGCTACTCGTCCACCTACGCGGTGGTGCTGCGCAACTCCGGCTTTGCGGTGAGCACCGTGTTCCTGCGCCTGGCCCTCACCGGCCCGCCCCTGGCCAAGGCGGGGTTAGGGGTGGGGGCGCTGGCCCTGGCCCTGGCTCTGCGGGTGGCCTACAACCGCCTGGCCCCGGCTCTGGTGGCGGTCCCCGAGGAGGGGGCACGAGCCGGGGTGAGGTGAGGATCTCCGGTCCGGTTGTCCCTCACCAAGGGTTGGCCACGTGGCAGGCGGCGCCGGTGGTGGCGATGTAGTCCTGGTGGTAGTCCTCGGCGGGCCAGAAGGTCCTGGCCGGCTCCAGCTGGGTGACGATGGGGCGGGAGTAGCGGCCGGAGGCGGACAGCTCCCGGATGTACTCCTCCGCCTGGCGGCGCTGCTCGTCGTCGACGTACCAGATCCCCGAGCGGTACTGGGTGCCCACGTCCGGCCCCTGACGGTTCAGCTGGGTGGGGTCGTGCATGGCGAAAAACGCCTCCAACAGGCGGCGGTAGCTGATGCGTGCCGGGTCGAACACCACCTTGACGGTCTCCGCGTGGCCGGTCGTGCCGGTGCACACCTGCTTGTAGGTCGGGCGCTCCACGTGCCCCTGCATGTACCCGCTCACCGCCTCCACCACGCCCGGGCCCTGCTGGAAGTAGTGCTCGATCCCCCAGAAGCACCCGCCCGCGAAGTAGGCGGTTTCGAGCCGCAGAGGGCGGCTTTCTGGTGGCAGTTCGGCGCCCTTCTCGAAAAACACCAGGGAGGCCGAGTTGAGGCAGTGGCGCTCGCGGGTGGGGCGCGGGCCGTCGTCGAAAACGTGGCCCAGGTGAGCGCCGCAGCGGGCGCAGACGATTTCGGTGCGCACCATGCCGTGGCTGGTGTCCCGGCGGCGGGCGACGTGGGCGGGGTCGAACTCGCGCGAAAAGCTGGGCCAACCGGTGCCGGAGTCGAACTTGTACTCGCTCGAGAACAGCGGCAGACCGCAGACGACGCAGGCGTAGATCCCTTCCTTTTTGTTGTCCAGCAGCGTACCGCAGAAGGGCGGTTCGGTGCCGGCCTTCTGGGTGACGCGGTAGGACTCGGCATCCAGGCGCGCCGCCAAGGCGACCACCTTCTCCCGTGGCAGCGGCGTGACGTCGTACCCTGAGGCGGACAGCTTGATCGACGACATAGCGTTCTCCTTGGCGCCGGCGGCGGGTTGCCGCTCGCCGGGGCGGGCGTCAGCGCGGCCGCCCGGCTGACAGGCGCCCGCGGCGCAGGCGAGAGCGAGCAGGGCGGCGGCCGCACGTGTCCTTGTCACAGCTTCGAGAGCGCGGGCGGGCCAGGGAACATTCCATTGCCGGTCCTGCAGGGGTTGCAACCCGCCAGGCGTCGAACGTCTCGCCCGGCCCGCCGTCGACGCGCCGTCCGGGTCAAGGCGCTACGATCGCAGCAGCCAGCGCGCCGCCAGACCCCCGCCGAGGGCGGTGGCGGCCGTCAGGACGGTGCCCCAGACCATGTCCACCACCGTCACCGCAAGCGGCCAGCGCGCCACTGTCGCCAGGTTGGTGAGGTCGTAGGCGGCGTAGGCACACAACCCGAACACGCCGCCGAGCACCACGGTGCGCAGGAGCGTCGCCTCCTGATTCGGCAGCACTACCACGGTCAGCACGCCGGCCACGTACAGCAGGTAAAACAACGCCGCCGCCCCCCAGCGCACCTCCTCGGCGAGCAGGAAAGCGAGCTCGCGCCGGTAGAAACCGCGGGCGATCGCGCCCAGCCAGAAGCCGTCGAGGACAAGAAACACGCCGAGGGTGATGCCGTACACGCCGACCAATCGCCATGCGCTCACGAAGAACATGATAGTCGATGACGACCGTGTCCCTCGCAGCGGCCCGCCTGTTGGCGCGGCGGGGGCAGGCGGGAATCCCATCGCTGCGCCGACGGTTTCAGTGATCATGAGCGCGACCGCAGACGCCCCGACGGGAAACCCCACAGAAGAGCTGCGCCGCAGCTGGAAGCAGATGGTGGCGCCTTACCAGCAGCCGGAGCTGCGCGCCAGCCTGTGGCAGTTGGCCAACAGCGTGGTGCCGTATGTGGCCCTGTGGACCGCCAGCTACCACCTGCTCGCCGTGTCGTATTGGTTGACCCTCGTCACGTCGGTGCTGGCGGCCGGGTTTCTGGTGCGGATCTTCATCATCTTCCACGACTGCGGCCACGGCTCCTTCTTCGCCTCCCGCCGCGCCAACGACGCGGTGGGCTTTATCACCGGTGTCTTGACCTTCACGCCGTACTTCGACTGGCGCCGCGAACACGCTCTCCACCACGCCACCGCCGGCGATCTCGATCGACGCGGCCTGGGTGACGTGGAAACCATGACGGTCGAGGAGTACCGGCAGGCAACGCCGTGGCGACGGCTGACCTACCGGCTGTACCGCAACCCCGTGCTTCTGCTCGCCGTGGGGCCGTTGTGGGTGTTTCTCGTCAAGCAGCGCATCCCGCGCGCCGGCAGCGGGCCGCGGGAGAGGCTCTCCGTGCATCTGACCAACCTCGCCCTGGTGGCGGCCGGCGCCGCACTCACCCTGACCATTGGCTTCAAAGCCATGCTGCTGGTGCAGCTCCCGATCCTGGCCATCGGCGGCGCCGCCGGGATCTGGCTGTTTTACGTCCAGCATCAGTTCGAGCGGGTGTACTGGGCGCGCGGGGGCCAGCGCGATTTCCTCGCCGCGGCGCTGCGCGGCAGCTCGCTGTACCAGCTGCCGCGGGTGCTGCAGTGGTTCACAGGGAACATCGGCTTCCACCATATCCATCATTTGAGCCCGCGCATCCCCAACTACAAGTTGGAGCGCTGCCACCGCGGGGAGCCCCAACTGCAGCAGGTCAACCGCCTGACGCTGCTCTCGAGCCTGCAGTGCCTGCGACTGCGCCTGTACGACGAGGAGGCCGGGCGCATGGTGTCGTTCCGCGACGCCCTGGCGTCACGCTCCTGATCGACGACGCGGGATTCCGTAAAAGCCAGGCCCTCCCCTTATGGCTGCGAAGCCACGTCGTCGGACGCGGCGGCCGACTTGGCTGCCCGAACGGAGGCAGGGGCGGAGGTGAGAGACGAGCCGCAGGCGGCTCTGCCGGCGCCCCGACGGGGGGGCGACCGGACCCCCCGAACGAGGGAGGTGGGAGGGGGTGAGGATCGAGCGCCGTCGGGCTATGCCCGCGGCGCGAGGGGGGGCGCGGGGGGTCGAGGGCGCGGGGGTGTGGGTGGGGGGCGACCGGACCCCCCGAACTAAATGGTGGAGCCGAACGGGATCGAACCGTCGACCTCTTGAATGCCATTCAAGCGCTCTCCCAGCTGAGCTACGGCCCCACCAAGGGAAGAGAAAACTAGCAGATGCCGGCGGGGGTGTCAACGGTGGGACAGGCGCTCCCTAGGGGGAACGGCTGGCGCTGGCGGCGGTGCTACACTCGCCCTGGAAGCGCTCGGGGCCTGGTGGCTCTCGCGGTCTTCAAAACCGTTGCCTCGTGCCTCGGCGGTGCGAGGGGTGGGTTCGATTCCCATGCGCTTCCGCCATGCGCTTTCGAGGGTGAGAGCTGGTAGCTGCCTCGCGTGATACCATTCCAGTCGTGAGCGCGAGCGGGAAGCACATGTACGTTGGCGATCTCGGCGAGACGCCACTGCCTGAGATCCTCGCGACCATCCACCGCTACAAGGTCCCCGGCGTGCTCGAGGTGCGTCCCGAAGACGACATCAAGCGCGTCTACATCGCCGGCGGCGACATCATTTTCGCCACTTCCACCAACCGCGCCGACTCTTTGGGGGAAATGCTGGTGGCCGCCGGGCGCATCACCATGGAGCAGCACCGCGCCTCGACCCTCTTGCTGCTGGACAACCCGGGCAAGCGGCACGGTCAGGTGCTGGTTGAGATGGGACTCTTGACGCCGGAAGAGATGCGCGCGGCGGTGCTCGAGCAGGTGCAGCGCATCGTCTGGAGCTTGTTCGCCCTGCCGGAGGGGAAGGTGACCTTCACCCTGGGCAATTATGGCGCCGACGAGGTGTACAAGCTGCGCATCCCCACGCCCCGGGCGGTGGTGCACGGGTGCAAGACGGTGCCCGACCCGAAGCGGATGGTGGCGCGGCTGGGGTCCAAGGGGGCGGTGTTCGGACGGGTACCCGCCGAGGAGCTGCACTCGACGCTGGAGCTGGAGCCCGGGGAGGAGCAGCTCCTCGCCATGGTGGACGGTCGCCGCACCCTCTACGAGCTGTGCGAGCGCGGTCCATACTCGCCGGGGCTGAACGCCCGCATCCTCTACGCCTTCTTTTGCCTAGGCCTGGTGCGCATGGAGCGGGAGGGCACCGCTGGCATCAAGGTTCAGGTCCCCTCGACAAGTGGCTTTGGTGAGCATAAAATATGAGTTGGACACGCTAAGCCCGTGTCCGGAGGTTTCCCATGCCCCTGTACGAGTACCGCTGCTCCGACTGCGGCGAGTGTGTGGAAGTTCTGCAGCTCGTTGGAGATCCCCCTTTGATTGAATGTCGGGTTTGCGGTGGCGCCATGGAAAAACTGCTATCTGCGCCGGCCTTGCAGTTTCGCGGCAGCGGCTGGTACATCACTGACTACGGCCGCAAAGGCAACGGCAACGGCTCGGCACGCGACGGGGAGGGCAGCGCCGACAAAGCTCCCGCCGAGGCCGCCAAGCCGGCGGCGAGCGACGCCGCAAAGCCGGCCTCCGGTGAGGCCGCCAAGGCGACGCCGAGCACGGCAACTACCCCCACCACCTGATCCCCGCGCACGGCGAACTGGGGTCTTGCAGCAGAAGCCAGCCGCGACCTTCGGGCTCAGGCCAGCAGTTCTTCCAAGTGGCGGCGCAGCCCCTCCCCCAGTTCGGGGTGGCGCAGCCCGAGGGTGACGGTGGCGCGCAGGAAGTCCAGCTTGTTGCCGGCGTCGAAGCGCTCGCCCGGGAAGGTGCAGGCGTACAGGGGAGCGCGCTGGGCGGCTCGCCGCAGCCCCTCGGTGAGCTGGATCTCTCCGCCCCGGTCGAAGGGGGTGTCCTTCAGTTCCTGTACCACCTGGGGAGTGATGATATACCGCCCGATCACCGCCAGATTACTGGGTGCCTCGTCGGGATGAGGCTTTTCCACCAGATCATGGACCCGCCACACGCCTTCCTCCACCGGCTCCCCGGCCACGCACCCATAGTGGCGGATTTCCTCCCGGGACACCTCCATGACTGCCACCACCGGCGCTCCGGTCGCCGCGTGCAGCTGGGCGAGGCGACCGATGGCGGGGGGGTGCCCGATGATGACGTCGTCGCCCAGCAGCACTGCGAAGGCCTCGTCGCCCACCGCCCGGGCCCCCTGGAGGACGGCGTGCCCCAGTCCCAATGCCTCCTTCTGCCGCACGGTGACCACCTCGACCAGGGAGCCCAGCCGCCGCATTTCTTCCAGTAGGGCAACCTTGCCGCGTGCCTCCAGGAACGCCTCCAGCCGCAGCGAGCGATCGAAGTGATCCTCCAGCGCTGACTTGCCTTCGGCGGTGACGAAGATGGCGGTGTCGATGCCGGCGGCCACCGCTTCCTCGACTACGTATTGCACCGCCGGCTTGTCCACCAGCGGGATCAGCTCCTTGGGGATGGCCTTGGAGGCGGGCAGGAAGCGGGTGCCGAAGCCGGCCACCGGGAAGACGGCCCGTCGCAGATTCACGGCGTGCTCCTTCGCGGGAGGGGGTAGCCCTTGACGTTGGTAAAAGTGAGTTTCTGCCCCGGCACCAACCCGTGGGCGGTGGCGACGCCGCCCTTGAGCTCCAGCACGGCCCGTCCGGGCGCTTGGGGGGTGTAGCTGGGGCATGGGTCACGACGGCAGGGTTGGACGTTGGCCCGCACGTCGGTGATCACTCCGGTGTCATCCAGCCACACCAGGTCGAGGGGGATGAAGGTGTTTTTCATCCAGAACGGCCAGCGCGCCGCCGAGTCGAAGATGAACAGCATACCGGCGTTCTCCGCCAGCGAGTCGCGGAACATCAGACCCATCTCTCGTTCCTCCTCGGTGATGGCCAACTCCAGCCGGATCACCGTACCGTCCGGGAACGTGCAGAGCGGTTGGGGCGGAGCGGTGGACGCCAGCACAACGGCAAGGGCCAGCAGCATCTATTCCTCCGTGGCGATGCGGTACTTCTCGGCGTGGTAGCGAAAGGCGCGGTAGCTCATGCGCAGCAACTCGGCGGCGCGCTTCTGCACGCCCCCGGCGCGCTGCAGAGCCTGGCGCATGAGGTCCAGTCGCACGTTGTCCAGGTACGCCTCGATGTCGAGCCCTTCCTCGGGGACGGTGTGCAGGCGACGCACCGGCTCCCGGGAATCTGAACCCAACAGGGCGGGGGGGAGAGAGGAGACGGTGAGGAGGTTGGAGGGTTCCATGGCCACCATGCGCTCGATGACGTTTTCCAGCTCCCGCACGTTACCGGGCCAGGGATAGGCCTCCATCACCCCCATGGCGTCGCGGTGGATCTGCTTGACCGGGATGCGCGCCCGGTGGCAGGCGCGCTCCACGAACAGGCGGGCGAGTTCGGGGATGTCCTCCACCCGCTCCCGCAAGGGCGGGAGATGGAGCTGGATGACGTTGATGCGGTAGTAGAGATCCTCCCGAAAGCGGTTCTCTCGCACGGCCCTGGCGAGGTCCTGATTGGTGGCGGCAATGATGCGGACGTCGATCTCGATTTCGCGGTTGCCGCCCACCGGTCGAATTGAGCGCTCTTGCAGGGCGCGCAGCAGCGCCACCTGGGTGTTGGGCGACAGCTCGCCGATCTCGTCGAGAAACAGCGTGCCGCCGTGGGCTTCCTGCATCAGCCCACGCTTGTCCCGCACCGCTCCCGTGAACGACCCCCGCACGTGGCCGAACAGCTCGCTCTCCAAAAGCCCCTCCGGCAGGGCGCCGCAGTTGACCGGGACAAAGAGACGCGTCGCCCGCGGTGAGGCGTCATGAATGGCACGGGCCATCAGCTCCTTGCCGGTACCGGATTCGCCCTGGATGACTACGGTGGCGTCCGAGCGTGCCACCTGGGGGAGGCGCTCGAGGATCGGCCGCATGGCGCGGGATTGCCCCACGAAACGTGCTCCGGCGCCGCCGGTGAGCGCCTCGCCCTGCCCTTTGAGGAGCTGCTTGGCGATGATGAGCTTGAGTTCCTCCACGTCGAAGGGCTTGGAGATGTACTCCACGGCCCCGTCCCGTAGAGCGGCGAGGGCGTGCGCCGGGGTGGTGTGGGCGGTGATGACGATGAACTTGGTCTTCGGGTGGGAACCGTGACAGGTGCGAACCAAATCCAGGCCATTGCCGTCCGGCAGGAAGATGTCGCAGATCACCACGTCGAAGCGCACCGTGGCGAGCGCCTGCAAAGCGTCCTGATAGGTGGCCGCCTCGTGCACCGCGTAGCCTTCGCCCTCCAGCAGTATCCGCAAAAGCTGCCGCAGGTTGGCCTCATCGTCGATGACGAGGATGGTGCGCATCAGGCCGCCTCCATGGGCAGGCTCAGCACGAAGGTGGTGCCCTCGCCCGGGGTGCTCTCGACCCGGATGTCACCCCGGTGCTCGGTGACGATGGAGTACACTACGGCCAGCCCCAGACCCGTACCGCCGGTGCGGAAGGCCTTGAAAGGTTGGAAAATCTCGCGTATCTGTGCAGCCTCCATGCCGACGCCCTCATCCCGCCATCGCACCACGTAGTGGTCACCCGCCGGAGCGGCCTCGACCCGCATCGTACCACCCGCCGGCATGGCCTGGACCGCGTTGCGGGCCAGGTTGAAGAACGCCTGCCGGAGCTGGCCCTCGTCGGCGATAACCGGGCGGGGATGAGGCACGATCTGGGTCTCGACGAGATGGCGAGCGGTCACTTCCGGGGAATGGGAGAACAGGGTCAGCACCTCCTCGAGGGTGCGAGCCACGTCGCAGGGGCCCTTTTGCAGGGCGGGGGGGCGAGCGTAGCCCAGGAAAGACTCGATGATGGCCGACAGCCGCCGCGACTCCTCGACGATGATGCGCAGCAGCCGCTGCTCGCTGTCCCCCAGTGCCGGCAAACGGGCCAGCACCTGCGCCGCTCCGGAGATGGAGGCCAGCGGGTTGCGGATCTCGTGGGCGATGCTGGCGGCCACTTCCCCCACCGCCGCCATGCGCTGGCGCAGGTGCTCCTGGCGCTCCTCCTCGCGCACCTGGGTGAGGTCGCGGAAGTGCACCACCATACCCACCAGCGATCCGTCCTCCCCTGCCAGTGGGCTGATGCTCAAGCCCAAGGGGGGCCCCTGGTCGGCCAAGGAGCCTTCCACACGGCGCGGTGTTTGGGCTGAGCGCTCGACGTGGGAGATGATCTCGTTCCAGTCCACACCCTGCACGGGCAGGGCCTGGTGGATTGGCCGTCCCTCCAACCCGGCGGGGTCGGCGGTGATGCGGTGCGCGGCGGGGTTGGCGAGGATGATGGTGCCCCGAGGGTCGGTGGCAATCACTCCCGAATCCACCGAGTGCACGATGTCCGCCGAGAGGGCCAGGAGTCGTTCCTTGGCCAGTCTCTCCCGCACCAGGTTGGCCTCTGCCTGGTGCGCCGAGTGCGCCAGGTAGGAGGTGAGCAGGGCGACAACAGCAAAGCCCGCGGCGGTCACGAAGAGCTGGAAGGCCAGGCTCGAGCTGGAAGGCAGTGATCGGTACAGCTGCGGCAGGGGAGGGGACACCAGGCGGTAGAGGATGGCCACCACCAGCGACCCGTACAGGGCAAACGCCCCCCCCGCCGCCAGCAGGGCGCCTCGCAACCCGAAGATGAGGGCGGCCAGGCCCACGGTCACCAGGTAGAGGAAGGGAAACGGCGACCACACGCCGCCGGTGAAGTAGACGATGGCGGAAATCAGCAGCAGATCACCGGTGAGCTGGGCGGCGCCGCAGGTGCGCGCCGGCACCCCTAGCAGCTCCAGGGCGATCCAGATCAGCGACAGTAGATACGTCGCGCCGGTAACGCGGGTGAGGGAGCCGATGGGGAGCAGCTCGTCGGTGGTGGTCTGCACCAACAGAGCACCGATCAGCAGGGCGGTGACGGCCAGCAGGCGAAGGCCGATCAACCAGCGAATGAGCTGCCTCTCCAAGCGGGAGGCGGCGGCCGGTGGCAGTGGCCGCCACTCCCGGTCGCGATTGTGATCCCTCATCCGATCTTGGAGATCAGGTCGAACATGGGCAGGTACATGGAAATGACGATGCCGCCGATGACCACGCCGAGGACGAAGATCATCATTGGCTCGATCAGCTTCATCATGCCGGCGACGGCGATGTCGACTTCTTCCTCATAGAACTCGGCGATCTTGCCCAGCATGGTGTCCAACGCCCCGGTGCTCTCTCCCACCGAGATCATGTGCACCACCATGGGAGGGAATTGCTGGGTCGCCCCCAGCGGCTCGGAGAGGGTTTTGCCCTCTTCGACCTGTTTGCGCACCTCCAGAATGGCCTGCTCGATCACCGCGTTACCCGAGGTGCGGGCGGTGATGTCCAGGGATTCCAGCAGCGGCACACCGGCCGACATGAGCGTTCCCAAGGTGCGGCAGAAGCGCGCCACGGCGATCTTGCGCAGGATAAGGCCGACCACCGGGGCCTTCAGCAGCAGCCGGTCAATCACCATCTTGCCCTGCTTGGTCTTGTAGTAGCGGTTCACCGCCACGATGCTGGCGCCAATCAGAAGGAAGACGAGCCACCAGAACCGGCCGATGAAGTTGGACAGGGCGACGACGATGCGGGTGGGCAGCGGCAGATCCGCGTCCAGGGAGGCGAACAGCGTGGCGAAAACCGGAATCACCTTCCAGAGAATGATGTACACGACGACGGTGGCGATGGCGATGACCGTCACTGGGTAGATCATCGCCGACTTGACCTGGGCCTTCAGCCTGGCCGCCTTCTCGATGTACACCGCCAGCCGCTGCAGGATGGTGTCCAGGATGCCGCCCGCCTCACCCGCCGCCACCATGTTGACATACAGGTCGTTGAACGCCGACGGGTGCTTGCCCAGCGCCGAGGCCAGCGAGGAGCCCGATTCAACGTCCTCGCGGACCTGCATGATGATGCGCTGAAACGCCTTGTGCTCTTGCTGCTCGCCCAGGATCTGCAGGCACTGAACCAGGGGCAGGCCGGCGTCGATCATCACCGAGAACTGCCGCGTGAACACCGCCAGTGTCTTGTCATCGATGCCCTTGCGGAAGCGCGGCAGGGCGATCTCCTTGCCCTTTTCCTTGACCGTGATGGGTACCACTTGCTGCCGGCGCAGAACCGCCAGCACCGCCTCTTTGGAATCGGCAACCAGAACACCGCCTTGCGCTCGGCCGGCGCGGTCACGACCTTTCCATTCGAAGGTGGGCATTTCCTAGACCCTCCCGGTGGGACGCGACGCCGCCGCCGGCTGCACGACGCCGGTGCCGCGGTTGATCATGTCCTGCAGCTCCTCGGGGTTGGAGCTGTAGGACAGGGCTGTGTCCAGCGTGATGAGGCGGCGCTGATACAGCGTCGCCAGCGACTGGTTGAATGTTTGCATGCCGTGCTTGAGCTGGCCCGACTGCATGGTTGAGTAGATCTGATGGATCTTGTCCTCGCGGATGAGGTTGCGAATGGCGGCGTTGGGGATGAGAATTTCGCACGCCAGCACCCGGCCGTCGCGGCTGGCCCGGGGTAGCAGCGACTGGCAGACGATCCCCTCCAGCACCAGGGAAAGCTGGGCGCGTACCTGCGCCTGCTGGTGCTCGGGGAAGACGTCGATGATCCGATTGATGGTCTGGGGCGCCGAGTTGGTGTGCAGGGTGGCGAAGGTGAGATGGCCGGTCTCGGCGATCCGCAAGGCCGATTCGATGGTCTCCAGATCGCGCATCTCGCCAATGAGGACCACGTCGGGGTCCTCCCGCAGCGCCGAGCGCAGGGCGTTGGGGTAGGAGCGGGTGTCGGCGTGCAGCTCCCGCTGGTTGACCATGGCTTTCTTGTGGGTGTGCAGGTACTCGATGGGGTCCTCGATGGTGACGATGTGCACCGGCAGCTCGCTGTTGATCTTGTCGATCATCGCTGCCAGACTAGTGGATTTCCCCGACCCGGTGGGGCCGGTGAATAGCACCAGCCCGCGCGGTTTGTTGCACAGCGTTTCGACCACCGGGGGCAGACCCAGCTCCTTGAAGCTTAAAATATCGAAGGGAATACGCCGGAAGGCCCCGGCCACGGCGCCGCGCTGCAGGAAGATATTGGCGCGGAAGCGGGCCAGCCCCTTGATGCCAAAGGACAGGTCGAGTTCGAGGGTGTCCTCGAAGCGGTGCTTCTGTGCGTCGGTGAGCACCGAGTAGCAGAGGCGTTTGGTGTCGGGTGCGGTGAGGGGAGGCATGGGCAGCCGCTCCAGCTGGCCGTGGACGCGAATCACCGGCGATGTGTTGGTGGTGATATGGAGGTCAGTGGCGCCGCGCTCCACCATGGTTCGCAAGAGCTCGTGCAAGGTTACCGGCATCGTCTGCCCCCTCTCCTACAGCACCGTTTCCCGCACCACCTCGTCGATAGTGGTGACGCCGTCGCGGATTTTTTGCAGGCCCGACTGGCGCAGCGTGATCATACCCTCCTCGATGGCCTTCCGCCGCAATTCTACCGCGGTGGCGCCGGAGAGGATCAACTCGCGGATATCTTCGGTGAGTTCCATCACTTCGAAGAGCCCTACCCGGCCCTTGTAGCCGGTGCCGTTGCAGCGCTCGCAGCCCCTGCCGTGGTAGAGGCGCAGGGTCGGCGCCTCGGCCTCCGAGAACCCCACCGACAGCAGCGCCTGTACCGGCGCCTCGGTTTCCTCCTTGCACTGGCTGCAGATGCGGCGCACCAGTCGCTGCGCTGCGATGACGTTGACCGAGGTGGCCACCAGAAAGGGCTCGATCCCCATGTTCATCAGCCGCGACACGGTGGAGGGGGCGTCGTTGGTGTGCAGGGTGGAGAGCACCAAGTGGCCGGTAAGCGCCGCCTTGACGGCAATTTCGGCGGTTTCGAAGTCGCGGATCTCGCCCACCAGCACGATGTTGGGGTCCTGGCGCAAAAACGAGCGTAAGGCGGCGGCGAAGTTCAAGCCGATGTTGTCCTTCATCTGCACCTGATTGATGCCCGGCAGCTGAAACTCCACCGGGTCCTCGGCGGTGAGGATGTTGACCGTCGGCGTGTTGATGCGCGACAGCGCCGAATAGAGGGTGTTGGTCTTGCCCGAACCGGTAGGCCCGGTCACCAGTACCATGCCGTAAGGCTTTAAGATGGCGTCCTCGAAGCGTTTGAGGCTCGACTTTTCAAACCCCAGCTTGGTGAGGTCGAGCTGCAGGTTCTCCTTGTCGAGAAGGCGCAGCACCACCTTCTCGCCGAACAGCGTGGGCAGCGTCGAGACGCGAAAATCCAGATCGCGGGCTTTTCCCTCCACCTTGACCTTGAGTTTGATGCGCCCGTCCTGGGGCAGGCGCTTTTCGGCGATGTCCAGCTTGGAGAGAATCTTCACTCGCGAGACAATGGCGTCTTTAAGGCGCAACGGCGGCGTCATCACTTCGTTGAGGATGCCGTCGATGCGGTAGCGGACGCGGAACACCTTCTCGTAGGGTTCGATGTGGATGTCCGAGGCGCCGCGCTTGATGGCGTCGGTGAGGATGATGTTGACCAGGCGCACCACCGGCGCCTCCGAGGACTCCTCCTCGAGCCGATGGAGATCGATGTCCTCGCTCTCTTCGAGCAGCTCGAGCGCCGCCTCGTCCACCTGCGAGAGGTCTTCCATCACCTTCTTGAGCTCGATCTCGCGGGAGGAGCCGAAGTGTCGGTCGATGGCGGCGCGGATCGCCTCCTCCGAGGCCACCACCGGCTCGACGCGGTAGCCGGTCATAAAGGTGATCTCGTCCATGGCGAAGATGTTGGTCGGGTCGGCCATGGCGACGGTCAACGTGGCGCCCGTCTTGTTGACCGGGATGACGTTGTACTTGCGCAGCAAATCCACCGGCACCAGCTTGGCCACCGCCTCGTCGATTTCGAAGTGGCGGAGGTTGATGGAGGGCACCCCAAACTGGTGAGAGAGGCACTCGATGATGTCTTCTTCGCTGACGTAGCCGAGGCGCAATAGGACCTCGCCCAGACGCCCCCCGAGACTGCGTTGCTCCTCGAGCGCCTTGTTGAGCTGATCCTGCGTAATGAGTTGTGCCTTCAAAAGCAGATCGCCGAGTCGTAATGCCATGCAACTCCCTTCGCGCCTTTCCCGTTACAAGCGGAACGATTTTAGCATCCCATCGCCGCGCTCCGGCATCGTGCGTCTGGACATTCTAACTCCGGCTGGCGGTAAAGGTGGCCATGGCGGTGGCGGCCACCGCTGCCGGGGTGAGAGCCGGCGCCGCGCCGGGGCGGCCGTCCAGGAGGGCGACGCGGCTGCCCCGCGCTCCCGAGCGCCGCGGGTCGGTGTCCAGGTGAAACATCACCGTGGGCACCCCGAGCGCGGCCGCCAAGTGGGCGGGGCCGGTGTCACCACCCACCACGCCACGTGCCCGCGCCAGATAGGCCGGCAGTTCTGCCAGGGGCGTTGGCGGCGCCAGATGCACTCTGGCCGCCGCAGCGACGGCCATCGCCAGGTGGTGTTCCGCCGGGCCCCACAGCACCTCCACCTCCCACTCCGCGTCGGCCAGGCGCCTCGCCAGCTCGATCAGCGAACCCGCCCCCCAGGTTTTGCTGGCGCGCCCGGTGCCGGGTAGCAGCATTACCGGGCCCTCTTCGGCGGCGTGGGGGTGGATCGGTGCGCTGCGGGGGAGGAGGAACCGGCCGTCCGGCCACGCCCCCCAGGGCGGCTCGACGCCCAGCGCCGGCAGCATGGAGAGGGCGACATCCACCGCGTGGCGACGGGGTCGAGGCGACGGGGAGGTTTCGCTGTAGAAGAGACCGGCCACCCGCTCGCGCCGCACCTCGGCGGCCAGGCCGATGCGCCGCGGCGCTTTCGCAAGGGCGGCCCAGATGGCCGACTTCACCAGTCCCTGGGGATCGAGGGCGACCTCCGGTGGGCCCTGGCGGAGAAGGGTCACGACCCCGCGAATCTCCCCCAGGGTGTGCGCCCCTGGCCGTCGCCGCCAGCGACGGGTGGCGACAGGCACTGCGCAATCCACCGCCGGATGGGGCGCCACCAGGGGCAGGTACTGCTCCTCCACCACCCAGGTGAGATGGGGGCGGGGCGAAAGCCGCGCCAGCGCCTCCACCAGGGGCCAGGTGTGCACCACGTCCCCCAGGGACGACAGGCGGGTGAGGAGAATGCGCGTTGCTCTCACACCCGGGGAGGAGGCGAACACAAGTGCGCGAAGCGCCGCACGATCTCGCCCACCAGGTCGGTGGTGGCGTGGTTCTTGGGGTCGCCACAAATGGCGGTGGTCCCTCCCCACTCGGCCACCACCGCCCGCTCAGGAACGCTTTCCACCGTGTAGTCGGTGCCCTTGGCGTGGATGTGGGGGCGAATGTCACGCAGCACCTCGCTCACCGTGGATTCGTCGAACACCACCAGGTAATCGACGCAGGCCAGGTGGCTGAGCAGCTCCACCCGCTCCTCCGCAGGCACCACGGGCCGACCGGGCCCCTTCAGCCGCGCCGCCGAGGCGTCCGAGTTGACAGCCACAAACAGCTTGTCGCCCAGGGCGCGGGCGGCCGCCAGGTAGCGCACGTGCCCAACGTGCAGGAGGTCGAAGGCGCCGTTGGCCAGGACGATGACGGCGCCCTCCTGGCGCAGGGCGGCGGCGCGCCGGCGGGCGGTGGCGCGATCGAGCAGTTTGGCGGAGGGATCAATCATGGAGAAAAGTCGCCGCTTCCACGGCGCGGTGCAATTCGGGACGGGTCAGGGTGGCGGTGCCGTGCTTCATCACCACGATGCCGCCGGCCAGATTGGCCAGCGCCGCCCCCTGCGCCGGCGACGCTCCCGCGGCTAAGGCGAGGGTCAGAGTAGCGAGCACGGTGTCGCCGGCGCCGGTGACGTCGGCCACCTGGTCGGTGCCGTACACCGGCAGGTGCAGGGGGTTCTCCTCCTCCTGCACCAGCGTCAATCCCTCGCGGCCGCGGGTCGCCACGATGAACGACGCGCCCAGGTGGCGCCGCAGCTCCTCGGCGGCGGCGGCCACCTCGGCGTCGCTGTGCAGCGCCCGGCCGGCGGCGGCCTCCAGCTCTTCGAGGTTGGGAGTGGCGCCATCGATTCCCCGTAACTCTTGGAGGCCGAAGCGGGAGTCGGCCACGATGCGGGTACCGACCGGCAGCTGGTGGCGGAGGGCGGCCACCCCTCCGGCATCCACCACCCCGTAGCCGTAATCGGAAATCGCCGCGGCGGCACAGCTCGGCGCCAGCCCAGTGAGGGTGGCGTGCAACCGCTTTCGCACAGCGTCGTCGTCGCCCAGCCAGTCTTCGATGTCATAGCGCGCCATCTGGTGCTTGAGGGACCCGGCGCCGCCCCCCAGCAGGCGAACCTTGGTGACGGTGCGGTAGCCGGGGGCGACGATGATGCTCCCGGTGGACACCCCCACCTGTTCCAGGGCGACCAGCAGCGCGCGGCCCGCCTCGTCGTCCCCCACCGCGCTGACCGGCACCACCTCCCCCCCCAGCGCCGCCAGGTTGGCCATGGCGTTGCTGCCGCCGCCGGGGACGCAGCGCTCGCCCTCCCAGCGCAGGATGATCACCGGCGCCTCCCGGGAGATGCGCTTGGGGGTGCCGAGGATGAAGCGATCGAGGACGGCGTCGCCGTACACCAGCACCCGGCGGTGGGGGAAGGCGTCGATGAGGGCGTGGAGGGCGGCGCGCTCCAGCATGGCGGGATTGTACAGGGGCGCCACGGCGGGCCGGGCGGCCAGATCGGAGGGCAGGCCGGCGCCGGTGGGGGCGGCCTTTACCTTGGTGGCCCGGCGGGCGCAGGGGCGGCCGGCGAGGGCGTGGTGCAGCTGGAGGAAGCGGGCCATGGCGCGCCGTGGAAAGACGAGCCGCTGCGGGGGCTGGCCGAGGCGCCCGCCCACCGACAGGGCGCAGGAGTCCCCCACGAACACCCGCACCGTCCCGGCGGTGGAAAAGATCAGGCTGAGGACTTAGGAGAGCAGCGTGGTCTTGCCGGCGCCGTTGGGCCCCACCAGGCCCAGGACCTCGCCGGCGCCGGCGGTGAGGATCACCCCATCGAGGGCGAGGCGGCGGCGGGAACCCCGGCAGAAGGCCCGGGAGAGTTCGGGGACCTCCACCACCGGTGCGGTTGCCATCAGCGTGGCCGCGACGGGGGAGACGATAGCACGGGGGAGAGCAGATCGAGGAAGCTCCCCTCGAGGGGGACCGCCTCGATTTCCAGCCAGGCGACGGGGCGGGCCAGGTGCGGTGGGAGCTTGACCACGTCCTTGGCGGTGAGGATGAGCAGTGCCCGGTCGCGGTCGGCCTGGTGCAGCAGGCGGGTGGCGTGGGGTTCGGTGAGCACGTGGTGGTCGGGGAGGGGGACGCAGGTGACCAGCTCTGCCCCGAGGGCGGCGAGCTGGTTGAAAAACCGCACCGGGTTGGCAATTCCGGCCACCGCGATGACTCGCCGGCCGGCCAGCCACTGGGGGGGGTGGCACACCCCCTGGTGGTGCACGCCGCGGGGCAGGACCGCAGTGCCGAGCACCGGGACGCCGGGGGCTGCCCGCCTGACGGCCGCTCGGGCTTCGGCCACGCCGGCGGGGTGAGAGTCGGTGAGCAGCACGGCGTGGGCGCGCCGCAGGGCTCTGGGGTGCTCTCGCCTGGGTTGCCGGCGGCAGAGGGGATCCGCCATGGGGGTCGCCACAATGTCCAGCTCCCGGGCCAGCCGCCAGTGCTGGAAACCGTCGTCTAGCAGCAGGTGGGTGGCGCCCCCCTCGGCCACGGCGCGGGCGGCGCCGCGCACGCGGTCGGCGTCCACCACGATGGGGAGGCGGGGAAGCGCACGCGCCAGCAACGCCGGCTCGTCGCCGATCTCCTCCCAGCGCACCCCCTCCTCGCCCCGCACGAGACGCGGTTCGGCGGTCATCCGCCGGTAGCCGCGGGTGAGGATGGCGGGTCTGGTGCCGGCGGCCAGCAAGGTGCGGGCCAGCGCCGCCACCAGCGGGGTCTTGCCCGTGCCTCCGAGGGCGATGTTGCCCACCGAGATCACCGGCACCGGGGCACGATGGGTGGGGAGCAGGCCGCGCCTATAGGTGGCATGGGCCGCGGCATTGATCCACTCCAGGGGACGGGAGGCGAGCGCAAGCAGGGCGGGATTCAGCATGGCGCGGACAGCAGCGGTTCCAGAGCGTCCACCGTGCGAGCCGTGGCGCCGGCGTGCCGGGCCAGCAGTGCCCGCCCCGCCTCCCCCACCCGGCGGGCCGCGGCGGGGTCGTCGAGCCACGCCGTGAGTGCCCGGCGCAGGGTGACCGCGTCGTGAACCACGTGCGCCCCCCCGGCCACCAGGAACTCCGCGTAGACGCTGGCAAAATTGCGCACATGGGGGCCGGTGAGCACGGGTAGCCCGAAGCGGGCCGGCTCGATGGGGTTGTGACCGCCGGTGGGGAACAGCGAACCGCCGACGAAGGCGACACACCCCAGTTCGTACAGGGCGGCCAGCTCGCCGACGGTATCCAGCACCACCACATCGACGTGGTCGGGAGCCCTCTCCAGCTCGGTGCGGCGCACCGCCGGGAGGCCGCGGGCGGCCAGCAGCGCACACACCTCCTTGCTTCGCTCCGGGTGGCGGGGGGCGAGCAGGAGAAACGGCCGGCGGCTGGCTTCGATCCCTTGCCAGGCCTCCAGTACCAACTCTTCCTCCCCTGCCATGGTGGAGCCAGCCACCAGCACCGGGCGGCCGGCGGCCAGCCGCGAGATGTCCCGGCTCACCGAGCTGGGCGAGGTGAGCGGCGTAGCGTCGAACTTGATGTTGCCGGTGACCTGGATGCGGTCGGCGGGAATGCCCAGGGCGGCGAAACGCTGCGCCTCCACCTCGCCCTGGGCCAGCACCAGCGACACCGGCGCGAGCAGCGGCGCCAGCAGCGGCCGGATGGCCTTATAGCGAGGGAAGGAACGATCGGAAATGCGGGCGTTGGCGATCGCCACCGGCACGCCGCGGCGGCCACATTCGGTCAGCAGTTCCGGCCAGAGCTCCGTCTCCACCAACACCAGCAATCGGGGCGCGATGTGGTCGGCGAAGCGGCGCACCGGCCGGGGTAAATCGATGGGGAAAGGCAAGATGGCGTCGGCCAGGTGCGGCCCGGCGGCCAGGCGCAGGCCGGTGGCGGTGGTGGACGTCAGCACCGCCGACAGGCCCGGACGCCGTCGTCGCAGCTCCTTGAGGAGCAACTTGGCCACCGCCACCTCTCCCACCGACACCGCCTGCACCCACACGCCGCCCCGCGGCACCGGCGGCAGGCCGCGGCCCAGACGCTCCCGCACTCGCATGGGCGGCCGGCCCCGCCGCCGGTTACGCCACACCAGCCACGGCGCGGCCAGCGGGAGAGCGAGACTGAACAGGGCGCGGTAGAGCAGCAGGGGGAGAAGCGGCACCGGTGGAGTGTATCGCGGGATGGTGGGAATCCTCGAAGATGCCCCGGCACCGGGGGCGCAGCCCTGGGTGCGCGGGTCTCCGGCCCGCTCTTCAGTCGGAACGGTTTATCCCGGCGAACCCGGTTTCCGTGGCCCAGTCCGTGTCGGTGAACGTGCCCTGGGAGGTCGGACACTCCTGTCTGGCCACCGCCGCCCCCACCCGGACAGGCGGGAGTGCCCGTCCTCCCCGTCTTCCTGACCGTGGCCGGGCCCGTGCCTGGGTGGGGGGCTCCTGGCTTGCACTTTCCCGTGGAGCGGGCGCCGGCGCCCGCCTTTCTGCCGTGTCGTTGGTCTCTGCGAATCGCCCTGCGTTGCCGGAACACTCTGCTATTCTCCGCGCCCTTGAAGGCGGTGGGCTGTCCCAAGTGCGACTCCACAGGAATGCGACGGTCCCGTACGCGGCGCCGGCGCGAGCGAAAACTGCGTTTTTATTTTGCCCGTGCGCCGCTACCTCCGCCACCGGTGTAATTACCGTACCGTCAGGATTTCTTCGCGGGCCGGGGGTGAGGCTCTGGTTCGCTACGCGCTGCTGGCTGCTGGGGGTGTTCTGGCCTGGCACGGGTTTCGGGCGCTGTTCGATTTTCTCTTGCGGTATTGACCTGCTTGAGAGTCGCCGGAAAGGCCTGTAAACTTTCAGAGAAGGGATAATGCCGATGGCCAAATTCGCCAAGAAATATGCGCGCAAAGGGCGTTTCGTTCTGCGTTCCGTTGCCGACGAGGCGGTGCTGGTGCCCGAGGAAGGCAGGGCAAGCGATGAGGACACCGTCTACGTCCTGAACGAAGTGGCCGCCGCCATCTGGCAGCTCATCGAGCCGGGCCACTCGGCCGAGGACATTGGCCGCCGCATCGCCGATGAGTTCGACGTCAACATCGAGAAGGCCAGCGAGGACGTGGCCGCCTTCCTGATCCTCCTGGCGGAAAAGGGACTCATCGAAGAACTCTGAGAAGGAAACGTAGAATCAGCAATCTCCGTGGGCGGCATGCGAGCCCATCACCCCCAACAGGCGCCGTTCGGGTCCCCGTGCATTGCCTTAAAAGAAGCCGGTCCCCGAGATCTGGGACGCCTGCGATGGGTCGAGATCGA